>CAMYVB010000005.1 GCA_947302175.1 uncultured Bacteroidales bacterium | reverse complement strand
ACCATCCCGTGCCCATCCTTGGCGGCGTCGTGGTCTTTTTCGGCATAGCCGTGGGCCTTATTAACGCCATCAATATGATTGACGGCATTGACGGCATTGACGGCATTGACGACCTTCGAATCAATAAAGGCATACCAACCTGAAAGGCTTTATATCGCAGCGGATGGTCCAAGGACACACGTCGCCGGAGAAAAGGAGGAATGCGAAGCGACACGAAAGGCTATTCTGGAGAGCATAGACTGGAATTGCGATGTAAAGACTCTGTTTCGTGATTCCAATCTTGGATGCACGAATGCGGTTTATGGAGGCATCAGCTGGTTTTTTGAAAATGAGGAATGTGGGATTATTAACGAGGATGACGTAGTGCTTTCTCAAGACTTTTATAAGCTATGCGAGATTCTCCTGCCGAAGTACAAAGACGAGGATAAGGTAATGATTATCAGCTCCCGTAACCATTCCGGAAAGAATCAGATATCGAACGAGTATTTCTTTACCCAATTTGCAAATATTTGGGGTTGGGCGACATGGAAAAGGGCCTGGGAGAAGAATCCCAACGAGTTTGAAGGGTGGAAAGACTATCCCAGGAAGAAACTATTCGAGCGCTTCGGGCTTTTTCAAGGATGGATGACAATACGCTATTATAATGCCTGTTCAAATCCCAATGATAAGATGGGATCTTGGGACTACACTTGGAGCTATATCATCAACAAGAACGACGGCATCTGTATTTGTCCGGGAGTGAACCTATCTACAAATGTCGGAATTGGCGTTGAAGGAAGCACCAATTATGAGATGAACGATGACGATCCATACTCAAAGCTTGGCATGGGGCAGATACAATGGCCGCTGAAAGATAGAACCGACCTTACGCTAGACAAGGAAATGTTGAAAATGGACAAGAAGGAATTCTTCAGGCTTCGAATGATCGGACTGAAGAAAAAGATTAGGAACATAATCTCAGGAAGATAACGAATAACAACAGCAAGCAGAAGGTCCATTATTCTGCAAAGGAACTTTCAAACGACTTATTTATTCAGCAATGGCTATAGAACTATTTGTCCCCGGGAGACTCTGTCTGTTTGGCGAACACACGGACTGGGCAGGTAAGTATCGCACGATGAACGCCGATATCGCGCCCGGTGCCAGCATTGTAACCGGCATTGAACAAGGCATTTATGCGGAGGTTGAGAAAAGTCAGATCTTCGAAATGTATAGCGAAGCCCCGGAGATTGTTGATATTTGGCAGGACTTTGCTTGCAAGATGAATGAGCAGGAATTGAAAGGTGTAGCGAAATCCGGTTCGTTCTTCAGTTATTGTGCCGGCGTAGCCTCATATATGTTGGAATGCTACCAGGTAGGTGGAGTCAAGATAACTATAAAGTCGATGACACTTCCCATTAAAAGCGGACTTTCATCGAGTGCGGCAATCTGCGTACTGGTAGCACGAGCTTTCAACCAATTATACCGGCTAAACTTGAACACGAAAGGCGAGATGCATATTGCCTATCTGGGAGAGTTGCGGACGGCCTCCCGTTGTGGTCGACTGGACCAGGCATGTGCTTTCGGCGTTAAGCCGAACCTGATGATTTTTGATGGAGACGAGATGGAAGTCAAAACACTAAACGTAAAAAAACATCTCTACTGGGTGTTTGCCGACTTGCTCGCCTCAAAGGATACAATCAGGATCCTCCGGGACTTGAATAGAGCTTATCCCTTTGCTTCAAATGCGAAAGAAGAACGTGAACATCAGGCTCTTGGAGAAGCAAATCAGAAGATCATTGCCAGGGCAGTCGAATATATGGCCTGTGGAGATGATGAGTCATTAGGCAAACTTATGACAGAAGCACAAGAGTTATTTGATTCTGCCGTGGCTCCTATGTGCCCTGAAGAGCTGACATCTCCCAAGCTCCATAAAGTATTGAATGACCCACATATCCAGCCGCTGGTGTACGGAGGGAAAGGGGTTGGGTCTCAAGGTGATGGTTCTGTTCAGTTCCTTGCTAAGAGCGAGGAAAGCCAACAGCAATTGATAAGCTATCTGAACGCACAAGGGATGAAAGCGTATGCGTTGACGCTGAAACCGGTTCACACGATCAGAAAGGCTATTATTCCCGTTGCTGGATTTGGAACCAGACTATATCCGGCGACCAGAGTATTAAAAAAGGATTTTTTCCCCATACCGGATAAAGATGGAATGGTCAAACCGGTAATCCTCTTATTGCTTGAAGAACTTGTGAAAAGCGGCATTGAGGATATCTGCATAGTCTTGGGTTCAGAGGAAGATCGCCTGATATACCAAAACTTCTTTGAAAAGCCGCTTTCAGATGAGCATTTGCATAAATTAAATCCTGAGATGCAGGAATATGAGAACCGTATTCTCTCCATAGGTAAAAAGCTACATTATGTATATCAGAAAGAGAAACGGGGCTTTGGCCATGCCGTGTATCAAGCGGCCGACTTTGCAAATAACGAGCCGGTGTTGTTGCTGTTGGGAGACACCCTTTACAGGACGGATACCAACAAAACCTGTGCTTTACAACTGATTGAAAAATACGAACAATATAACAAGTTGATGGTAGCCATCCATCCAATTCCGCTTACGGAAGTATCGCATTATGGGATCCTTTCCGGAGTATGGGAGAACTCGAGCGAAACCGAGCTCGCAATCACCAAGATGACAGAGAAGCCCAAGGCCAGTTATGCTGAAGAATTCCTTGGCGTTAAGTGCAAAGACGGTGAAAAAAGGTATATGTCTGTTTTCGGACAGTATATCTTGACGCCTGAAGTGTTTGAACAACTACGGGAAGAAATATCTGCCTCAACCGATGGTGACAATGAGATAGAACTCACATCTGCGCTTGAGAAAGTTAGGGAAAAACATGGTATGATAGGAGTGCAATTGCAAGGAAGAATGCATGATATGGGTAATTTCAATGCTTTAGTAAACTGCGTGAAGGAGTTTGGGAAATAGGTATTAATTCTGCTCTTTTGTTCACTGCTGTCCGGAGAAATTTTACCATAAAGTAAGTTGCTCGGCAGACCCCGCCTCCGGAACAACCACGGGAACTGTCGACTGATTATAAAGATCACGGATGTCCGCCCTGTTGAATAGGACCTGTCCGATCGAGTTAGAGATAGAATGAAGACTAGGAACCAGACCATACCGTTTCTTCGCAATGATGAGCAGAAGGTAGTCGCAAACGGCTATCCAGATCTGCGTGTAAACGGCGTTCTGGGTGGTTCCGTAGAAGGTCTTGATGTGCAGATGCTGCTTGATTCATTTGAAGAACAGTTCAATCTGCCACCTCTCGCGGTACAGTTCCGCAATGGTGAGCGGGTCTTCAATCGCGAAGTTGTTGGTCAGAAAGCGATAGACCTTCCCGGTGTCAAAGTCCTCATACACAACAAGTCGCATCGTATCGGGATACTTCCTGGAGGAGTAGTAGCCAGAAAGACGAATCGTCTCATCAGAAAGGACTCCGGAACTTCTGTCGACCGGTCTGGACTCAAGAACCTCGTAGACCATATTGTCTTTTGCTCTGGTGACAAAGAAGGCGCGCTTCTGCTGGAAGTATTTGAAAAGCTTCTCAAAAGCGACATATCCCTTGTCCATCAAGTAGAAAGCACCGGCCTCTACCGGGACTTTGTCCATCACCTTAGCATCATTGACCTTGCCGGGTGTGAGGAGAACAAAGGTGGGAATCGAGCCTCTCAGGTCCATCAGCGTATGCATCTTGAAGGCGCCTTTCCCGTGATGGAACTCCGCCCAGGGGCACAACTTCAGACAGAGCTCAATCGTGCTGCTGTCGAACGCATATATCATCTCTTCAAGACCAATCCGCAGCTTTTCATCCTTGTAAAGCTAGGTGGCTTCTTTTACCAGAGTCATCGCAAAGTCTTGATAGATACACCAATCCTTCTTCTCGTTGGCTTCCGCAAGCATGGATCGGGGCATTACCTTGATTCCCGACCGGTAGAGGTCTCCGCAGAGGTTAAGTGTAGTCTCAATATCTCTCAAACCTACCCTGTCGGTGAACTGAGCAAAGCTCATCACCATGAACTGGTCACGGCAATTGAACTTGATAGAGTGACTGTCGCCTTTATAGCGATCAACACACTTCTTGAACTCGTATTCGTTGAAGAGAGACATGATTTGAGCGAAGACTGTTTTTCCTTTGTTCATGGCTTGCGGATGGCGTCTTAGGACTGGCCCGCAAAGCTACTGAGTTCTAATCGAAAAAATTTCTGAGCCTTGTAAGTTGTTGAAGTTAAACAGTTAAAGCTTTGTCGGAGAAAATTTCTCCGGACACTAGTGAAATGATCGGGAAGGTCAATTTTCTGGAGTGGGATAGCTCTTTTTTCGGATTGCGAATAGGTAAAGCCATTGTGTCAACGCAAAAAGAACTGGAGGAATTGTCTTTTATAAAGGACAGTCTAAGTGGATTGTATGATTTGATCTACATTTTCTCAAATAATGATATTACACCCCCGATCCCCGATTCCATTTTAGTTGATAGGAAGGTTGTATATTCAATGGTGGTAACAGAGCCTTCATGTTTTGACAATCATATATTAGAGTATAAAGACCAGTTTGTAAGCGAAGATTTGCTCAAGCTTGCTTTGGCGAGCGGAGAGTATTCTCGTTATAAGTTAGATAGTCATTTCCCACCGAATTCTTATGAAAGGTTATATACCCGCTGGATAGAACAGTCTGTCAATCATTCCATTGCAGACGAAGTCTTTTGTTACATGGTTAATGATTGTCCAAAGGGACTTATTACGCTGAAAAGGGATAATAATAGTGGTATTATTGGTCTCGTTGCTACTGATCCTGAATGTAGAGGGATGGGCATCGGTAGCGCCATATTACAGCATGTCAAACATTATTTGTTTACAAAAGGCGGTAAAAAACTTGATGTTGCAACCCAATATGATAATAAAGCTGCTTGTCATTTATATGAAAAAGCAGGTTTTACTGTAAGTTCATGTACCAATGTGTGGCATTGGTGGCTGAATAATTCTAAATGATAATATTAATTGTTTGAATAACGTATGATTCCATTTAACAAACCTTTCCTTACAGGTAAGGAAGCCCATTACATGTATCAGGCAGTTTACACTGGTAAATTGTCAGGTAACGGAGTGTTTACAAAAAAATGCCAGAACTTTTTTGAAACTAAATATGGATTCAAAAAAGCCATCATGACCACATCGGGAACAGATGCTTTGGAAATGGCTGCCATCCTTTGCGATGTCCAGCCAGGAGATGAAGTAATTGTCCCCAGTTATACATTTGTCTCCTCTGCTTTGGCTTTTGTGCGTCAAGGTGCAAGAATCATTTTTGCAGACAGTTGCGAGAATAACCCGAACATTGATTCGGATAAGATAGAAGCATTGATTACACCCCAAACGAAAGTGATAGTCCCTGTACACTATGCCGGTATTGCCTGCGATATGGATAGAATCATGGAGATTGCCAATAAGCATAACATATTGGTTGTGGAAGATGCTGCACAGGCTATCGATTCTTATTATAAAGGCAAGCCATTAGGAAGTATTGGCCATTTGGGTTGCTTCTCGTTCCATGAGACAAAGAATGTAACGGCTGGTGGTGAAGGTGGTTTGCTGGTTGTCAATGAAGACCGCTTCATTCGTAGGGCTGAAATCATTTGGGAGAAAGGCACAAACCGAGCTGAGTTCTTCCGTGGTATGGTCAATAAGTATGGCTGGGTTGATACCGGTTCCAGCTTTCTGCCTTCCGAAATTAATAGTGCATTCCTGTGGGCACAATTGGAAAGTCTTGAAACGATCCAATCCCGCCGTCAGGCCATTGGGGAACAGTATTACAACGGCTTGAAGCCTCTTGCAGAAAAAGGTTTCTTTAAGATACCCGATATGCCAGAATATGCTACGAACAATGCACACATGTTTTATTTCGTTTGCCGGAATCTTGATGAGCGCACTGCTTTGATTTCTTTCTTAAAAGAGAAAGGTATCCTTGCAGTGTTCCATTATTTAAGTTTGCATTTAAGTGAGTATTATAAGAAGCATCATGTAGGCGAGATTCCGAATCTGCCCAATTGTGACAGGTTTGCTGACTGCCTTGTCCGTTTGCCCATGTTCTATGAATTGACTGATGAAGAAGTCGGTTTAATAATTGAAACGATAAAGGATTACTATAACAAAATCTGATGTCCAGTATTTGGAATACAATAAAGAAGGATGTAGAGCGGTTTCATGCTCCAGATGATATAAGTTTGGCGCATGGCTGCCCTCAATTGCCAACAATCGTAGTGTTGCGTTTGTTGCTATCCTATATGTGGTCAAACTTTAATGGTTTTCGATCATTACTGCATTACCGTTTGGCTATTTCTAATGCTAATGTGGGATTAAAAATAGTACGCAGGATTCTGTTGCTATTATTTCCGGTTAGCATCTATCTTCCTTTACCACCAGCATTGCATTTCAAGTGGGCTAAGCTTGCACTGCAACATTGTAAGCATGTCTTGCTTGAGAAGCCGTCTACAACTAGCCTTTCGGATACGCAGGAGTTGGTTAGGCTGGCAGGTGAAAAGGGAATGGCTTTGCACGAGAACTACATGTTTGTTTTCCATAATCAGATACAGGCAGTCAAAGATATTGTGAATAGAGGGGAAATTGGAGATGTGAGACTATATAGAATTACCTTCGGATTCCCTCGTCGTGCAGCAAATGATTTCCGTTACAATAAAGCTCTGGGTGGCGGCGCATTGCTTGATGCCGGAGGTTATACCATGAAGCTTGCAACAATTCTGCTTGGTGGTGAAGTGAAAATTACAGCGGCCAACGCAGGCTATTTGGACGAATATGATGTTGATATCTATGGATCCGCGACTGCAGTCAACGAGAAAGGGCATGTGGCACAACTCGCTTTTGGAATGGACAACGATTATCGATGTGATTTGGAGGTTTGGGGAAGTATGGGTACACTATCAACTGGCCGTATTCTGACAGCCCCCAAAGATTTCGTCCCAACTTTTACGCTCAAGAACAATCAAGACCTTCAGACTGGGAATTTACCGGCCGATGACGCTGTTTTGAAATCTATTCAACATTTTGGTCAATGCATTTATAATAAAGAAATGAGGCAGAAAAATTATAAAATACTTATACAACAAGAAAAACTGGTCGATGAATTTATGAAAATCGCGATATGAAAAAGGTATTGATATTAGGCTATGATGACTTACCACAAGAGGGACACGCTTTGTCAGTATATAAAAAATTCAGTGCAATGGCTGAAGCCTATATACTATGCTGCGTATCCAGAGAATCAGGAGAGGATATTAATTCTTTTTATGATTCGCACGAAAAGGGATTGGCCAGATTAAAGTACTGGTTATATCTCTATAATGCGAAAAGGCGTTTCATTATTAATAAAAAGAATAAGAAATTTGACTCCGATCAGTACTGTTATTTCAATTCATCTGGCTATTATGCAAAGAATGCCAAACAGATATTAGATAAGTCCTGCAAGGATCCAGATATTATAGTGATTTGTTGGCATGATTTCTTAATTTCGCCAATAACTATTAATCGTTTATATAGGCTTACAAAAGCTCAAGTTGTCATATTAATGGTTGACCCTCATATAATAACAGGTGGATGCCATTACCCGAATGAATGCAAACAATATATAACCGGTTGTAAGTCTTGTCCGGCATTGATTAATGCTCGGGTGGCTGAAAACTTGTTTAATGAAAAGGTTGAGTATTTATCGGATATTCCATTGATTTTAGTTGGTACGTCATTTGATCTAAATAGAGCAAAGGAAAGCCCATTTTTGAATAATAAACGCATGGTAAGATGGATCGGAATACCAAGCATTACTCTATCAATGGAGAAGTCTATTGCTAGGGAAAAAATGGGTATTGGCAAAGATGATTTTGTTATAATGGCTGGCGGTGCTTCCCTTTATGATAAGCGCAAAGGTTTCAACTATATTTATGAAGCGTTAAAACAATTTAATGGTGAAGTTACTTACGAGAAAGACGTTACTTTTTTGCTATTGGGAAATGGCAGCAAAGAAACGTTGTTTTGTGGCGACAGGGTAAAAATAAAGCGACCGGGATTTCTTGATAAAAACGGCCTTATAACTGCATTTTATGCTGCTGATGTTTTTTGCTCCGCTTCTATTGACGATTCTGGGCCATACATGATAAATTATAGTATTGCTTGTTGTACACCGGTTATCTCATTCCCGGTGGGAATTGCTTTAGATCTCGTAAAACATAAAGAAACAGGATATTTGGCAGACTATAAAAGCAGCAAGTCCATAAAAGATGGCCTCTCATTCTTTTATAAATTGACAAGTGAAGAATGTAGTATTTATGCAAATAACTGTAGGCAAATGTGTGATGATATCTTGAAAGAAGATCCGTGGTATGAATATGTTCTCAAAATGTGTATGGAATAATTATTCACGTTTATCTTCAATAAACACCCAATCATTATTTAAAAACAAAACAAGATAGTGGAAAACATATTATCTGCAGAATGAAGATTTCAAGATATGAATTTGTTAGGATTGATAAATTGTTTGAGGGGTGATAGCCGATCTGCAAAAGTAAAAAAGAATATTTTCGGTTCTTTCTTTGTGAAAGGTATCTCAATTGTAGTCTCTCTGATTTTGGTTCCTTTGACAATTGGTTATGTCAATAGGGAACTATATGGCATTTGGCTTACATTGGCATCTATCATTTCTTGGGCTTCGTTGTTTGATTTGGGTTTTGGCAATGGTATGAGGAATAAGGTTGCTGCGAGTATTGCACTAGGCGACTGGGAAACGGCAAGAAGATATGTGAGTACTGCGTATGCTTATTTTTCTTTTGTGTTTATCTCAGTAGCTATTATTATTTACTTTGTATGCCCTTTGGTTGATTGGTGCAATCTGTTAAGTGTCAGTATAGAGTATCAAGAACTGTTGATTAAAGTCATGAGGATAGTGATTGTGTTTTTCAGTCTTTCCATGATTGTAAGAATCCAATCAACTGTTTTACAAGCACTACAAATGAGCGCTTTGAGTTCAGCTTTCGAAGCACTTGGACAATTGCTGGTACTTATTGTCACATATATTCTAACTATTGCTACTAGTCCTTCGCTGGTCTATTTGGCTTATGCAATTAATGCGTCTCCTATTTTTGTTTATATAATCGGTTCATTTTGGTTGTATGGCTTTAGGTATAAACAATTACGGCCGTCTTTCAAGCTTGTCGATAAGTCACTTGTTAAGGATATACTGAATCTTGGACTGAAGTTTTTTGTCATACAGATAGCATGTCTGGTATTATTTCAGACTATGAACATTATTATCTCGAATGTTTCCGGACCGGAATCAGTGACGGAATATAACGTGGTTTACAAGTACATCAGTATCCCGTTGCTGGCAACATCAATCATTATTGCACCTTTTTGGTCTGCTTTCACTGATGCCTTTACTCTAAGAGACTATAAATGGATGAGAACTGCATATAATAAGTTATTAAAGGTCTTTTTCTTTATGACCATTGCCGTGATTATCCTTGTTGTTTTATACCCTATCGTGTTTAAGCTATGGTTGGGCGATAAAGTAACAACAGATTATAGTATGGTTGGTATTGTAGCTATTTATGTTATAATAATGATTTGGAACAATATACATTCAGCTCTTATTAACGGTACAGGTTTAATTAGAATCTCTGTCATTATAGCAGTGTTTAGTGCAACTATTAACATTCCATTGGCCTTATGGCTAGGACATCAGTTTGGGACGCGTGGCGTCGTTATTTCAGTTTCGTTATTGAATATTATTTCTTCTGTTCTTACAGCAATACAGATTCGTAAAGTAATTAACCAAACAGCAAAAGGGATATGGATTGGATGAGCAAAATAATTTATTCTTACCAAATAATGTTATAAAATGAGGTTTTAATCCAATATCTTTTGTCAATTATTGAAGTATGGCCAGGATTCTTATGACAGCCCCCCTTCCGCCGCCCGTTCATGGAGCGGCGGCGGTCAGCCGGCAAATCAAAGAGAGTGCAGTGATCAACCAGGCCTTCGATTGCGATTACATTAACAGCTCGACTTCAAGAAGAATCGATGAAGTCAATAGTATTTCGCTTTCAAAGTTGTTTCGCCACATTGCAATCTTCTTTGAGATCCTGTGGAAACTCATATCCCGCAGGTATGACCTGTGTTATCTTGCAATCACATGCCACGGCAAGGGATTCCTCAAAGACGCTCCTTTTGTTCTCCTGTGCAAATTGTTCTGCAAAAGAATCGTCATACACCAGCACAACAAGGGTATGGCCTCTGACGTAGGCAGATGGCCATACAGGTGGCTTTTGCCTTTAGTCTACAAGGACTGTAAAGTAATTCTCCTCTCCTGGTATCTTTATCCGGATATTGAGAAGATCGTACCCAAAGAGAATGTGCTTATCTGTCCAAATGGCATTAGCATTACACCGAATAATCGAGAAATATTGAATCAAGGAAGTGACTTGTCATCTGATGAGTCGAAAGAGATGGATAGCATCCCAAGGATATTGTTCCTGAGTAATTTAATTGAGAGCAAGGGAGTGATAGTTCTTTTGAATGCCTTGAAAATATTGGCAGATAAAGGTTATTCTTTCCTGTGTGACATCGTGGGTGACGAAACAAAAGAGATTGATGCCAAAAGGCTTGCGGAGGAAGTAGGTAAACGACATTTGAACGGGCTTGTTGAGTATCAAGGACGGAAATATGGGGCCGAGAAGGAAAAAGCATTTGAGAAGAGTGATATTTTCGTATTCCCGACATACTACGAGAACGAGACCTTTGGATTAGTGAACCTAGAAGCTATGGCTCACAAATTGCCTATCGTGAGTACGAACGAGGGGGGCATTCCCGATGTTGTTAAGGACGGGGAGAATGGCCTGATTTGCGAGAAAAAAGACCCTGAATCACTGGCGAATTGCATCGAGAAGCTATTGACCGACGAGCAACTGCGCAAAGATATGGGCCTAAAAGGATACGAACGCTACTGCCAGATGTTTACTTCCGAAGTTTTCGAAGCAAGAATGACGGAATGCCTTACAAAGTGCATCTGAATTGTGATCCCCTTTAGAAAACAGTACAAATGACTACGTGTTCCTTCTGGACATTCTACGCATCAAAACGAAGAAATATGACTAGGGCATACAACGAAGACTATGTATTCGGGGCGATGGAGAGACTCGGGTGCATGATGGATTACGCCGAGAACGCAATCGGGCTGGATGCGGCTGTGTTCTGGCGTTACTTCATAAGCAGCGGCGTGGCCGACTTGTTCGGCTCCGGCCATCCGAGGTATCTTGCAGGTATGTCGGGGAGCGAACTGGCACGACTCGTGGTAACAACGGTTTCAGATATCAAATTACCCGACGGGAACGACGCCATCATTTATCCCGGGGACGCATATTGGGCAGGATGGGCTCTTGCCTATTTCCAATGGTATACAGGACTGTCGTTTAGATATATAGAAACTCACGGTATGGACATAGAGACCGTTCTTTCTCTCTACCACCCCCTGCACGAAGCGGATATTTCAAAATTTGTCGAGACCGGTCTATCCCGGATCAACTGCAAATAGACAACTTGAAAGACCGGGAAAAAAGAGTATCTTTGCGTCGGAGTCTAAGAAAGAGTTAAAGACATGCTATATTTGATGCCCAAGTGGCGGCTGCTGATTCTGTTTATCGTCGCGTTCGCGGCGACGTGGGTGATTTTCAAGCCCACGCTCAGGATCGCGCTCGGCAAGAACATAGTCGACAATCCCGAGGCGAGAAAGCTCCAGGACCATCCCGTGCCCATCCTTGGCGGCGTCGTGGTCTTTTTCGGCATAGCCGTGGGTCTGATGTTCTTCAAGACCATGTTCTACCAGACGGCGCTTCTTCCCGTGCTCGCCGCGGCGATTATCATGCTCTACGTGGGCACCATAGATGACATTACGGACATCGCTCCCTGGAAGCGCCTGCTCATAGAGACCGGCGTTGCGCTGCTGATGATTTACGGCAGCCGCAGCTGCATCATTCATTTCCAGGGCCTGTGGGGTCTGGAATGGATACCCCTGGGGGTGGCAATACCGCTAACGGTGCTCACCATAGTGGGTCTTATTAACGCCATCAATATGATTGATGGCATTGACGGCCTTCTCCCAGGCCTCGGCATTATCATGCTCGGGCTGCTGGGGGTCCTGTGCTTCCTGGCGCACGACTACAGCAATGCCGCACTCGCAACTGTGGCCATAGGCGCACTGATGACCTTCTTCCTCCACAACGTGTTCGGGCAACAGAGCAAGATGTTCCTCGGCGACGGCGGGTCGATGCTGCTTGGCATCATAGTTTCGTGGCTGATTATCAGCATCCTGGGCGGGCATTTCCACATCGGGGACTATCTCGGCGGCAGGGTTGACTTCAATCTCGTCTCGTTCTGCCTCGCTGTGGTGGGCATACCGGTTGCCGATACGTTGAGGGTCATGTTCACCCGCATTTTCAGCGGCCGTTCGCCTTTCAGCGCCGACAACAACCACCTGCACCACCTTTTCCTCGCCTGCGGTTTTTCGCACCTCGGCACCTCGCTGTCGATCATGGGCCTTCAGACGCTCATTGTGCTTGCGTTCCTTGCCGCATGGCTCCTGGGCGCCAGCGCCGAATGGCAGCTCTACATAGTGATTGCCGTGACCGCGCTACTCGACTGCGGAGGAGCGCTGCTTCTCAGGCAGCTCTCAAAGCGCGGAGTCAAAGTCAGCAACAAGGCTGAAAAGAGCGGAGCTTGGCGCCGCATCAGCGATTTCGTGGACAGGTTCTGAGCTTCGTAGGCGATGGCCCGGCTTTTTCACATAGACTACGAGTTCTCCAAAGAAAAGGCTCTGGAGCGCATCAACGAGCGCTGCAGGAAGGAAGGCGAAGGTGGAGCGTGCGTGTTCGTCGCCGACGGCAACATCCTTGTCAACGTGCACCGCGACCTTGAGTACCGCCGCGTCATCCAGGGCGCCCTTTTTTCAATTTGCGACAGCTCCTGGGCGCCTCTTTACCTAAAGCGCATCCACGGCTTCCAGCCAGCCCAGTACAGCGGCAGCGACATTTTCCGCGACATAACGGGCGCGCGCAAGTACCGCATGGCGTTCCTTGGCGCCTCGCAAGAGGTGCTGGACGCCTTAAAGAGCAACCTGAGCAAAGAGGCCGACCCCCGCATAGAGGAAATGCTATTTCTCGAGCTACCGTTCGCTACTGTCGATAAATTTGATTATGAGGGAATTGCAGCCAAGGTCAACGCCGCGGACCCGGACATAATATGGGTGGCGCTCGGCGCTCCAAAGCAGGAGCAGTTCGCCTCGCGCCTCGCTCCCCTTCTCAGGCGCGGAGTCGTCATCCCCGTCGGAGCAGTGTTCAACTTCCGCGCAGGGCTCGGGATACGCCGCGCTCCGCAGTGGATGGTGAGGATGCATCTGGAGTTCATCTACCGCATTTTCAGCGAGCCGCGAAAGCAGCTTCGCCGCGTTGGCGACATACTGCGCTACACTCCCGCAATCATACTTGAGGAGCGCAAATCGGCTGTCAAGGCCTAATACAAGGGAAATTACTATATTTGCAATATGATCATCAGAAGCAAAGCACCACTGAGGCTGGGCCTCGCAGGCGGCGGCAGCGATGTCTCCCCCTACTCCGACATATACGGCGGCCTGATCCTCAACGCCACCATCAACCTCTACGCCTACTGCACCATTGAAGAGACGGAAGGCGATCAAATCACCATCTGCTCCTACGACTCCCATTCGCAGGAGACGCACCCTCTCGGCGCGAGCATACCTGCAGAAGGCAAGGCGCTGCTCGTCAAAGGCGTATACAACAGAGTGATGCGCGACTTCTCCCTGACCCCCGTCCCCTTCAGGATCACCACCTGGAACGACGCCCCCGCAGGCTCAGGCCTCGGCACATCCTCGACCATGGTCGTCGCCATCCTCAAGGCCTTCGTGGAATGGAAGGGTCTCCCCTTGGGCGACTACGAAATCGCCCGCATCGCCTACGAAATCGAGCGCAAGGACCTCGGCCTCTCCGGCGGCAAGCAGGACCAGTACGCAGCCTCGTTCGGCGGCTTCAACTACATGGAGTTCCTCCCCGGCGACGTGGTGATAGTCAATCCCTTGAAAGTCAAGCGCTGGATTCTAGACGAGCTCGAATCCTCGATGATACTCTACTTCACCGGCGCATCCCGCAGCAGCGCGGCCATAATCGACGAGCAGAAGAAAAACACCTCCGGCGGCAAGTCTGACGCCATCGAAGCCATGCACCGCATCAAGCAAAGCGCGGTTGATATGAAACTCGCAGTCCTCAAAGGAGATATCGACGGCTTTGCCAAGATACTCAGCGACGCCTGGGAAGACAAGAAAAAAATGGCCAGCGGCATCACCAACCCCATGATACAGGAGGCGATGGACGCAGCCCTGGGTGCCGGCGCCAAGGCTGGCAAAGTCTCCGGCGCGGGCGGCGGCGGTTTCATAATGTTCGTCGTAGATCCCACCCGTAAAGTCGAAGTCGAAAATGCACTTCGCAATCTGGGTGGCACCGTGATGCCCTTCCAGTTCACCGACGGCGGCGCCCACGGCTGGAAAATCTATCCCACCGACAGGGTCGAGGCCCTAAGAGGCAGCCTGCGATGAAAGCCCTTATCATGGCCGGCGGCAAAGGGACTCGCATCGCCTCAGTGCGAAGCGACATCCCCAAGCCCATGATTCCCGTCCTCGGGAAGCCCATTCTCGAGTACCAGATTGAGAGGCTCAAGGCGGCCGGCAACACCGATATCACCCTTATCACCGGCCATCTCGGCAACGCGATTCGCAACTATTTCGGCGACGGAAGCGCTTTCGGCGTCAGTATCAACTACTTTGAAGAGACTTATCCCCTCGGGACCGCAGGCGCCCTGTTCAAAATGGAGCTGCCGGACGAAGACTTCATCCTTCTCAACGGCGACATCATCTTCGACATTGATTTTGAGCGCCTTGTTTCGTTCCACCGGGAGCGGGGAGCCCTTGCGAGCCTCGTCTCACATCCCAACGACCATCCCTTCGACAGTTCGCTCCTCGTGACCGAAATCCTGTCCCCCGAGACCCCCGGAGGCCTCCCTGTGGAAACCGGGCGCGTCACGGCATGGCTCACCAAGGAAGACCAGAGGGAATACTACCGCAACCGGGTCAACGCCGGCATCGCGGTCCTTTCTCCTGAACTTATCTCCTACACCCGCTCGGTGCTGGTCCCCCGCCATCCCGAGAACCCCGACAAGATCGATCTCGACCGCGACGTCCTGCGCCCCGCCATATCGACAGGCCGCATATTCGCCTACGATACTCCCGAGTATATCAAGGACATGGGCACTCCCGAGCGCCTCAGCGAAGTGGAGAGGGACATCGCCCTCGGAAGGGTCTCGGCGCGCAATCTTGCCAATAAGCAAAAGGCGGTATTCCTCGACCGCGACGGCACCCTCAACCGCCACGTCGGGTTCTTGAGCGACCCTTCGCTTTTCGAACTGCTCCCCGGCGCCGCCGAGGCCGTAAAGAAAATCCACGAAGCCGGCTACCTTGCAATCGTGGTGACCAACCAGCCCGTCATCGCCCGCGGCGAATGTAGTTTCGAAGGCCTGAGGCTCATCCACGACAAAATGGAAACCCTTCTCGGACGCGAGGGCGCCTTCCTCGACGCCATCTACTACTGCCCCCACCATCCCGACAGCGGTTTCGAGGGCGAAAGGCCTGAGTATAAGAGAGTTTGCGACTGCCGCAAGCCCGCTCCCGGCCTGCTCTTCCAGGCTGTTCGTGACTTTAATATAGATCTTTCTAATTCAATAATGATTGGTGATGGCCCCGCCGACGAGGCCGCCGGTCGCGCCGCCGGCTGCAAAGAATCAATTACCATCCCCACCAACACCCCCGGTGCCCTCCTCGACGCACTCTCAGCGAATCTTGACTGTATCTCCTGAGCTTAGAGAAATTTGTTTCGTTGTGCCGTCGGGGAGAGCAACGGTAACTTCAGCGTCCGTCGCCGCCGTGACAGCCAGACCGTCACTCAGCGCCTCAATGCTCTCCAATTTCCCTGTCGAAGCCACCACGCGCACGCACGGAGCAAGGGTGCCGCAACGCTGAAGGGAGGCTTTTGCGCAAGCTTGATTCTTTGCCTCCCTGAGGCCTGAGACACCCTCGCCACCACCAATACCAAGGACGAAAGCGGAGGCACAGTTGTCGGCAGCATCGAAGCTGAATGACAGTTCGACGCCATCAGCGCCGAGGCGGAAGGGACAGCCCAGCACGCCAAGGACTGCGGAAGTATCGACCGCAACAGAAAGAACATGATCGACTCCAAGAGGAAGAGCCGAAGCGTAGCCTTTAGGCCCGGATTTAGCGGGGTATGAAGAGCCGAAAGCAGTGACGAGCGCAAAGCCTGAAAGACTGTCTCTCTGGACATAGGTCTCAAACGAAGAACCAGGGGCCCCCGAAACCTCAACGCCGCGTCCGGCAATATGCGGCAGGACCTTCGAAGCCTTGTCGAAAAGCGACTTGCACGCGGAGCGCTGCGAAGGAGTCGTCAGCGCAAGGTTGCCCCATATCCCGTGCCCGGCCGAAAGGGCAGAAGTGACATTATACTCCTCGGCTAGCCAAGGCTCAGCATCAATGGGATAGAAGGCGTAGGTAAAAATCTCCTGGGGGAAGAAGGGCGCAAACTCATTAATCACCGCCCTCATGCTCTTGGAGCGGTAAGGCGAGTAATCGCCGTATTTGGACGAACCGTTGTTGTTGAAATAGAATTTCCCCTCCTGGAGCGGCATGAGCCCCATCATACAACGCTCAGGCTCAGTCAGGTCGTTCTCAATCACGACGCCGGGGCAGTATTCCCTTAGCTCCCGCATCAGGCGCGTAACCATGAAGGGCAGGAGATAATTGTAGCGGTCAGCCCTCTCCCGCTCCGAATATGCGTCAGAGCCATGCCATAGGCCCGGCAGCGTGCTCGAGAAAATGTTCATGGCATCCCACTTGAAAAAGCGGAAACCAAGGTCGCAAAGCGCCTTCAAATCGCCCAGCAGCTCATCATAATACGGCCCCACAAGGTCGTAAACGGGGTTCCTCCACTGCGCCAGCAGCGGCTCACCCGCCAAATCGCGTATGAGCCACTCAGGGTGCTCCAGCGCACGCTGAGTCGCCGCCCCGGCCCCTGGCAGCGAAAGCCAGATTCCCGGCCTGAGACCAAGCGAATCCATATATGCGCAGAGGGCGCCAAGCCCCGAAGGTATGCGCTCAGGGTTGCACACCCAGTGACCGAAAGTCTCGTGCCAGCCGTCATCCACCACGAAAGTGGTCGCACCGCACTCGGCAGCATAGCGCATCTCTTCCTTCAGCCTCTCCTCATTCATCACATCATAGAGCGAACCGCTCTGGCGCTGCATGCCCCAGCTGTTATAATAAAAGTCCGCGATACGCGACTGAGCATTCTCCGTTATCCGGGAGAAAAGATATTCCCTAATCGCCTCATTCTCATCGCTTTCCGGAGCAAGCACAGAGAGCGTGCTCCAAACCGTCTCATACCACTGACCGCAAGGTATCTCCTCGCCGTCCAGATACCCTCCGTGCCGCAGCGAATTCCAGAGCAAGAGCCTGCCCGAAGCGGCGGAAGCGTTCGACGAAATGAACCACAAATCATCATCAGTCAGTTGCAAAGTCTCGCCTTCAACCCCCTGCGCCGCATCGTTGCCGCCCTTCGAAGCAGCAACGCCCATAGCGCCCTTGCGCTTATTGGTCTTGAAATCAACATAATCGTGGGACGCATGCTCATAGGAAGTCACGAACTTGTGAGCACCGTCCTCCACCACGAGGAAAGGCCCTTTCACGCACACATCGGCAGTATCAAGACTGAAAAACGAGCTGTCAGGATGGAAAATATGATGATCGGGGAAAGCGCGCTTCTTCCTAAAACCTGCAATCCTAATCTCCTTTGCCTGCGCAGAACCCTCATTCTCAAAGGAATAGCGGGGAAAGACCAAATGATTGCGTCCGTCACAATCCGACAAGCGCATCTTTGCTTCCCTGCTTGAAGAGAGGCGCAGCCTCTCGCGCACGAAAGCCCCCGTGGGGAAATACTCCCTGTCCCACGCGAGCACGAGGTCTGCGAGCTTACCGCGACCCTTGAAAACGAAAGTGGCGACTACTCCCCCGTTCGACAGCGTGTCTCTCGAAACCGACTCAAAGCGCCAAACAGGGTCTGATGAGGACACAAAAACAGAGTTCACGCAAAACTCAAAAACCGCCTCCTGCCCCTCTGAAGTGATGACATGCCCGAGAGCATCACGCATCTCGACGCCCCCTATTCGGCGCCCGTCAAATAAAATCGTGGATGAAAAATCATTGTTGCCTATGCTTAAACCCTGAACGGGGCGGGCAGCAAAAGCGAGGCTGACCGGCAGCAAAAGCAGCGCGAGCACAGGCACAATCATTGCAGGCACAAAACGTTTCATAAGCCAAATATAACAACAAATCAGATTATTATTGTTACTTTTGCAGCCCTTAAAGACTAAGAATCGCCTTGAAAACCATATATAAGCACATATTCCTTCTCACTGCGCTCCTCCTCTGCGGCACTGTGCATGCCCAGGACAGCGGCACCATAGTGCTGCCCGAAGATGCAGACAGCACCAAGATGGAAAAGCTGGTCGAAAAGGTCAAAAAACTGACCGGGAAGAAGGATACGACCGCAAAGAAGGAGAAAGTAAAATCCGGCGTCAACCACGTCCCCTACCCCATCATAGGCATAGACGAAGACCTGGGCTTCCAGTACGGAATACACTATTCCTTCTTTGACTACGGCGACGGCAGCCAGTACCCCAACTACCGCCACGCAGTCGAGGTGGACGTCTCCCGCTTCACCAAGGGCCAGACCAACGCCACCATACTCTACAAGACCGACTACCTCATCCCGGGCATACGCCTCAACGTAGCCGCCGCAATCAAGGACGATCCCATCTCCCATTTCTACGGCTTCAACGGCTCGGTCAACCCAATTGACAAAAGCATAGACCGCAAGGACGGCAAGGCCTACTACGACGTCCACCGCAGGCTCATACGCGGCGCCCTGACCCTGCAGGGCCATATTACCAGCAACCTGGAATGGACTACGGGAGTCGATTTCCTCTCATACAAATACACCGACGTCCCCGAAAGGTACAAATACGAGAGCGGCTTCTCCCTCTATCGCGACCTGATTCAGAACGGCACCATACTGCCTGAAGAAGCAGGGGGCGGCAACACGCTCGAAATATACGCCGGACTGGCCTACGACACCCGCAACGCAGTCTCCATGCCGACAAAGGGTATGTGGTCTGAGATATACTTTTCGGGCGCGCCCGGATTCTTCGGCCATAAATATGCCCGCATCTCCGCCCATCACCGCCATTACATACCCATCATCTCCGACGAAAGGCTGATCCTGGCCTACCACGTGGGCTTCCAGCAGAAGATTGCAGGCCAGATGCCCTTCTACATACTCCAGAACATTCCCACGGTCCAGATGAGGAAGTCCATCAACGAAGGCCTCGGCGGCAAGAGCACCCTCCGCATAGGCAGGGTACACCGCCTCGTGGGCGAAGGATACGCCTGGGCCAATGTGGAAGCGAGGATAAGGGTGGCGAAATTCGAAGGCCTCAACCAGTCTTTCTTCATCGTCACCAATCCCTTCTTCGATGTAGGCATGATTACCCAGCCCTACCGCCTCGGTGCGGAAAAGGGCAGCGAGCTCTATAAAGAAGCAACCCGGCTCCATCCGAGCGCGGGTTGGGGTTTCAAAATAGTCATGAACAGGAACTTCATCAGTTCCATCGAGCTGGCGCATCCCTTCAATCCCGACGACGGGAAGTGGCGCCTCTACATAGGCTCGAGCTTCGCTTTCTAGCGGCCTGAATACATTGATTCATAATACTTCAGGTAGTCGCCTGAAGTGACCGAATCGAGCCAGTCCTGGTTGTCGAGATACCAGCGGACGGTCTTCTCTATGCCTTCCTCAAACTGCAGCGAAGGCTCCCAGCCAAGCTCTTTCTGGAGCTTTGTCGAATCAATCGCATAACGCAGGTCGTGACCAGCGCGGTCGGTAACGTAGGTGATAAGGTCCATGTCTGCGCCCTCGGGACGGCCAAGGAGCCTGTCCACGGTATTTATAAGGACCTTGATGATGTCGATATTCTTCCACTCGTTGAAACCGCCGATGTTGTAGGTCTCGGCGATTTTGCCTTTGTGGAAAATCGTATCGATCGCCCTGGCGTGGTCCTCCACATAGAGCCAGTCGCGCACGTTCTCGCCCTTTCCGTACACCGGCAGCGGCTTGCGGTGCCTGATATTATTGATGAACAGCGGGATAAGCTTCTCAGGGAACTGGTAGGGACCGTAGTTGTTGGAGCAGTTCGTCACAACTGTGGGCATGCCGTAAGTATCGTGGAATGCGCGAACAAAATGGTCGGAAGAAGCCTTTGCGGCGCTGTAGGGGCTGTGAGGCTGATACTTCAGATCCTCCGTAAAGAACTTCTCGCCGTACGCAAGATGATGCTTCCCGCTCGACGCCTTTGTCGTAAACGGCGGCTCAATGCCCTCAGGATGCGTCATCTCCAGCGCCCCATACACCTCATCCGTCGAGATATGGTAGAACCTGCACGGCACTCCCTCCCTCCCGTGCGCGGGCGTTGCATCATCTGCGTGCGCGGGCGTTGTGGAGGCAGAAGGAAATTGGTTTTTTGAGCAACCGCACAAAAAATAATTTTCTTCTGCCGCGCTGGCAGGCATCACATAATTGAACGGTTCCCAGGATAGCTTGGCGGCCTGGAGGAGCGACAACGTGCCCATTACGTTGGTGCGAGCGAAAGTGAAAGGATCCTTGATCGAGCGATCAACATGACTCTCAGCCGCAAGATGGATGATACCATCCACCCTCTCCTCCTTCATCAGCGCAAGCATCGCATCAAAATCGCAAATATCAGCCTTCACAAAGCGATAATTCGGCCTGTCCTCAATATCCTTCAAATTGGCAAGATTACCGGCATAAGTGAGCTTATCAACGTTGATAATCCTGTACTCCGGATACTTGTTGACAAAAAGACGGACTACATGGCTGCCGATAAAGCCGGCGCCGCCGGTAATAATAATGCTGCGTTTATACTGTCCCATAAAAATATATTATTCAAAAACGGAAAAATCGGGGTCAATGCATTTGCGGGCTATATCCTTATCGGAAAGGAGCATTTCCTCGCGAGGGATGCGCCAATCAATGCCGAGGACGGGATCGAGGGCCTGGATGCCCGAATCTGCCTCGGGATGATAGAACTCGTCGCACTTGTACTGGAAAACGGCCGTCTCGGAAAGAACTGCAAAGCCGTGCGCAAAACCCTTGGGAATGAAGAGCTCGCGCTTGTTCTCCTCCGAAAGAAGAACTGCGACGTGCTTAAGGAAGGTGGGCGAACTGCGGCGAAGGTCTACTGCCACATCCAGCACCTCGCCGCGGGTGCAGCGAACGAGCTTGGACTGGGTGTATGGCGGCATCTGGAAATGAAGACCGCGCACGACGCCCCTTCGAGACATGCTCTCGTTGTCCTGGACAAAGCGGACAGGGGCAACCTGGGCGGCAAAATCGCGCTCCGACCAGCTCTCAAAAAAGTATCCGCGGCTGTCGCCGAATACCCTGGGCTCAATTATCACGAGCCCCTCTATATCAGTTTTGATAACGTTCATCTAGTCCCTGGCGTCTATGCCGAGAACGGAAGGATCCTCGGCGGCAAGTTTCATAAGGTACTGCCCGTACTGGTTCTTCAGCATGGGCTTTGCAAGATTGCGAAGGCGATCGGCGTCTATCCAGCCCTGACGGAAGGCTATGCCCTCGAGGCAGGCTATCTTGAGCCCCTGGCGCTTTTCTATGACTTCGACGAAGGTGGAAGCCTCGGAAAGGGAGTCGTGCGTGCCTGTGTCGAGCCAGGCGAACCCGCGGCCAAGGGTCTGGACCTTCAGCTCGCCGTCTGCAAGGAAGCGCTGGTTGACCGTGGTGATTTCTAGCTCGCCGCGGGCAGAAGGCTTGATGCTTCTGGCCACCCCGACCACCTTGTTGGGATAGAAATAAAGGCCCACTACTGCGTAGTTGGACTTGGGATTGGCGGGCTTTTCCTCTATGCTGAGGCAGTTGCCTTCGCGGTCGAACTCGGCAACGCCGTAGCGCTCGGGGTCGGACACCCAGTAGCCGAAGACCGTGGCTTTGGCCTCCTGCTCGGCAGTGCGCACCGCTTCCCTGAGCATGGGCACAAAGCCTGAGCCGTGGAAGATGTTGTCGCCCAAAACGAGGCAGGCGGCGTCATCGCCTATGAACTCCTCTCCAATTATGAAGGCTTGGGCAAGGCCGTCAGGCGAAGGCTGCTCGGCGTAGCTTAGGCGTATGCCGTAGTCAGAGCCGTCGCCAAGCAGGCGCTTGAACGAGGGGAGGTCCTGCGGCGTGGAGATGAGCAGGATGTCGCGTATGCCTGCGAGCATGAGCGTGGAGATGGGATAATAGACCATCGGCTTGTCGAAAATGGGGAGCAGCTGCTTGCTCACGCCTTTCGTAATTGGATAGAGGCGCGTTCCCGAGCCTCCGGCGAGTACTATTCCTTTCATATTATTGCATTCGTTTGAGGCAATCCTCCAGGGAGTCCTGCCAGTAGGGTATGGTGATGCCGAAGGTCTGCTTGACCTTCGCCTTGTCGAGGACTGAGTAGTGGGGACGGGCGGCCTTGGTGGGGAATTCCTCAGTCCTGCAGGGACTTATCTTCATGCTGCTGCCGCTCAGGCGGGCTACTGCCTTGGCAAAGTCGTACCAGGAGACGGCGCCTTCGTCGGTGAAATGATAGACGCCGGTGCGGCCCAGCATGCCGCTGTCGATGATGCTCACGATAAGGGCGGCGAGGTCTGCGGCACAGGTGGGAGAGCCGACCTGGTCGAATACGCAGCGCATGTCGCGCCCCTCGGCGGAGAGCCTGAGGACTGTCTTGACGAAGTTTTTGCCATAGGGGGAATAGAGCCACGCCGTCCTGATGATTATGGACTTACA
The DNA here is from genome assembly GCA_947302175.1 of uncultured Bacteroidales bacterium. Classification (GTDB taxonomy): domain Bacteria; phylum Bacteroidota; class Bacteroidia; order Bacteroidales; family UBA932; genus Cryptobacteroides. The sequence goes on along the minus strand of CAMYVB010000005.1, from coordinate 77,904 downwards.
GGGAGAATCAAGCACGGCCTTCTCGCCCTGGAGCTTGGTGGCGCCGTAGACGCCCAGGGGGCTCACGGGATCATCCTCGCGATAAGGGGTGCATGCATCGCCGCCGAAGACATAGTCGGTGGAGATGTGGACGAGGGTGGCGCCGCGGCTTGCAGCTACGGCGGCGAGGGTCTCGGGACCGAAATGATTGAGCGTCTCGGCAAAGGAGATGTCGTCCTCAGCCTTCTCGACATCGGTGTAGGCCACGCAGTTGACTATTACGTCTATCGACTCGGACTCGCACACTATGGAGACTGCATCGCGGTTGGTGATGTCGAGATAGAGGGTGTCGAGCCCGGGAACTGAACTCACATCGGAGAAAATGAAACGGTGGCCGGAGCCTTGGGAAGCGTTGCGAAGCTCCCTGCCCAGCTGACCGTTGGCTCCTGTGACGAGAATATTCATAAGCTTTTGTCGTTAGCACACAAATTTAGTGAAATTTGGTTAATTTTGCGCAAGCAAATCAGCTCATGAGCCAGGACGGACAAAAAAGCACTATCTATCTCTACACCGACGGAGCGGCAAGCGGCAATCCCGGCCCCGGCGGATACGGCGTAGTGCTCAAATGCGGCGCCCTGAGAAAGGAGATGTCGGAGGGTTTTCGCCTCACGACGAACAACCGGATGGAGCTCCTGGCCGTCATAGTCGGTTTGGAAGCGATCAAGTGGGAGAGGGCGAAGGTGGAAGTATGGAGCGACTCGTCATACGTGGTGAAAGCCATTACCGACGGCTGGCTGGAGAATTGGATACGCTGCGGCTTCAAGAAAAAGAAGAATCCCGACCTTTGGCAGCGCTTCATCCCCTTGTACCGCAAGCACGAAGTAACGTTCCACTGGCTCAAAGGCCACGACGGACACCCCGAGAACGAGCGCTGCGACACCCTCGCAGTCCAGGCATACAAGAGCGGTCCTCTTGGCGAAGACTACGGATACATTCAAAGCATAAATAACGAAGATCAGATATGGCAAACGACAGAAAACCAATAGTAGGCATCACCCAGGGCGATGGCAACGGCATAGGCTACGAAGTAATCATCAAGGCCCTTTCGGACTCCAGGATACTCGATTCCTTCACCCCCGTCATCTACGGCTCGTCCAAGATATTCGGCTTCTACCGCAAGCTCATCCACGAGCTCGAGCCCGTGGATACCAATGTCATCAACTCGGCTAAGGACGCGCATGCCAAACGCATCAACATCGTGAACTGCCTTGCCGACAACGTTTTCGTCGAGCCCGGCCAGTCCACGCCCCAGTCGGCCAAAGACGCCATGACCGCCCTCGAATGGGCCATACGCGACATCAAGGAAGGCCACATAGACGTCCTTGTGACCGCGCCCATCAACAAGAAGGCCATGGTGAGCGAAGGTTTCGGCTACGCCGGTCACACCGAGTACCTGCAGAACGCCTTCGGGGTGAGCGACATCGCGATGCTCATGGTCAGCGATTCAATCAAAGTCGCAGTCGTAACCGGCCACATTCCCCTGAGGGACGTCCCCGCCGCTATTACGGAAGAAAAGATACTCGGCAAGCTCAGATTGCTGAAAGCCTCTCTGGAAAGGGACTTCGGAATCGATTCCCCCAAGATCGCCGTCCTCAGCCTCAACCCCCACAGCGGCGACGGCGGCCTTCTCGGCGACGAGGAGCAGAGAGTCATAATCCCCGCCATCCAGAAGGCACAGGACGAGGGGATCAACGCTTTCGGGCCTTTCTCGCCCGACGGGTATTTCGGTGTGGGTGAATACAACAGGTTCGACGTGACCCTTGCCATGTACCACGACCAGGGGCTGGAGCCTTTCAAGGCCATCTCTTTCGAGGACGGCGTCAATTACACCGCCGGCCTGCCCATCGTGCGCACTTCGCCCGACCACGGCACCGCGTACTCCATGGCCGGCAGGGACCTTGCCGACCCGGGATCGATGCGCTCTTCCATCTTCAGGGCCATAGACATCATGCGCAAGCGCGAGGCCTGGGACGCCCTGCAGGCGGGTAAGATGGTCTCCCCCGCCTCTCCTTCTACTGGATCTCGAAGAGATTAAGGAAACCGGTCATCATGAATACGGAGCGGATATCGCTGGAGATATTCCGCACGATGACCTTGCCTCCCTGGGCGGCTGCAGCCTTGCGTATGGTGAGGAATATCCTGAGACCCGAGCTGGAGATATATTCCAGTTCGGTGCAGTCGAGGATGATCGTCCCCTTTGCATTTTCGACAACGGGAGAGAGGGTGTTGCTGACATCCTGGGATGAAGGGGTGTCCAGGCGTCCTTTGAGTTCGACTAGGGTGATGCCGCCGTCCTGCTTGCTTATATTGATTTCCATATCTTAGATGTTTTTAGGCATTGATAGAATGTTTTTCCCGTCCTTGCGCTCATAGCTTACAGAATCCATGATGTTGCGCACGAGGAATATGCCCAGGCCGCCGATCTTTCGCTCATCTACGCCGAGGGTGATGTCAGCCTCGGGAGCTGCGGTGGGATCGAAGGGGGTTCCGCTGTCGCTGATGATGAATTCCAGCTCTTTGTCGCGCACTAGGGCTTCAATATCGACCAGCCCGTCCGAACCTTCGGGATAGGCATAAAGGATGACATTGGTCACGGCCTCCTCGAGGGCGAGGTTGAGGCTCATGGCAAGGCTCTGCCCGAGATGCTTTTCCTCTGAGATTTTCTCTATGAACTCAGCGAGCTGGGGAATCTGCTGAATGTCGTTGTGGAGTATCAGGTGGCGCTCCCTGCGCTCGGGGGCTTTTTCATTCAGATAGTGGATGAAGAGAAGGGTGAGGTCGTCGCTCTGGGGAGCGTCGCCGACGAACTCGGCCACCTTTGCCTTCATGTTTTCCATGTGGTCGTCGGCGCTGCGGCGTCCGTTGAGCGCGGCTTTCATCCTTTCTTCGCCGAAGAGCTCGTGCTGGGCGTTTTCAGCCTCGGTCAGGCCGTCGGTGTAGAGGAATATCGCGTCGTCATACTTGAAGTCTATTTCCTGCTCGCGGAAATGCGCTCCGGGCATGACGCCAAGCGGGAGGTTGGGCTCCACGGGGAGGAAGGATATGTGGTCAGTGAGCATGACGGGAGCGTTGTGACCTGCGTTGCAGTAGCGCATATGGCCGGTCTTCATGTCGAGCACGCCGCAGAAGAAGGTGACGAACATATTGGATTCGTTGGTCTCGGACATGCTGTCGTTCATGGAGGTAATTATGCGCTGGGGGCTGGCCTCGTGGGCCGACAGGGTGCGGAACAGGCTGCGCGTCACTGCCATTACGAGGGAAGCGGGTATGCCTTTGCCGGAAACGTCGCCGACGCAGAAGAAGAGCTTTTCGTCGCGGATGTAGAAGTCGTAGAGGTCGCCGCCCACTTCCTTTGCGGGGACTATGGTCGCAGACATGTCTATATCCTTCCTTTCGGGGAAAGGAGGGAAGATTTTCGGGACCATGGACATCTGTATGTCGCTTGCAATCTTGAGCTCGCCTTCAATCCTCTCTTTCTGGCTGCTGAGCTTCTGGTTGCGCAGCATGTTGGTAATGACAAGATAGAGAAGCAGGACAATGAGCAGCAAACCAACTATCTGGAGCACGGTGACCATCAGGCCTATTCTCCTGATGCCGCTGTAAATCTCATTGTCGGGAATGACGACTGAAAGGGACCAGCCGGTCCTTTCGACGGGAGAGAAGAACACCTCGCTGGAGACACCCTTTTCCTTTACCCTGAGGGAGCCTGATTCACCCGCGAGCATGGCGCGGTTCAGGGCTGACAGGGAGGCGGTGTCGTCCATGGTGCGCACCACCTCATGGATGGTGCTTTTCATCACAAGGGACTCGGCGGGACAGACAAGGATGCGGCCTTCGCGGCTCACCACCATGCTGAAAGCATTGGGATAGACCTTTATATTGCCGACGAGCTCCGTAAGCCAGTCGAGGGAAATGTCTGCCGTGATTACCGCAGCAAAGCAGCCGTCCTTGTCCTTGAGGGGCATGGAGTAGGTGACCATGAGGATGTCGCCGCCACCGTGATCGATATAGGGCTCGGACCAGTAGCCCCGGCCTGTTTCGAGGGGTTTTATGAACCATTCCTTGGAAGGGTAGTCGTATTCCGTCGTTGCCAGGGTTTTGAATTCAAGGCTGTCTTTGCCTCTGAAAACGTAGGGGGCGTACAAGGGGCGCCTCCTTAAGTACCCGGGGACAAGGGCGACGGTGGAGCCGACGACCACGGGATTGTCCTCTACGATGCGCTGAGCCACCTTCTGAAGGTTGTCGGGCATGAGGAGGCACCACTGCGCGATCCACATGCTGTTCCTTACTGCCGCTTCAGTCTGGTCCACGATATCCATGATGCGGTTCTGCGTGGCCTTCAGCTCGCTTTCAGCCCTGGCCTTGGCTTCACCGCGTATGCCGTCGCGGGAATAAAAGTACTGAAGAAGAGCGGTGGCTTCAAGGGTAAGGGCCGCCACGAGGACAAGGAGCATACTGGCCCTTGCCGATTTACGGGCAAAGGAAGTTGCTATTGTTTTTTGCTTTCTCATAAAATACTGCTCAGGGCGGCACGGAATTCCTTCATGGGCATTTTTGTGTCGCGCTCTATTATCAGGGTTTTGAGGCCGGCGAAGGGAAGTATCAGTTCGTTAACATCACTGAGGGACTTCGATTTTCCGAAATATTCGGGAACGAATCCCTCCCAGAAGGCATGGGCCTCAGGCTGGTCCATGTGGAAGGTCTCTTTAAGGAAATCATCGCCCTCGAGATTGCAGGTAAGATATACCATGCCGAGGTCGAAGAGAGGATTGCCGAAGCAGAAGTCGCCGAGATCGATAAAATACTCGTGAGTGTCGGTAAATATGGCGTTGCCGAACTGGAGGTCGCCATGGATGGCAGTATCCTTATCGGGCACGGAGGCAATAAAGTCGCCTATCTTGTTTTTTTCGGAAGGGGTAAAGAAGGGATTCTCGTCCAGAAGGCGGTAGTAGCGGTCCTTGACATTCTCGAACAGGCCTTCGGGGACGTGGGTGGAATGGAGCTTCTTGCACATCCCGGCGAAGCGGGCGCCATACTCGGGAGCCATGGCAGGGTCGTCGCCAGTGGCGCGCGCGAAGGATTTCTTGCCCGTGATGCGGCGGAAGCGTATGCCATAACGTCCGTCTTCGGTGACGACATAGTCGCCGGGCTCGGGCGTGGGGATATCCAGGTCCCAGACCTTGCGGGACAGCAGAAGCTCGTCGAGAGGCTGCTGAATCTTACCAGGAAAATAGAGTTTTAGCATCACCGAAGGATCGGAAATGCAATCGTAGCTTTCACCGTTGGCGCCGCCGCCGGACAGGACGTAATTGTCGAGAGATATCTTTATGGCTTCCATTGTCGTGCCTTTTACTCGACGATGTTTTTGATGACGCCGTTAACTTTCTTTTCGAAAAGGTTCACGCCGACGACTGCAAGGATGTAGGCAAGGCCGTTGGCTATGATTGCAAGGCCGATGAGGACGGACAGGATGCCGGCGGCAAGGTCGAGGTTCCTGAGGCCGCAGGTACCAAGGATTGCAGCTGCAACGCCCAGGACACAGAGTACCCACCACTGGCCGAAGCCGACGGACTTGTAGTCGAAGCTCTGGACGACGATGACTATGCCCTCGATGACGACCCAAAGGGAGAACACGACGGGCAGCGACACTGCAGTAAGCATGTTGTTGGCAAGGAAGAAAAGACCGAAAAGTATGTCCAGCAGGGCGCTGAGCATGCGGGTGCCGCTGTTGGGGATGAAGGCCTGGGTCTTGAAAGTGAAGACCAGCTTGGCTATACCGCAAAGGAGGGTAAGGCAGCCGAGAAGCCATGCGGCGCTAAGCATGGTGATGTCAGGACGGGAGATGCACATCACTCCCAGAACGATGAGAATAAGACCTGCGACGCAGAGCCAGATTTTGGTACTTTTTTTCATGATTGGTTATTTTGTTTTATATTTATCCATTAACAAGGCAAATTTAGCATTTTTTTGATAACATGAAACCAATACAAGGCACACATCTTCTCAGCGTCCTGAGCTCTTTTGCAAGTATAATCGTTTTAGCGGCATGCTGCAGCGCCCCAGACGCGCGTCTGACCCGCATCGACCCTTTTGAAAAAGTGCTCCCTGAGTCGTCATGGCTGCATGAATACACTGAAATCGAGGACGTTGCTGCGGGAGAGAACGCAGTCTTCCAGTTTGCGCTGAGGAGCGTTTCGGATATGAAGGACGTAAAGCTCGAAGTGTCATCGTTGAAAGATTCAAAAGGGAATAGTATTGATGATGTCAGGGTCGGATTCGTGGATTTCGTCCACGTGGGCCGCACTACGCCCGACCCCGCCCGCGACGCCATACGGAGCGTGACGCTGATGTATCCCGACCCCATTTGCGATGACTCCCGTCCGAGGGACATTCCCGGCGGCAAGACTCAGCCTCTGTGGGTCAGCGTCAAAGTCCCCCGCGAAGCCGCTCCCGGCATATACAGCGGCGAAGTGTCTGTTAAAGGCAAAGGGATATCCCTCAAAGGTTCATTCAGCCTGAAGGTATGGGACGTCGTTCTCGAAGAGCCTATGCTCGATGTCACCAACTGGTTCCGCTCCGACGAGAAAGCCTTCCGCTTTTTCTCAAAAGACGGTGAGATAGGCTCCGAAGCATATTGGGAGTACATCAGGGCTGTTGCCCGCCAGATGAAAGAGTGCCATCAGAACACCGTGATGGTCCCTGTCTCGGCCATCACTTCACGGACCGGCGACGAGGGCTTCGAGTTCGACTTTTCCAATTTCGACCAAATGGTCGGCATCTTCATGGAAGAAGGAGTACTCAAGAGGCTGGAAGTAAGCCATATAGGCGGACGTATGGGCGACTGGAGCAGCCAGTTCGGCGTGAAGGTTCCCGGGCACGACAAGCTCCTCCCCATAGAGAACCCCGAGGCCCGCAGCTACTACGCCGCATTCATCCCCGCTCTCAACGCCCACCTCGAGGAAAAAGGCTGGGACTCAATCTATTGCCAGCACATAGCCGATGAGCCCACAAGGGATAATTATCAGTCGTACATAGCGATAGCACGTTTCGTAAAGAGCCTTGCGCCCAAGACCAAAATAATTGAGGCCTGCCACAGCCACAACCTTGCCGACGTGGTCGACATATGGGTGCCTCAGCTCAATTTCTACGCCGACGACTATGATTTCTACTGCGAGCGCCAGGCCCTCGGTGACGAGGTGTGGTTCTACACCTGCCTCGCGCCCCAGGGCAATTATGCCAACCGCTTCATCGAGCAGCCGCTCCTCAAGACCCGCCTCCTCCACTGGATAGGCTTCCGCTACGGCGCGACCGGCTACCTCCACTGGGGACTGAATGCCTGGAGGGTGGATAACCCCTGGTACGAAACCACCGGCATCAACACAGAGAGCGGCAACGTTCTCCCCGGAGGCGATTGCTGGATAGTCTATCCCGGGCAGGGACGCCTGTACGGCTCCATTAGGCTCGAAGCCATGCGCGACGGCGTGGCCGACTACACGCTTCTGAAAATGCTTGAGCGTAAAGACCCCGCCCTCGCAAAAGAAATCTGCCGTCAGACCGTCTATGGATGGACCACATACGACATGTCGGCAGATCATTTCAGGACTGCGCGCCGAGCCATCCTTCAGGCTCTTTGCGAGTAATTAGCGGGATTCCGGGGCCCGGAGCCCCGGAGTCAGATTATTTCAGGAAAACGAAAAATACTGCAAGGACCAGGCAGGCGAATGCCGCAAGGTGATTCCACTGAATGGTCTGACCCTTGAAGACGAACATCACGATAATAGAAAAGACCGTGAGCGAAATCACCTCCTGTATCACCTTGAGCTGCAGGAGATTGAAAGGGCCTCCGTTGTCCTGGAAACCTATGCGGTTGGCAGGAACCGTAAGACAGTATTCGAAGAATGCTATGCCCCAGGAAAAAAGGATGACTACGATGAGCGGCCAGCCGGTCGAAATCTTCATCTCGCTGAGTTTGAGGTGCCCGTACCAGGCAAATGTCATGAAGATGTTCGAAAAGACGAGCATCAGCACTGTCCAAAATCCATTCATGCTTGCTAGTTGCTGTTTCGGGGCGCAAATATAGCGATTTGCATACAAAATAGATATATTTGCCCCGTGGACAACGCCAAATTCAACAAAATCTTCTCCGCGGTCATGCTTGTCGGCATGACTGTCGCGACCATCATTGCCACGGCCATCAAGTTCGGTCCCACCGCCCCGGACCAGCGGGTCCTGCTCATAGTTTCCGCCCTTGGTTCGCTCATGGGCATCGCGGCCACGGTAACGTCGGCCAACGGCCTTATAATCACCTTCATATTCGGTCTGATTAACGTGTGCATCTACGGTTCGGTCTGCATGATTAACTGGTACCACGGTTCTTCGGGCCTTGGCAACGCGCTGCTGCATTTCCTCTTCATGGGTCCCATGCAGATTGTCGGAATGGTGCAGTGGAAAAAGAGGGGGCAGGAAAAGGGCGGCGGCGTGAAGGCGCGCCGCCTCAGCTGCAAGGGACGGGCCCTTGTCTCAGTAGGCTTCCTTGCCGCCACCATAGCAGCCTATTTTATAATCGCGCGCTTCGACCGCTCGGCTGCCGATTCATTCATAAAGGTTGCGGTAGTGCTCGACGTCCTGCCACTTGTTTGCAACATATTCGGCCAGACCCTAATGAGCACGGCCTACATGGAGCAGTGGATTTTCTGGATAGGAGTCAATATCTTCTCCATCGCCATGTGGAGCCACAGCCTGAGTGAAAACCCCGGCTCATCCTATGCGCTCATCTATATCATCAAATACGGTTTCTACCTCGTCAACAGCATAAACGGCATGCGCAACTGGCTGCTGCTCAGCCGCGAAGACGCCGCAGCAAAAGCCGTATAGACGCCCCGGCAAAAGTAATGGACCAGCCCAAAATAGAGCGAATGCTGCGCCTTATGCAGCTCCTGTCGTCGAACGTCAATTACACGCTCGACGAGCTCTCCTCTCGCCTGGAGCTATCGAAGCGCACCCTATTCCGCTATATAGACACATTCAAAAGCGCGGGATTCGTCGTCCAGAGAGTCGGCGAAGGCACCTACAAGCTGACCACGCTCGACAAGGAGCTGACCGACATCTCGCAGCTAGTCTATTTCTCCGAAGAAGAGGCCGTCGTCGTGAGCCACCTTATCGAGAACCTCGAGGGCACCAATGCCCTTAAGGCTGGCCTGAGGCAAAAGCTCGCGGCGGTCTATGACTCCACTTCGTTTGCCGATTATATAGACAACAAGGGCAAGGCCGAGCTGGTCGAGGCCCTCGCCAAAGCAATAAAAGAGAAGCGGCAGGTGGAGCTAATAAGCTACGCCTCAGCCCATTCCGGCGAGAACAAAGACTACCTCATAGAGCCCTACAAATTCACCAAAGACTACGTCGACGTTATCGCCTTCGACGCCCGCGACATGAAGAGCAAGACCTTCAAAATCTCCCGCATGGGAGAAGTGAGGCTGCTCGACGGGTGGCGGCACGAAAGCTCACACGAAGAAAGGCCCATAGACGCCTTCCGCATGAGCGGCAGCCCCATTGAGCACGTAAGGCTGTCCCTCACACTCAGGGCAAAGAACCTCCTTAGCGAAGAGTATCCCGTGACCGGGGTGCAGATAACGCAGGAAAAACGCTCCTGGTATTGGGAAGGAGACGTCAACTCCCTCGAAGGAGTGGGCCGTTTCGTTCTCGGCCTTCCCGACGAAGTGAACGTAGAAGAGGGCAGCCTCCTTAAGGAATGGCTGCAGCAAAAGGGCGCACTAGTGCAGGAAAAGTTCCGCCAGGCGCCTCACTCACAATAAAACTTTATCGCTTCCTCCCTCCAGCTTCCCAGTCCCTGAGACGCTTGACCCAAGGGTCTGAAAAGCGCATCAGCGCACCGGGCAGTATGGCCAGCAGCAGTGTTCCCGGACCTATCACAATGCCCGGCATCTTTGCCAGGAGGAAATCGCCAAGCCCTGTCCACTCCCCTGCTCCGAGGGGATTGCCGAAAAACACCGCGCACATCACTATGGACACGACGACCATCAGGGAGTCCATCACGACCTTGACCGGCCCGAAGCGCTTGTGGAAGACCTGCGAGAAAGCGGCGACCGTCATCTCGGCCGACAGCATCCACGAGTCAGCCTCAACCTCAATGCTCACGCCTATGGCGGTAATGACTGCGGCAATAAGGCAAACCACGAGACGCGCAACGAAGGTCGAAGGATGCAGCCAGCTGAAAGCCCATAGGCTAGCGTCAATCATATAGCCGAAAATCGCGGATGCTACGATCTGCATAAGGTAGCTTGCGCGGAACTTACTACGCCACAGCAGCAGCTGCACCAGAATCAGGGTGGTATTGACTATCAGCGTGAAAGTGCCGACGGAAATGGCCGGCCACCTGAGATTGAGGACATATGCGGGGCACGAAAGCGGCGCCGTGCCGAGGTTGGGTATGATGGAGAGCGCAACGCCCATCGCGACGAACATAAGACCCACAGTCGCAACCACATACCTGCGGAAAATATTTCTTACATCTTTACTCATACCGCAAATATCGCAATTGCTGCAAATAAAACAAAACACCGTCCAGCACCGGCGCTTCCTTGCAAACAACCGGCATAATCACTATCTTGCACCAGAAAAGCACAGAGATGGGCAAAGAGATCAGCTTCACCAAAATGCAAGGCGCCGGCAACGACTACATCTACGTCGACACCTTCCGCTTCACTATTGACGACCCCGCGAAGGCCGCCATCGCCTGGAGCGACCGCCGCAAGGGCATAGGAGCCGACGGCCTGGTGCTCATAGGCCCCTCCCCCACCCCTGAGGCCGATTTTTCCATGCTCATCTTCAACGCCGACGGCTCCCAGGCCCAGATGTGCGGCAACGCCGCGCGCTGCGTGGGCAAATACCTCCGCGAGCGTGGTCTGAGCGACAAGAGCTCCATACGCCTCCACACCCTCGCCGGCGTAAGGACAGTCGAGCTGCGCGGTGACGACATCAGCGTGGAAATGGGCGTCCCGCTCTTCGAAGACGGCAGCCTCTTCATCCCTGAAAAGGACCCGGGCAGCGGTACGTTTGTCTCAATAGGCAACCCCCACTACGTCATTTTCACCGGCGACCCCGCCTCCGCCCTCGCCTCAGGAGAGGCGCTCGAGCATCATGAGGCCTTCCCCGAGCGCTGCAACATTGAATTCGCCCGCATACTTCCCGACGGGAGCATCGAAGCCAAGGTCTGGGAAAGGGGCAGCGGCATAACCGCCTCGTGCGGCACCGGCGCCTGCGCCATTGCCGCCGTCGCCCGCCTGAAAGGCCTCGCCTCCGCGCGCTCAAGCATCATAATGGACGGCGGCACCCTCGTCGTCGAATTCCTCCCCGACGGCCGCACCCTCCTCTTCGGCCCCACCTCCTTCGTCTTCGACGGCCTCATCACCCTGGAATAGCCATAAAGCCTACGCGGCTGAAGGCAATTATTTTTTGTGCAGCTGCTCAAAAAACCAATTGCCTCCAGCCTCCACAACGCCCGCGCACGCCATTTTGGCGTTAGGACATTTTTTATTAGATTTGCCTTGCTAAAACCAAACCTATGGCAACTACTCAACGCAAAAAGCACCGCTTCGACCGCAAAGACGCTTACTACATCCCCGGCCTTGACTCAATGCACGTAATGATGCCCTACATGTTCGGCGACCGCACCGACAACGAAGGCGTAATGGGCGAAATCCTCGACCTCACCGAGGTGGACAAATACCTCGCCCGCAAAAACGAAGAAAAGCCCGGCTACAAATACACCTGGTTCCAATTCATCACCGCAGCAGTGGCTAAAACCATCTACCTGCGTCCCAAGATGAACTGGTTCATCGCAGGCGGACGCTACTACGAGCGCAAGAACATCCAGGTAGCATTCAACGTAAAGCGCACATTCGAAGACGAGTCCGAAGAAGCGATGGCCAAATTCGTCTTCGACCCCGAAGGCGGCTCCCCCCTCGAGCAGGTCCACACCTACATAGACAAATTCGTCCACAAAGTACGCTCCGAAAGCTCGACGGTCGGCATAACCAACGCCCTCGACGCCGTCAAGAAGCTCCCCAGGCCCCTTTTCCGCCTCATGGCCTGGACGCTCAAGAAGCTCGAATACTACGGCCACTACCCCCAGTTCCTCGCCGTGGACGACCCCTGCTACTCGAGCGCATACCTGACCAACCTCGGCAGCATCAAGCTCCACGCCGACTACCACCACCTCTTCAACTGGGGTACCATCTCCTTCTTCATCGTCGTGAGCGAAAGAAAGCTGCGCCCCTTCTGGCACGAAGACGGCACCTACGACCTTCGCAACACCATAAAGCTTGGCCTCACCGTGGATGAGCGCATAGCCGACGGCTACTATTTCTCGAAGACCCTGCGCCTCGTGCGCGAAATATTCGCCCACCCCGAGCTGCTCGACCTTCCTGCATCCACCCCCATAGAATACTAGTACGATCATGAAATACATCCTTGACAATGTCGCTACGCCCTGGCTCAGCAGCTACGGCGAAGTAGCCCCTCATCTCGACTACAGCGAAAAATCTATGGCCGCCTGCGTCCTCGAGACCGCCAAGAACGACCCCGATTTCCCCGCCCTCTCCTTCATGGGCCGCAAGATCCCCTACAAGGAGCTCGCCGTCCACATCAACGAAGTCGCCCGCGCCTTCTACGCCCTAGGCGTAAGAAAGGGCCAGAGGGTAATGGTATGCCTTCCCAACGTCCCCCAGGCTGTCTACTGCCTCTACGGCCTTAACCGCATAGGCGCCATCGCCTCAATGGTGCACCCCCTGTCCGCCGTCGGCGAACTGGCATTCTATCTCGACGAAGCCAGCTGCGACGTAGCCGTGACCCTCGACCAGTTCTACGCCAAGTTCCTCGACGTCAAGGCCCGGAGGCCCATCAAGAAACTCATCGTGACCCGCGTCTCCGGCGAACTCCCCTTCCCCCTCAATCTGGGCCAGAAGCTGATGACCGAGCGCAAGTTCCCCAAGATCAACACTTCGGACAACGTCATCCTCTGGGACGAATTCCTCAAGGGCGGCAGCTCCCTCACCGAAGGATATATAGATAATGACAAGGATTACCGCGAGGAAGCCGTGGTCCTCTTCTCAGGCGGCACGACAGGCGTAACGAAGGGCATCATGCTCTCCGACCTCAACTTCAACGCCCTCGCCCAGCAGACCGCCGAGATGAGCCACGAGGAAGTCCGCCACTGCAAGATGCTCGCCGCCATGCCCGTGTTCCACGGCTTCGGTCTCGGCGTCTGCATACACACCGTACTCTTTGCCGGCGGCACCGCCATCCTGGTTCCCCGCTTCAACGTCAAGAGCTACGCCAATCTCATCAAGAAAAACAGGCCCAACTTCATAGCCGGCGTCCCCACCCTGTTCGAAGCCATCACGCGCAACAAATATCTCGACGGCGCCGACCTCAGCTGTCTTCGCGGAGTGTTCTCCGGCGGCGACTCGCTGACCATAGAGCTCAAGAAGAAATTCGACAAGTTCCTCGCCGACCACAACGCCTCCATACGCGTGCGCGAGGGCTACGGCACCACCGAGTGCGTCACCGCCTGCTGCCTCACCCCCTACAACAAGGAAAAAGAGGGCAGCATAGGCATACCCTATCCCGACACCTATTTCAAAATCTGCAAGGTGGGCACCCGGGAGGTAGTCCCCTATGGCGAAGAAGGTGAAATATGCCTCACCGGCCCTTCCATGATGCTCGGCTACATCAATCACGAGGAAGAGAACGCCTCCACGATGCAGAAGCACGCCGACGGCCACGTATGGCTCCACACGGGCGACCTCGGCGTAATGGACGAGGAAGGTTTCGTCTATTTCCGCCAGAGGATTAAGCGTATGATCATCACCAGCGGCTACAATGTCTATCCTTCCCAGATCGAGAACATACTCGAAGGCCACCCTGCCGTACAGCGCAGCTGCGTCATCGGCGTTCCCGACCCCTACAAGATGCAGAAAGTCAAGGCCTTCGTCGTCCTCACCGACGGCTACGAGAACACCCCTGAGACCATAGAATCCATAATGGACCACTGCCGCAGGCACGTGGCGAAATACGCCATGCCCTACGAAATCGAGGTGAGGGAATCCCTTCCAACCACCCTCGTCGGCAAAGTTGCATACACTAAACTCCAGTAAAACCATGCGCACAGCAATATACGGCGCCGGTTCCCTCGGGACCATACTCGGCGCATTCATCACAAAGAACGGAGGCCGGATAGACCTCATCAACCACAACAAGGCCCATGTCGAAGCCCTCAAGGAGAAGGGCGCGACCGTTACCGGCACGATGAACTTCGTCCAGAAGGTCAACGCCCTCACCGACGAAGAGATGAGCGGAGTGTACGACATCATCTTCCTGATGACAAAGCAGCAGCGCAATGCCGAGGTCGTCACCTTCCTCAAGGACTATCTTGCCGAAGACGGCGTCATCGTGACCCTCCAGAACGGCATCCCCGAGCTCCAGATAGGCGAAATCGTGGGTGAAGACAGGGTGCTCGGCTGCACCGTCGCCTGGGGCGCCACCATGAAAGGACCCGGCGTGTGCGAGCTCACCAGCTCCCCCGACAGCCTTACTTTCTCTCTCGGCACCCTCGCAGTGCGTCCCCACAAGCACATTCTCGAGGTCAAGGCCCTGCTGGAAAAGATGGGCCCCGTGGAACTCGACGCCAACTTCGTGGGCACCAGGTGGAGCAAGCTCCTCATCAACAGCGCCTTCTCCGGCATGAGCGCCGTTCTTGGCTGCACCTTCGGCGAAGCTGCAAAAGACAAGGGTTCCCGCGCCATAGTCCAGGCCCTCATCAAGGAATGCATAGATGTATGCGCCAAGGGCGGTATCAAGATTGAGCCCGTCCAAGGCAAGGATATAGTAAAGCTCCTCGACTACCACGGCCCCGTGAAGAAAGCCGTTTCTTTCTTCATAATCCCCATAGCCATACGCAAGCACGCCCTGCTGAAGGCCAGCATGCTCCAGGACATAGAGAAAGGCAAAAAGACCGAAGTGGACGCCATCAACGGCGTAGTCTGCGCCTACGGCCGCAAGGTCGGCTTCCCCACCCCCATGAACGACAAGGTGGTGGAAATCATTCACAAGATTGAAGAAGGCGAGCTGAAGGCCTGCTTTGACAACCTGAAGTATTTCGTCTGATGAAGAACTGCGCCCCTTCTTCTTTCGTTTCCGCAGCACTCCTTGCTTTGCTTTTGAGCGTTTCCGGGTGCTCCGGCGCGCTTTCGTGTGATGACCTTAATGCCCCGATGGGATTCGCCCTGTGCGAAAACATCAATGGCGGTCATTACGACCTCAGCGGCGGAGCGAAATGCCCCGAAAAGGGCGTAGAAGGGCGAAAGACCGTCCTCCGCTCCAACGGAGGCGACATGAGGGACGAAATAGCAGCTGCTATAAGGGAGTACGACATCGTCGTTCTGGACGGTTCCAAGGGGCCTTTTGTATGCAGCAGCACCGCTGTTTTTGAAGGGCTGAGGAACAAAACCATAGTCGGGACTAACGGTGCTGTCCTTCGCAGCGCGTTCCAGGGTTCGCTACTGATGTGGGATGAAGGCTTTACAGACGAGCAGAGGGAGAGTTACCTGGGCTCGGGATTCTGGCATTTCCGCAGCGGCAGCGGCAATATTATTATCCGCAACATCTATTTCGACGGCCCCGGAGCCTTCAGGGGCAAGGCCGACACAATGGTCAGTTTCCGCTTCGGTTGCGACCACGTCTGGATTGACCATTGCACTTTCGAGGATTTCGCCTGCCGCGCGCTCGGCTTTACGAAGGGCAGCGATTGCTCCACAGTGAGCTGGTGCACTTTCCGCATCACTGAGCAGTCGGGGGGCCATTCCCTGGGTGTCCTCATTGCGAGCGGGGACGATAATTACGAGGACGAGGACCTGCTGAACATCACTTTCGACCACTGCCTGTGGCAGAACGTGTGGTCGCGCATCCCTATGGCGCGCTTTGCCACCGTGCATGTGCTGAACAACTATTTTGATTGCCAAAATACTGTGGGCATCAATCCCAGGACGAATTCGGAGTTCCTCGTTGAGGGCTGCGTTTTCACGCCCGGGACCAAGCCTTATTGCGCCTACAGGACGAATGAGTTCCCCTGCAAGGCCTGCGAGTTCCGCGACTGCGTGTATGATGATTCGTTCGAAGTGCTGCAAAAAGGGAGTGTCAGCGTGCCTTATGAGTACACGGTAATGCCAACGGATGGTCTTGGAGCCCGCATTGAGTCCTTTGCAGGGCCCACGCTGCGCCGGCCGCTCAAGATTGGGAGATAGTTTTTGATGAAGATAAGTTGCCCCACTGAAGTGTTTTGCCCCCGCGAGGGTGCAGTTAGCGAGAGCCACCATCTGATTCGCGTTTGCGATCCTTCGATGAGCGCGGATGAGCAGGCGCGCTGCGTTTGCGAGGCTGTCGCGTCCCTTGGCGGCGGAAGACAGATGTTCAGGCGTTTCTTCCTTAAGGATGCCGCTTCTTTGCAGCCCGGGCTGGAAGAAGCGATCCGCTCTTTACCCTCTTGCCCCACTTCCATTATAGGTCAAGCTCCGCTGGACGGGACGGCTATTGCTGCATGGGTCTATTGCGTCGATGGCTTTGGGGACGGCGTTTCGCACAATGGCTATTCGCATTTCTGGCAGGCGCAGATGCTTTCCCCCGGAGGGGATTCGCACAGGCAGATGGACTCTATCTTCCGCTCGTATGTCTCAGGGCTTTCTGCTCGCGCTTTGACGCTCGCCAATGATTGCATACGCACTTGGATTTTCGTTCGCGACATCGATTCCAACTACGGCGGAGTGGTCGTCGGGCGCAGGAATGTGTTTACTGAGCAGGGACTCACGCCTCAGACGCATTTTATCGCCAGCACGGGCATCGCAGGCTCGGCTGCTGATGCCGCCGCGCTCGTTTCCATGGATGCCTACGCCGTCGGAGGGCTCGATGAGGGGCAGATACGCTTCCTGCACGCGTACGACCACCTCAGCCCCACTGCGCTTTACGGAGTGACTTTCGAGCGGGGCACGGCCGTTCAGTATGGGGACAGGCAGCAGGTTTTCATCTCCGGTACTGCGAGCATTGATTCCAAGGGTGAAGTGCTCCACATCGGGGATGTCGCTCGCCAGACCGTCCGTATGCTTGAGAATATCGATGCGCTGCTTTCGGAAGCCGGAGCGGGCTTCAGAGACGTGCGTATGGGTCTTGTGTACCTTCGCAATCCCGCTGACTATGAGACTGTCCGCGGCGTCATTGCCGCGCGTTACCCTTCGCTGCCGCTGCTTTACCTCCACGCTCCCGTCTGCCGCCCCACCTGGCTCGTCGAGATGGAATGCATCGCCCTGACGCCCGAAAGCACGGACGCTTTCCCTGTGTTTTGAGTTCAATTCAAGCGTATCTAAAACGGTCTGCTGAGCAAGGATAATCAGGCGATTTTGTGTAAGTTTGCATAGTATATATCTAAAAGAGATGAAAAAGATCGTTTTCCTGATTGGGCTGATTGTTTTGACGGGGGCGTGCACGGCGCCGATTGAGAGGGGCGGATGGGAAGAAGAGCCCTACAATGCCCTGCGCGAGGCCCTCGCCAACAGCCATGACGGACGTTATGTGGGCCAGCCCGTTATCATCGAAGTAAGGCAATAGTATGGGAATCCCGCAAAAAATTCCTAACTTGCGGCGCTATTTGCACGAAAACTAATACGAAATAATACACTAACACCAGAAACATGAAGAAATTAATCCTCACTGTCGCAGCTCTCCTTATGGCTGCCCCCATGTTCCTTCTCTCCGCTCAGAATGAAGAGAAAGAGATGAAGACAGGCTGGAGCTTCGGCGTTCTCCCCACTGCCACTTACTCCGTCGACAACGGTTTCCAGGCAGGCGCCTTCGGCGATGTCTACTACTACGGCGACGGTAACACCTATCCCGATCCCCTCCACAAAATCAGCTGGGAGGGTTCCTATTTCACCCACAGCCACCGCATGCGCCTGTATCTGGCCTACGACTCCAAGTATCTGATTCCCAATATGCGCGTGAATGCTTCCGTCACCTACATGAACGATCCCCTTTACAGTTTCTGGGGTTTCAACGGCGGCGCATCCCTGCCCAATCTTCCCAGTCCGTACACCGAGTACTGGTCCAACCAGACCACCGGAATCAATTACTTCGGCATGAGCCGCAACATGCTGCGCATCCTGGCCAATTTCCAGGGCCGTATCACGGACAACCTGAACTGGGCCGCCGGCATGAACTTCTGGAACTGGAAGCTGGGTGACATGAAGGATACCGGCTATACTGTTGACGGTTCCACTGAAAAGCAGTATTACAGCCACGAGTATACCCTCTACAAAGACTATCAGACGCTGGGTATCATCAAGCCCGAAGAAGTCAATGGCGGCAACGCCCTGGAAATCAACGCCGGTCTGGTGTTTGACACCCGCGACATCGAGGCAGCTCCCAATCACGGTATCTGGGCCGAGGCTTACCTGAACGGCAACGTCATCAACCAGCGTTACCTCAAGGCCTGCGCGTATTTCCGCCATTACATCGCCATCCCCATCCACATCCCTGCAGGCGAGCCCGTCTTCGCATACCGCCTGGCCTGGCAGCAGACCATCGCCGGTGAGACTCCGTTCTACATGATCCAGAACATCCCTCTCCTTGTCCAGCGCAACATGATATCCGAGGGCTTCGGCTCCACCGGCACCATCCGCGGTCTGCGCGAGAACAGGATCCTTACCGAAGGCATGGCCTGGACCAACGTCGAGCTCCGCGTCAAGCTGGTGAAATTCAAGCTCGCCAATCAGTTCTTCTACATCGCGATGAATCCTTTCTTCGACGCAGGCGTCATAACCAAGGCATACCGTCCCAACGAACTGGCTGAAGCCGCCAAGATTCTGGGTGCCCAGACCTACATGCATTTCAATAACATCTACGACGCGACAAAAGTGGGTGACATCATCTACAGCGCAGGTGCAGGTCTGAAGATCGCCATGAACCAGAACTTCATTGTCTCCGTGGAACTGGCCAAGTGCCTGTACAAACCTCTCGACGCCGGCATGTGGCTCGGTATCGGCATCAACTATCAGTTCTAGGCTGAATTAATTTAGGATACGCAAGGCGTCCGGGCCGCAGGCCGTGCTACTTTGAAAGCACTTCGTTCTGCACCCGGACGCTTTCTTCGTGTATATCGTTGAAGAAAGCGCGAAGGAAACGCTCGGAAAGGCCCTTGGAGCCACCCTGGCGCACCATTTCGTCGAGCAGGGCATCCCACCTGTCCATCTGGAGTATGGCGATGTTGTGGTCTTTCTTGTACTGACCTATGCTCTTGGAGACATCCATCCTGGAAGAGAGCAGCGAAAGGAGGTTCTCGTCTATGACATCTATCCTTGAGCGCAGGGCCTTGATGTTCTCCCTGTAGTCGGCGGCATCACTGTCGGCGTCGCGGACAGTAATCTGCTCCTCGAGCAGGCGCTGCAGGTCGCGGGGCGTGAGCTGCTGGGAGGCATCGCTCAGCGCACAGGCAGGATCGCAGTGCGACTCCACCATGAGCCCCTCGAAACCAAGGTCCATGGCACGCTGGCTTATCTCGGCAAGGTACTTCCTGCTGCCGCCCATGTGCGAAGGGTCGGCAAAGAAGGGCAGTTCAGGGAAGCGGGTGCGCATCTCTATGGCAAGCCCCCAGCCTGGTTCGTTGCGATAAGCAATCTTGTGCATGGCGGTGAAACCGCGGTGGATAAGGCCAAGCTTCTTCACTCCCGCCATATTGAGCCTCTCAAGAGCGCCGGTCCACAAATCCACGTCGGGACTGACGGGGTTTTTCACCAGGACGGGAATATCCGTACCTTGAAGGGCGTCGGCGATTTCCTGCATGAGGAAAGGGTTGGCGCTCGTGCGCGCACCTATCCACACCATGTCCACGCCGTGCTTTATGCACTCATAAACGTGTTTCTCAGACGCCACCTCGGTGCACACTTTCATGCCGAGCTCGCGCTTGATTCTCTGGAGCCACTTGAGGCCGGGAACGCCCGCTCCTTCGAAGCAGCCCGGGTGGGTGCGCGGCTTCCAGATGCCTGCACGGAATACATGTATGCCGAAGGCGCTCAGGCCTTTTGCCGTTTCCATGACCTGCTCCTCGCTTTCAGCCGAGCAGGGGCCCGCGATCACCATGGGGCGCGGGAGAGTGAAGAATCCCCATTCAGACACGGGGACTGAGTCTATCTTGACTGCCATCAACGTATTATTTTCCTGATCTTGTTAGCTCCTTCAACAAGCTCCCTTACGGCATCCTCGTCGTAGGACTCCAGCGCGTCCTTGAAACTCTCCATGAAGTCCATGTAGGTGTCCATGACCCGCAGGAGGTTCTCCCTGTTCTGCATGAGTATGGGGACCCACATGGGGGCGCCGCTCTTGGCGAGACGCACCGTGGACGAAAAACCGCCGGAAGCGAGGTCGAAGATATGCTTGTCGTCCTTCTCTTTGTCGAGCACAGTGAGCGCAAGGGCGAAGGAGATGATATGCGAAAGGTGGGACACATAGGCGGCGTGGACGTCGTGGGCGTCCGCGCTCATGCGTATGATGCGCATATTGAGGGCGGAATACATATCCTCAACGGCGTGCAGGGCCTTGGGCGACGACTCTTCAGTGTCCGCGAATATGCAGGCCTTGGCGTCGAAAATGCCGGGCTGGGCAGCCCAGGGGCCCGAATACTCGGTGCCGGCCATGGGATGGGTGGCGACGTACTGGCTGCGGCAGGGATGGTATTTAACCGCCGCGCATATGCTCTCCTTTGTGGAGCACACGTCGATTGCGATCTTGTCCGTCGCCCCGGTCGCCTGGAAACGGTCCAGCACTTCGCGGAGCACCTTGGGAGCGGCGCTCACCGGCACTGACACGATAACAATATCGCTCCTGTCCACACATTCGTCCAGCGAAACCACTTCGCTGCAAAGACCTATCCTCTGCGCCGCAGCAGCTGCCGCACTGTCCTGCTCAACGCCTAAAACGGCGTCTGCAAAACCCCCGCGCAGGAGGTCCAAAGCCATCGAACCTCCAATGAGGCCCATTCCTATAATACCTAGTGTCATAATCAATCCAATATTAGCAAAATTTTAAGAAAGTTCAAAAAAATGTATCTTTGTAAGACTAAAAAGCACGCACATGAAACTCCTCCGGCTCCTCATACCCGCCCTGCTGCTGTCAATCCGCTCTTTCGGCGCCCCCACCGGCAACCCCGTCACATGGAAGGCCGAAGTCCTCAGGCAGGATGGCAACGTCTGCGAAATACTCATTACCGGCTCAGTCCCCTCCCCCTGGCACATATACGACCTCGAGGATTACGGAATGAAGGGCCCCAACGGCACCGTCCTGAAGATAGGCCCCTCCGACGACATCAAAGTCCCGGGCGAAGCTGAAATCAAGAGCGAAGTCAAAAGGGCCATGGACCCTGTATTCGAAATGGAGATAGGGACGCTTGAAGGCACTGTCATAATAAGCCAGGTGGTGGAACTCCTCAGTGGCAAAAAGACCGTCGTTCCCCTTACCATTGAGTGGCAGGCCTGCAACGACGCCGTCTGCCTCCCGCCCGAGGAGTGGAGCACGGAGCTGAAAATGCCTGCAGGCAAGGGAATTGCGAAGAAGGCTGAGACTCCCGCGAAGGGCGGTTCCAATTCTCTCTGGGCGCTGATTCTCGCGGCAATAGCCTGGGGCTTCGTAGCTCTTCTCACGCCCTGCGTATTCCCTATGGTGCCCATGACTGTGAGCTTTTTCCTGAGGCAGAACCAGGAAGCCGAAGGCGAGAAGAAGAAAAAGGGCCGCGGACACGCACTTGCCCTCATTTATGGCCTCAGCATCATCGCCCTTTATACCCTCCCCATCGCAGTCATCATACTGATAACATACTTTGCCGGAGGCGAGACTGTGACTGCCGATATCTTCAACTGGCTCGCCACGCACTGGCTGCCCAATATCCTGTTCTTCGTCATTTTTATGTTATTCGCGGCCTCGTTCTTCGGCGCTTTCGAGCTAACGCTGCCCTCATCGTGGCTCAATAAGTCCGACAGGAAATCAGGCAGCGGAGGCATAGGCGGGGTGTTTTTCCTCGCCCTTACGCTGGTTCTGGTCTCGTTCTCATGCACGGGCCCCATAGTCGGCTCGGTGCTGATAAAGAGCACGCAGGGGCAGTTCTGGGAGCCCATAGTCACCATGTTTGCGTTCTCCTGCGCCTTTGCCCTGCCGTTCATGCTGCTGGCGTTCGTGCCCTCGCTGCTTGACAAGCTGCCAAAGAGCGGAGGCTGGCTCAACAGCGTGAAGGTTGTGCTGGGATTCGTCGAAGTGGCGCTGGGACTTAAGTTCCTCTCGGTCGCCGACCAGACCTACCACTGGGGCCTTCTCGACAGGGATGTCTATCTGGCTATATGGATAGTCGTGTTCTCGCTGCTCGGTCTTTATCTTCTTGGAAAGATACGCTTCAAGTACGACAGCCCCGTGGAGCACATAGGTGTGGGACGCCTCGTGCTGGTGATTATCGATTTCACTTTCGTCGTGTGGATGATACCGGGCATGTGGGGTGCGCCGCTAAAGGCCTTGTCGGGCTACCTCCCGCCCATAACAACGCAGGATTTCGTCCTCGACCCCGAGCAGAGGCCGTCAAAGGCAACTTTTGTTATTGAAGAGTCCAAGGCCGGGGACAAAGAAGCCACTTCCAGGAAATACTCTGATTTCCTGCACCTTCCCTACGGCATTCCCGCCTATTTCGACTTTGAGGAAGCGCAGGCAGCCGCACTTCAGGAAGGCAAACCCATACTTCTGGATTTCACCGGTCACGGCTGCGTTAACTGCCGCGAAATGGAGGCAAGGGTTTGGAGCGACCCGAGAGTTCTTCAGCTCATGAAGGAAGATTATATAGTCTGCTCGCTATACGGCGACGACAAGACTGTCCTCGACGAAAAAGAATGGGTCGTTACCCCCGAGGGTAAGACCCTGAAAAGCCTTGGAAAGATTAATTCCTATTTCATGGCGAGCCGCTTCGGCGTGAATGCCCAGCCATACTACGCCGTCATAGATCCCGCCACGGGAGAGCTTAAAATCCCCGCCCGCAGCTACAATCTCGACCGCGACGCTTACGTCGAGTTCCTGAAAAAGGGACTGGAATAGAGCGTCCCTTCAACTAAAAGACTTAGCGACTGACTACTTGAACCACTGAGTCAGCCTATCCTTGGCGTAGAAATAATAGACGGCCAGGCCTATCCAGCTTGTAGCAATCACGAGAACGGCGGTAATCACTTTGCCGACAAGGGAAATGGGCTTTTTGAAGATGTCAATGACTGCAAGGATTGCCAGTACGACACCGACGATGTAGAGAATTGTTCCCATAGTGATAGAATTATAACATTAGTTTTGACAAATATAGCAATATCGAAGCTATTTTGAAACAGATTTTATTCGACGCAGGGCGATAGTTTGCCGGCGGTTTCGGGGGAAATGATGCCCGCAGCCTCGAGCGCGGCGACAGTCCAATCCTCGCGCAGCGAATTCTCCCTGAAACGAACGATTGAGCGTGCGGAGCGCGCGTCAAGGTAGGGATGGAGCGCAAGCGAATCAGCCCCAAGGCTCCAGAGCGGAAAGCGAAACGGCGTCTCTATGCAAATCAAATCCTCCAGGGCGGCGAACTTCTCGGCATCGAACTTCCAAATGTCCATCAGCTGCTCCGGATAACTGTATCCCCCAAGCTCAGCGCGATACGAAACCATCTTCGAAGCATAGTAAGGCCCGATCCCGGGCAGCGAATCAAATGCGGCTGAGTCCGCCAGATTCAAATCTATCTTAGGAATATCGATAAAAGGCTCCAGGCGCCTGAACACTGAATCAGCGACCACAAAAGAGCGCGCAAAATCTTCCTTTCGGCGAAAACGCCCTCCGCTTGTGCGGTATTTGTCTATGGATGCCGCTTGCTTCTCTGAAAAGCCCAGCCGCTGCAAATCCTCGACGCTCGCCGTATTAGGGTCAAAGCGGAAAGACTCCACGTTGCGGGGCGAAAAATGCCTTATAATCGCCGCCTCGGCGCCCCCGCCTGAACTTCTTCCGGCGCTTTTACCATATGACGCTCCCCTTGCGGACGACGGAGCAGAGGAAGGAGCGGACGCCGGAGCAGCAGCGGAAGCCCGCGCGGAATCGGGAGAGCCCGCGGCAGGATAATAGGGCACGAGCCGCTCCACATACACGGTGTCGGGCACTGCCTTTCTGCTCAGGATGGCGGAAACCGACGCCCTGTAAACCAGCAGCGCGGTCTGATATCCGATAATAAGGAAAACCAGGGCTATAGCCCCAAGCTTGAATCCTGCCGAAAGAGGACGGCCGTCAGCTTTCCTGCGAGACCTGTCCGAACTCATCTCTGTCTTCATTCTTTTTCACGCGGCCCGGACGGCCGGCAACAATAATTACGATTTCACCTTTCGCCTCGTGGGCGGAATACCAATCAAAAAGCTCGCCCAAAGTCCCCCTGCGGTGCTCCTCGTGGACTTTGGAGATCTCGCGCGAAACGCAGCAGGCCCTGTCTGCACCAAGGTGCTCGGCTAGCTGGCCCAGGGTTGCGGCAACCCTGTAGGGCGACTCATAGAACACCATTGTGCGCGTCTCGGCTTCAAGCGCAGTGAGAGCGGTCTGGCGCCCCTTCTTGCGGGGAAGGAAGCCTTCGAAACAAAAACTGTCGCACGGAAGGCCCGAAGAAACCAGGGCCGGGATGCAGGCAGTAGCGCCGGGCAGGGTCCTCACTTCGATGCCTTCCGCGGCGCACGTGCGCACAAGCAGGAAACCGGGATCTGAAATCCCCGGAGTGCCGGCATCGCTCACAAGGGCCACGTCCGCGCCGGCGAGAATTCTCTCCTTGATTATACTCGCCGTGGCGTGCTCATTGAACTTGTGGTGCGACTTAAGATGCCCTTCGATGCCGTAGTGCTTCAGCAGGACGGAGGTCGTGCGCGTGTCCTCGGCGAGAATGAGGTCTACGCTTCGGAGCACCTCCACGGCCCTGTAGGTCATGTCGGCAAGATTGCCCACGGGAGTGGGGACTATGTACAGGACTCCGGCCACGGCTAGCTCCTCAAATGGCGGCGGACAGCCATCATGAACCTGTATACTGTGTCTGAGCCAAGCTTCCAATCAGGGAAACGGCCGCTAAGATAATCGGTTGCCTCGGCGAAGGACGACGCCTCGTTCAGATATGCGATGGTGCTCTGGAAACTCTCGGGATCGCCGCCGAACAGGGTGTTGATAAAGAGTATGCGGTCGTTGAGCGAGATACCGCTCAGGATGTTCCTTAGTTCGGAACCCGGAATATCAGTCTTCCAGGCGTAGTCGGCAGCGTATGCGTCGTTGATGGCCTCTTTGACTTTGGCAGCTGCTATATCGTTGATTGCGCCAAGGCTCTCCACGGGCTCGGCTGACGCCGGTTCAAAGACTGCAAGCTCAGGGACCACAGGCTCCGGCTCGGGCACGCTCTCTCCAGCGGGAGCGGCAGCGAGTGAAGGCTCGGAAGCGGGGAAAACATCTATGATATCAAGGGGCTCTACGATATCCACCGTTTCTTCTGCGGCAAAGGCCTCTGCCTCAGGCATATCCTCAGCGGGGAGAGCCTCAGTTTCAGGAACGTCTCCGGCAGGGAGGCAAGCCTCCAGGGCGGCGACCCGTTCCGAAAGGACGGAAATAGTCTCCTTTATTTCAGCAATAATATCGGCGATGGTCTTTTCCATAAGACTTTTCTTTTATACATTTGCACTAGCGAGACAAAAATAAGCAAATGTTTTCAGAAAGTTTCAAAAAATCCGGCTGCATCGAAGTGATTTGCGGCTCAATGTTCTCAGGTAAAACCGAGGAATTAATTCGCAGACTCAAAAGGGCCCAGTTCGCCAACCAGAAAATCGAGATTTTCAAGCCCGTCGTCGACACGCGCTACTCCGACGAGGATGTCGTCTCCCACGACCTCCACAGCATTAAGAGCAAGCCCGTCAGCTCTCCCGAAGAGATGCTCTCCATCGCGGACGACACGATGGTGGTCGGCATAGACGAGGCCCAGTTCTTCGACAGCAGCCTTGTGAGCGTCGCCCAGCAGCTGGCCAACCGCGGCGTCAGGGTCATCATCGCCGGACTCGACACCGACTTCACCGGCAAGCCCTTCGGCCCCATGCCCGCCCTTATGGCCGTGGCTGAAGACGTCCAGAAAGTCCATGCGATTTGCGTCAAATGCGGCAGTCTCGCCAACCATTCCCACAGGTTGTCAAAGAGCCGCAGCCTCGTCGTCCTTGGCGAAAAGGATGTCTACGAGCCCCTCTGCCGCCAATGCTACAACGAGGCGGTCAAGCTCGATAATGCAGAGAAGGCGTAAGCCTAATTAAGCGTTCTTACAACTACGTTGATCTTGCGGGAAGAGCACCAGAGCCAAATCTTCCCGTCGGAAGTGATTTCCTTCACTTTGAAAGACAGGTCGCTCAGGGACACTATGTCGTTGTAGGTCGTCCATTTGAGCGAGCCCGTTACCACCTGCCCCTCTTCCTTCGGAATCGAAGATAGCGTGAGGACAAAGTAGTCGGACATGGTGTCCGTGCCGGCGCGGAACTCCCTGCGTCCCTTGTTGAACGACAGCTGGCCGCTGCTTGGAGAGTATGAATGCAGCATTTCACCGTCCACCCTCAGGCAAACGTCATTGCCGAGAAAATCGTCATGATCGAAACCGTCGGTTCTCTGGCAGGAGCAAAGAAGCCCTGCCAGGCAAGCGAGGAGCGCTACAATGACCGGTATGCGGAAAAACTTTATCATTTCAAGTCAATATGTCTGAGGATGATTTCTTCCGTACCGTCGGAATAGACTATCCTTGCCTTCAAATCTCCCGAATGGGACGGGACGAAGTAGCCGTCGGGACCGGTATGAATCTCTGAATCATTGAAATACCAACTCACGGACCTGGAGCCGCGCGCATTCATAACCCTCAGGGGCAGCTTGCTTTCGCCCGTTGCCGAAGAGCGGCGCGCGTATGATTTCATATAGATGTAAGGGAGGCCTCCGTACTGGGAAGTGACAATCTCGACCGAGAACTTATAGAGTTCTTCCCCGGAGCTTTCCCCGGGGTAGAAAATATCAATCGAATAGGCCGCGCCGGGGTTCAGGCCCTCGAAAGTGGCCGAGTAGCAGCCGGCCTGGTAAGGGTCGACACTCTTTTGAGAGACTACTCCCTGAAGCGTGCTAAGCCTTATCGAGCAAGGGCGCTCGCCGAGCGACTCCACGTCGGTGTGCCAGGTAAATATCGCCGCATCCTGGAAGACATCGATGTTATCGGGGGTGATAGGTCCGCTGACTAAAAAAGTCACTGCAGAGCCTTCCTTTTTGATATTCAGAATGGAATAGGGCGACTTTTCGCCGCTCCAGAAGCTGAATGAGGGCTTAGTGGAGGGTGAAAAGGACGTCACGTTGCCGCGGGGGAAAAACACATCGGTAACTGATGAAGCATCTAACGAAGCAGCTGCAGTGGCCTCCACAAGGTCAGCGCACTGATGGTCGGGACGGCAGTTGATCTCCGAATACTGCGGGCTCCATCGCTGGGCGGCAGTCAAGACAAAGCCGTTCCTTTCTGAAAAACCTGCATTCCTTTCGGATCTGTCAATATGATAGATTAAAAGGCCGCTGCCGCCTATAAACTTGTCCCAATTTGAATTGGTCCTGCATTCGAAAAGGAAATACTCCCCTTCCACGTCTGCCTCCATCCTGAGCACGCGGCGGGTACCGGAAGAAATGGGCTCCAACGTGTAGGAGCGCGTCTTCAAAGGCTCGCAATCCACCAGGCCGAGTATTTCAAGCTCTATGGCACCGTACATGGGGGGCATGCGCGTGTCGTCGTTGTAGTTGCCGGCATCCATAAGCGAAAGGCATCTCCAGAGCGCATCAGACTTTCCTCCGCTCTTTTCCTCGTCCGTGTCATAAAGGTCGGGAAGGCCGAGAAGATGACTGAACTCATGGCAGATGGTGCCTATGCCGGAAAGGATCCTCGCCCCTGAAGAATTCTTCATAATCTCCGAAGACATGGCATAACGGTTCACTTGAACGCCGTCGAGTATCAACGGGGCAAAGCCTGCAGAGCGAAAATCCCAAGCGTGGGGCCAAATGTGGTCGCTGCCGGTGCCGCCGTCGGCGGGATTGCCTCCGGCATAAATGACATATACGTGGTCGTAGAGCGAGAAATCCACCGCAGCATCGCTCAGACGGCAGGCCTCCATCACAGCCTCCGCGTTGCGGGCATCGGTCTTTGCGTACCACGCGCAGTCGTTGGAAAGCGTAACCACGGGGGCCACGTCGAAGACGAAGACAGCCTGGCCGTCAAACTGGCAGTCAAGATAGTCCTTGACGCAGCCTGCGGCCCCTGACACGGAGTACCCCGTCTGCATTAGCAAGTTATAAAGGGACGAGACGTCATTTTTGAAACCCAGGTCGCTGAACGCGACAGGAATGACTATGGTCCTGACTGTCTTCGGGGTAGCTGAGCGGGAGCGCAGCGCAGGAACGGGCTCGGAAAGCATCTGCGTGCGCATACCGCGTCCAAGTATTTTCCCGGAGGGGATATTGCGCGCCGCGGAGAGGAGCTGCGGACTCGCCACGGATGAAGAGGCGGGCACTTCGCTGCGGCTCAGCACTCCCCTTTCGTCATAGGTGGCGTAGTACAAGGTGGTGCCCCCGGGGCCGAAGGCAAGGGCGCAGCCTTTGGTATCGACAATATAATGCCCCCTTTCGTCGCCAATAATGCGATAGGTAACGACCTTGCCGTCAGGCTGGACGTGACGCAGCAGCCCCGGCCTCGCTTTCACGGCCCAGAGGGGCATGGAAGCAAGAACAAGGAGCAGCAGCGATGTTAAGATACGTTTTCCCATCTGTCTGCGTCAGGGTGTGTTGCCCCTATTTTTTAAGGAGCTCTTCTATATGTTCGGCGTAGTCCAGGGAGGTATCCAGGTAGAACACCAGCTCCGGGACTATACGGAGCTGCTTGCCTACCTGGCGGCCAAGCTCGCCCCGGTACAGCCTGTTGTCGTCCGAGAGCATTTTCATCACCTCGGAGGCCTTGGCGGAGGGGAAGATGGAGACGTACACCTTGGCTACGGAGAGGTCGGGGCTCACGCGAACTTCGCTCACCGTCACCATGGCGCCGCCGAAGTGGGCCATCCCCTGGGCGCGGATGATCTCGGCGAGGTCTTTCTGGATCTCGCGGGCCACCTTCAGCTGCCTTGTGGAGGGTGCCTTATCCATTACTGTACTATGTTGATTATGAAATAGTTCTTTTTGCCCTTCTGGGCGAGGATGTAGTGGCCGTTGATGACGTCATCGGGGGTGACGAGGGAGGCGGCATCCGCGACCTTGGCCTTGTTGAGAGATACTCCGCCGCCCTGGATCATCTTGCGGGCTTCGCCCTTGGAGGGGAATACGGAGGTCTTGACGGCGAGGAACTCGAGTATGTCGCAAGGGAGCTCGGAGGCGCTGAGTTCGAACGAAGGGACGTTGGCGAAAACCTCGCGCACAGTCCTTTCGTCCATCTTGCGGAAGGCTTCGGCGGAAACATTGCCGAAAAGGAGGCGGGAGGCCTCGATGGCATTCTCATAAGCCTCCTGCCCGTGCACCATGACGGTGACTTCCTTTGCCAGGAGCTTCTGGAGGGTGCGTGCGCCGGGGTCGGCCCTGTGGACCTCGATGGCGTCCTCTATGGTCTTACGGTCGAGCAGGGTGAAAATCTTGATGTAGCGCTCGGCGTCGTCATCGGCCACGTTGAGCCAGAACTGGTAGAACTCATAGGGGGAGGTGCGCTCGGGGTCGAGCCATATGTTGCCCTTTTCGGTCTTGCCGAACTTGGTGCCGTCGGCCTTGCGGATGAGGGGGCAGGTGAGGGCATAGGCGGTGCCGCCGTCCATACGACGGATGAGCTCGGTGCCGGTGGTGATGTTGCCCCACTGGTCGGAGCCGCCCAGCTGCAGGATGCAGCCGCGGTTCTTCCACAGCCAGTAGAAATCGTAGCCCTGCATGAGCTGGTAGCTGAACTCGGTGAAGGACATGCCTTCGGAAGAGTCCCTCTGGAGACGCTTCTTGACGGAGTCCTTGGCCATCATATAGTTGACGGTGATGTGCTTTCCGATGTCGCGGATGAAGCCTATGAAGGAATAGTCTTTCATCCACTCGTAGTTGTTCACGAGCTCGGCCTTATTCGGGGAGTCGGACTCGAAATCGAGGAAGCGGGCGAGCTGGGCCTTGAGGCTCTCGACATTGTGAGTGAGGGTCTGCTCGTCGAGGAGGTTGCGCTCGGCGGACTTCATGGAAGGGTCGCCTATCATGCCCGTGGCGCCGCCGACGAGGGCGAAAGGCTTGTGGCCGCAATTCTGGAAGTGCTTGAGTATCATTACGCTCACGAGGTGGCCAATGTGGAGGGAGTCGGCAGTGGGGTCAATTCCCACATATGCTGCCTGGGGGCCTTCCATCAGCTTCTCCTCGGTGCAGGGCATTATATCCTGTATCATTCCGCGCCAGCGGAGTTCTTCAACGAAATTTTTCATCTCTTGCCTGATTTTTGTAACAATGTGCAAAATTAGTCAAATTATCGTAATTTTGCACCTATGAACAAAGTGCTCAAGTCCATCCTGAAACTGTCGGTCCTCCTAGGGGCTGTCCTTTCCGCGAGCTCGTGCGACTGGCTCTGCCCGGGCGGCAACGACAAGGACAAGACATATTCCAAGGTCCTCATCCTCTACGGTGCGGGCTTCAATTCGCTTTCCAACGCGCTTCAGGAAGACATACGCGAGCTCTCGCAGGGCGAAGTCCCCGCAAAGGACGCCGATGTGGCCATAGCCGTAATCAACCATTGCAACAGCAACGGCTACGCCAATCCCACATCCCCAGTCATCTTCCGGATGTACAAGGACTCAAAGGGCGAGGCGGTTTATGACACTCTGACAACCCTTTCCGCCACCGACCTTCTCACCGACAAAGAGGTGATGAAGTCAAGCCTGAACTACGTTGCAAGCACCCTCAAGTCCGACCATTACGGTCTCATTCTCTCCTCCCACGGCACCGGCTGGCTCCCCGAAGGCTATTACGGCAAGCCCTCTGACTACGAGCCCGCCCTGGACTTCGCTCCCGGAAAGACCGGAGCCGCGCGCTTCATGATTGGAGACGGTCCCCTTCCCGGCCCTGCAGTACGCTCCTTTGGAGAAGAATACTACTATGACGGCGCGACGCGCAAGAAAAAATACATGGACATCACCGACCTCGGTCAGGCCATTCCCTTCCATTTCGACTACATAGTTTTCGACGCTTGCCTTATGGGCTGCATAGAGACGGTATTCGAGCTCAAGGACAAATGCAGCTACCTGGGCCTCAGTCCCTCCGAAATCCTGGAGGAGGGCATGCAATACACCACCACCGCCGGCCGCCTCCTAAGAAGCGGCTCGCCCGACCTGGAAGGCCTGATAGACGACTTTTTCGAGTACTACGATTCCAAGACCGGCCTGTACCGCTCCGCCTCGTACACCCTGATTGACTGCAGCAAGATCGACGCCCTCGCAACAGCGTGTAAGCCCGTTTTTGAAAAATACCGCAGCCAGATTGCGGCAGTCGACCCTGAAGCTGTCCAGCCATATTGCCGAGGCGAAAAGCACTGGATATACGACCTTCGCGACATACTGCTCCAGGCAGGAGCCACAAGGAGCGACCTCTCTTCCGTCGACGAAGCCCTGTCCCGCTGCGTGCTCAAGGAAGTCCACACCCCGACTTTTTTCAACAACGACGAGTATTACGGCGGGTACGAATTCAAGAACTGCTGCGGACTGGGCATGTACCTTCCCTGCGACGGAACTGAATTCCTCGACGCCTTCTACAAGACACTCTCCTGGAACAAAGCGACTTCGCTTGTCCAATAAGTTTTTTTTCTTATCTTTGCGCGCATTTTGAAAAAGCCCCGCGCTTTTTGGTGCAATGGGGGCTGCCCCGCGCAGCCTGAGTAACACATTTTTAAACATCATTTCAATGCAGCATTTTGCACTTAACGGCAGCATCCGCAAAGCCGCCAACAAGGCCGCCATCAAGGCCTTCCGCCGCCAGGGTCTCGTCCCTTGCAATCTCTACGGTCTCGGTATGGAAAACGTCCTCTTCACCGTGGACGCCAAGGACCTCAAGGGTCTGACCAACACCCCCAAGTCCTTCATCGTCGACCTCAAGATGGATGATGGCAAAGCCTACACCGCAATCCTTCACGAGCTTCAGTGGCACCCCGTCACCGACGCATGCCTCCACGTTGATTTCCTCGCAGTCGACCAGGTTAAGCCCATCGCTATCATGGTTCCCCTCAGCATCTCCGGTCACGCAGCAGGCGTCCAGAGGGGTGGTAAGTTCTATCAGAGCCTCCGCAGCGTCAAAGTCAGCGGTCTGATGAAGAACCTTCCTGACGAGATCGCAGTCGACATCACTCCCCTCGGTCTGGACAGCCAGTTCAAGGCCGGCGACCTCCAGGTCAAGGATATCACCGTCCTGACTCCCAAGGGCACCGTCATCTGCGGCGTCAAAGCCACCCGCAACAGCGTGGCCGAAGCTCCCGCCGAAGAATAATGTTCTCCTTCCTGAGGAAGAAGACCCATTCCGACGCAGATCCCGCTATGAGTTATTTAGTCGTAGGCCTGGGCAACATAGGAGCGGAATACACCCATACCCGGCACAACGCCGGGTTTATGGTTTTGGATGCATGGGTAAAGGACTCCCCCGACGCGTTTTTCGAGAGCGCCCGGTACGGCTCCACCGCAGTCACTTCATACAAGGGTCGCAAGATTTACCTCCTCAAGCCCTCCACCTATATGAACCTCTCCGGCAATGCCGTGCGCTACTGGGTGGAAAAGCTGAAGATCCCCGTGTCGAACGTAGTCGTCATCAGCGACGACCTCAACATCCCCTTCGGGATGCTCAGGATGCGCCTCAAGGGCAGCGACGGTGGCCATAACGGCCTGAAGAACATCGCCGAGTGCCTTGGCACTCAGGACTATGCCCGCATACGCATAGGAATCGGCAGCGACTTCCACCGCGGAGAGCAGATTGACTTCGTCCTCGGAGAGCTCGGACGCGATGATGAGCTCGCCATCGAGGCACTCAGTCCGAGGATTCGCCGTGGGATTGAGCTCTTCTGCACGGCAGGTCCCGCAAAGGCTATGGAGGAGGTCAACAGCAAGCCCGCGTTGCAGGAGGGTCAATAATTTCCGTCAAAAATTTGCAAATCAAGGAATTGTTTCTTACCTTGCCAATTGTTCGAAACCATTAATTAACTAATACAACACACTATTATGAAACAACTCGTCGAAAAGATCAATGCTGAAATCGCTGAATTCGTAGCGAATGCAGAAGCTCAGGTCGTAAAGGGCAACAAAGCAGCCGGCGCCCGCGCCCGCAAGGCCGCCCTCAACCTCATGAAGGACCTCAAGGAGTTCCGCAAGGTCTCCGTTGATGAAGCCAAGAAATAATTTTCCTGACAAAAATAAAAAAGGCCGATTTTTTCGGCTTTTTTTTGTTTTTCGTGCAACGTTAAGCTAAAATCCTGCATCTATAAGGCAGGTTTAGGTTTTAGTACACGTTCAAAAGTCGGACGCCGTGAGGTGCCCGGCTTTTTGATTTATTCGGGTAAAGAACACTTGAGGAGGCCAACTTGCGATAGTCGGGGGTATTTCATAAATTTGCAGATTACGGAAACAGAGGAAAGAATGAAGAAAAACCTGCCATTGTTTTTTGCCGGAAGGTACCTGTTCGCAAAGAAATCACACAACGTGATTAACGTCATCTCTGCGATCAGCGCCATAGGCATGGCCATAGGCACGGCGGCCCTCGTCATCATCCTCTCCGTCTACAACGGTTTTGATGCCCTGATTGAGGACAATCTGTCCGAAAGCAGCCCCGACCTTCTCATAGCTCCCGAAAAAGGCAAAGTATTCATCCCGTCTGATGGACTCCTGAAAGGCATAGAGGGGATTGAAGGTGTAGCGAGCGTCACATACCACCTCTCTGAGACTGTTTTTGCAAACTACGAAGGCCGCCAGGCAGTCGCGCTGCTGCGCGGCATTCCTGATGACTATGCCGACAAGACCGATCTATATTCGCGCATACGCAGCGGTGAGTACAGCCTGCGCTTCGGCGAAATGGCCAGGTGCATAGTGGGCGGCGAGATTGCCCGCGAGCTCGGGGTCAATCCGGCGTTCTTAGCCTCCATATCGTTCTATTTCCCCGACAGAGAAAAGCAGATTTCCCTTCAAAATCCTGCTACAGTCCTGTGCGCGGTCAGCGCCCGCCCGTCCTGCGTCCTCTATCCCGGCAATGAAGGCGAAGGTAATGTGGTCTACGTTCCCATTGCCAAGGTGCGAGAGCTTTTAAAATACACTAAAGAGCTGACTGCCCTGGAGCTTCGTTATGAGGAAGGAACATCCTCACGCAGTGCCAAGGCCGTTGAAAAACAGGTTCGCACCTTTGTCCGCGAGGCAGGAGCGGAACTCACCATCCTCGATCGCTACCGACAGAATGAAGCCCTCTACAAGATGATGCGCTACGAAAAGGCTGCCATCTTCCTCATCCTCATATTCGTCATTATCATCATAGCCTTCAACATCTTCGGCAGTCTTTCCATGCTCATTATTGAGAAGAAAGGGGACATTGCAACCCTTAAGAGCATGGGCGCGCCCGAGAAAATGGTGCGTGAAATCTTCGTCCTTGAGGGCTGGCTCATCTCGCTTCTCGGCATGGCTATCGGCCTCGTCGCAGGCATCGGTCTGAGCCTCCTTCAGCAGAAGGCGGGCCTGATAAAGATTCCTGGCAATTACATCGTGGACAGCTATCCTGTCGTGATTCAGTGGCTGGACCTGATTCTTATCGCCGCCGGCGTAGCGGTGGTCGGCTATCTCGTTGCCCTCCTCCCCGTCAACAAGAAAAATATTTCCTATGAGTGATACAGTCCTTATAATACTGATAGTCTCCTGCGCTATCCTTGCCGCCGCGCTTGTATTCGCCCTCCTAAGGGCTGCCTCCCTGAAAAAGGAGAAGGCTCAAAGGGAAGACGAGCTGAGGCTCCTCAGCGAGGAAAAAGACTCTCTTGGCGCAAAACTGACTGCGATCTCAGAGCAGCGGGCTGCCCTCGAAAGCACCTTGAACGCTAGGGAAGAGGCCCACAAGGCTCTGGAAAAGCAACGCGAAATGGCTTTCGAGGCCCAGCGCGAGCAGATGGAAAAGAGCGCGAGGGAGCAAAAAGAGCAGATGGAAAAGAGCGCCCGCGAGCAGCAGGAGCGCTTCGAAAAGCTCCTGCACGACCAGAAGGAGCAGATGAAAGAGTCCTTCAAGTCTCTGAGTTCCGAGAACAGCGCCGCCTTCAACGACCTCAGTGCTAAACGAATAGCTGAGCTCCTGAAGCCCATCCAGGAAAAGTTCGAAGTCTTCGACAAGAGCGTAACGAGCAGCCGCGAAAGCTCTCTCGAGCAGAGCGCATCCCTCAAAACCCTCATCGAGCACGTCATGCAGCAGAGCAAGACCGTCGGCGACGAGGCGCGCAACCTCGCCAACGCCCTCACCGGCTATTCCAAGGTGCAGGGCAATTTCGGCGAAATGCTCCTGACAGACCTTCTAAAGAGCGCAGGTCTTGAGGAAGGCGTGCACTTCATCAGCCAGGGCGTCATGACCGACGAACACGGGCACGAAATCAAGAGCGAGAGCGGGGCTACCATGATTCCCGACGTAATGGTCCTCTATCCCGACGACACGACCGTCATAATCGACTCCAAGGTCAGCCTCTCCGCATACAACAAGTATATGAACGCCACTGACGTGGCCGAAAGGACCGCCTACGCAAAGGAGCACGTCAGCAGCGTCAGGAGCCATGTGGACGAACTCAAAAAGAAAGACTACGCCAGCTACCTCCCCGACGGCAAGACCAAGGTAGGCTACAACATAATGTTCATCCCGATGGAGGGAGCCTTCCGCCTGATGCTCGAGCAAGACCCCATGCTCTGGCAGGCTGCCAAGAACGCCGGAGTGCTGATAGTGAGCCAGATGACCCTTGTCATCGTGCTCAATATGATCCAGATGAGCTGGCGGCAGCACAACCAGGAAAAGAACATAGCCGAAGTCTACAAGACCGCCGAAGAACTCATGAGCCAGCTGAAGTCCTGGATGGACGCCTATGTCGATGTTGGCAAATCACTGGACAAGGCTCTGCGCTCCTACAACGAGTCCAAGGCCAAACTGATAGATTCCAACCAGTCAGTAGTGAAAAAGATAGGCAAGCTCGAAAAACTCGGTCTTGCTCCCAAGCGTTCCCAAGGCAAACTCAAAACCGGCGCACGCATCATCGCCGGCCGGGAGTCAGTCATACCCGCTGAACTCGCCGAATCATCGCCCGTAGCGCTTGATCTAAATGATGAAGACAATGAAAACTAAGATTTTTACCCTCGCTTTTGCGGCTGCAGCCGCTCTCCAGGCCTGCAACCCCTGCCCCGATGAGGAGCTCCGCATGTCCACCATATTTGTTTATCCGGGATATACTGACGTTACATTCGAAATTACTCTCGACCATGCCCCCAAGGCTTCCGACGGCGCCGAGTTCATCCTTTCTGTCGACGGCGATGAGCGCAGCGTGCAGGTCGAGGGCATTACGACCCTGATTACCCTTACCAAGCTTGAGTCAGGAAAGGATTTCGACTACAACGTCACCCTGAGGCACACGACTAAGGACGAAAAGCACACCAAGGCAGGTGGCATGTTCTATACTCTCCCCGAAGGCCCCGTGGATCTCGATCTCCCCAGCGGTCTTAAGTGGACGAGCGCCAATCTGGGCGCCTCCAGGCCAGACGAGAACGGCAATTACTATGCATGGGGCGAGACTGAACCCAAGACTGATTATTCCTGGAGCACGTACAAATGGTGCCACGAGGGCAGTTCTACTGAGCTGACCAAATATGTGTCTGATGATTACGCCGGAGCAGCAGAGCTGGCCTACAAAGGCATCATGGACATGAAGCGCTCGCTTGACAGTGCCGACGACCCCGCTACGGCCGCTCTGGGCGCTTCCTATCGCACTCCTTCGGCGGATGACTGGCAGGAGCTTCTGTCCTATTGCAAATGGGAGAGCGTCAATTTCGGTCACGCAGGAGGCTATCTTGTCAAGAGCAAGTCAGAACCCAATAACGCCAAGAAGCGCATTTTCATCCCCTTCGCAGGCTGGATGAACGGTCCCCGGAGAATTACGGGCAAGAATGACTACTGGGCCTGCGACCGCGCCCTTGGCACTTCTCCTAAGTTTGCCTCAAGTTTCGAAGCTCTTTCAAAGAAACTCTATACGGAAGGCTCCAAAGTAGAGCGCTGCGAAGGTCACACGGTCAGGGCTGTTTGCCAATCCAATTAAATTCTCTGCAGCGAAAACATAGACAAAATAAGGCAGCGCTTAGACGCTGCCTTATTGTTGAGGTACCAGGATTCGAACCTGGACTGAGGGAACCAAAATCCCTAGTGCTGCCATTACACAATACCTCAATGCCAGGCGGCAAATATACTAACTTTTTCGTTTAGTTTTAAAATAATCCGACACGATGGCGCCGCTTTCGTCGGCGAGGACTCCGGAGCTGACTTCGGTGCGGGGGTGGAGAAGAGAGGGAGTGAAAAGGCTGTAACCGCGCTTGGGGTCGGAAGCGCCGTAGACCAGGCGGCCGAGCTGGGCCCAGGAGAGGGCGGCGGCGCACATGGGGCAGGGCTCCAGCGTGACATAGAGCTCGCACTCGTCGAGATAGCGGCTGCCGAGGGCCTCCGTGGCGGCCGTCAGGGCTATCATTTCCGCATGGGCGGTGGGGTCGTGGAGCAGGTCGGTCATATTGTGCCCCTTGGCTATTATGCGGCCTTTGCTCACCACGACTGCGCCGACGGGCACTTCGCCGTCTTCGGCGGCAGCTGCAGCCTCGGCGAGAGCCATGCGCATGTACTTTTCGTCGTTTGCACCAATCATGGGAGCAAAATTAGCAATTTTTACCTATATTTGAAGAATATGTCTGAAAGGCTTTTTTTGATAGACGGGCACGCCCTCATCTTCAAAATGTACTACGCATTCCTGAGGCGCCCCATGGTGAATTCAAAGGGTATGGACACCTCCATACTCTTCGGCTTCACCAAATACCTGCTGGAACTCATTGAAAGGGAGAAGCCGACCCATCTCGCGGTGGCCTTCGACCCCCCGGGAGGCACTTTCCGCAACCGCATGTACCCCGCGTACAAGGCCAACCGCCCCGAGACCCCGCAGCTCGTCAT
Source organism: uncultured Bacteroidales bacterium (assembly GCA_947302175.1). Taxonomy (GTDB): domain Bacteria; phylum Bacteroidota; class Bacteroidia; order Bacteroidales; family UBA932; genus Cryptobacteroides. The sequence continues at coordinate 39,507 of CAMYVB010000005.1, read as the reverse complement.
CGACGCCCTGGAGCCCCTGACGCAGCTATGCGTCTCCATGAACATACCCGTCCTGATGGTCCCCGACTACGAGGCCGACGACGTCATAGGCACCATGGCCGTCTCGGCGGCCGCGGAAGGCTTGACCGTCTATATGGTCACCCCCGACAAGGACTACGGTCAGCTCATTTCCGAAAGGATATTCCAGTACAAGCCCGGGCGCGGCGGTGGCGACGACGAAATAATCGGCGTCAAGGAAATATGCGAGCGCTACGGCATCCAGAGCCCCTCGCAGGTTATCGACATGCTTACCATCTGCGGCGACACGGCAGACAACGTCCCCGGCGTCAAGGGCATAGGCGAAATATGGGCAGGAAAGCTCATTTCCCGCTTCGGCACAATAGAGAACATCTATACCAACATAGACCACCTCACGCAGAAACAAAGGGACATGTTCGTGCAGTCCAGGCCCTACATCGACCTTAGCAAGCGCCTCGTCACCATCAAGACCGACGTCCCCGTGGAAACGACGCCCGCAGGCCTGGCGTTCACCGGCGTCTATACCGGCGAAACCGCCACTCTCTTCGACAAGTACGAGTTCAACTCCCTCAAAAAATACATTTCCCACGTGAGCGCGCCGGGAGCAACGGACTCCGCGCCCGCCTCCCAGGGCCTTGAAGTGCAAAAAGCGACCGTATTCCAGGTCGCCACTGCTGCCTGCGTAACGGGGCGCTGCGCATTCGTCGTCGAAGCCGCCTCCCAGGGCATATTCTCCCCCATAAGGAGCGTGACCGTGGCCAGCACCACCAAAGACGGCGAATGCCTGTACGCAACCGCGAGCCCCTCTGCGTTCAAGTCCATTTTCGAAGACACCGTCGTCGTCAAATACGGATATGACATAAAACTCGGGATGGACCTGCTCTCCTCCCAAGGCATACGCCTCTCAGGCAAGCTGCGCGACGTGTCCCTTATGCACTACCTTCTCGACCCCGAGAAAACCCACAGGCTCGACGTCCTCTCGCAAAGCTACCTCGGCACCGGCATCACCCCCGCGAAGCCCGTCCAAAAGGAAATGTCCCTTTTCGACATGACCGACGAGGACGAGGAAGCGGACGAAGCCTCCACCGGGGAAGACAATTCCATCAAAGCGGCTGCAATACTGCTGACGGGCGTGAAAATTTGGTCCGAGCTCCAGGAGGCCGGTCTCTCCAAGCTCTATGAGAGCATTGAAGAGCCCCTTATCAAAGTCCTTTCCGGCATGGAGATAGCCGGCGTCAAAGTCGACGTCGCAGCCCTGAACGAATACGCCGCCGCCCTGAAGGAAGAAATGGACGAAAACGAGAGCGTGGTCAGGCAGATAGCCCACAATCCCACGCTAAACGTCTCCTCTCCCAAGCAGATAGGCGAACTGGTATTCGAGCAGCTCAAGCTCGACCCCAAGGCCAAAAAGAACTCCAAGGGCTCATGGAGCACCGACGAGGACACCCTCTCCGAACTTTCCGGCGAAAACCCCGTCATCGACGCCATCCTCGACTACCGCGCCGCAAGGAAGCTCCTTTCGACCTATATCGAGCCCTTCCCCGGCTACATTTCGCCCGTCACCGGGCGCATCCACACCACCTTCAACCAGGCCCTGACCGCGACAGGGCGCCTTTCCTCGTCCAATCCCAACCTGCAGAACATCCCCGTCCGCACCGAAAGGGGCCGCTCCATACGCAAAGCTTTCATCCCCGGCGAACCGAAGTGGAAGATACTCTCGGCCGACTACTCCCAGATAGAGCTTAGAATCATGGCCCATCTCTGCAAGGATCCGCACCTTATGGAAGCTTTCATGCAAGGCACCGACGTACACGCCCTGACCGCTTCCAAGATATTCAAGGTGGACGTTTCGACCGTGACGGCCGACCAGAGGAGGGTTGCCAAGACCGCCAATTTCGGAATCATGTACGGCATCTCTGCCTTCGGCCTTGCCCAAAGGCTTCGCATGCCGCGTTCGGAAGCCCGCAAACTCATAGACGATTATTTCGCATCATTCCCCTCCATACGCTCCTTCATAGATTCCCAGGTGGAATTCGCCCGCGAAAACGGCTATGTCGAGACCATTTTCGGCCGCAGGCGCCATCTTCCCGACATCACTTCCAAGAACGTATCGCTAAGGTCCCTTGCCGAGCGCAACGCCATCAACGCACCCATCCAGGGCAGCGCTGCCGATATCATCAAGATGGCAATGATAAGGATAGACAAGATAATGCGCGAGCGCAGGCTCCAGTCGCGCATGGTGCTCCAGATCCACGACGAACTGCTCTTTGAAGTCCCTCCCCAGGAGCTGGAAATAATGAAGGAGATAGTGAGAAAGGAAATGGAGAGCGTAGTGAGCCTGTCAGTACCCCTAACCGTCGAATGCAACTATGGCGACAACTGGCTTGAAGCCCACTGATGCCCAGATTGAAAGGGCCGTCAAAGGCGACGGCACCGCTTTCACCGCCCTGTGGGACATGTACATAGGGGGGCTGGGCACATATCTGCGCTCGTCGTTCAAGTATCTCGACGACTTCCACGTGGAGGACATCTGTTCGCGCAGTTTCGAAAAGGCTTTCCGCCAGATAAGCACTTTCGACCCTTCGATAGGCTCTTTCTTCACCTGGCTCAAAAAAATCGCCAGGAACACCGCGCTCGACGTCCTGGAGCAGGAGTCGCGCATGCAGCCTCTCTCCCTTGAAGACGGTATGGAAAGCAATGTCTCAGACTCAATGACGGACGAGGAAGATTCAGCCCTTGATACCATCATACGCATAGAAGACATGGAAGAGACGCTGCGCTGCATCGAGGGCCTGCCCGAACTGTACCGCGACATCGCCAGAAAGCGCCTCGTCGACGGCTTGTCATACAAGGAAATCGCTCAGGAATGCAATCTTGAGCTCAATACAGTTCGCACAAGGATACGCCGCGCCAAGATGATGATTGATAAACTATCTAAAGAATCCGATTTGAAGTGACTGATTTCGAAGCGTTCAAGACTCATGCCCTGAAAGTATTCCCCTCCCTGGACGAGGAGAGGCTTTCCCGTTTCGAGGCCATGGGACAGATATACCGGGACTGGAACGATAAGATAAACGTCATATCCCGCAAGGATATGGATGCGTTCTATTTCCACCACGTCCTCCACAGCCTCGCGTTGGCAAGATGCTTCGACAGGGAAGGAATCAGCCCCGACGAGGATTTTTCTATCCTGGACCTCGGTACCGGAGGCGGATTTCCCGGAGTGCCCCTTGCCGTCATGTATCCCAAATGGCACTTTACCCTCTGCGACAGCATAGCCAAGAAGACGCTCGTCGCCTCTCAAGCAGCGAAGGCCCTGGGGCTTTCGAACGTGGAGGTAGTCACTGCGCGTGCCGAATCCTTGACGGGCAACTATGTTTTTGTCGTCAGCAGGGCCGTCGCCAGCCTGGACAAACTCTGTGCCTGGATATGGCCGAGGCTTGGAGGGTCCCTTTTCTGTCTCAAGGGCGGCGACCTCGCCCAGGAAATTTCCGACCTGGTGCGTCTCAGACACATCCCTGCAGGCAAGATAAGTGTCTGGAAACCTGACTGTTTTCCGGCAGATGAATATTTTGACGAAAAATTTGTGATTAAGGTTGAAAAAAACTACCTTTGCAGTCCAATTCGCGAAAAATATAAAAATATCATAAAATGAAAAGAACATATCAGCCTTCAAACCGCAAGAGAGTCAATAAGCACGGCTTCCGCGAGCGCATGAGCACCGCCAACGGCCGCAGGGTTCTCGCATCCCGCCGCCGTCACGGCCGCAAGAAACTCTCCGTCTCCTCCGAGGACAGGTGGTAATCCTCTCCTCCTTGATAAGGACATCTAAGGACCGGCTTTCAAAAGGCCGGTTTTTTTTGCTATCTTGCGAAAACTAACGACCAAAGCCATGGCTGACGAAAAGATAATATTCTCCATGTGGGGCGTGGGCAAGACCCTTCCGCACAACAACAAGACCATACTCAAGGACATCTACCTCTCCTTCTTCTACGGAGCCAAGATAGGCATCATAGGCCTCAACGGCTCGGGTAAATCGACTCTCCTGAAAATCATCGCCGGAGTCGAAAAGTCCTACAAGGGCGAGGTGGCCTGGGCCCCCGGCTATACCGTGGGCTATCTCGAGCAGGAGCCGCAGCTCCAGAGCGGAAAGACCGTGCTCGAGGTCGTGCAGGAAGGCGTCAGCGAGGTAATGGACCTCCTGAAGGAATACGAGCAGATCAACATGGCTTTCGCCGAGCCCATGGACGATGAGAAGATGAACGAGCTGATTATGCGTCAGGGCGAACTGACCGAAAAAATCGACCATCTGGGCGGCTGGGACATAGATTCCAAGCTCCAGAGGGCCATGGACGCCCTGAGCTGCCCGCCCGACGACGCCCTTGTGGACACCATCTCGGGAGGCGAGCGCAGGAGGGTGGCCCTCTGCCGCCTGCTCCTCAGCGAGCCCGACGTGCTCCTTCTCGACGAGCCCACCAACCATCTCGACGCCGAGAGCATACAGTGGCTCGAAGCCCATCTCCAGCAATACAAGGGCACTGTCATCGCCGTCACCCACGACCGCTACTTCCTCGACAACGTCGCCGGCTGGATCCTTGAGCTGGACCGCGGCGAAGGCATCCCCTGGAAGGGCAACTATTCCTCCTGGCTGGAGCAGAAGAGCGAGCGTCTCGCAAGGGAAGAAAAGCAGGAAAGCCGGAGGCGGCGCACTCTGGAGCGCGAGCTCGAATGGGTAAGGATGGCCCCCAAGGCCCGCCACGCCAAGCAGAAGGCCCGTCTCGGCGCATACGAAAAGCTCGCTGAAGCCGACGCGAAGGAAAAGGAAGCGAGCCTGGAAATCTACATCCCCAACGGGCCGCGTCTCGGCAACCGTGTCATAGAATTCAAAGACGTGACCAAATCCTTCGGCGACAAAGTGCTCTTCGAGAATCTCAGCTTCTCCCTTCCGCCCGCAGGCATTGTGGGCGTCATTGGCCCCAACGGCGCAGGCAAGACCACCCTCTTCCGCCTCATAATGGGCCTCGAGCAGCCCGACAGCGGCGAAATCACAATAGGCGAAACCGTTAAAATCTCCTATGTTGACCAGCAGCACAAGAGCATAGACCCCGACAAGACGGTCTATGAAACCATAGCCGGCGACAGCGAATGGATCCGCCTCGGGAAGCGCGAAGTCAACGCCCGCAGCTATGTATCGCGCTTCAATTTCTCCGGCGCCGACCAGGAGAAACTCTGCGGCGTACTGTCCGGCGGCGAAAGGAACCGCCTGCACCTTGCCCTCACTCTCAAGGACGAGGGCAACGTCCTTCTCCTCGACGAACCCACCAACGACGTGGATGTCAACACCATACGCGCCCTGGAGGACGGTCTGGAGAACTTTGCCGGCTGCGCCGTCGTAATCTCCCACGACCGCTGGTTCCTCGACCGTATAGCCACCCACATACTCTCATTCGAGGGCGACGGAGTCGTGACCTTCTTCGAAGGCAACTTCGCCGACTACGAGGAGAATAAAAAGAAGCGTCCCGGCTACGAAGAACCGAAACGCTTCAAGTATAAGAAGCTTAAGGGATAATTCCCTCTTTTACAGCGTACGCTTGATTTCGACAATCTGGAAGGCCTCGATGACGTCGCCGTCCTTGATGTCGTTGTAGCCGGCGATGCCGCAGCCGCACTCCATGCCGGCGGGGACTTCCTTGGCGGCATCCTTGCCCCTCTGGAGGGAACTGAGCTCGCCGGTGTAGACCACGATGCCGTCGCGGATGAGGCGCACCTTGCTCTTGGAAGTGAGCTTGCCGTCGCGCACGAGACAGCCGGCGATGGTGCCGACCTTGCTGATGCGGAAGGTCTGCTTGACCTCGGCCGTGGCAGTGACTTCCTCCTTCTTCTCGGGCTCGAGCATGCCTTCGATACCGTCCTTGACCTCGTTGATGGCGTCGTAGATGACGGAGTAGAGGCGGATTTCGATGCCTTCCTTCTCGGCGGACTTGCGGGCCTCGACCGTGGGACGGACCTGGAAGCCTATGATGACGGCGTCCGAAGCCTGGGCGAGCAGTACGTCGGACTCGGAGATGGCGCCGACGGCCTTGTGGATCACGTTGACCTTGACTTCCTCGGTGCCGAGCTTGATGAGCGAATCGGAGAGGGCTTCGACTGAGCCGTCCACGTCGCCTTTGACTATCACGTTGAGCTCCTTGAAGTTGCCAATCGCGATGCGGCGGCCGATCTCTTCGAGGGTCATGTGCTTCTGGGTCTTGATGCCCTGGATGCGGAGGAGCTGCTCCCTCTTCTGGGCTATGCTCTTGGCTTCCTTTTCGTCAGCCATTACGACGAACTTTTCGCCGGCGGCGGGAGCGCCGTTGAGGCCGAGCACGAAGACGGGAGTCGAAGGACCGGCTTCCTTTACCTTCTGGTTGCACTCGTTGTACATGCTCTTGACCCTGCCGTAGAAGCTGCCGCAAAGTATGCAGTCGCCGACGTGGAGAGTGCCCTGCTGGACGAGGACGGTGGCAAGGTAGCCCCTGCCCTTGTCGAGGGAGGACTCGATGACGGCGCCGCTTGCGAGACGCTTGGGATTGGCCTTGAGCTCGAGGATTTCGGCTTCGAGGAGGACCTTTTCGAGGAGCTTGTCCACGTTAATGCCCTTCTTGGCGGAGATTTCCTGGCACTGGTATTTGCCGCCCCAGTCTTCGACGAGTATGTTCATCTCGGAGAGCTGGCGACGTATGGTGTCGGGATTGGCTCCCGGCTTATCTATCTTATTGATGGCGAACACCATGGGTACGCCTGCAGCCTGGGCGTGGTTGATGGCCTCACGGGTCTGGGGCATCACGGCGTCGTCGGCAGCGACAATAATGATAGCAAGGTCGGTCATCTGGGCGCCGCGGGCACGCATGGCGGTGAAGGCCTCGTGACCGGGGGTGTCGAGGAAGGTGATGTGACGGCCGTCTTCGAGCTCGACGCTGTATGCGCCTATGTGCTGGGTGATGCCGCCGGCCTCGCCGGCGATGACGTTAGACTTGCGAATATAGTCGAGGAGCGAAGTCTTACCGTGGTCGACGTGGCCCATGACGGTGATAATCGGAGGACGGGGCACGAGATCTTCAGGCTTGTCTTCCTGCTCGTTGCTGCTGATTTCCTCAGAAATCTCGGCGGTGACGAACTCGACCTTGTAGCCGAACTCCTCTGCCACGAGGACGAGGGTCTCGGCATCGAGCCTCTGGTTGATGGAAACCATGAGGCCAAGGCTCATGCAGGCGCCTATGACCTTGACGACGGGCGTGTTGTTCATCAGGGTGGCGAGGTCGTTGACGGTGACGAACTCCGTCACTTTCAGGACCTTCTTCTCGGCGGCCTCGAGCTCCATCTCTTCCATGGCCCTCTGGGAGGCGGCTTCGCGCTTCTCCTTGCGGTACTTGGCGCCGAAGTTGTTCTTCTTGCCTTCGTTCATGCGGGCGTAGGTCTCCTTGACCTGCTTCTGGATCTGCTTTTGCATCTCCTCCTGCTCGGCCTCGGTCATTGCGGGCTTGAAACGCTCGCCGCCGCGGTCGCGCTTGCGGCCCTTGCCCTGCTGGGGCTGCTGGGCCTGCTTCTGGCCCTGGGTCTTGCGCGAAGGATTGTTTTCGGCTTCAACCTTGCCAACATCGACCTTTTCGCGGCCCTTGGTGATTCTTTCCCTCTTGCCCTTGCTCTTCTTCTTTTCGAACTGGGACATGTCGATCTTGCCGACTATCTTGAGTCCGCCGGTCGGGGCGGTCTCGGAAGTGCCCTCAGCTGAAGGGGCTTCGGCAGCGGGTGCGGGAGTCTCTTCCTTCTCGGGAGCGGGAGCTTCCTCTGCCTTTTCTGCCTCGCGGGGAGCAGGCTGCTCCACGGGGGCGGGAGCCTCTTCCTTTACCGGAGCGGGCTCCGCCTCAGCGGGGGCGACGGGCTCAGGCTCGGGTACTGACACCTGAGGCTCCGGCTCAGCGACAGGCTCTTTCTCCGCGGGAATCTCGGGCTCGGGAACGGGCTCGGGCTCGGGGGCGGCCTGAGGCTCCTCCTTGGGTTTGGAAGGAGTGTCGTCTTTCTGGAAGATGGTGCTCTTGATGACGGTTTCCCTGACGGGCTCGTACTCATCGTCCTCCTCGGCGTCGCGTCCCTGACGGCGGCCGCTCTTTTCGAGGATTTCGGTGAGCTTGATGTCCACCTTTTCGGAAGCTTCCTTCATCTCGAGGTCCTTGCCGAACTGCTTCTGGATTGCGGGCATGTAGGTGTCCGAAATCTTGGTGTTGGGGTTCAGATCCTCGATGCCGGCGCCCTGCTTGTTGAGGAAGTCGACGAGATCGGCTATGCCGATGTTGAATTGCCTGATTATTTTATTTAGTCTGATTTCTGCCATATTGCCCTTTCAATGTGAAACTTTAGTCTTCAAACTCCGCGCGGAGGATTTGGAGAACGTCCTGGACGGTCTCGTCTTCGAGGTCGGCCCTGTGGGCTATGTCCTCTGCAGAGAGTGCGAGCACGCTCTTGGCGGTGTCGCAACCTATGGCCACCAGGCGGTCGATGACCCACTGGTCTATCTCGTTGGAGAATTCGCTCAGGAGGACGTCTTCCTCGTCTGAACCGGGAGCATCCTTGGGGAGTTCCCTCCAGACCTCGATCTCGCGGTCGACGAGCATGCCTGCAAGCTGGATGTTGCATCCGCCGCGGCCAATACCCTTCTTGACCTCATCGGGGTGCATGTAGACCTTGACCTTATCGTCGGGGCCGGAACCCATGTCGACCGAAGAGACGCGGGCGGGACTCAGGGCCCTCTGTATCATGAGCTGAGGGTTGGACGTCCACTGGAGGACGTCGATATTCTCGTTGCGAAGCTCGCGCACTATGCCGAGTATCCTGCTGCCCTTGACGCCGATGCAGGCGCCGATGGGGTCTATCCTTTCATCGTAGGACTCCACTGCGACCTTGGCCCTTTCGCCGGGGACGCGGACCACCTTCTTGATGGTTATCAGGCCGTCCACGATCTCGGGGACTTCCTGCTCGAAGAGGCGCTCGAGGAACTCGTTGGAAGTGCGGGAAAGGACGATGTAGGGAGTGGTGTTGCGCATCTCGACGGTCTTGATGATGGCACGCACGGTGTCGCCCTTCTTGAAGTGCTCGCCGGGGATCTGCTCTCCGCGGGGGATGTGCAGCTCGTTGCCGTCCTCGTCGAGGATGAGGACTTCCTTGGCCCAGTTCTGATATACCTCGCCGGCGAAGATTTCGCCCACGCGCTCGGAGTATTTCTTGAAGACGTTGGCCTTCTCGATGTCCATGATACGGCCCTGAAGGTTCTGGCGTATGTTGAGTATGCCGCGGCGGCCGAACTCGGAGAGCTTGAAGTCCTTGGTATAGGTGTCGCCCACCTCGTAGTCGTCGTCACCGGTCTCGGCGGCAACCTGGGCGAGGGTCATCTGGGCGTTGGGATCCTCGATCTCGTCCTCGGACTCCACGATTTCGAAATTCTGGTAGATTTCGCAGGTGCCTTTGTCGACGTTGACGATGACGTCGAAATTGTCGGCTGAGCCGTAGGTCTTGGCGATCTGGGTGAGGAACACGTCCTTGAGCACACCCATCATTACGGGCCTGTCGATGTTTTTCTCCTCCTTGAAATCCTTGAAGGCGTCGATCAGGGTAATAACTTTCTCTTTTTCCATTATATGATTTTTATTTGATTACTCTTCATTCTCGCGCAGCATCGCGTCGGCCTCCTCGGCGTCGATGCCGAGCGAAGTCACGGTCAGGGAATAGTCCTCGACATCGCGGTCGAAGGCGGCGAGCACCGCCCTGTGGACGCTTTCGCAGTCCTCGAGGTCCACTATGCCCTCAGGCCTGTCAATGGTGACGACGAACACGTTGTCGTCATCGTCGAAATCGATCCGGACGACCTGCAGGCCCCTTGCGGCCGCGGCCTTCTCCACTACGCTGTAAAATTCCTGTTTATCCATGTCTTAAAAACAAAAAACGGGAACCTGACGGCCCCATTCCTTTTCACGGACGCAAATATAGGTACAATCTTTGAAAAGCGCAAAATTTATCGCAATTTTGCACCCATGAAGTATTCTGCGACAGAATTGGCAAGCCTGCTTGGAGGCACGGTCGAAGGCGACCCCGGAGCGACGGTCAGCTCATTTTCCAAGATAGAGACAGGAAAGGAAGGTCAGCTCTGCTTTTTCGCCAATCCCAAATACGAGAAATACGTCTATTCAAGCAAGGCTTCAGTGATCTTGGTCAATAAGGACTTCGAGCCCGGACAGAGCGTTTCCGCCACTCTGGTCAGAGTCGACAACGCCTACGAGGCCATATCGAAATTGCTCAAGATAGTCTCCGACTCCCGCAGGCAGTACCGCCGCTCGAGGAGCCTGAGCGCCCGCATAGGATGGGGCACAAAAATAGGACGAAAAGTGAGCATAGGAGAGTTCGTGCGCATAGGAAAGCATTGCACCATAGGCGAATGCACCATCATCCACGACAGCGTTTCCATAGGTGAAGGCTCTCAGATAGGCTGCCGCTGCATCATCTATCCCGGCGTGCGCATCTACCCCGGCAGCATAATAGGCGACGGCGTGATCCTGCACTCCAACTGCGTAATCGGGTCCGACGGCTTCGGCAACGTCCCTCTCCCCGACGGCAGCTGGCAGAAAATCGAGCATCTGGGCAACGTAAAGATAGGCGACAACTGCGAAATCGGCGCCTGCACCACGATTGACCGAGCCGAGATGGGCTCGACCATAATAGGCCGCGGCGTCAAGATCGACAATCTCTGCCAGATAGCCCACAATGTCGAGATAGGCGACAACACCGCCATCGCAGCCCTTGCCGGCATAGCCGGCTCCACCAAAATCGGCAAAAACTGCATCATAGCCGGCCAGGCCGGCATCATAGGTCATCTCAACATAGCGGACGGCACGACCATATGCGCCCAGGCGGGCGTAATAGGCAACGTGCGCAAGAGCGGGGAGGTCCTTTTCGGCACCCCCGCCATAGACCGTCTGCATTTCCTTCGCAGTTATGCCGCTTTCAAAGCCCAAGGAGAAAAGAAATGACCATTAAGCAGCACACACTCAAAGGCGAATACCATTTCGAAGGCAAAGGTCTACACACGGGCCGCTATTCCCGCATGAGCGTCAAGGGCGCCCCGGCAGGCAGCGGCATCTGCTTCATAAGGACTGATATAGGGCCAGACGCCGTCATTCCCGCCCTTGCAGACAGAGTCAGCGACACTTCCCGCAGCACCCGCATCACTCAGGGGCAGGCAACCGTGGGCACGATAGAGCACATAATGTCTGCCCTCACCGGTCTCGGAGTGGACAACGCCGTTATCGAAATAGACGGCCCCGAAGTGCCCATACTGGACGGCAGCGCCCTCCCCTACGTCGAAGCCTTCTCCAAAGACTCCATCCCCGCCCAGGAAGCGGAAAGGAAATGGCTTGAAATAAAGCACGAAGTGGAAGTCACCGACCCCGTGAGCGGCGGCTACATCCGCGTCACGCCCGCGGACACTCTGAGCATCAACTCCCGCATCGACTTCTCCTCCCCAGTCATCGGAGTCCAGGAAGCCTCATGGCGCCCGGGCGAGGACTACGCGGGCGAAATTGCCCCCTGCAGGACCTTCGTCTTCCTCCACGAAATAACCTTCCTTCTCAGGGAAGGGCTCGTTAAGGGCGGCGACGCCTCCAACGCCCTTGTAATAGTGGACAGCACCCCTTCCCCGGGCGAACTCGAGCAGCTGGCCGCGTTCCTTGGCAAGGACACCATATCCGTAACCCCCGGCGGCTACCTTGAGCACCAGACCCTGCGCTTCCCCAACGAAGCCGGCCGCCACAAGCTCCTCGACCTCATAGGCGACATACGCCTCAGCGGCGGTTACCCTCTGGTAAAGGTCGAAGCCTACAAGCCCGGCCACGCGCTCAACACCCGCGCAGCGGCAGCAATACTGAAATCAATCAAGCGTTAAACTATGACCAACATACACCCTTCAGCCTATGTAGACCCTGACGCCATCCTCGGCGAGGACGTGCAGGTCGGGCCCTTTGCTTATATCGACGCCGGTGTCGAAATCGGCGACGGCTGCATAATAGAGCCGCACGCCGTCATCTACCCCTATGTCAGGATGGGCAGGAACTGCCACGTATGGCCCGGAGCCGTCATCGGCGCCATACCCCAGGACCTCAAGTTCGAAGGCGAAGTGACCTATGTCGATATAGGTGACAACGTCAACATACGCGAATGCGCCACCATCAACCGCGGCACCCGCGCCAGCGGCAAGGGCGTGACGAGGATTGGGAGCAACACCCTCATAATGTCCTACGTCCACGTGGCCCACGACTGCTGCGTCGGCGAGCACTGCATCCTCGTGAGCTACGTCGGCCTTGCAGGCGAGGCCGACGTCGACGACTGGGCCATCATCGGCGGCAGCACCGTCGTCCACCAGTTCTGCCACATTGGCAAGCACGCAATGATAGGCGGCGGCTGCAAGGTGTCCAAGGACATCCCGCCCTACTCCATATGCGGCCGCGAGCCCCTGTGCTTCGAGGGCGTCAACCTCGTTGGCCTGAGGCGCCGCAACTTCTCCTCCGAAACCATACGCGACATTAAGGACATGTACGAGTCCATTTATTTCCAGGGGCTAAACATTTCCGACGGATGCGCCAAGGTCGAAGCCGGTTTCCCCCGCAGCGAGGAAAGGGACGAGATACTCTCCTTCATCCGCAACTCCAAGCGCGGCATCGTAAGGGGCTACGACGCCCTCAAGAGTTCCGGCGAATAGCGACTCCCGTGTTACTCAGCGCCGCATTCCTTCCCCCGGTCGAGTATTTCGCAGCCATTGCGAAAGGGATATCATTTGACGGCGGGGCTCTTGCTCCCGCCAGGGTTTGGATGGAAGGATGCGAAAACTACCAGAAGCAGAGCTGGCGCAACAGAAGCCTTATAGGCGCCGCCCACGGCGCGGAAAGCATCACCGTGCCCGTGGTGCACGAGAACGGGACCTTTTCCCTCCCGATAAGGGAAATAAAAGTGGATTATTCCACCCCCTGGCTGGAAAGGGCGCTAAGGACGCTCGATTCCGCATACCACAGCGCGCCTTTCTACGACCACTACCGCGATTCGCTCTTTTCCATTCTGGAGTCAAGGCCTTCGGCCCTCTGGGACCTGGATATCAGGCTCACGCAGTGGCTCGCCTCGAAACTCGGCCTTCCCGTGGAATGGAATGTCACTGAGACGTTTGAATTATCTCCCTCAAAAGAGAAGGGTGATGACTTTCGCTTCAATCTCCACCCGAAAAAAGCCCTTCCGGAGAGTATTAACTACATCAGCGGAAGGACATATTATCAGGTATTTTCCCACAAACACGGATTCGTCCCGGGCCTTTCGGCCATAGACCTTCTTTTCGGCGAAGGCCCTGAGTGTTCGGCCTATCTTTTTCCTTAGGCTATTACTTGCTTCCCAGCACTACCCTTCTGACGTTGCATCCGGCGTAATTGCCTAATACTATGAGAGGATAATACCAAAGGATGGCGGGCGACCATTTCCATGCCGCGACAAGATAAACTACATCGGCGATGGAATGGTAGAAGCCGCAGAGTATGAACAGCGGGACTCCGAAAAGGACGGGAAGAATGTTCTTTGTCTCCCTGTAGAGCCACACGGCGATATCGATGATAAGACCGCAGCCCACGGCCCTGAGGAAAGCCCTCGCAGGTCCTTGAGCAAGACGCCCCGCCACTACGCTCCGGGCCCTTTCCACAGCTTCACCGCCAAGGGCCTTCATCATAAGACCCAGCAGGATGCAGCCCAGCACATTGAAAAGCCATATGGCGGCAAGGGGGCCGATTTCTTTCATGACCCCGGCCCTGCCGGTATAAAGCGGCGTGCCCGAAAGGACGACCGTAATCAAGCCGAAGGCAAAAATGACTGCTCCGGGTATACCCCCGAGAGCGAGAAAACCGCATGCGCCAAGCCCTATGAGGATGCCGGCAAATAGTGACTTCCTGTTTTCTTCCATGGCTCGCTTTATTTAACCGCGTCCATGACTCCGCGAAGGTAGCCGACGGATTCGGCTATGCCGGGATGGGGATTGTCGCCGTTCTTTTCGAACTCGACGGAGATAACACCGTCATACTTCACTTTCTTAAGGGCCTTCACGATTGCGACAAGATCCATTTTGCCGCGGCCCATCTCCCAGGTCCAGCCTTTCTTGGAAGCGTCGGTCTCATCCTTGATGTGGATGTCGTAAATCCACTTGCTGTACTTGAGGATGTCCTTCGCGGGATCGTAGCCGGAGCGGAAGGAATGGCCGAGGTCCATGCAGCAGCCGACGCCGAGCGAAGGGTCCTTGACCATTTCGACGATGGTGCGTATGTCGGGGAAGGCGGCGCCGTCGGGGCCGTGGGTATGTATGGCGACCTTGATGCCCGTCTGCTTTACCTTTTCAATTACATAGGGAAGGAGGTCATAATCGGGGACGCCGAGGAACATCTTCACTCCGTAGCGTGAAGCATAATCGAAGGCGCGGTCCACTTCGGCCTCGCTTTTCATGTAGATGGGGCCTAGGGTGTAGCCTTCGATGCCGTACTCGGCGCATTTTGCCTTGAAAGAATCAATCTGCTCCTGCGTGGCGTCGAGGGGCAGCCACCAGTCCTTGACGGAGAAGTACTTGACATCCATACTCTTGAGGAATTCAAGAGTCTGCTCGAGACTGAACTTGCGGTAGGAATAACCGGCTACGCCGATTTTGTAGTTGTCCGAAGGATGGGACTGGGCGCGGGCGGGAATTAATGAAAGCGCCAAAAGGGCCGCTAAGAGGATTCCGGATGATTTTTTCATGACTTAATGCTTGTTTACACAAAAGTACGTGAAAAACTCATCAAATCCTAACTAGTAGAAGTTTTGTGGTTTTTTCAGTAACCCGAAGGCTGTCGTCCATCCTCACTCCGGCAAGAGCCGCCACCCTTCCTTCCTGCCCGGGATATTCCACAACCATGGCCCGAGCCTTGTCGGCAGGAGAGAATTTGAGGTCGGTGAAAAGATCGCTCAGTTTCTTCCTTCCCTTCATGCCGAACGGAATCATCCAGTCCCCTGGGCGGCAGGGGCGCACAACAGGCTTCTGCCCTTCGAAGAGGGCGGCATCCAGATAGAGCACGCCATCTCCTGCCTTGAGATTGATTTCAGGGGTGAAAGGGATAATTTCGCATCTGACTTCTCCGGAGGCGCTCTCCTCTTCTTTGGAGAGGATTCCGCGGGAAAGAGTCATTCCCCCAAAGCGGCGGGTTTCGGGATTGCCGTCGGAGATGGCCTTGGCGAGACTCTCGAGCGTGGATTCATCAATCCCGCAAGACTCGGTGAGACGGAAAAGAAGGTAGCGCCAGTGCTTGAACTTAAGAAGCTCCGAGCATATTATCCTGCCGTCTTTGTCCGCTATCTTTTCCTTTGCAGACTGACAATAATCCTGAGCTATTGAATCGACCTGAGCGATGTGCTCTCTCGCCTTTGAAAGCGCAGAAAGACATGAGGGATTAATCTCTTTAAATACGGGAAACACCTTGTGGCGCAGCTTGTTGCGCTTGTAGTCAGTCCCGGCGTTGCTGCTGTCTTCCCTCCACTGCCTGCCGTTTTCCCGCATCCATTTTTCAATTTCAGAGCGAGGAATACCCAGCATGGGCCTTAAAAGCCGCACCGAATTGCTTTCGGACGAAGGGGCCATGCCGCAAAGGCCTCTCGTGCCTGTGCCGCGAAGGAGATTGAGCATCATGGTCTCGGCATCGTCATCGGCATTATGCGCCACGGCTACGGCGTCGAACCCATAGTCGGCGCAGATTTGAGCGAACCACGAATAACGAAGGTCGCGGGCGGCCATCTCTATGCTGACACCATGCCCTGAAGCATAAGCGGCAGTATCGAAATCCTTGACATACAGAAGGATGCCCTTTTCGTGACAGACGCGGCGCACAAATCTCTCATCGCCGTCGGATTCTTCCCCTCGGAGGTGAAAATTGCAGTGGGCAGCAGCAACAACGGAGCCCGGAAAGAACCGGGCTGCGTTTTCAAGGAGAAACATCGAATCGACGCCTCCGCTCACTGCAATGAGTATCTTCATCACTTGGAGGCCTTCTGGCGCGCCGCCCTTGAACGGGGCATGAAGGTGTGGGTATAGTTCAAAGTCAGGTATTCCTTGAACTGGACTCTCTGCGTGCCGTCAATTAGCACCCTGGGGTCGTAGATGAGCCAGCTCTGGAAGGTGAAGGCGAAATGCTTGGTGAGTTTCCACACCACCTTTGCGTCCCAGTTCACACGGGTCTGGAACTGGGAGAGATAATCGGAAAAGACCGTGAACTGGGTCTCACCGCTCAGACGCTCGTTGATAGTGACCTTTATGTTGGTGGCAATCTTGGCACCGAGCTCGAAGCGGCCCGCCCTGTACATGTCGGGGGTGATTATGCCCTCGTAGTCCTCGTACTCGGGTTTGAGGGGCATACTGTAGGACTTTCTCAGCTCGGGCGTGCGGACTATGGTGAAACCTCCGGTGAGCGGGGATGCATTAATGCTGAGCCATTTCCAAGGCTCCCAGTCAAGACCTATGGAGAGGTCTGTATAGGCGGGAGAAAGGAAACCTGACTTTAGCTGGGCCACCGCCATCCACTCATCGTACCCGGGATTCTCGCCGCTGGGAGTCACGAACTTGTAGGTGGCAGTGAACTGGGTGCGGAAGTTGAACATGGCCGAGAAAGCCACTTTGGATTTTTCGGATGCCTTGTAGCCCCACTTGCTGTCCAGATAGAAGCGGTCCTTGCTCTTCTGGATTACCGGCTTGTCGGAGGTGGCGAAGAAACCGAAGTCCATCTGGAGGCGGTTGTTCCAGAACATCAGGCCCTTCTTGTAGTTTGCATTGCCGTCGTAACCGGTGCTGATGGCCAGCTGGTCGGTGCCGCCTGCCGCCCAGTTGGAGAGCGAGGTGTTGGTTATGCCGAAATCAAACTTTATGGAGCGCGTCCAGTAGTTGGCTTTGGCCGGGGCGTCCTGGACAGTCTCGGCCGCCTGCACGGCGGCTGCTGCAGCTGCGGCGACATCCTGCACGTTGCTTTGGGCAAAGGCAGGGAAAAGAGGCAGACTGAGCGCCGCCAAGAAGGAGGTCAGCAAGCGTTTCATGGCCTGAAAACTTTAGTACGAAATAGCGAAAACTACGCGGCCCCCGGAGGGTTTGCCGGAGTATATGCACTTGCCGGGGCCGTCGCTCTCGATGGTGTCCACGGGGATGCAGCGAATAGTGGCCTTGGTCTCGTCCTTGATCTTCTGCTCGGTCTCGGGAGTGCCGTCCCAGTGGCAGAGGAGGAAGCCGCCCCTCTGGATTTCGGTCTTGAACTCCTCCCAGTCGTCGCACTTGCGTATGTTGGCATCCCTGTAATTGGCTGCCTTTTCGTAAATGCCCTTCTGGATGGAGTCGAGGAGGTCGTGGACATAGCGGTCTATGCCTTCGACGCTGACGGACATCTTCTCGAGGGTGTCGCGGCGATGGACTTCGGCGGTGCCGTTCTGGAGGTCGCGGGGGCCCATCGCTATGCGCACGGGCACGCCCTTGAGCTCCCACTCGGCGAACTTGAAGCCGGGGCGCAGGGTGTCGCGCTCGTCGATCTTGACGCTGTGGCCGAGGGCCTCGAGGGCCGCTTTGACTTCCTTCATCTTCTCGACGACGGCGTCCCTCTCCTCGTCGGTCTTGAAGATGGGGACCATCACGACCTGGATGGGAGCGAGGGCGGGAGGCAGCACGAGGCCATTATCGTCGCCGTGAGCCATGATGAGGGCGCCCATGAGGCGGGTGCTCACGCCCCAGGAAGTGGCCCATACGAACTGCTGCTGACCCTGCTTGTCGGTGAACCTTACGTCGAACGACTTGGCGAAATTCTGGCCCAGGAAGTGCGATGTGCCGGCCTGAAGGGCCTTGCCGTCCTGCATCATAGCCTCGATGGTGAGGGTGTCGAGGGCGCCTGCGAAGCGCTCGTTGGGGCTCTTGTGACCGACGATTACGGGCAGGGCCATGTAATTGCGGGCGAAGTCTGCATAGACATGCACCATCTCCTCAGCCTTGGCCTGAGCCTCCTCGGCGGTCTCGTGCGCGGTGTGTCCCTCCTGCCAGAGGAACTCGGCTGTCCTGAGGAAGAGGCGGGTGCGCATTTCCCAGCGCACGACGTTGCACCACTGGTTGCACAGGATGGGGAGGTCGCGCCAGGAAGTTATCCAATTCTTATATGTACTCCATATGATGGTCTCGGAAGTGGGACGCACGATCAGTTCCTCTTCGAGCTTTGCATCGGGGTCCACGACGACGCCCTTGCCGTCGGGGTCGTTCATCAGGCGGTGGTGCGTGACCACTGCGCACTCCTTGGCGAAACCCGCCACGTGCTCAGCCTCGCGCGAGAAGAACGATTTGGGGATGAAGAGGGGGAAATATGCGTTCTGCACGCCTGTCTTTTTGAACATTGCATCCAGCTGCGACTGCATTTTCTCCCAGATCGCATAGCCGTAGGGCTTGATGACCATGCAGCCGCGTACGGAGGACTGCTCTGCCAGATCGGCCTTTACCACGAGGTCGTTGTACCACTGGGAATAGTTTTCAGCGCGTGAAGTGACGTCTTTTGCCATGGTATTCTTTTTGTATTGATGTTTTTTGTTATTTTTGTGCAAATATACGATAATTTTAAGAGAGCAGACCATGAAAAAGCATTTGACACTGATTATTTGCGCAGCGCTGATGCTTGCATCGTGCGCTACGGCCCGCTACTCGGATAACGGGCAGAGATTTCAGGACGGCGTCTACTCGTCCCGCGAGCCTGTCTCCCTGGACAAATCCGTCCTCAACGACGCCACAGCCCTCGTCGCCAAGACGCGCGGCAACGGTGTACTCCTTTCGAAGGGTCCTGTCGACACCCTATACATCCCTGAGAACAAAGCGGCCCTCTTCCGCTTCAACTGGCAGGACACGACTGCCACAATGACACTCCTCGACGACTACGGCTGGGACAGCCCCTGGGCAGGGTCGTACGGATGGTTCGGCCCCTATTCGCGCTACGGATGGGGCGGCCCCTGGAGCAGTTATTGGTACGGCAGCCCCTGGCACTACGGTTATTGGGGTTGGCACAGTCCCTGGTATTACAGTTCCTGGTACAGCCCCTGGTACTACAGCTCATGGTATTGGGACCCCTGGTTCGACCCCTTCTGGGATTACAGTTGGTACAGCCCCTGGGGCTGGTATTACCATGACTACTGGGCTTGGGGATACACCTGGGGCGGCCCCCGCAGGCATCACGGCCACGGTTTCGGCCCCGGCGGTCACCACGGCCACCACGGTCACCACGACGGCTTTGGCCCCCACGGAGGCAGCAGCAGCGGCGTAATCCACGCCTCCCGCTCCTCATCCATGGGCCAGATGTCACCTTCCGGGAGTGCAACCACCCGTTCCACCGGCGCCTATCAGACCCGTCGTTCCACTTTCGGCGATTCACCCACCACGAGGCGCTCCGGCGCTGCTACCAGCGCCACGACAAGGTCTTCCTCTTCCGTGTCATCGGGCAGCAGGGCCTCCTCGGCAGCAAGCAGCAGCGCTACACGCAGTAGCTCTGAGGGCAGTTCTTCTTCCGCCCGCAGGAGCTCCTCCTACTCCCGTCCCGCAGCAGGATCCTCCTTCTCGTCTTCCTCCTCTTCATCTTCCTCCTACAGCGGCAGCAGGAGTTCATCCTCCGGCTACAGCGGCTCTTCCCGCAGCAGCAGTAGCTTCTCTCGCAGCAGTGGTTCCTCCTTCAGCGGAGGCAGCAGCTCGGGCGGCGGATTCTCCGGCGGAGGCCACAGCTCAGGCGGAGGTTTCTCCGGCGGCTCGAGTGGTGGCGGCGGCGGACACCGCAGATAAATTTCCAAGACATTTCCAGAGCAGCCCGCCCGGGGCTGCTCTTATATAATCAGCACCGAAAAACTTGAAGTTATGAAAAAATACCTAACTATCGCATTGTCAATGTGTCTGGTGGCCTTTACCGCCGGCGCGCAGACCATGTACGAAGCCATCAGCTACTCCGACTACAACTACGTCGGCACCGCCCGCTCAATGGCCATGGGCAACGCCCTGGCTGCCGTCGGCGGCGATCTCGGCTCGGTGGGCATCAACCCTGCCGGTTCCGCAGTTGCCGGCTATTCGCAGATCACTATCACTCCCGGCCTCAGCATCAGCACTATGGGCGCAGCCTATTCCGCAATAGGAGGCAGCGACGTATTCGGCGATGTGACGAAGCAGCGCAACACCCGTTTCGGATTCCCCAACGGCGGCATAGTCGTCAATTTCGATACCGGCCGCAAATACGGTATCCGCAACATGGCCTTCGGCGTAGTCATCAACGGCACCAACACCTACAACGAGACCTTCAGCACCGGAGGCACCCAGCACGACACCTCCTTCATGGGCGAATCGGCCTATTACACCAACGGTGTCAATCCCGACGTCCTGGACGGCAGCAGTGCCTATAATTCAGGCGTCAAGTGGACCGACGTGCTGAACTACAGGACCGGACTCATCGCATATGAGGATCAATACAACGATTACATCGGCTCCACCGAGAAACGCTTCCCCGACGAAACCATAGGCCTGTGCGGCCCCATCTATCAGGAGTACTACCGCCAGCGTAAAGGCGCCAAGCAGGATATAATCATGAACGCCGCCTTCAATGTCAACGACAATTTCTACTTCGGTTTCAACCTGGGCATGCCTTCCATCAAGTATTCCGAGTCCCTGAACCAGCACGAAAGCGCCGTAAACTTCAATGACTTTGAAATAGAGATGGACGGGAACAAGACCTTCTGGAAGGAAGGCCGCCAGCGCTTCACGCTCAACGCCAACGGCTCCGGCATCTATGCCAAGGCCGGATTCATCTGGCTGCCCACGAAAGGGCTTCGCATAGGCGCCGCCATCCAGAGCCCTACCCTCATCACCATGAACGAAGAGTGGATGTGGGACGCAGACTGTGTTTTCACTCACGACAGCTTCTCGGGCGAGACTCCCGAAGGCCGCTACTCCTACAATATCACCACTCCCTTCTCCTACAGTCTCGGCGCAGCTTACACTTTCGCCAACAGGGGCCTCATCTCCGTGGACTGGGAAAGGATGGATTTCAAGTCCATGAGGTTCAGCGAGCTTGAGTCCAACTGGGGCAGCGACCCCTTCGAAGAGGACAACCGCTACATCAAGAACAACGCGGGCGTGACCAACCACCTCAGGATTGGTGCAGAACTCCTTCTTACCGACGCCCTCTCCCTCAGGGCCGGATACAATTTCAAGAATTACAGGGAAAGCAGCGGAGTCAACGACGCAACTCACGCCCTGAGCTGCGGCCTGGGCTACAGCTCCCCCCGCTCCTTCTTCTGCGACTTCTCGCTCCGTTACACCAGGCATCCCGACACTTGGTTCTACCCTTACGAGAACTATATCGACAATGCTCCTTCACCCGAAGTGGCCCTTCGCAAGCGCACCGTCGACGCCCTTGTAACCTTCGGATGGAGGTTCTGATTCCTTCTTGAACGACACTTTAGCCCCCGGCTCACTATTACACGGTCCGGGGGCTTTCTTTTTGCGTTTTTTTCTTCACTTTTAGATAAAAAAAGAGTAACTTTCGGGGCTTAAATAAGGAACTTATTTATCATCCAAATATGGCAAATGCTGTTATCATGCCCAAGCAGGGGCAATCGGTAGAAAGCTGCATCGTGACCGAGTTCAAGAAAAAGGTCGGCGACAGCGTCAAGGCAGGCGACATCCTTTTCAGTTACGAGACCGACAAGGCTTCCTTCGAGGAGGAGGCCAAGGTCGAGGGTACCGTCCTGGCTTGTTTCTTTAGCGACGGTGACGAGATTCCCGTTCTCACTAATGTTATGGTCATCGGAGCTCCCGGTGAGTCTTTCGCAGAATTCGATCCCAATGGCGCTGGCGCGGCTGGAGCAGGTGTCTCCTCTCCGACCGCAAGTGCAGCAGCAGGGGTGGCGGAAGAGGGTGCCTCCTCTCCGACCGCAAGCGCATCTGCGGGGGAGGCGGTGCCCTCAGGGGACGCTGCCACCCTCGGCATGCTAAGAGGGGGGACCATGAGCGAAGCGAATGGTGGGGTCGAGCGCAGCGAGACGTCCTTCGAGGGCACCGCCTCCCCCGCAGCCCTCAACGACGCACCCGTCTCCCCGAGAGCGAAAAAGATAGCTAGTGAGAAAGGCGTAAATACAGCTACGATAAAGGGCTCCGGCCCCGGCGGCCGCATCATAGCGCGCGACGTCGAAGCAGCGGCAGTACCCATGAGCGGCCTTGCCAAAGCTATGGTCGCCGAAGGCGGTAAAGTGGCCCCCGCAGCGGGCAGCGGCCTTGCAGGAGCCGTCAAGGGCGGCGACCTCAAGACCTGGAAGCCCAACCACAGCGAGAACCTCGCAGGCGAAGGCGAGGACTTCACCGTGGAGAAGATGTCCAACATGCGCAAGCTCATCGCAAAGAGCATGTACAACTCCCTCCAGAACAGCGCCCAGCTCACCCATATGCTCGGCGCCGACGCCCGCCGCATCCAGGCCCTACGCAAAAAGGCCAAGAAGGCCCTCGAGGAAGGCAGGATCGATGCCAACATCACCATCAACGACTTTGTCTGCTACGCCGTCATCAAGGCCCTGCAGAAGTTCCCTTCTGTCAATTCCCACTGCCTCGGCGACAGCATGCGCATCTTCAAGACCGTCAACCTCGGCTGCGCGGTCGATACCGAGCGCGGACTGATGGTCCCCGCAGTGCCCCACGCCGACGAGCTCAGCATCACCGGCCTTAGCAAGGAGCTCAAGAAAGTCGCTGAAGCCTCCAAGAAGGGCAGCATCAACCCCGACCTCCTCTCCCCTGAAGCCGCGTCGTTCACCGTCAGCAACCTCGGCGGATTCGGCGTCGAATGGTTCACCCCCATCATCAACGTCCCGCAGAGCGCCATACTCGGCGTCGGCACCATAGTTCCCCGCCCCAAGGACCTAGGCGGCGGAGTATACGCCTTCGTGCCCTACATGGGCCTGAGCCTCACCTACGACCATCGCGCCATCGACGGCGGCGAGGCCACGAGGTTCCTCAAGCAGGTCGCCACTGAAATCGAGAATCTTGAAGTTGAATTTTAATATGTACGATTTAGCAATCATGGGCGGAGGCCCCGGCGGATACGTTGCCGCAGGGCGTGCCGGCTCGGCCGGTCTCTCCGTCATCCTCTTCGAAAAGAGGGAACTCGGCGGCGTGTGCCTCAACGAAGGCTGCGTCCCCACCAAGACGCTCCTCTACAGCGCCAAAGTTTTTGACTACTCCAAGCACGGGGCCGACTACGGCGTGCAGGTCGACGGCTCTTCGATAGACTTCAGCGCCATCTTCAAGCGCAAGGAAAAGGTCGTCAAAAAGCTCGTCGGCGGCGTCAAGGCCCAGATGAAGGGCGCAAAGGTCGAAGTGGTAAAGGAAAATGCGGTAATCACCGGCCGCGGAGCCGAAGGCATCACCATAGAAGCCGGCGGCAATCAGTTCCAGGCCCGCGACCTTCTCATCTGCACCGGCTCAGAAGCCGCAGTCCCTCCCATCCCCGGTCTTCGCGAAGGCCTGGGCGGAGCAGTGGTGACCAACCGCGAGATCCTTGCTCTGAGTGAGCAGCCCAAGGAGCTGGTCGTCATAGGCGGTGGTGTCATCGGAATGGAGTTCGCCAGTTTCTTCAACTCCATCGGGACGCACGTCACCGTAATCGAGATGCTCCCCAAGATACTCGGTCCCCTCGACAACGAGATTTCCGCCATGCTCCAGGCTCAGTACGAAAAGAAGGGCGTGGAGTTCCACCTCAAGTGCAAAGTCGTTGCCGTTGAAGGCAACGAGGTCGTATATGAGGATCCCGAAGGCAAGACCTGCCGCGCCAAAGGCGACAAGATACTCGTGTCTGTGGGCCGCCGTGCCAATTTCGCAGGCATAGGCCTCGAGAGCATTGGCGTAGAGCTCGCTCTCAACCCCGCAGGCCGTCCCTACGGCATCAAGGTCGACGAAAAGATGCAGACCAACGTCCCCGGCGTCTATGCCGCAGGCGACGTGACCGGTTTCAGCATGCTCGCCCACACCGCCTCCCGCGAGGGCGAAGTTGCCGTCAACAACATCCTCGGCCGCAAGGACCACATGCGCTACAACGCCATCCCCGGCGTCGTCTATACCAACCCCGAGGTCGCGGGCGTAGGCCTGACTGAAGAGGAAGCTAAGAAGAAGGGCGTCGACTACACCGTCCTCAAGCTCCCCATGGCCTTCAGCGGCCGCTTCGTCGCCGAAAACGAGAAGGGCGAAGGCCTTTGCAAAGTCATCGTGGGCAAGAAGTACCACGAAGTCCTCGGCGTCCACATGCTGGGCAGCCCCTGCTCCGAAATGATCTTCGGCGCCTGCATGGCCATCGAAGGCGAAATGACCGTCGAGCAGCTCAAGGAAGTCGTATTCCCCCACCCCACAGTATCAGAAATCATCAAAGAAACAGTTTTTACCCTAAGATAAGCTATGCCTAAGTCTCTGTACATCGATCCCAATGAGGTGCTCCGCCCGAAGGAGCACGAAGTGAAGTTCCCCGACATCCCGGTCATGACCTACAAAAAGACCGTCAAGGATGAGCTCAAGGAAGGCAACTTCACCAAAGACGACCTCAAGCGCATCTACCGCGACATGTCCGTCATCCGCGAGTTCGAAACCATGCTCAACCTGGTCAAGACCACCGGCGGATACAACGGTGTGGAATACAACAACCCCGGTCCCGCGCACCTGAGCGCCGGCCAGGAAGCCGCGGCAGTCGGCATGGCATACAACCTCACTACCGACGACTTCATCTTCGGCAGCCACCGCTCCCACGGCGAAATCCTCGCCAAGGGCCTCCGCTCCATAGAGATACTCCCCGACGACAAGCTCAAGAAGATAATGGAGGATTTCTGGGGCGGCGAAACCCTCGCCGTAGCAGCCAAGGACTTCAAGGGCAGCACC
This sequence comes from uncultured Bacteroidales bacterium, assembly GCA_947302175.1. Classification (GTDB taxonomy): domain Bacteria; phylum Bacteroidota; class Bacteroidia; order Bacteroidales; family UBA932; genus Cryptobacteroides. Next base: position 14,465 of record CAMYVB010000005.1, on the reverse strand, counting down.
AAGGATCTGGGCATCAGGTTCCTCCTCTACGGCGCCATGGCCGAAATCTTCGCCCGCAAGACCGGTTTCAACAAGGGTCTCGGCGGCTCCATGCACACCTTCTTCACCCCCTTCGGCATCTATCCCAACAACGCCATAGTAGGCGGCAGCGGCGCAATAGGCGTGGGCGCAGCCCTCTATAAGAAAATCAACCGCAAGAACGGTATAGTAATCTCCAACCTCGGCGACGGCGCAATGGCCCGCGGTCCCGTTCTCGAAGGTATGACCTTCGCCTCCATGGACCAGTACAAGACCCTCTGGGAGGGCGACATGAAGGGCGGCCTGCCCTACATGATATGCGTCATGGACAACCAGTACGCCATGGGCGGCCAGACCCGCGGCGAAACTATGGGCTACACCTATCCCGCCCGCCTCGGCGCCGGTTTCAACCCCGAGTCCTGGCACGCAGAGCGCGTGGACGGCTACAATCCCCTCGCCGTCATCGACGCCATGCGCCGCAAGAAGGCCCTTCTCGAAAAGAAGGAAGGCCCCGCACTCCTCGACATCGTGACCTACCGCTACAGCGGCCACTCCCCTTCCGACCAGAGTTCATACCGCACCAAGGAGGAAATGGAAGCCTGGCAGGCTGAAGATTGCATACTCGGCTACGGCCGCAAGCTCATAGAGGCCGGCGTTGCCTCCCAGGAAGAGCTCGACGCCATCCGGCAGAGCGTAAAGGACGTCATCTTCGAAATGTACAAGCTCGCCATCGACGAGAGCGTGAGCCCCCGCATGGACCTGGTCCAGGACAATGAGCTCCTCGGCGACATGATGTTCTCCAACGGCAGCGTCGACTCCTTAGGCGACGCTACACCCGAGGTCAACCACCCCATGGAGGAGAACCCCCGCGTCAAGCAGATAGCCGGCAAGAGCCGCTTCTATCTCGACAAGGACGGAAAGCCAGTCTCCTCGATGAAGATGTACAACTTCCGCGACGGCGTATTCGAAGCCATCGTGGACCGCTTCTACAAAGACTCCAGCCTCGTAGCCTACGGCGAAGAGAACCGTGAATGGGGCGGCGCATTCGCCGTCTATCGCGGCCTCACCGAGGCTCTCCCCTACCACCGCCTCTTCAACAGCCCCATAGCCGAAGCCGCCATCATTGGCACCGCGATAGGATACGCCATGTGCGGCGGCCGCGTCATCCCCGAAATCATGTATTGCGACTTCCTCGGCTGCTGCGGCGACGAAATCTTCAACCAGCTCCCCAAGTGGCAGGCCATGAGCGGCAACATCCTCAAGATGCCCGTCGTAGTGCGCGTATCCGTCGGTTCGAAGTACGGCGCCCAGCACTCCCAGGACTGGACCAGCCTCTGCACCCACATCCCCGGCCTGAAGGTCGTCTTCCCCGTCACTCCTTACGACGCCAAGGGTCTGATGAACAGCGCCCTGCAGGGCACCGACCCCGTCATCTTCTTCGAGAGCCAGCGCCTCTACGGCATAGGCGAACAGTTCCACGAGGGCGGAGTCCCCGAGGGCTACTACGAAATTCCCATCGGCGAGCCCGACGTCAAGCGCGACGGTAAGGACGTCACCTTCCTCACCATCGGCGCCACTCTCTACAGGGCCCTCAAGGCCGCCGACGAGCTCAAGGAAAAGTACGGTCTCGAGGCCGAAGTAATCGACGCCCGCACCCTTGTCCCCTTCAACTACGAGAAGGTCATCGAGAGCGTCAAGAAGACCGGCCGCATCATCATCGCCGGCGACGCCTCCGCGCGCGGCTCCTACCTCAACGACCTCGCAGCCAACATCACCGAGCTTTGCTTCGACTACCTCGATGCAGCCCCCGTGGTGCTTGGTTCGCGCAACTGGATCACCCCCAGCCACGAGCTTGAAGAGGCCTTCTTCCCCCAGCCCAGCTGGTTCCTCGACGCCATCAACGAGAAGATCGTCCCTCTCAAGGACTACGTCTCAGTGAGCAACCAGACCTGCGCCCAGCAGATACTCAGGGCAAAGAAAGGCGTATGATCGACGTAAACGCCCATCTCCATACTCCGTACTCGTTCAGTGCCTTCTCCTCAGTGGAGGAGGCATTGGACCATGCGGCGGCCGAGGCCGTCAAGGTGATCGGCATCAACGATTTCTATTCCATGGACGGATATCAGGCCTGGAAGGAAGGCTGCCCAAAGCGCGGCCTCTATCCCCTTTTCGGCATCGAGTTCATCTCCGTCAACATGGAAGACCAGGCCGCCGGTCTCAAGGTCAACGACCCCGGCAACCCCGGGCGCACCTACATCAGCGGCAAGGGCCTTAGCTACCCCGTTATTCTCAGCGGCGAGCCCCTGAGGCAGCTCGAGGCTGTCCGCGCCGAGTCCAACGCCCAGGTGGGCAAGATGTGCCTCAAACTCAACGAATGGCTCAAGTCCCAGGGCATCGACATAGTCCTGGACTTCGAAAAGATTAAGGCAGAGCTCACCAAGGGTTCGGTTCGCGAGAGGCATCTTGCAAAGGCCCTGCGCATGGCCCTCGCCGGTCACGAAGAGGCCTTTGCCAAGGTAATCCCCGGCCTCGACGACGCTCCCGCCGCGGTGGAGAACACCCTTCGCTCCAAACTCCTGAAGGCAGGAGGCCCCGCCTTCGTGCCCGAAGAGCCCAAGGCCTTCCTCCCCATGGAGACCGTGCAGAGCATCATAGAAGCAGCAGGCGGCATACCCACCTATCCCTTCCTTGCAGACGACGCAAAGGGCAATTTCACCGACTTCGAGGGCGACCTGATGAAAGCCGCCGACACCCTTAAAAAGCGCGGCTTCAAGAGCGTGGAATTCATCACCACCCGCAACACGACCGCCGTACTCGAGCAGTACGCCTCCTACCTTGAAGACGAAGGCTTCATCGTGAGCTTCGGCAGCGAGCACAACACGCCCGCAATGGAGCCCGTAAAGCTTCGCACCCGCGATGCTTCCGAGCTCTCGGACAAGCTCAAAAAGATAAACTGGCGGGGCGCCTGCGCCATCGCCGCCCACCAGGCCGGCCTTGACAGCCGCGACGCCGGTGAGGATTTAATTATGAAAGCAATATGAAAGAACTTGATGAGCTGATTGCCGTTTCGCGCAAATACGGCGCCGATTCACGCTTCGTAATCGCCGGCGGCGGCAACACTTCCTATAAAGACGACACCCGCCTCTATGTGAAGGCCAGCGGGCATGCGCTCGCAACCATAGACGAGAACGGTTTTGCAGTCCTCGACCGCAAGAAGCTCGCCCCCATGGGACGCAGGCGCTACAGCGCCGACGCTGCTGAGCGTGAAGCGCAGGTCAAGGCCGATCTTGCCGCAGCATGCCTCACTCCCGACCGCCGTCCTTCCGTCGAGACTTCGCTCCACGACTGCATGGACTGGAAGTTTGTCGTGCACCTGCATCCCACGCTCGTCGGCGGGCTGATGTGCTCGAAAAACGCCGCTTCCGAGTGCGCCGCTCTCTTCCCTGAGGCGCTGTACATTGAGTACACCGACCCCGGCTACACCCTTTTCCGCAAGGTTTACGGGCGCATCAAGGCCTGGAGGGTAGAGAAAGGCACCGAGCCTCAGGTGATTTTCCTCCAGAACCACGGCATTTTCGTGGGCGGCAACACCACCGCCGAGATTGAGAAAGTATATGACCACGTGATGGACGTCCTTTCGTCAAAGGTCGAAGCTCTTCCCGAGGGCGAAGTTGCCGTGGACGAAAACGCCGCGATGGAGTTCATCCCCGCAGTGCGCACCGTCCTCAGCCGCAATGGCCGCGGGCCCAAGACCGTCAAGCTCACGTCCAACGCCGTTATCAGCTGGGCCATGGAGAGCTGGGAGGCCATCAAGACCCCCTTCACTCCCGACGGCATAGTATATTGCAAGAGCGAGTACCTGCGCCTCGAGGGTACTGACGTCACCGCCGCCGAAAAGGCCATAGAGCGCTATGTTGCCCGCAGGGGCCACACTCCCAAAGTCATTCTGGTCCCCGGCCTCGGCCTTCTTGCCGCCGGCACCAACGCCCGCGACGCCAAGACTGTGACCGAAGTGTTCCTCGACTGCTGCAAGATTGCCTGGTACTCAGGCTCCTGGGGCGGAGCTCATCCCATGAACCGCCGCCAGATTTCCTTCATCGACAACTGGGAGGTGGAGAACTACCGCCGCAAGGTCGCCGCTTCGGGCGCCGTAGGACGCGTCGAGGGCAAGACCATCATAGTTACCGGCGCCGCACAGGGCTTCGGCGAGGGCATCGCGCGTTACCTGATTGGCCAGGGCGCCAACATAGTAGTCGCCGACCTCAACGAAGTCACCGGCGAGGCCACTGCCGCCTCATTCAACGCCGTGTGCAAGGGCAATAAGGCCATCTTTGTCAAGACCAACGTCGCCGAGATAGACAGCGTGCGCTCGCTCGTCGCGCGCACGGTCATGGAGTTCGGCGCCCTGGACTCTTTCGTCTCCAACGCCGGAGTCGCCCGCGCAGGCGACCTCGAGACTCTCACCCCCGAGACTTTCGAGTTCGTGACCAAGATCAACTACCACGCCTTCTTCTATTGCTCCAAGGTCGCCAGCCACGTGATGAAGATTCAGACCGCGCTCGACCCCGAGTACTTCGCCGACATCATCCAGATCAACTCTAAGAGCGGCCTGGAAGGCTCTAAAGCCAATTACGCCTATGCAGGCAGCAAGTTCGGCGGCATAGGACTCACCCAGTCCTTCGCCCTGGAGCTCGCTCCTTTCCGCATCAAGGTCAACGCCATCTGCCCCGGCAACTTCCTCGACGGTCCCCTCTGGAGCGACCCCGAGAAGGGACTCTTCGTCCAGTACCTCAACGCAGGTAAAGTCCCCGGAGCCAAGACCGTCGCCGATGTGCGCGACTACTATCTCTCGAAAGTGCCCATGCGCAAGGGCTGCAATCCCCCCGATGTCGCCAAGGCCATACTCTACGCCATAGAGCAGACCGGCGAGACCGGCCAGGCCATACCCGTAACGGGCGGCCAGGTAATGCTTAATTAATTATCACCAATATGAAAACCAAAGCTGTACGCCTCTACGGCGAAATGGACCTCAGGCTCGAAGAGTTTGAACTTCCCGAGATCAAGGACGACGAAATACTGGCCAAAGTGGTCAGCGACTCCATATGCATGTCGTCCTACAAATCCTCCCACCAGGGAGCCGCCCACAAGAGAGTCCCCGACGACGTAGCCGAGAACCCCACAATCATAGGCCACGAATTCGCCGGTGAAATAGTGGAAGTAGGCGCCAAATGGGCCTCCCGGTTCAAGAGCGGTGACAAATTCTCCATCCAGCCCGCCCTCAACTATCCCGGCGGCCCCGTCGGCGTTCTTTCCGCTCCCGGATACTCCTATAAGTATATAGGCGGCGACGCGACCTATGTCGTGATTCCCGCCGAGGTGATGGAAATGGGCTGCCTGCTGCCTTTCAAGGGCGAAGGTTTCTACCCCGCATCCCTTAGCGAGCCCCTGAGCTGCGTAATAGGCGCCATGCACGCCTGCTATCACACCACCCCCGGCTCATACGTCCATTCGATGGAGATCAAGGACGACGGCAAGATGGCCCTGCTCGCAGGTGTCGGCCCCATGGGTCTTGCCATGATCAACTACGTCCTCCACCGCGAGGACAGGCGTCCTTCCCTTTTCGTCGTGACCGACATAGACCAGGCCCGTCTCGACAGGGCTGCGAGCCTCTATACCAAGGAGTTCGCCGCCTCCCGCGGCATCGAACTGCACTATGTCAACACCAAGGTCGAAGATCCCGTCTCCCTGCTTAAGGGCATTTCCGGCGGCGAAGGCTACGACGAGGTCGTAGTTATGGCTCCGGTCCCTGCCGTCATCGAGCAGGCCGACGAGATACTCGCCTTCGACGGCTGCCTGAATTTCTTCTCCGGTCCCGGCAAGCCCGATTTCAAGGCCCCTCTGAATTTCTACAACGTCCATTACGCCAGCACCCATGTCGTGGGTACCAGCGGCGGCAATACTGACGATATGAAGGAGGCTCTTGACCTTATGGGCAAGGGAATGGATCCGGCAGGTCTGGTGACCCACGTCGGCGGCCTCAACGCCGTTATCGACACCACCCTCAACCTCCCTTCCATACCCGGCGGCAAGAAGTTGATTTACACTCATATCGAGATGCCCCTCACGGCCATCGCCGATTTCGGCAAGGTCGGTAAACCTGTCTACGACGAGTTGGATCGCATTTGCAAGGCTCATCAGGGCCTTTGGAGCGTCGAGGCCGAGAACTACCTCCTCTCCCACGCCTCCGATCTCTAATCAATCTGCGTGCGCGGGCGTCGTGGAGGCTGGAGGAAATTGGTTTTTTGAGCAACTGCACAAAAAATAATTTCCTTCAGCCGCGTAGGCAATCAGCTATTTCTTTTTAGGAGCTTTCTGTTCCTGGATGGTGTAGTCGGCAGGGATTTCGAAGGTGGAGGCAGGAAGGGACTTCTGCTGGACGATTTCGATGAGGGTCGTGTGGGACTCAGGATTGTCGATATCGTATTTGATGGGTATGCCCTGCCAGACCCAGGACGTCACCGTGGCGGTATGGAGAAGTTGTTTTACTTTTTCCTGAATCTTGACGCAAGGCCGTCCGCCAACGGTCTCGTTGCCAAGGACGGTCATTTTCCTGGCTTTGGCTACCGCATTCTCAGTATCAAGGTAGTTGAGGTCGATGCGGTCCATCGTCGTGACCTTCTTGCGCGAGTCGTCGAAGTTGTAAGTTTTATCGCCAACGGATACCGATTTCCATTCGGCTACGCCCATGCCGGCGCCCATGTCCATCGTGGTGAGGTTCTTTTCCTTGGCTCCGTAGTCGTCGAACCAGAGGGTGTTGTAGGATTTTACGCCACCGCGGTTTTCGGTGACGGTTTTTACTACGGCGCATTTGATGCCGTATTTATGGGGTGTTTGGCTGAACGCGAGGCTTGCGGCCAGAAGGAGCATCAGAAGGGTTGCGATTGTCTTTTTCATACTTTGTGCTTGTTGGTCGATCACAAAGCTAATAAAATCTCCGCACTTTTACAATTTAGTTTTACGCTGCGGCTGGCAGCTTTCCTTCGCTCCCAAAAGAACGGTCGCTCAGGAAACTGCCAGTCCTCCGCTGTCTTGCTTAAAACTGCGTGCGTGGGCGTTGTGGAGGATGAAGGCAATTGGTTTTTTGAGCAACTGCACAAAAAATAATTGCCTTCAGCCGCGCTGGCAGGCATAATTATCTGTCAAGCAATGGTAGAAGGTAATTTCTGATCTGGGGGAAGGTGGGGAGGTGGGTGCCGGGGTAGGTGTGGGCGTGGCCGGGATAGTGGGCTTCAAATTCGGCGTCGCAGTGCACAAGCTCGTCAGAATCGGCAAAAAGACCGTCAGTGAGAGCAATCTCAGCGTCGCCGAGGCCGTCAAACTGGCTTTTCTCCATTTCCTCGTACTCCAGGCAGGTCTTCTCGGAGATAATGAAACTCTTGGCGCCGTCGCGGCGGGGAGAAAGGTACTCCATTTCGCCGATTTTCGTGCGCAGCAGGCGCGAGGGATGAAGGTCGGGGTTGATTAGAATCTTGCGATAGCCGCGCAGCTTCTGAGCCTGAAAGCCGCCGAGGGACAGGCCGACGATAAGGTCAGGATGCTCTCGCTCGCAAATATCCTTAAGAAGCGCTACCGCCTCATAAGGCTCCACGGGAAGGTCGGGAGAAATAACTTCGCAAGGACGCAGAAGCGCGCGAAGGGTCGAAGCGGTCTTGTAGGCTCCTGATGAGGCGAGCCCGTGGGCGAACAAAACTTTCATCTCAAAACGGCTCCAAAACAAAATCAACAAACTCCTCCTGTGTCATACCGTCAAAATAGTTAGAGACAGGATAAAGCCTCAAAACGGAAGAAAGAGCGGATGGCTCGAACTCCGCGCCCGTGAGCGCTTCCTCCAGCTCGAGGGCGGAATAACTCCCTATAAAATCGCCACCGAAATGGATTTCGCTGATTACTCCCCTCTTGACGCTAAGAAACAGTTCCACCGTGCCGCAGGCGAATTTTCTCTTGCGGCGGAATTCAGTCGCAGGGGAACGACCGAAAACCCACTCGGGAGTGGAGAACTTTTCTTTTTCGAGCTTAGCAACTTCTGCAACAAAAGACTCAGGAAGGACGTACTGCTTATCGCCGCCTGAAAGGCTGCCGAATATGGCTTCCTTCATCTGCATAAGGGAAAAGCCGGCGGGAAGATAGTCCTTGAGGTTGGCGACCTTCGAACGGACCGAAGCGATGCCCGAAGCTTTCAACTTGCCTTCAGGCGCGCCAAGGGCGAGCCTCAGAGCTTCCAGGTCGACGTCGTACATCAGAGTGCCGTGGATTAGCGTGCGGTCTTTCCACACGCGCCTTGCGTAGCCCGACACCTTGAGACCGTCCACGAGGATATCGTTCCTGCCGCTAATTTGAGCAGGAACGCCGAGGCTCCTCAGCGCATCCCTGATCAGAGTCATACACGAGGCGGGATCTATTTCTGAGCTTTTGCCGACGAAGCTGTAATTGAGGTTACTGAGGTCGTGGTACACCGCTCCCCCGCCGGTAACCCTGCGGGCAAGGATTATCCCATTTTCCTCGAGGTACCTCAGGTCCGCTTCCCCGTAGGCATTCTGGTTGAGACCGATTATTACAGAAGGGGCATTGCGCCAAAGGTAAAAAACGGGCTCGTCAATTGCGGACGACTCCAGGCAGTACTCGTCAAAAGCGAGGTTGAAATGGGGATTTACAGACTCGTTGACAAGATATCGCATGGTCCTAGAGAAGCTTGGAAACGCTGTCGTAGTTGGGCTTGGAGATGGGTACGCCCTTGCCGGAAGCGAGGCCCAGATCGGCCATATGCACGCCGTTTTCGTCTTTCCTTATGCTCTTTACCATATCCGGATTAACGATATAGCGCCGGTGGGTCCGGACGAAGCCGGCCTTCTCGCACAGGGGCTCCAGATTCTTCATGGAGTTGCGCAGCTGGAAGTGCTTCTCCACCCCGTTCTCAAGATAAGTGATATTGACGTAATTTTCGTCGGACTCGAGAAAAACTATAGAGGAGCGCTCGGTAATGAATTTCAGCTGATGACGGTTGTCATAGAACTTCAATCGCACGTCGTCGGACAAAGGAGCTTCGCTCCCCTTTTCCAGACAGACATAGAGAAGCGAGAGAATTATATAGGGGTAGATGAATACAGTACCGAGGCAGGAAATACTGCGCCACCAATAAAGGAAGAATGTGTACTGTCCCCTGTCAGTTAGGACCAGGTAGAGACCTACAAATGCGCTGCAGACTGCAATTTCCAGAACGCACCAGAAGATATAGGTCCACCACGACTTGTCAATAACTTTCCTAAGGAAATAGAAAACGAGCCTCGAGAGCAGAAGCGAAGCAAGTATGATGACAAAGCAGATGGAAATATTGAAGTTGTAAAGCTCGAAGCCCGAGCTTTCTCCCGCCCTCATAAGATTACAAAGAGCTACGGGCCTATAGAGGAAGACACTCACCAAAAAGAAAGCCGCCGAAGCGAAGACGTAGATAAAATTCGGCATCAGATGCTGCAACATCTTAGGATATCCGTCCATTTTCGTCACAAATTTCGTTGTGACAAAGTTAAAACTTTTTTCATTTAGTCACAAAAATCGCGGGATTATGTCACAAAACGAGGGTTTACATCACAAAAGTAGCCCTCTGATAACAATTCCTTCTCCCCCACTGTATTCTACAGTAGCTTTGCATTGCAAAACAGAAAAACACGATTATCATGACTGCCCCCGAATGGACAAGACTTGAAAATTCAGCAATAATATATCCCTCCTGCCAGACCAGGAAATACTCCACCGTATACAAAATGTCCGTCACCATGGACTCCCCCGTGGACCCTTGGAAGCTCCAGGAGGCCCTAAGGAGCGTGACGGCCCGCTTCCCCGGGTTCCGCTATACCCTCAGGCGCGGCCTATTCTGGTGGTTCCTCCAGAGGCTCGAGAATGAGCCTACGGTCAGCACCGACACAACCCTTCGTCCCGTCGATATTGAAAGGAACGGCGGCTATATGTTCAAACTCGGCTGCAACGGCAAGCGCATAGACCTCGTAGTCTTCCATGCCCTGACCGACGGTACGGGCGCCGCCACATTCCTTATGAGCGTTGCCGGCGAATACCTGCGCATCACCGGACACCCCGAGATCGGCTACGGCAAATGGGTCTTCGATCCCGACTCCCGCGGCGACCAGGAGGAGCTCGAAGACTCTTTCGACCGCTTCTCCGGCGCCAAGGGCGCCCTGGACAAAGAGGAAAGCGCCTGGCACATCGAGGGCACCGAGGAGAAAGACAACAGCGTCAATACCGTCAAAGTCTCTCTGAGCTCTTCAGCGCTCACGGCTAAGGCTCACGAGCTGGGATGCACCGTTACCGAGCTTCTTTCCACCCTCATAATGCTCTCCCTGCAGGATGTGAGAAGGCAGCAGAAAGGAAAGAAGGGCTTCATCCGTATGGAACTCCCCGTCAACCTCAGGCCCATCTACGGCAGCTGCACAATGCGCAACTTCTCCTCTTATATATATCTCACCCTGGACGTCAACAACGGCGAATTCAACTTCGACGAGGCCCTGCGCGAGATTAAGTACCAGAAGCGCCTCTACACCGGGGAATCGCGCCTTACTCGCCGCATTGCCGCCAACGTGGCGCTCGAGGACAGCCTTGCAATACGCTGCATCCCCATCTTCATCAAGAAGCCCATCATCAACCTCATCAACTTCCTCAAGGGCGACAACTACGCCACCTACACTTTCTCCAATCTCGGCAACGTCACTCTTCCCGAGGGCATGGAGGACAAAGTGCGCGACATGGACTTCATTCTTGGCCGCCAGCGCCGCCGTAGCGGCAGCTGTTCGTGCGTCAGCGTCGGAGATACCACTTCCATCATCTTTTCGCGTAAAATCGTCGAGGACGACCTTGAGCGCCGTTTTGTAGAGCGCCTTCGCTCCCTCGGCCTCCACGCTTCCGTCCAGGTCCCTTTCGAGCAAAAAGAAAAGACCGCAACGCCCAAGACCGTAAAACCCATCCTCAGCAAAAAAAGCTACTTCCTCCCCACCTTCCTCCTTTCTTTCTAAAGACACAAAAAATGCCCGGCTATTCGCCGGGCATTTTTTGATTACGGTTATTATTAAGCCTGACGGATGGCGGCCTGGGCGGCAGCGAGTCGGGCAATGGGGACGCGGAAAGGAGAGCAGGACACGTAGTCGAGACCGATACGGTTGAAGAACTCGATGGAATCGGGATCACCACCATGCTCGCCGCAAATACCGCACTTGAGCTCGGGCCTCTTGGAGCGGCCGGCATTGATACCGTACTCGACCAGCTTACCCACACCCTTGGTATCAATGGTCTGGAAAGGATCGGCATCGAGAATCTTGTTGCCAAGATAGTCACCCATGAAGGTGCCCACGTCGTCGCGGCTGAAGCCGAAAGTCATCTGGGTGAGGTCGTTGGTACCGAAGCTGAAGAACTCGGCGGTGCGGGCCATGCGGTCGGCGGTGAGGGTGGCGCGAGGGATCTCGATCATGGTACCGAAGTGGTAGTCGATCAGGGTCGCGTACTTGGCCTCGACCTCGGCCTTGATGCGGTCGCAAATGGCCTTCTGGAAGCTGAGCTCACGGGCGGAGACAGTGACGGGGATCATGATCTCGGGCTGAGGATTGAGGCCTTCGGCCTGAAGCTCTGCGGTGGCGGAGAAGATGGCACGGTACTGGGTCTCGGCGATCAGAGGGAAGGTGACGTGGAGACGGACACCGCGGTGACCCATCATAGGGTTGACCTCGTGGAGGTTCTCACCCCTGCGCTCGACCTCCTTGACGGAGATGCCGAGCTCGTTGGCCAGCTCCTGCTCCTTCTCGGCGCTCTTGGGAACGAACTCGTGGAGAGGGGGATCGAGGAGGCGGAAGACGACGGGCTTGCCGTCCATGATGCGGAGGGTGTTCTTGACGGAGGCCTTGATGAAGGGCTCGAGCTCATCGAGAGCAGCCTTGCGCTCTTCGTTGGTGTCGCAAAGGATCATCTTGCGGAGCTTGGCGAGAGGAGTCTCGCTGTTGCGGCCGTAGAACATATGCTCGATACGGAAGAGGCCTATGCCTTCAGCGCCGAATGCGAGGGCCCTCTGGGCGTCCTCGGGAGTGTCGGCGTTGGTGCGGACACCGAGGCGGCGATATTTGTCCACCATGGCCATGAACTTGACGAAGAGAGGATTCTCGGAAGCGTCGCTCGTGGTGAGCTGCTCGCCGTAGACATAACCCTTGGAGCCGTTGAGGCTGAGGTAGTCGCCCTCCTTGAAGGTCTTGCCGGCGAAGGAAACGGTCTTGGCGGCGAAGTTAATCTTCATGGATTCGCAACCCACGATGCAGCACTTGCCCCAGCCACGGGCCACGAGGGCTGCGTGGGAGGTCATGCCACCGCGGGTGGTGAGGATACCGGTGCTGGCGCGCATGCCCTCGATGTCTTCGGGAGAGGTCTCCTCACGGATGAGGATGACGTTGCGGCCCTCGGCCTTGGCCTGCATTGCGGCCTCGGAAGTGAAAACGATGGTGCCGACGGCTCCGCCCGGAGAGGCGGGAAGACCCTTGGCGATAACGGTGCTCTTCTTCTCGGCGGCAGCGTTGAGGACGGGATGGAGGATCTCGTCGAGCTGGGCGGGAGAAACCCTCATAACGGCGGTCTTTTCGTCTATCATGCCTTCGGAGACCATATCCATGGCCATCTGGAGGGCGGCGAGACCGGTCCTCTTGCCTATACGGCACTGGAGCATGTAGAGCTTGCCATCCTGGATGGTGAACTCGATGTCCTGCATGTCGTGGAAGTGGTTCTCAAGGAGGGTGCGGATGTCGTCGAGCTGCTTGTAGACCTCGGGCATGGCGGTCTCGAGGGACTGGAGATGGGCGTTATGCTCGGTCTTGGTGGCTTCGTTGAGGGGGTTGGGGGTGCGGATGCCGGCAACGACGTCTTCGCCCTGGGCGTTGATGAGCCACTCGCCGTAGAACTTGTTGTCGCCGGATGCAGGGTTGCGGGAGAATGCGACGCCGGTGGCGGAAGTCTCACCCATATTGCCGAATACCATGGACTGGACGTTCACTGCTGTGCCCCAGTCATCGGGTATCTTTTCGATGCGGCGGTAGGCGATGGCCCTCTTTCCGTTCCAGGACTTGAAGACGCCACCAATGGAGCCCCAAAGCTGCGCTTCAGCGCTGTCGGGGAACTCGACGCCGAGGACTTCCTTGACTTTCTTCTTGAATTCAACGCAGAGAGCTTCGAGCTCTTCGGCGGAAATTTCGGTGTCGGACTTGTAGCCCTTGGCTTCCTTGAGCTCTTCCATCATCTTGTCGAGCTGCTGGCGTATGCCCTTGCCATCCTCGGGCTCAATGCCTTCGGCTTTCTCCATGACGACGTCGGCATACATCATGATGAGGCGCCTGTAGGCGTCGTAGACGAAGCGGGGGTTGCCCGTCCTTTTGATCATGCCGGGGATGGTGGCGGAGCAAAGACCGATGTTGAGGATTGTGTCCATCATGCCGGGCATGGAGCTGCGGGCGCCGGAGCGGCAGCTGACGAGGAGGGGATTCTCCTTGTCGCCGAATTTCATACCCATAAGCTGCTCGGTGGCAGTGAGTGCGTCTGCGACTTCCTTACGGAGAGCGTCGGTGTAGCCTCCGCCAAGGGTATAGTATTCAGCGCAGCATTCGGTGGTGATGGTGAATCCTGCAGGGACAGGGAGGCCGAGCCTGCTCATTTCAGCAAGGTTGGCTCCTTTGCCGCCGAGAAGTTCGCGCATTGCGCCGTCGCCTTCTGCGGTCTTGCCGCCAAAGCGGTAAACTCTTTTTTTGTTGTCGATCATGGTTGTTTTATTGGTTTAGTTATTATTGTCTTGTGTCAATTAAGCCAGCTACGGCAATATCATACAAATGTACAAATTATTGTAAATAAAAAAAATCTCCAGCGGGAGGCTGGAGATTTTTTATTGTGTGTGATTAAGTATTAGCGGGTGACGCAGATGGAGACACGGTTCTCTTCGGGGACCTCGGAGACCTGACGGGTGTCGCCATAGTAGTTGGTGGTGATGCGGCTTTCAGCAATACCTGCATCGACAAGAGCCTTGGTCACAACTTCGGCACGCTCCTGGGAGAGAACCATGTTGCGCTTTGCGGTGCCGGTGGCCTTATCGGCGTAGCCGGTGATGGAGACGACTGCCTCGGGATACTCCTTCAGGAGAGCAATGATGGCGTCGATCTTTGCAACCTCGCTGGCGTTGATGTTGGACTTGTTGATGGTAAAGTAGACATTCTCAACAGTGGCGCGAGCCTTTGCACGGGCGGCCTCGGCGGCAGCCTTCTCAGCAGCGGCCCTTTCAGCGGCGAGACGCTCGGCAGCAGCCTTCTCAGCAGCAGCCTTCTCAGCGGCGGCCTTCTCAGCGGCGGCCTTCTCGGCAGCAGCCT
>CAMYVB010000004.1 GCA_947302175.1 uncultured Bacteroidales bacterium | reverse complement strand
ATGAAAAATGAATTGCTATATTTGCAGGAGTGGGACTCTATCGACCAGTTCAAAAAAGCTCTCCGGGAATACATCCGGTACTACAACAACGATAGAATCAAACTGAGGCTAAAAGGAAAGAGCCCGGTGCAATACCGAGCTCTGTTCCAATCTAAGGCCTCGTAACTAATGTTAAACCGTCCAACTTTTGGGGGTCACATCACATTTGGCCGGGGATTATTGTCGGTAGTATTATCTGCTAGATGAAGATGTATTTGCAGATGAAGAGGGCGGCAAGGACCCACATGGTCACCGAAATATTCTTGAACTTGCCCGCAACGGCGTGAGTAATGACGTAAGAAATAACGCCAAGAAGTATGCCGTCAGAAATCGAGTAAGCAAGAGGCATCATGATAATGGTAACGAATGCAGGAATGGCCTTGCAATAATCTTCCCAATGGATGGTCTTGATGGAAGGCATCATCATCACGCCGACAATTATGAGGGCGGGAGCAGTCGCTGCGCCGGGAATGGCGAGGAAAATGGGACTCAGGAACAGGGCCAGGGCGAAGAAGAAGGCCACGGAAACGGCGGTAAGGCCGGTGCGGCCGCCTTCGCCAACGCCGGAAGCGCTCTCAACATAAGTCGTCGTGGTGCTGGTACCGAGGCAAGCGCCGCAAATGGTGGCGATGGAATCGGCAAGGAACATCTTCTCCACGCCGGGGATCTCCTCGTTACCCTTCTGGATAAGACCTGCACCCTGATGGACGCCGATAATGGTGCCCATGGTATCGAACATATCGATGAAGAGGAAGGTGAACACCACTGCGAGCATATCCCAGCTCAGCACCTGGCTCCACTCGAACTGGCAGAAAATGGGAGCGACACTGTCAGGCAGGGAAACAACCTTCGTAGGAAGGGTGGTCACAGTCGCGCCCGTGGCGGGATCCTTTATGAAAAGGCCTATGGCGGCGGTAATGAGTATGCCCCAAAGCATGCCACCGCGAACCTTTGCCATCACAAGACCGGCAGTGACGAAAAGACCTATCGTGGCAACGAGAGCCTTGCCCTTGGTGATAGCGCCGAGGGAAACGAGAGTGGCGTCGTTGTTGACGATGATACCGGCGTTCTGCAAGCCGATGAAAGCGATAAAGAGACCTATACCTGCGCCTATGGCTTTCTTGAGGGTGCCGGGAATGGCGTTGATGAGCCAGGAGCGGACCTTCGTGACGGTCAGGATGACGAAGATGATGCCTTCGAGCAGGACAGCTGTGAGAGCGAACTGCCAGCTGTAACCCATGGTGAGGCAGACGGTGAAGACGAAGAAAGCGTTAAGGCCCATACCGGGAGCGAGGGCGAAAGGCTTCTTCGCGAGAAGACCCATAACGAGCGTACCGATGATGGCGGCAAGGGCGGTGGCGGTAAATACCGCGCCGCCGGGCATACCGTCGAGGGCGCTGAAAATACCGGGGTTGACGGCCAGGATATAGGCCATCGTGAGGAAGGTGGTAAGGCCTGCGAGTATCTCGGTCTTAACGCTATTGCGTTTGGAATCAAATCCAAAGAGCTTCTCGAATGCGGGTTTCATTTCTCTTGACTTTTATATGATTAGAAAACCCACTTGGTGCCGAGGCAAGGCATCACGTTGAAATTCTTGCCGGTGGTGTAGGAAAGGCCGCCGAAATTGTAGCTGAGCTCAACCTCGCCGCCGATATTGAAGTTGGGGCATCCGAAAAGGCCGCCGATGTTGTACCAGAGCTGAGGCTCGGACAGGATGACTACGCTGTTGCCCTCGGTCCAGACATCTACGAAGCCGGAGAAGCGCACGCCGGTGAGGCCGAAGAGATCCTGGCAGCCCCAGACAGCGGTGAACTGGGCGGGGATGAAGGACTCCATGTGCACGAAGTGCTTGTAGAGGAGCTTGAGGTTGAGGGTGTTCTTGTAATCCTTGCTGTGCAGGAACCAGTCAATACCGGCGAGGAAGGCGCTGTTGATGGGGAAGATACTGGTGCCGCCGGTGCTGATACCACCGTTGTACTCGACTTGGAGGCTGAGCGGCGCGAGGGCGCTGTTCTGCCAGAAGTTGAGGCAGCGGGCGATTTCGAAATAGGTGCCGTTGGGGGAAATCACCTTGCCGTCGACCTTGTTGTTGAAGTCGTAATCGATGAAGAAGAAGGTGTTGCCCCAGTTGTCCTGGTGGAATCCTTCCAAGGTGGTGGTGAAGTGCTTACGGCCAAAATCGTAGAAGGTCTGGAAGTTGGTCTGGGCCTTTGCCGCCTGGGCAAAGGCAAGCGTTGCAATTGCAACAGCAAGAATGGTTTTTTTGAACATAAAACGTAGTTTATGGATTAATATATAGGGTTTCTATTTTCTGAGGGAAGGGTTGATTTCGAAGTCCACGGCCTTGTCGCCCATCTCGTTGGAGCCGAACTCGTAGTCTTTGCCGGGAAGTACTGCGTTCATGATGACGCCCACCAGGGCTGCAACCGCCAGGCCGCTGAGCTTGGTGAATCCAAGGTCGATGGCGCCGATGCTGTAGCTGATGCCGATGGCGAGGACCAGGATGAGAGCAGCGATGATTACGTTGCGGCTCTTGGTGAAGTCCACCTGGTTCTCAACGATGTTGCGTACGCCAACGGCGGAAATCATACCGTAAAGGATAAGGGATACGCCGCCAATAGTTGCGGCAGGCATGCAGGCGATGAGGGCGCTGAACTTCGGGCAGAAGCTCAGGATGATGGCGAAGACGGCGGCGATGCGTATGACGCGGGGGTCATAGACCTTTGTGAGGTTCAGTACGCCGGTGTTTTCACCGTATGTGGTGTTGGCGGGGGCGCCGAAGAGCGAGGCGAGCATAGTGGCGAGACCGTCGCCCATCAGGGTCCTGTGGAGACCGGGATCTTCGAGATAGTTCTCGCCCGTGGTGGAGGAAATGGCGCACATGTCGCCTATATGCTCCATCATAGTGGCCAGAGAAATAGGCACTATGGCTATAATGGCGCTGACGATCAGGCCCCAGTTGGGGCTGGCGAACACGTGGAAAGCGGTGTTCTGCCATTTGAAGGGTACGCCTATCCAGGCTGCGTCCTTGACTGCCGAGAAGTCGCAGAGGCCGAAGCAGGCCGCGACTATGTACGAACCGAATACGCCGAGCAAGATGGGGATTATCCTAACCATGCCCTTGCCCCATATGTTGCAAACTATGATGATGGCAATCGCAAGCAGGGCAATCCACCAGTTGCTGTTGCAGTTATTGATGGCGGAGCCGCTGAGGGTAAGTCCGATGGCGATGATGATGGGTCCGGTCACGATGGGAGGGAAGAACCTCATGACCTTCCTTGCGCCGAATGCAGCGAAGAGGCCTGCCAGGATGAAATAAATAATGCCTGCACAGAAGACTCCGATGCAGGCATAAGGCAGTGACTCGGTGGCGGAAAGTCCTTGGGCTTCTCCCATGGCTACTACCGCTGCGTAACCGCCGAGGAAAGCGAAGGACGAGCCGAGGAACGCCGGGACCTTCATCTTGGTCAGGAAATGAAAAATGAGCGTTCCGAAACCTGCGAAAAGGAGGGTGGCGCTCATCGAAAGACCGGTAATGACCGGGACTAAGACTGTGGCTCCGAACATGGCGAACATGTGCTGGAGGCCGAGGGTAAGCATCTTGCCCTTGCCTAAGGTGCGGGCATCGTAGATTGCTTGCGCTTGTTTTGTCATAAATATTATAGGTTAAAAAGTAAAATCAGGCTTTCAGTCCTCTATTATGACCATGCAAAAATAGTTATTAAAAAAATTTATTACAAAAAATCTGTGGAGAATTTTCCACAGATTTTTCAACAATTTCACTCAAAAACCTTTCGTAGATTCTCGACAGAAGGGATAGGTCCCGATGCCTCAATCACTTGCAAAGTGAAAGCGTCAATCGCCTTTTCCAGGGCGGCGAGCTTTTTCGCTTTTGAAGGGTCGCCCTGCCATTCTTCCCTCAGGAGCCGGGCCTTTTCATAGTCCTGCAATCCTTCGCAGAGCTTTTCGAAACGGGGGGAACTCATGCCACCGGGATAGACCATATAGGTGTCGCCGGCAGCCCAGCTGCGGAAGCGGGCGTCGTGCTCGGGGTCGGCGGTCCAGCTGTTGAAAGCCCAACGGAGGTAGCCGTCCACTCCCTTTTGCATGGCGGCCATGGCAAGCCAGCACGCTTCGGCGGGCTCGGAAGCTATGAAGGTGTTGGGATAGCGCTCAGCGCAGCAGGTATAATAGGTGGAATACTGAAGGGCCTCGCGGCGCCTTTCCACTTCGCCCTCGGTGAAGCTCTCCTTGAATGCAAGGCAATAGTCGTCGATTTCGTCGGCTATGGAAGGATGATAGCTGCCGGCAAGGGCAACCCTCATCGCGGGTTCGTATTTGTGAATAACGGCAAGGGCCGCCTTCATGCCTTCTTCGCCCCTTTCATCCATGGCGATAGAAGTCTTTTCAAACCATCCTTTGGCCTTGAGATGGGCGGCGAATTCCATTATGAAATGGCCCCAGTAGTCTTCGTACTCGGGAGTGCCCGGGAGGGCGTTTATCACTGCGACCTTGCCCGTGGCCTGGTCGAAGAAGTCGTATTCGTGCTTCCAAGGAATCATGGTGTAGCAGCCTATGCCGCCGTCTATGCCCAGGCCCTCCATGAACTCCACCCAGCGGTCGAAGATGGTGAAGTCGTAAAGCCATGTACCGTCGATGCGGCGCACTTTGGTCACCATAGACCCGAAGGGGTCCTCGGTCTGGCCGTTCCAGGGGCGGTCGATGATGGTGGCGGTCACGACTTTCTGCCCTGCGCGTGCGAGCATGGACATCACGGGCTTCATCGCCTCGAAGTGCTCAGGGCTCCAGGGGCGCACGCCTGCGACCCTCGCCACAGCGTAGGGATTCTGCCACAGGTCGAGCCTGAAGGGGCGCTCGTGAGCCGCGGTAAGGGTGCGGGGACCGACTTTGAAACTGAAGGGGAGGGTCTTGCAAAGCCCTTCAGCCTCCAAGGTTAGTGAACCTTTATATAGACCTTCGGGGGTGTCGGACGGCACATCAATCGAAATCCAGATGGGGTGTACCTTTCCTGCTGGGGCGCTGTCAAGAGCAGGGCCGCAGAAGCGGTCGGCGCGGCTGATGGCCTGCCAGTTGACGGTATCCCTTTTGCCGCACTGGTTGAAGCCGGGAGCAAGAACATCGCCCGCGACATAGCAAACAAACGACGCGCTTGCCGATCCTTCGGGCAGGGTATATGCTTTAGCGCTAATTGCGCTGACGCTTGCTTTGAGGTTAATGAGGCTTTCGTCGCTCCATACGAGCGCCATGGCGTTTATCCTTTCGCCCTTCCATGCCGTGAATTTGAATGGCGCCTTTTCGAACGCGGGCTTTTCGGCCTCGGCATAATGCTTCCCGCTCTCTCCCCATCCAAACTCCACCTTCGCCGCCGCCCCGACGTTCATCGCCGCCAGCAGCCCTATTATCAATACTATATTTTTCATCTATATCCTGTTATAAATGATATTTCCATCGCAGATGACGGCGTCGATGCATGAAGAATCGGCCGAATAGACGAAATTGGAAATGAGGTTGTGGCATGGCTGCATCCTCACGTTGCCAAGATCCACCAGCAGGCAGTCAGCGAGCTTGCCGACCCTGATCTCTCCGGCATCAATACCAAAAGCCTCTGCTCCGGCCCTCGTGGCCCAATCGAAAACCTGCTCTGCAGGAAGGAGCACGGGGTCGCCTGCGGACTTGGCCAAAAGAGCGGCGAACTTCATCGCCTCGCGAAGATCCAGATTGTTGCCCGAAGAAGCGCCGTCAGTGCCGAGAGTGATGCGGCAGCCGGCCTTGATCATGAGCTCGTAGGGGAAACGGCCGCTGCCGAGCTTCATGTTCGAGCAGGGGCAATGCGAAATGACGGCCTGCCTCTCGGCAAGGATATCGACCTCTTTCTCAGTGACCTGGACACAATGGGCCAGGATGACGTCCGGACCCAGGACGCCGAGCGAATCGAGGAGCTCAACGGGGCGCATGCCGTAATCGCGTACGCAATTGGCAACTTCAGTCTTTGTCTCGGCGCAATGTATGTGGATTCTCAGGCCCTTGCGGCGGGCCACCTGCGCGCACTTTTTAATCTCTTCCGGGGGAACTGTGTATACGGAATGCGGTGCGACTGTAAAGCAAATCCTGCCTCCCGTAGGGTCCTTGAGATCCTCCATGGCGTCAATCATGTCGGCCGAAAGGGTGTGCTTGTGGCCGCCAAGAACGCTTAGGCCTATTGCGGCCCTCATACCCGACACGACCGCGGCGTCCACGCTCTTGTGGATGCCGAAATACATCTCATTGAAAAACACGGTGCCGCTGCTCACCATCTCCTTGGCGGCCAGATTGCTGCCGCGGCCGAAGTCGTCGTCGGTCATGTTGTTTTCGTAGGGCCAGACGTAGTTGGTGAGCCAACGCTCCAGGGGCATGTCGTCGGCATAGCCGCGAAGGAGCGTCATCGGAGTGTGGGTGTGGGTGTTGTAGAGGGCTGGGAGTATGGCTTTGCCTGTGGCGTCGATGACAAGCCGGGCGACGGCTCCGTCCGCGGCATCGAGGCTTTTGAAGCGGCCTTTCTCAATCAAAATGTTGCGCTTCCTGTTCTCGAAGAATACGTTTTTGATGAGTATGCTTTTCATGGCCGCAGCGGATTAGAAATTTTTGCAAGATAACAATTTTATCCTGATTGTGTGCATCCCGCCGCCGAGATAAAGTGTCGTTGTTTCGCATTTTTTGCCGTCCAGGCTGCATCTGCTGAATTCCCAAGGGATTGTGACGCTGGCTTCAGACCCTTCAGGAACAGTGATTTTCCATGTGACGAAAGAGCCGCGGCGCTTGAAAGACGATGCCACTGTGCCTGCGACTGTGGGGAAGGAGATGTTGCAGCTGTCGAAAACGCCGGGGACCGGGGCAACGGTGAAAGACTTCCAGGCGGGACTGGTGGGCATCAGGCCCATCATGCGCTCGGGCAGGACGGCAAGCGGTGCGCCGCTCCAGGCATGGTTGACGCTGCCACAAGTCCAGTTCTTAACGCCCACGTCCCAGCTTTCGAAGAGGGTGTCGTAGCCGGGGTGATTGACCATGAAATCGAAGCGCTTGCGGGCGCGCTCCATGGCGTACTCAGGCTCTCCTATGGCGAACAGAGCCTCCATTACGTATTTTTCCATGAAGGAACTGGCGTGCTCCTCCTGCTTGAGAGTTTCGAATAGGGCCTCGTACTTTTCGGGACCGGCTATACCGCCGAGTATTGCGAGAGCTTGCACACGGTCGTCCGTCTGCCCTTCGTATGCGGGGTGGCGGTAGGCGCTGCCTGTCCAGCAAACCTCGTTGCAGGCTTTGCGAAGAGCTTCGAGCCTTTCGCTGAGTTCAGTGGCGTCGTCCGTTTTGCCAAGTGTTTCGGCCATCCTTACCGCGCCGTCGAGGGCTATGCAGTACCAGGCGGTCTGGAGGAGATGCATGTCGCGCTCATCTCCCCAATCTCCCCAGTTCCATTCTGCCTTGCGGTACTCGGTCAGGCCATCGGCGCCGATGGAGTAGCAGTCGAGATAGCGCTTGACTGAAGGATAGCAGATCTCAAGGGTCTCAAGATCGCCTGTGTGCATGTAGTAGGTCCAGAGCCCGTAGCGGCTCACGGTCGCGAGCGACTGTACGGGGAGTTCCTTGATCCAGTTGCCGGAGGGGACGGGACCGTAGATGCTGCCGTCTTCCTTTTGCCACGCGCAGGCTTCGAGCATGGTCTTGCGAATGAGGGCGTGGAGGGAAGTGGAGTAGCTGTGGAAGCATTCGCTGAGGATTACGACGATGTCGCCGAGCCACGCGGCCCTTTCCCTCTCCGGGCAGTCGAAGAAGGTGTCGCGGGCGTTGACGTAGATGGTGCGAAGGCCCTTCTGCCAGAATTTGTTGAAGAAAGGGTCGCTGCAGCTGAAACTTCCTTCGGCAAAGGTGTCGTAGCCGGTCTCGCGATACTTGATTGCTTTGACCTCGGCCCCGTGCTCCACGGTAAGGATGATGCGCATGCCGCTGAGCCAGCCGAGAGATTCGTATGTCTTTGTGCCTTTGGCGCTTATATATTCGGCGCGGAGGTTTTCGGTCTTGCCGATGGCGGAGTGGTCGGTTTCGATTAGGATGCGGTGACCTCCCTCAGCGTCGCTGACTTTGAGTATGGGGGTCATTTGCATGTTGTGTGGGAGGAGGGCGATGAGGGTGTCGCACTTTTCGCCCCTGCGGTTTTCGAACCTGGCGCTCTTGACACCGAAATCCTTCCACAGGGGAATGGGGCGGGGGTGCAGGGCGCCAAGAGTGCTTTCGATTTGGGCCGCAGGCTTGAATCCCTTATTCTCAAGGGTTTCGGAATCAACTGTCTGCCATCCGTTTATATTGAGGCGTTCGTCGAAACTGATGCTGGATTCCGGGAGGCGGTAGTTGGGCTTGGGGCAGTCCGCAGTGCCGTAGGCGGGGTGGATGGCGGTGAGCCATTGGCTGTCAGAAGAGCTGATGATCGCTTCGGGGCATTCCATCCAGAGCTGGGGTTTGCCGCTGTCCTTGTGGGAAAAACCCTGGCGACCGAAATACCACACGAGGAGTGCTATCCTGTTTTCGCCCTTTTTGATGTAGGGGGCGAGGTCTATTTCGTCATAGTAGCTGTCCTGAGGGTTGGGACCGCGCTTCAGTGACCCTTCGAAGACGACCTGCTTGCCATTTATCCAGAGCCAGTATTTGCTGTCGGCGGCGATTCTTGCCTTCGCTTCGGTGGGCCGTGTTTCGAGGCGGAAGTCGCGCCGGAAGGCTAGCCACTGGTTGGCCTTACCAGGGACGGCATCGGGGCAGGTGATGGTATTTGGCGCGAGGATTATCTTGGAATTATCGGCCTTGACTATGGCTTGGGAAGGCTCGCTCACGGCTGCGGATACTGACAGGGCGAGGGTGAGTGCCAGGACGATTGTGTTCATGCGGAGTTATTTTTTTTCAAAGATAGCAAAGATTGCCCACGGTTTGACCAAAAATCCTTAAATTAGTCGTCACGAAATACTAATGACCATGAAAAAATACCTTTCTCTTCTCCTTGTTCTTTTCCTCGTTCCCGCATTGACGGCAAGCGCAGGCAAGATAGTCACCGACAGTCTACGCAGCGAAATCCTCAATTCCACCGTGAAATTCAACGTCTATCTCCCCGACGGCTTCGACAAGAGCGATGCGACCTACCCCGTAATCTATCTTCTCCACGGCCTCACCGGCAATCACACCGACTGGAAGAACCTCGGGCACATGCAGACTGTCGCTGACGAGCTCTCCCGCTCCGGCGAAATACGCCCCATGGTAATCGTCATGCCCTGCGCCGGCGACCGCGACACCCACCACGTTCCCAACGGCTATTTCAACATGCCGAACTGGAACTACGAGGATTTCTTCTACCAGGAATTCATCCCCGCAGTTGAAACGAAGTACAGGATTATCGGCGACAAGGGCCACAGGGCCGTCCAGGGCCTGTCTATGGGTGGAGGCGGCAGCGCCGTCTATGCCCAGAGGTACCCCGGCATGTACTCGAGCTGCTACATAATGAGCGGCTGGCTGGACAACAAGGCCGACGAAGTCAAGGCCTCCAAGGGCCCGAAGGACTGCCTCTACTACACAGGCGAAGCCGTCAGGGAGCACTCCGCAATAGACTTTGTCAACAACGCCGACGAAGCGACAATCGAGGCCCTGAAGACGGTAAAGTGGTTCATAGACTGCGGCGACGACGATTTCCTTTTCGACCAGAACGTCTCTCTCCACCAGGCCATGCGCAGGCACGGCATAAAGAGCGAGCTCAGGGTGCGCGACGGCGTCCACAACTGGGAATACTGGCACCTCGCGCTTCGCATGTCCCTGCCCTTCGCCTCCCGCAACTTTGATAAATAATGACCAAGAGCCCGATAATACTCGCCTTAGCCATAACGCTAGCTTCCTGCACGGCAGGGTCAAACGCCGGCAGGATAATAGCAAGCGAGGACGTTATCGCCGTTTCCCCTTGCCCTGACAGCGTTTTCCTCTACACTCCCGGCATCATCGAAGGCGAGGACGGGCGTTACATAGTCGCCGTTGACTACGGCGGCCCCGGCACCTACATGCTCGACGGCCCCAAGTCTGACTTTGGCGACTACAAGGCAGGCAATCAAATCCGCATACTCCTATCCGACGACAAAGGCCGCAGCTGGCGTCCTACTCCCGCACGCATACCCATGATGCACGAGATACTCTTCAAGGAGGGAGGCTCCATCTATATGATAGGCCATTCCGGCCGCCTGCTGATAAGCCGCAGCGACGATAACGGCGAAAGCTGGAGCGAGCCTTCAGTCCTATGCCCCGAGCCCAGCTGGCACCAGAGCTGCACCGCGGTGGACACCTGCGGCGGGAAGATAACTCTGGTATATGAAAAATGGGTAGCGGACGGCCACTATTGGCCCGGCGTGGGTCCAGTGCTGATGCAGGCCGATTCCAAAGCAGACCTCACCGACCCTGCGTCGTGGCGTTTCTCCCCGCTTTACAACCCTGACGACGACATGGCGGCAGCCCGCCCCTCGGGAATACCCGTTGTCGGGGAAGGCCGCCCCGGCATGCTGGAGACCAACGTAATACGCATCTTCAACCCCGCACATCCCTTTTACGACTCGACGGGCCGCTCAGTTGCCCTTCTTGCCAGGGCTAGCACAGGCTTCCCCGACATAGGAGTGATGCTCAAAGGCAGCGAAAATGAAGACGGAACTCTCAGCATAGGCCGCTTCAAGAAAAACGAGGGCGAGGTCTATTTCGTCCACATCCCCGGCGGCGACCTAAAGTTCCACATCTGCTACGACCCTGTGACGGAGCTTTATTGGCTGCTCCACTCCCAGATAGACGGCCGCTCTAACGCCCGCCGCAGGCTCGCCCTGTCCTTCTCTCCCGACCTCCTGAGATGGACCTACGCCGGCATGGTGGCAATAGGCCCTGCCAACAACTCAGCCCGCCACTACGCGACAATGATAATCGATGGCGATGACCTGTGCATAGTCAGCCGCTCCGGAGACAAGGCGGCCCGTAACTCCCACGACGGCAATATCGTCACCTTCCACCGCGTCCCCAACTTCCGAAAACTCGTTTACTAAATGAAAAAGCAAATCCTCATTACCCTTGCAGCCCTGCTTCTGGTAAGCCCTGCAATCATGGCGATTCCACGCCCCGAATACCCCAGGCCGCAATTTCAGAGAGCCGACTGGGTCAACCTCAACGGCGAATGGTCTTTCGTCTTCGACTTCAGCCGCTCAGGCCTGGAGCAAGGCTACGCCTCCAGCGAAGGGTTCGACGGCCGCATCACCGTCCCCTTCTGCCCTGAGAGCGAACTTTCAGGCGTGGGCTTCAAGGATTTCATACCCGCCATGTGGTACCAGCGCAAGGTCGAAATCCCCGAAGCGTGGAATGGCAGGCGTGTCATAATTCATTTCGGCGCAGTTGACTACAATTGCAGCCTCTTCGTGGACGGGCAGCTCGCAGGCCGCCACTGGGGTGGCACCGTCTCCTTCGAATTCGACATCACCCGCTTCTGCAAGGCAGGCCAAACGGCCAACCTGGTGCTCTGGGTGGAGGATGATACCCGCAGCGGGGTGCAGCCCGGCGGAAAGCAAAGCGTCCGCTTCGCTTCCTGGGGTTGCCGCTACACCCGTACCACAGGCATATGGCAGACGGTCTGGATGGAAGCAGTCTCCGAGTGCGGACTAAAAAGCGTCTATGTCAAACCCGACCTCGACGGCAGCCGCTTTGTCGTGGAGCCGCGATTCTTCGCCGTACAGAAAGGCCTGAAGCTACGGGCTACGCTCAGCGACGGGAGCTCAAAACCCGTCGCCGTGGCATGTGAAACGGCATCCGACGCCTCTACCCTCATACTTAACGTCCCCAAGAAGCGCCTTCGCACCTGGTCCCCGGATGACCCCTTCCTATATGATATAGTATTCGAGGTTCTTGACGCTGAGGGAAATGTAATAGACGAAGTGAACTCCTATGCCGGAATGCGCAAAATCCACATAGAAGGCAACCGCATCTTTCTCAACAATAAGACTTTATACCTCAGGATGGTGCTCGACCAGGGTTTCTACCCCGACGGAATATGGACCGCCCCGAGCGACGAAGCCCTCAAGGCCGACATAGAGCGCTCGATGGCCGTTGGCTTCAATGCAGCCCGTCTGCACCAGAAGGTCTTCGAGGAACGCTTCCACTACTGGGCAGACCGCCTCGGCTATCTCACATGGGGCGAATCTTCCAACTGGGGCGCCAATTCCAACAATGAGGTTTCAGCCCGCAATTTTATCTCAGAGTGGGAAGAAATAGTAGTAAGGGACCGCAACCACCCTTCCATCATCGCCTGGACCCCCTTCAACGAAAGCTGGGACCGCGCGAAAAAGGTTGAAGAGGCCCGTTGCCACGATCGCATGGTCAGCGACGTCTACCGCATCACCCACGCACTCGACTATCGTCCCGTCAACGACTGCAGCGGCGGTTACCACGTTGTTACCGACATTTGGGGCTATCACAATTACGAGCAGAATGCAGCCCGTCTCATTGAGCAGCAGACTCTTAAGGGCGACGGCACCGTCCCCACCTTCGATCCCGAGCGGGAGTGCCCCTACGGCGGGCAGCCCTACATCCTCGACGAATACGGTGGCATCAAATGGGTAATAGAGCAGTATTCTTCCAAGACCTGGGGTTACGGCAAAGGCCCCGAAAGCTTGGATGAAGTCTACTCCAGGCTCGAGGCCCTGACCGACGCAATACGCAGTCTTGACTATATAAGCGGCTTCTGCTACACCCAGCTCACCGATGTGGAGCAGGAGCAGAACGGCATCTATACCTACGACCGCAAGGAAAAGTTCGATGCCGCGCGTCTGCGTTCAATCCTTTCTAAAAAACCTTCCTGGGCGGAGGAGTAGATTCCCCGGCCCAGGAAGGTCGATAGGGGGCTAAAAAACTAGCGGAGAGTATATTTGACGCGCCTGAGGGCCTTGGGGGCTGAGGAGCCGCCCACGTAGATGTCGAAATGACCGGGGGTGGTGCTCATCTTGCCTATGCTCTCGTCGAAGGCCTCGAAGGTCTCGTCATTGACAGGGATATGGACCTTGACGCTCTTTCCTTTGGGGATGAATACCCTCTTGAATCCGCGCAGGGCCATCCTGGGGCCATCCGCGTCTTCACGCTTGTGTACGTATAGCTGGACCACCTCTTCGCCGTCGCGTTTGCCGCAGTTGCGCACCTTTACGACCATTTCGCCGTTCTTGATGCGGGGACGGCCGTATTTGAACTTGGTGTAGCTCAGGCCGTGACCGAATGCCCAGAGGGGCTCGCCGTAGAAATAGCGGTAGGTGCGGCCTTCCATGTGGTAATCGCGCATGTCGGGAAGGTCGTCGTCGGAGGCGTAGAAGGTGACGGGGAGGCGTCCTGCAGGGTTGTAGTCGCCGAAGAGTACGTCGGCTATGGCCTGTCCGGCCATTTCGCCTGCGTACCAGGCCTGGAGTATGGCTTCGCAGTTCTCAGTCTCGGGCTTCAGGGCAATCGAGCTACCGGACATATTGACCATTACGACTTTCTTCCCTGCTGCCTTGAAGGCTGCGATTTCCTCGCGCTGCTCTTTGGGGAGCTCGATGGTGGTGCGGTCGCCTTTGAAGAAACCTTCCTTGTCCACGGGCATCTCTTCGCCTTCGAGGCGGGGGTTGATGCCGCCGACGTAGATGATGATGTCGGCCTCGTCGGCGTTGCATATAGAGTTCTCGCCGAGGGCGGTCTCGATGCCTTCATAAGCGGAAATGACGTGTGCAGGCTCGCCTACATAGTTGCCAAGAGGGTATTCCTCGCTGGTGGCGTTGGGGCCTGCTACTGCGTACTTGACGCCGGTCTTGGAGAGGGGGAGTATGCCCTTGTTCATAAGGAGCACCATGGATTCGCGGGCCATCTTTAGGGCGACTTCCCTATGCGCGGGACAGTCGAGGAGGGTGGTGTCCACGTGGTTCCAGCATACGCTGTCCTCGGGATCCATTTCGCCGAGGCGGAAACGGGCGATGAGAAGGCGCCTCAGGGACACGTCCAGCTCGGCTTCGGTGAGCTTGCCCTCGCGCACGGACTCGGCGAGGCGGCGGTAGGTCTGGCCGCACTCGAGGTCGGTGCCGCTGCGAACGGCGCTGCCGATAGCGGTGATGGGGTCGCCGGGGAAGGGCTGATGGCCGGGAGGGGACCAGAGGTCGCGGATTGCAGAGCAGTCGCTCACGACTATGCCCTTGTAGCCCCATTCCTCGCGGAGGATCTTGGTGAGGAGCTGGTCGTTGTTGCAGCAGGGCTTGCCGTAGAGGGAGTTGTAGGCGCACATGACTTCCTGGACGTCGGTCTTGCTGATAATGTCCTCAAAAGCATAGAGATAGGTCTCGCGGAGCTCGCGAAGGGGAAGGTCGGACACGTCGAAATAGTGGCGCTCGCTCTCGAGGCCGCTATGCACGGCGAAGTGCTTGAGGCAGGCGTGGAGCTTGTCGTAGCCGTCGCGGGGCTCGCCCTGCAGGCCTTCGACTACGGCACGGCCCATCACTGCGGTGAGGAAGGGGTCTTCGCCGTAGGTTTCCTGACCGCGGCCCCAGCGAGGGTCGCGGAAAATGTTGATGTTGGGGGTCCAGACTGTGAGACCGCGGTAGTGGGGGTCAAGGCCGTTCTTGCGGCCCTTGACGAAGATGATGCGGTGCTCGGTGCTGGCTATGTCGAAGACTTCCTTGAGAAGGACTTCGTCCCAGCTGGCTGCCATGCCTATGGACTGGGGGAAGGAGGTGGCGAGGCCGGCGCGGGCGGCGCCGTGGAGGGCTTCGCTCCACCAGTTATATCGCTTGATGCCCCACTCGGGGACGGCAAGGCTGTGGTTGGTCATCAGGACGGCCTTCTGGTCGAGGCTGAGGCGCCCGATCAGGTCGTCCGCCCTCTCCTCTGCAGAGAGCTTGGGATTCTGGTAGGGATACTGATAATCGGCCTCTTGGGCCCTGAGGCCGGGAAGGGAAATCATCAGAACGGCAATTGACGATACAATGCCTTTCAGAAACGCTTTGGCCATAGTGTTATTATTGGTTTTTAACGATATCGAACCACTGTTCGGCGGTCTTGACTTCGCCTTTGGACCAGCAGCTGCCGAAGGAGTAACTGAGGGTCTCGCCGGATTTTACGGTCTTTACTAAAAGCGCGTGGTCCAGGTCTTCGCGGAGGATGCTGTCCTCAGCCCCGTCCATCACGACTGCTATGCCGAGCATGCCGTCTTCTGGCTCAATGCTTTGGTCGGAAGCCTTTTCCCATATCGCCCAGCGGTCGGGACCGAATTCGGAAGTTTCGATTGTCTCCAGATCGGTGTGGAGCTTGAATCCGGCTGCGATGGGCAGTTCTTCGGCGCCGGTGAATGACCATTGGTCTTCGACGTTGACGAAATAGGTGTCGGGTATGACTGTCACTTTTTTGTCAAGGGAGACCTTGATGCCTTCAGCTGCCTCCCATTCGGGGTAGTGCAGGACGAATGATACTTTTTCGGGGCCGTCCTCGACCATTTCGTATGAGCGGTAATTGGTTGCAGGAAAGCACAGAACTCCGTCTATATAGGGCACGGATGCTCCGCCGCCAAGGCTCACGGCCACCTTGTAGCAGTCCTTGCCGCCATGGTCGTGGTGGTAGTAGTCAGGATCTTCGGCAACGGCCTTTTCATACCATTCATTGGCGACCAGACAGCCGGGGAGTTTCACCCAGACGTCCACTCCGGGGGAGGTGGGATTGCCCTCAAGGGCCTGCCCGTAGAAGCGGCCGGCGATGAGATTATTCTCGAAAACGAAGTCGTCGGCGCGCTCGGGAACGTAGCGGGCCATTACCCTGCGCTCGGAGGGGCTGCAGGAGGCAAGTAGCGCCAGGGCGCTGAGTATCAGGATTATGCGTTTCATGCTATTTGAGGTCTTTGGTTGCTACCCAGTCCATGTCGTTGTAGTCGTCGTTCTCGCCGCACATGCCCCAGATGAAAGTGTAATTGCGGGTGGCGCAGGCGCTGTGTATGCTCCACTGGGGGCTTATGACTGCCTGCTCATTGTGCATCCATATGTGGCGCGTCTCCTGGGGCTCGCCGCAGAAGTGGCAGACCGCTGCGTCGTCGGGGAGCTCGAAGTAGAAGTAGACCTCCATGCGGCGGTCGTGGGTGTGGGCGGGCATGGTGTTCCAGGTGCTGCCGGGAGCGAGCTCGGTCATGCCCATCTGGAGCTGGCAGCAGGGCACTACTTCCTTGACCAGCAGGCGGTTGATCGTGCGCTCATTGCTCTCTTCGAGGCTGCCGAGGTGCATCACGACAGCATCTTTTTTGCTCACCTGCTTTACGCCTGTCTCGCGGTGGGCGGGGGCGGAGCAGAAATAGAAGTGGGCAGGATTTGAGGGATCGACGCTTTTAAAGGTGATGTGGCGGTTGCCGCGGCCTACGTAGAGGGCTTCCTTGAAGGGGATGGTGAATTCCTCGTCGCCCACCAGGACCTTGCCTTCACCGCCGACATTGATAATGCCGACTTCGCGGCGCTGGGTGAAGTAATCGGCGCGAAGGATCTCAGGGGCGCTGAGAAGCAAGTCTTCGCTTACGGGGACGGCTCCGCCGGCGATTATGCGGTCGAACATGGAGTAGACCATGTTGATCTCGTCGGGGACCATGACGTTCTCGAAGAGATACTCCTTGCGGAGACGCTCGGTATCATAGTTTTTGGCGTCCACGTTGCTCGACGCCTGTCTGACTTGGCAGTTGAGTTTCATTGCAAATATGATTTTAGCAAAGATACGAATTCCTTGGAAAACTACGGCTGCTTGCCGATGTAAGCAAGTATGCCGCCGTCGACATAGAGTATGTGGCCGTTGACGGCGTCGGAGGCCTTAGAAGCGAGGAAGACTGCGGGGCCGGCGAGCTCGTCGGGGTCGAGCCAGCGGCCGGCAGGGGTCTTGGCGCAGATGAAGGAGTCGAAAGGATGGCGGGAGCCGTCGCTCTGCCTTTCGCGCAGGGGAGCGGTCTGGGGCGTAGCTATATAGCCGGGGCCTATGGCGTTGCACTGGATGTTGTAGCCTCCGTACTCAGAGCAAATGTTGCGCGTGAGCATCTTGAGTCCGCCCTTGGCGGCTGCGTACGCGGAGACGGTCTCGCGGCCGAGCTCAGACATCATGGAGCAAATATTGATAATCTTGCCCTCGCGGCGCTCCATCATCTCGGGAATGACTGCAGCGGAGCAGATGTATGGTCCGACGAGGTCAACGTCGATCACCCTTTGGAATTCTTCGCGCTTCATCTCATGCATGGGGATGCGCTTGATGATGCCGGCGTTGTTCACGAGGATGTCTATCTGTCCGATTTCGGCGTGGATGCGCCTGACCAGGGCGGCGACGGCCTTTTCGTCGGTCACGTCGCATACGTAACCGTGGACGTTTTCTATCCCGGCGGCCTTGTAGGCCTCGAGTCCCTTGAGCATGGACTCCTCGTTGGAGGTGTTGAAAATGATGTTGGCCGCGCCGGCCTTCGCGAAGGCCTTTGCGATGGCGAAACCTATGCCGTATGCGGCTCCTGTGACCCAGGCGTTCCGACCCTCGAGAGAGAAAATATTATTCATTGTCAGTTAAAGATTTGCAAAAATTTCACTACAAATATACAAACGTTTGCACAAATTCCAAAATTCTTTATATCTTTGTCGCCGATGGTAACGATTACAGACATAGCCGCCGCTCTCGGAGTGACCCCTTCCACGGTCTCCCGCGCCCTTGCCGGCAGCCCTCGAGTCAAGCCGCAGACCCGCGAGGCGGTGCTCAAAACAGCCGCTGAGATGGGCTACGAGCGCAATGTGATGGCATCAAGCCTGCGCAGCGGCCGCTCCCAAATTGTCGGTATCGTCGTTCCCCGTATCTACCACGAGTTCTTCTCCAAGGTCATCGCCGGCGCCGAATCCCTTCTAAGGGAGGCAGGCTACAATCTGATGATCTGCCAGACCCACGAGAGTCTCGACGCCGAGGTCAAGGCTCTCAAGGCTCTTAGGAACAACCACGTTGCGGCCGTCTTGCTCTCGCATTCGCTGGAAGCTACAGACGGCTCTCACATAGCCGAGGCCCTTGGCGGGGAAATCCCCCTCGTGCAGTTCGACCGCGTGTTCGACAGCCTCCCCGGCGCCAAGGTGGTAAACGACAATTTCGAGGGCGCATACTGCGCTACCCGCCTCCTTGCCTCCAACGGCTACACCCGCATAGGCCACTTCTCAGGCCTCCAAAGCTGCTCGGTGTTCCGCGAGAGGCTGGCGGGCTACAGGAAAGCCCTCGAGGACAGCGGCCTGAGCTACGACGAAGGACTTGTTTTCCACGACGCCATTATGCGCGAGAGCGGTCGCGAAGCGGCGAAGAAAGCTCTTGAGTGCGGGTGCGACGCCATCTACAGCGCCGGCGCCTTTTCTGCCCTCGGCGCAATGGAGTACCTTCGCGAAAGGGGAGTGCAGATCCCCGGCGAGTTCGGCATAGCAGGCACGGCCAACGAGTCTTTCACCGCCATCACCGTCCCTTCGCTAACGACCCTCGACCAGCATTCCATAGAAATGGGCCGCGAGGCCGCCAAGGCCTTCCTTTACGGATTGTCATCCATCTCAGTAGTCTCCATGGAGCTCAAGATAAGAGAATCATCAAACAGAAAAACCATATAAACCATGCCCAAAGTAACCACCTTCGGCGAAGTGATGCTTAGACTTGCCACTCCCGGATACCAGCGCTTCAGCCAGGCCACCAGTTTCGACGCCACTTTCGGCGGCGGCGAAGCCAACGTAGCCGTCTCGCTTGCCAACTACGGCATCGACGCCTCCTTTGTCACCCGCCTTCCCCAGAACGATATCGCAGACATGTGCGTACGCGAGCTCAGGGGCCTGGGCGTTAAAGTGGACGGTATAGTCCGCGGCGGCGACCGCATAGGCATTTATTATCTTGAGACCGGCGCCGTGGCCCGCGGCTCCAAAGTCATCTACGACCGCGCCAATTCCGCCATCGCCGAAATACAGCCCGGCATGGTCGACTGGCGCAAGGTCCTCGAAGGCTCCGCTTGGTTCCACTGGACCGGCATCACCCCCGCCCTCAGCCAGGGTGCGGCCGACGCCTGTCTCGAGGCCATCAAGACCGCAAATGAGATGGGAGTAAAAGTCTCCTGCGACCTTAACTACCGCAAGAAACTCTGGAAATACGGCAAATCAGCCTCCGAAGTCATGCCCGCCCTCGTGGAAGGTTGCGACCTGATTCTCGGCAACGAGGAGGATGCTGAAAAGGAATTCGGTATCAAGCCCGAGGGCTTCGACGCTGAAAAGACCGGCGGCGAAATCGACCAGACCCGTTTTGAGA
Organism: uncultured Bacteroidales bacterium; assembly: GCA_947302175.1. Classification (GTDB taxonomy): domain Bacteria; phylum Bacteroidota; class Bacteroidia; order Bacteroidales; family UBA932; genus Cryptobacteroides. The sequence continues at coordinate 83,281 of CAMYVB010000004.1, read as the reverse complement.
GCGTATGCCGTCAGCTGATGGAGCGTTTCCCTCGTTGCAAGAAGGTCGCTGTGACCCTTCGCGGCTCAATCAACGCCAACCACAACACCTGGGGCGGCGTCCTCTACGACGGCAAGACCCTCTGGCAGTCAAAGCGCTACGACATTACACACATCGTGGACCGCGTCGGCGGCGGCGATTCCTTCATGGGCGGCCTCCTTTATGGCCTCCTCGCCTACGACACCGACCAGCAGGCCATTGAGTTCGCAGCAGCTGCCTCCTGCCTGAAGCACACCATAATCGGCGACTACAACCGCGTCACCGTCTCCGAGGTCGAAGGCCTCATCGCCGGCGGCGGCTCAGGTCGCGTTTCCCGCTAAACTACCGCAAGGATGAAGCGCGTCGCAATATGCATGGCATTGTTCCTGCTGGCCACAGCAGGAATTTGCCATGCTCAGGCCTACGCCAACCCCATACTCCACTGCGACTGGTCCGACCCTGACGTCTGCCGCGTCGGAGAGGACTACTACATGACCGCCTCGTCCTTCAACTTCTTCCCCGGTCTCCCCATACTCCACTCGCGCGACCTCGTGCACTGGACCCAGGTGGGAGCGGCCCTGAGCGACTACCCCGGAGATGACGAAAGTTTCAAGGACGGGAGCTTCAGGAATGTGGTAAGGCACGGAGAGGGCGTGTGGGCCCCCGCGATACGCTTCCACGACGGCTGGTTCTACATCTTCTGCGGCGACCCCGACCGCGGTATCTTCATGGTGAGGACCCAGGACCCTTCAGGCCCGTGGGAGGCACCTGTCTGGGTAGTGAAGGAGAGGGGATTCATAGATCCCTGTCCCTTCTGGGATGAGGACGGCAAAGCTTATCTCAGTCATGCCCTCGCCGGCTCGAGGGCTGGTCTCAAGAGCGTAATCCTCGTCGCCCCCATGTCCAAGGACGGCAGTAGGCTTGAAGGCCCTTCCCGCGTAGTCTATGACGGCCATCTCACCCAGCCCACCATCGAGGGCACGAAGATGTACAAGCGCGACGGCTACTACTATATATTCGCGCCCGCGGGAGGAGTCGCAACAGGCTGGCAGACCGTCCTTCGCTCTGAAAGCCCTTTCGGCCCCTTCGAGGAGAGGATAGTTCTGAGCAGCTCCGAAAATGTGCAGGAGGCCCCTGGCACCCTTTTCGGCAGGACCGTCATCCCCGGCAGGCGCCACAGCCGCATGACAGAAATGCGCAGCCGCCGCGAAGGAAATGCCTCTGCGCTTAATGTCGGAGAAATAAACGGCCCCCACCAGGGCGCCTGGGTGAGCACCCCTTCGGGCGAAGACTGGTTCATCCATTTCCAGGACAATGGAGCATACGGCCGCATCATCCATCTCCAGCCCATGCGCTGGGATTCGGAAGGCTGGCCCGTGATTGGGGACGACCCGGACGGCGACGGCTGCGGAGCCCCGGTCCCTGAGTATGCCCTGCCTTCCGGCGGAAGTGAGATTGCCGAGGAGCAAGTTTTTTGCCCCTACGGCCTCGACCCCGCCTGGCAGTACCCTTGCGTACCCTCTCCCATATGGCATATGGCGCTTCCCGATGGTGGCGTGCGCCTCTACGGAGTCCTTCAAAGCGACGCTGAAGCATCGTTGTGGAATTGCCCCAATTTCCTTAGCAGGAAGTTCCCCTTCGAAAGCTTTTCCCTTACTGCAAAACTCAGCTTCCGCCCCAATCCCAAGGCTAAGGACGCCGCCCAGCAGGCCGGATTTGCCGTTATGGGCAGCGACTATGCCGCCCTTCGCCTCATGGACACCCCCGGCGGAGCGCGCCTGGAATATGCGCTTTGCCTTGATGCCCCCGAAGGCGGCAGCGAAGAGGTTCGCGTCCTTGCCACCCTTCCGTACTCGTTCCTTGGCGTGGAGCACTCACGCCAGTCCCGAAGCGTCCCCGAGCTTAGGTACGAGGACATTCCCGAAGCCTCGATTTGGGTGCGTCTCGAAGTCGGGCCTTCACCGGCCAGGGGCAATGTGCCTGACGCCCGGTGCAGCTTTAGCTACAGCACAGACGGCCGCAGGTTCAGCAAGGCCGGTGGTACTTTTACCGCCAAGGCCGGCACCTGGGTGGGCGCCCGCTTCGGCTTTTTCTGCTCCCGCTTTGCCCCGAGTAACGATTCCGGCTGTCTCGATATTACTGAAATAACGCTGAGCCCCGGCGCTCCATGATAAACCACCACAACACCAAGCTAATGACCAGAAAACCACTAATACTTTTCTTAAGCCTTCTAGGCGTCCTTTCATGCAATTGCGAAAAGGGACGCTATGACGCGCTTTACAAGGATCTGCCCTTCGACATGCCTGGAGTCGAAGAGCCTGCAATCCCCAATTTTAACGTTTCTCTCAGCGACTTTGGCGGAGTGGGCGACGGAGTTACCCTCAACTGCGAAGCTTTCGAAAAGGCCATGCAGGCCCTTTCCGACAAAGGCGGAGGCCATCTGAACGTCCCCGCAGGTATATGGTTCACCGGCCCCATTGCTTTCAGGAGCAACATAGACCTCCATCTCGACGACGACGCGATAATAGTGTTCAGCACCGACCAGGACCTCTATCCCATCATCGACACCAATTTCGAGGGCCTCGACGTGCGCCGCTGCACTTCACCCCTCCATGCAGAAGGCGTCCATGACATATCCATCACCGGTGGCGGCGTCATCGACGGCAACGGCGACGCCTGGCGCGAGCTCAAGAGGGCCAAGGTGGGAGAAAAGATTTGGAAATCTACTTTGGAAAGGGGAGGAGTCGTCGCAGAGAACGGCTATGCCTGGTACCCCGACTCCGGTTACTACAAGGCCCGCCTCACCGCCGGAAGCCTCAACTATCCCGATCCTTCGCTCGACGAAAACGAGATTAAGACCTTCCTTCGCCCCGTGCTCCTGTCTTTCCGCGAGTGCGAGAATGTCCTGCTCGAAGGGGTTACCTTCCAGAATTCCCCTTGCTGGAATCTCCATCCCCTCTGGTGCAAAAATGTAATAATCAGGAACATAAGCGTCCGCAATCCCCATTATTCCACTAACGGCGACGGTATCGACATCGATGCCTGCGAGAACGTCATCCTGACCGGCTCCGTCTTCGACGTGGGCGACGATGCCATATGCATAAAGAGCGGCAAGGACGCCGACGGCCGCCGTCACGCGCGCAAGTGCCGCAATCTCATCATTTCCGACTGCACGGTCTATCACGGTCACGGCGGCTTCGTCGTGGGCAGCGAAATGTCCGGCGGTGTGGAGAACATACTCGTGCGCTCCTGCCGCTTCATGGGCACCGACGTGGGCTTGAGGTTCAAGAGCACCCGCGGCCGCGGAGGTCTCGTAAAGGATATATGGTGCGACCATATTTATATGAAAGATATAGTGACCTACGGCGTGATATTCAATCTCTACTATGCCGGAGTGGCCGCTTCTGAGATGAAGGACGCCTCCAGCGCCGACCTTCCTCCCGTGGATGAAACCACGCCCGAGTTCCGCGACATCCATTTCTCCGACATAGTATGTAACGGCGCCGGCCGTGAGGCAATCTACATCAACGGCCTTCCCGAGCTTCCGCTCAAGGGTCTGGACTTCCATAACAGCTGCTTTACTGCCGCTAAGGATATTTATCAGAACTACGCCGAAGACATCAGCTTCGACAATGTGACCATCAACGGTAAAACGCTATGAAGAAACTCCTGCTACTAGCACTTGTCTGGCTGAGCGCCAGTTCTTTTACCATCCATCTCTGCGGCGACAGCACGATGGCCGAGAAAGATTTGTCAAAAGGCAGTCCCGAACGCGGCTGGGGCATGATGTTCCCGAATTTCTTCGACGAAGGAGTCAGCGTAATCAACTATGCCCGCAACGGCCGCAGCACTAAGAGTTTCATCGATAAGGGGCAATGGGATGACGTTATGGCCGCCCTGCAGCCCGGGGATTATGTCTTTATCGAATTCGGCCACAACGATGCCAAGGAGAGCGATCCCGAGCGTTATGCAGCCCCCTGGGGAGCCTATCAGGACAATCTGAGGCGCTTTATCGACGAGACCCGCTCCAAGGGCGGCATCCCCGTCCTACTGACTCCCGTCGCCCGCCGCTGGTTCAAGGAGGCCGGTCTCGACCGCAACTGCCACGGCGACTATCCCGCCGCAATGAAGGCAGTCGCCGAGGAAAAGGGAGTCACCCTTCTCGATATCACCACCCCCACTCTCGACTGGATAGAGTCCCTTGGCGATGAGGCCTCGAGGCCCTACTTCATGCACCTTGCTCCCGGCAAGTACGCCTGCGCTCCCGAAGGAAAGACAGACAATACCCACACTGTCGCCTCCGGCGCCCGCAAGGTGACGGAAATAGTCTGCGACAAGATAAGGGAGCAGATTCCCGAGATTGCCGTGCACTTCTGCTACTACGACATAGTGGTTTCTCCCGACGGACACGGTGATTATATGACCGTGCAGGAAGCAATAGACGCCTGTCCCGACTACAGCCACGCCGAGATTACCACTATCTTCATCCGCAAGGGCGTATATAAGGAGCAGGTGACCATACCCCACAACAAGTTCCGTCTCAACATCAAGGGCGAGGACGCCCTTTCGACAATCATAACCTTCGACAAATACGCTGAAAAGAAATGGAGCGGTAGCGACTTCAAGATAGGCACTTCCGGCAGCGCTTCAGTCTATGTCCATTCCAGCTACGTGACTTTCGAGGGCATCACCTTCGAGAACAGTTCCGGGGAAGGCAAGGCTGTCGGGCAGGCGGTGGCGGTATTCACTGACGGCGACTTCCTCTTCTTCAAGGGATGCCGCTTCATAGGCAACCAGGATACGCTCTACACCTACGGCCGCTACGGAAAGGACGGAGGCATCAAGCGCAACTACTTCCTGGATTGTTACATAGAGGGAACGACCGATTTCATCTTCGGCCCCTCCATAGCCTATTTCGAGAACTGCACCATACATTCCAAGAAAAACAGCTACGTGACGGCCGCTTCGACCCTGCCCGCTCAGAAGTACGGCTACGTATTCAAGAATTGCCGTCTCACGGCCGCCGAGGGCATTGACAAATGCTACCTGGGCCGCCCCTGGGGCGCTTACGCCAAGACGGTTTTCATCGACTGCGAGCTCGGTTCCCACATCCTTCCCGAAGGCTGGCACGACTGGGAGAAGCCCGGCAAGCCCGACACCAAGAAGAATTCCTTCTATGCCGAGTACGGCTCCAAGGGGCCCGGCGCCCGCGGCCCGCGCGTCAAGTGGGCGCACAAGCTCAGCGCAAAGCAGGCAGGTGAGTACAGTTTCGAAAAGGTTATGTTCCAGAAGCAGGACGGAATAGTCTGGGACCCTTACGTTAATAAGTAGTACTAATGAGGAAAGTATTGACTATTTGCGCTTTGGCGCTCGCTTTCGCCGCTTGCTCGCAAAAACAGGGGGAGCCTCTTTCGCTGCGTATCGTGCGCTCGGAAATGGCCCGCTGCCCTGAGGCTTCGTATCTCGACGGCAAGGGTGGTGAGCTCAAGTGGAATTACACCACCGGCCTCGAGCTGCTTTCCTTCCTCGACGTCTATGAGGATTGTGGGGATGAAACGATTCTTGATTACGTCGATGCCTGGTACGACGCCATTATTGCCGAGGACGGCACCGTTGGTGCAAACTACAAGCGCTCGAAGCATAATATAGATCACATTTGCCCTGCACGCACGCTCTTTACCCTGAACCGCCTGCGCCCCAGGGATAAATATTCCAAGGCTGAGGATTTCATTTTCGCCCAGCTGCAGGAGCAGCCACGCACCGAGGCCGGAGCATTCTGGCATAAGGATGTCTATCCCAATCAAGTGTGGCTCGACGGGCTTTACATGGGAGAGCCTTTCTACGCTGAGTATATCTCTTCCAGGGGGCTGGGCAGCCTTTGGGACGATGTTGCTTTGCAGTTTGAAGTTGCTGCCGCCAGGACTTACGATCCTGCGACTGGCCTTTGGCGCCACGCATGGGATGAGAGCCGCTCCATGTTCTGGGCAGACTCCGTGACCGGGCAGTCAGCCCATTGCTGGGGGAGGGCCCTCGGCTGGTACACCGTGGCGCTCACTGACGTTCTCGAGCTCTTCCCCGAGGAGCATCCCCGCCGCCATGCGCTCGAAAACATACTTAAGGGCATACTTGAAGTGCTGCCCCTGTGGGCGGACGCTGACACTCATATGTGGTACCAGGTGCTCGATCGTCCCGGAGCGGAGGGGAATTATCTTGAGTCGACCTGCAGCGCCATGTTTGTCTATTCCTATCTCAAGGCTGCTCGTAGGGGAGAGGTGGATGGCGACTATGCCGCCTCGCTTTTCCGATCGCTAAGGGACACTTTCATCCGCGAGGATGAAGGCGGCCTTGTTTCGCTCACGAATTGCTGTTCAGTCGCCGGCCTTGGCGGAAAGCAGATGCGAAAAGGAGACTATGATTATTATATAAATGAGCCGGTGTGCGACAACGACCCTAAAGGCATGGGTGCGCTGATTCGCGCTGCGCTTATATATGAAGCTGACTATGAATAAGTTATTGAAGATTCTACTGCCTCTGTCGCTGCTGATGCTTTTCGCTTGCGGCGGTGACGACCCGGTCAATCCCGGCGTCGTGACTCCCGCCACTCCGACAGGCATAACTCTCAACCGCTACACCGACCATTCGCTGATTTTCCAGTGGAATGCGGCGGAGGGTGCCCAGTCGTATGCCTGGCGCCTGCTGCAGAACGGCAGCGAGGTCCAGACGGGCACTACGCGCAATACCGTGGCCATAATTGACGGTCTGACGAAAGGTGTGGAGTATTCCTTCTATGTCCGCTCAGTCGCGGGAGAGGAGAATTCCGCATGGTCTTCTGAGCTTACCGGAGTGCCGGGCGGTGAAGTGACGCCCCCGACCCCTCCCGGTCCCGACCCGGGCACTCACTACGAGCATTACGAAAAATTCCTCATTCCCGCTGCGGAAGAGGACGGAGTCGCGCGCTCATTCCCCGGTGCTGAGGGCGGCGGAATGTACACTACCGGCGGTCGCGGCGGCCGCGTCATCCGCGTCACCAATCTCAATGACAGTGGCGAAGGCTCGCTCCGCGCTGCGCTCACCGCCTCAGGCGCGCGCATCGTGGTGTTTGCAGTTTCTGGCATCATTGAGCTGCAAAGTAAGATTCAGATAAACAACGGCAACCTCACCGTTGCGGGCCAGACCGCTCCCGGCGACGGCATATGCGTCAAGAACTACACTATCAACGTCAATGCCGACAACGTAATATTCCGCTTCATGCGCTTTAGGCTGGGTGATGAAGGTCCGAATGCCGGTGACAGCGAGGACTGCATCTGGGGCCGCTACCACAGCAACATAGTCCTGGACCACTGCTCAATGAGCTGGTCCATAGACGAATGCGCTTCATTCTATGCTAACTCCGCAATGACCATGCAGTGGTGCATCATCGCCGAATCATTGCAGAAGACCATCCACAGCAAGGGCGAACACGGATACGGCGGCATCTGGGGAGGAAAGAACGCCAGTTTCCACCACAATCTCCTCGCACACCACCAGAACCGTACGCCCCGCTTCGACCACCAGTATCTATACGACGGCAACAACGTCTCCACCGAGACTTATCGCGGCAATGTGGACTACCGCAACTGCGTCAATTACAACTGGGGCTCGAGCAACGGATGCTACGGCGGCGAAGGCGGCCATTTCAACCTGGTGAACAACTACTACAAGGCAGGCCCAAATTCCAACGATAAGCCCTATTTCATTGAGGCGGACGGCGGTTACAGCACCAAGATTGATGATGTAACACAATGCTTCCCCTACGACTGGGCCTATCTCTTCCTTTCCGGCAACTACAGCACGCAGTATCCCGAGGGCAGCTCGAAATATCCCGGCGGAATCTATTGGAAGAAGGCTTATTCCGACTACTCCCTCTCCTACGACGGTCATGTCCTGACTTCGCCCCTTTCCATCAGCGGAGCGGACGGAAAGGCAGTTTATACTACCACCCATTCCGCGGCCGACGCCCTGGAAATTGTGTGCAAATACGGCGGCGCTTCGCTCCGCAGCGATGCCGTTGATCTCAGGATTTGCAAGGAAGTCAAGGACAGGACTGGCGCAATAGTCAATAATATTGATGATGTGAAGGCAAAGTACGGCTCCGCCTGGCCCTCGTATAACGCCACGTCCGAAGAACTCGCCCGCTGCACGGACACCGACTTGGACGGCATACCCGACTGGTTCGAGGATAGCTTCAGCCTGGATAAGACTTCCAATGCTGACGCGCTCCTTAAGACCCTCGACAAGAACGGACGCTACGACAATATTGAAATGTATCTCCACTATCTTGTCAAGGACATTGTCGCCGGCCAGACCGTGGGTGGAGCATATACCAGATTATAACATATATTCCTTATTACCAATTAATAACTCCAAAAAACATTTATGAAACATCAAGCAAAGAAACTCGTTCTTGCGCTGATGGGACTCGCCTTGAGCCTCTCCCTGTCCGCCCAGACGACCATTCGTGGCGTCGTGACGGATGAAGGTGGAGAGCCCCTCATGGGAGCCGGAGTTTTCGTCGAAGGCACACAGATCGGTGTCGTCACCGGCCTCGACGGAGACTATGAGCTCTCCGTTCCCGCAGATGCGAAGAACCTCGTTTTCTCCTTCATCGGCCTCAGTGACCAGACGGTTCCTATCAACGGTCGCACGCAGATCGATGTCGTGATGAAAGAAGACGCCAACTTCCTCGATGAAGTGGTTGTGGTAGGTTATGCCACGGTTTCCCGCCGCGACGTGATGGGTTCCGTCTCGTCAGTGAGCTCGGAAGCCCTGACCCAGGTCCCCGTGGCATCAGTCACCGAGGCAATGTCCGGTAAGATGGCCGGCGTCCAGATCACCACCACCGAAGGCGACCCCGACGCAGACATCAAGATCCGCGTTCGTGGCTCAGGCTCCATCACCCAGGACAGCAGCCCTCTCTACATCGTGGACGGCTTCCCCATGGAATCAATCTCCGACATCCCCGCTTCCGACATCCAGTCCATCGACGTCCTGAAGGACGCCTTCTCCACGGCTATCTACGGTAGCCGCGGCGCAAACGGCGTCGTCATCGTCACCACCAAGAGCGGTAAGGAAGGCAAGATCACGGTCAACTTCAATGCCTATGCAGGCTTTAAGAACATGGCCAACAAGAATGCCTTCGTGCCTCAGGATGCCTACGACTTCGTCCGCACCCAGTATGAGTACGCCCTCTACAAGGACAACGTGTCGAGTTTCTATGAGTCCCGTTACGGCTCCTTCTCCGATATGGACCTCTACAAGGGCATGAAGACAAACGACTGGGTGGACCAGGTATTCGGACGCACCGGCTACAACCTCTCCGCCAACGTCAGCATCTCCGGCGGCTCCGAGCAGTTCAAGTGGACCCTCGGCTACGCTCACCTCGACGAAACAGCCATCATGCAGGGTTCCGACTTCGCCCGTAACAACCTCAATTTCAAGGGCCAGTTCACTCCCAACAAGAAGATCTTGTTCGACGTCAACGTCCGTTACGCCAACACTAAGGTGACCGGCGCCGGCGCCAACGCCATCAACGACCGCGGCTCGACTTCCCAGTCCCGTCTCAAGAACTCCATAGTCTATTCTCCCATCCCCGCCGAATCCGTAATGAGCGACAGCGACCTTGAGGAAGACTACAACAGTTCGGTCAATCCCCTCGTTGCCATAGCCGACAGCGACAGCCGCCAGAACCGTACCCAGTGGACCGCCAACGGCGCATTCCAGTGGACCATCATCGACAATCTCAAGCTCCGTCTCGAGGGCGGTCTCGATGAGTATCGCCGCACCGACGACAAGTTCTACGGCCTGACCTCCTACTATGTGCGCAACAATACCATTGCAGGTTACAACGTGAACCCCGCCACAGAGTGGATAGACCTTACCCGCCGCAAACTGCGCAGCACCAACACCCTCTCCTACAATTTCAAGAAGATACTCCCTGAAGTTCACAAGCTGGACGTCCTGGGCGGTATAGAGTATATCCAGACCAAGTCCAATACCTTCGACACCGTGCTCGACGGTCTGCCGGACTTCTTTGACTCCCAGATGGCATGGAACTTCATGGCTTCAGGCGAAGCCCCCCATTCCATCAACAACTCCTACTCCAGGGACGACAAGATACTCTCCTTCTTCGCCCGCGTAAACTACAGCTTCAAGGATAAGTACCAGCTCTCCGCCACGATGCGTGCCGACGGCTCCTCCAAGTTCACCAAGGGCAACCGCTGGGGCTATTTCCCTTCAGTCGCAGCTTCATGGCGCATCACCGGTGAGGATTGGATGGCCGGCACCGCCGGCTGGCTCGACAACCTCAAGCTCCGCTACAGCTTCGGTACCGCCGGTAACAACAACATCCCCGCAGGCAAGACTCTCCAGGAGTACTCGGCCCACGCTTCATCCTGGATAAGCCAGGGCAGCGTATGGTGGGGTGCAGGCACCGACATGCCCAACGCCGACCTCAAGTGGGAGACCACCTATTCCCATAACATCGGTCTGGACTACAGCCTCTTCCGCAGCCGTCTCTACGGCAGCGTCGAAGTCTATCAGGCCGATACCAAGGACCTTCTCATCCGCTTCCCCGTCAATGGTTCGGGTTATGACTACCAGTACCGCAATCTCGGTTCCGTGCGCAACCGCGGTATCGAGTTCACGCTCGGCGGCATCATACTACAGCACAAGAACTACGGCCTGAATGTCGACGCCAACGTCTCCTTCAACCAGAACGTGGTGACCAGCCTCGGCGGTCTTGACCGTATCCAGGCTAACGCCGGCATGTTCTCTTCCGAAATAGCCTACGACTTCGTAGTAAAGGAAGGCAGGCCTCTCGGCGACGTGTACGGCTATGTCAACGACGGCATGTACACTGTCGACGACTTCAGTTACGATCCCGCTACCAACGTCTGGACTCTCCTTCCCGGCATTCCTGACGCTTCTTCCGTGACCGGTTATGCCGCAAGGCCCGGTGCCATGAAACTCGTCGATACGAACGGCGACGGTGCCATCAACGAGAGTGATATCACCCTGCTCGGCAACGTCCAGCCTCTCCTGACCGGTGGTTTCTCCCTCTCCGGCTATCTCTATGGCTTCGACCTTAGCTCCAACTTCACCTACAGCTACGGCAACAAGGTCTACAATGCCAACAAGGTGGATTTCAGCACCATTCGCGGCGTTGCCGGCCAGAACGTGATAACTGAGATGTCTGCATCCAACCGTTGGACCAACGTCGACTGGGAGACCGGTGAATTCATCACCGATCCCGACCGTCTGCGCGCCCTGAACGCAGGTAAGACCATGTGGGCTCCCTACAATACCCGCCGTATCAGCCAGTCCTACGCTCTGGAAGATGCATCTTACCTCCGTCTGTCCAACCTTACCCTCGGCTACACCCTTCCCGAGAAGCTCACCCAGAAGGTCAATATCGCAAAGCTGCGTCTCTATGCTACTGCGAACAACGTCTTCGTCCTGACTCCTTACTCCGGCTACGACCCTGAAGTCGACACCCGTACTTCCACTCCTCTGACTCCCAACGTGGACTACTCTGCCTATCCCAAGAGCCACAGCTATGTCTTCGGCGTCAACCTGACCTTCGGCGGCGGCTATGTCGCTCCCAAGACTGAGGCTACCGTTGCACAGGCTAAGGAAGTCATCAAGGAGGTCATCAAGGAGAAGATAGTCGAAAAGCCCGTTGTCAAGGAAGTCATTAAGGAAGTCCCCGTGTCCACTCTCAAGGACACCTACGAGGACGAGCTCTTCTTCGTCATCAACAAGGCTGAAATCCGTCCCGACGAGGCATTCAAGCTTGGACGCATCTGCCAGATCCTCAAGGACAACCCCACTGCAAAGATCGTCATCACCGGCTACGCCGACAGCGCTACCGGCACCCGTGAGGTCAACAAGACCCTTTCCCAGCAGAGGGCCGCAGTCGTTGCCGATATGCTCAAGAAGGCCGGCATCTGTGCCAGTCGCATTACTTCCGCCGCCACAGGCAGCGACAAGGACAAGAGCAAGTCTCCCGAGTCCAACCGCGTGGCCGTATGTATCATCAAATAAATAAGGGACGATGAATATGAAAAAATATATCAGCATTCTTTTCGCAGTCGTTCTTGCCGCATCCTGCAATAGCCTGGACGGCCTCCTCGAGGCTCCTTCCCAGTCTTCATACGCAGATGACGTGGTGTTCTCCAACTACACCCTCGCCGAATACAACATCTTCGGTATTGGCGAAGTCTGCGGCCACACCAATTCCTACCGCGGCCGTATCCATGCCTTCTACGGCATGAATACCGATATCGAGCTCTACAGCTCCAACTCGGCCGGCACCACCGATGCCGCCCTGGAGTCCGTCGACGCCCGTATCCGCATGGCGGAATACAACGACTTTACGACCAATGTCCAGATGAGCACCGCCACCAACGCCTACAACGAAATCGTCGCCGGCCTTGAGCGTGCAAATCTCTGCATAAAGGGCCTTAGGACCTATGGCGAGGTGGACAAAAACCCCGACATGGCTTATCTCCTCGGTGAAGCCCTGACCTACCGTGCATTCTTCTACTTCGAGCTTGTGAAGATGTGGGGCGAAGTCCCTCTCCGCACCGAGCCCGTTTCTTCCGAGACTATTTACCAGACCAAGAGCGACAGGGATGAAATCTACAAGGTCATCCTCGCCGACCTCGAGGAGGCCATAGGATATCTCTACTGGCCCGACGAGAAAGGCCAGACCGTACGTCGCGACCGCATGAACAAGGCTTTCGCCAAGGGTCTCTACGCCCGCATCGCCCTTTCTGCCGCCGGCTGGTCTTTCCGCCCCGACGAGGGTAAAGTCGGCACCGGCAACCCCGGCTCACTCCGCCTGACCACCGACCCCGAGCTCTCCGCCGCAGTCCTTTATCCCAAGGCCCTGCAGCACCTCAAGGACGTCATCACTTCCGGTACGGCCTCTCTTGCTGGTGATTATGAGCAGTTCTGGAAGAAGTTCAACAACTCCGAGCACCTGACCGGTGTCCCCGAGGTCCTCTGGGTAATGCCTCTGAGCGACTCCCGCGGCCGCTGGAACTACACTCACGCTTATCCCCACAGCGCCGGCGGTCCCTGGATCACCAACAACAGCGCCCGTGGCGGCAGCTCCTTCCCCACCGCAAACCTCTGGTTCAAATACGACAGCAACGACTCCCGCAGGGATCTTACCGCAGTCAACATGCGTTGGAACGGTGAGACCCAGGAATGGGAACTGCGTGGCGCAGTCAACTACTGGTTCTGGGGCAAGTACCGCTATGAATGGATGATTACCAATCCCTACAACGGTGGTAACGACGATGGCATCAAGCCCATCATCATGCGCTATTCCGACGTTCTCCTGATGGCTGCCGAACTTGCCGCCTACCAGGGCGACCTCGTAGGCGCCAAGAACTATCTCGGACAGGTGCGCGACCGCGCTATGGCTGGCAAGACTGCAACCAAATACACCGCAGTCAACGACCTGACGCTGGGCAGCGCCTCTTCCGACGGCTCCGGTATGGAAGCAGACCATGCAAATCCTGCCACCATCCTCGGCGCAATCTTCCAGGAAAGGGCCCTCGAGTTCGCAGGCGAGTTCCTCCGCAAGCAGGATCTCATCCGCTGGAAACTCCTCAAGACCGCCCTCGACGAAGAGAGCAGCGACCTGAGCGACCTCGCAAACATGACCGGTGCCTATGCCGCCTATGCTCCTTATGCTAAAGACAAGACCAAGGACGACAGGACCTACAAGGCCTATCCCATCTTCTGGAAGGAAGACCATGCGTCCCAGAAGATAGTCTTCTTCGGTCTCGACAGCGACGAAATCGGTAAGACTCCTTCGGATTACTCCGTCACCGAGCCCAACGGCTGGAAGGTTCAGGAAAGCTACATCAGCACCGAGGCCTTCATCAACGCCACAACCGGTAACTACACTTTCAACTGCTTGTATCGCAATGCCTACGACGATCCTTATCCGAGGTCCGTATGGCCCATGTATGCAGCTACTATGAACGCCATGCAGGGTGCACTGGTGAACGACTATGGTTATGACCAGCTCTAAAACCCCGAAGATTATGAATAGAATATACAAATCCCTTCTTATCCTCCTCGGAGCAGGACTCGCCTTCGCAGGCTGCCGCACCCTGGATCCCGTAGTCGAGGAAATCGAGTACGGCAGGGTTCTCTCTCCGCTCAAGTTCGACGCCGAGGTCGTTCCTTCGACCGGTACCGACGTCGTCCTGAATTGGCAGAAAATGGCCAATGCGGAAGGCTACGAGCTCGAAATTTACGAGCAGGTCGACGACTCCAAAGAGGTCTCTACCGCTAATACCGGCATCAAGGTCGGCGATACCTACATCATCGCCGCCGACGAAGTGCCCTATACCGTCTACGGCCTGGAGGTCGACAAGTCATTCTATGCCCGCGTAAGGGGTATCAGCAGTGTCGTCCCCGCCTCCAACTGGACCTATCTCGAGAAGACCTTCTCGACATCCGCCGTACGCAGCTCCCTCAATCCCACGATCACTGCCCGCACCAGCAGCTCCGTCACCCTCAGCTGGGACGACGCTGCTGACAAGGCTGACCTCACTTCCGTGAGGGTGGAAAAGGTCCTGGGCGATGGGGAAGGAGTGAAAGTGGCGGTCAGCGCTGCAGAGATTGCAGCTGCCTCCAAGACCATCGAAGGTCTCGACCCAGCCCGCGAATACCGCTTCACCCTCCTTTTCGGTAAGGCCGGCAACCGCGGCTCCGTTACCGCATTCACCCGTCCCTCCATCGACGGCGTCAGCACCGTCAAGACTGCTGCCGAGCTCTATGCCGCCATAAACAACCAGAGCGGCACTATCAAGCTCCTTCTCGACTATTCCGACGCCGGAGTGGACATGATGGACGCCTATCCCGATCCCGCAAAGAAGCTCATCAACGTCACCGGTGACGTTTACCTCTATGGTAATGCCACAGAGGCAGGCGTCAAGCCTACGATCAAGACTGCCGTGTTCGACCTCGCTTCAGGATCCACCGTCCTCCATCTTGAGGACCTCGTCCTGGACGGCGCCGGAACAGGTGCTCTCACTGAGAACCTCTCCGCCGGCATGACCGCCATTGAGTACGTCAACTGCGAGATTACCGGTTACGCCAAGGCTATCTACTCAGTTGCCAGCAGCGCCTCTGCGGCCAGCGTGGCTAAGTTCCTCGTTGACGGCTGCTATGTGCACGATATCAACGCAGCCGGAACCGAAGGCGGTGACTTCATCGACGTGCGCGCCGGCTCGAACGGCAGCTTCACCGTGAGCAACTCCACCTTCTACGCCTGCGCTCGTACTTTCTTCCGTATGTCCGACAATGCGACGGTCGAAAGCGTACTCGCCGAGAACTGCACCTTCAATCTCGTTACCGCCACCAACAGCTCTTCCAACAACGCCGGTATATTCGCCGTCCGTGTAAAGACCGGCGCCCACAGCGTCAAGGCTGTCAAGAACGTGTTCCTTAACGAGTTCAGCGAGAAGGAAGACGCCACCACTACCTGGGTGCGCCTCTGCCGCAATTCTACCGACTCCTATCGTCCCGACTGCTCCGGCAACGTTTACTACAACACCGGAGATGCATGGTATGTGTCAACCGCAGTCCCTGCCGCAGATGACACCCAGGGCGACAAGACCTTCGAGGAAGTGGCCAAGAACGAAGCCACTCTCCTCAGCAATGACCCTTGCATCAACTCCATCGCAGGCAAGCTCTACCTGGACGGCACCAACGGCGCGCTCATCAAGACCCTCAAGGCCGGTGACCCCCGCTGGTGGGATGCCGTGCAGCCCGTCGTGATCCGTCCCACCGAGCTCACCGTCGCCCCCGACGAGTACACCTGGGACTTCACCGAGAAGACTATCTACGACACCGAGGAAATCACCGCCCCCACGATCATCGGCAACGCCCGCATATATGCTAATGCCTCCGTTCCTGCCAATGTGGTCATGTCCAAGGGCATCAACTTCTCGAAGACTGCCGCTCTCGATGAAATAGGCGTGCCTGTTTATTCAGCAGTGGAAGTCCTCACCGCCGGCTACGGCGCCCTCGTGGTGACAGGTGAGAGCGCGAACGGCCTTGGCTCGTTCCAGGTCCTCGCAGGCGGCGACCGCTATGCAGTCCTCGCCGACGGACAGGCCCACAAGGTCCTCCTTGGCGACCTGGAAGGCGAACACAGCCTCTATGTGATTGCCAATTCCGCCGCAACGCTGAAGAAAGTCGTTTGGACAAAGGATCTCACTCCCGATCCCGCAGCCACTCCTCTCTCCACTCCTAAGCTCACCGTTTCTCCCGCCAAGGTGCAGGAAGACGAGATAGTACCCGTCACCTTCTCCTGGAACGTGGTTGAGAACGCAGCCGATTATGTCCTCACCTTCAACGGAAGCGAAAGCGTCCTCACTGAGACCTCACTGACCATCTCCGCCGAGGCAATCGCAGCCCTGAAGGTCGGTGAGTATCCCGTCACCGTAGTCGCACGTCCCGTCGCCACTTCTTCCAAGTGGGTCGCCTCCGAGGCTGCTGAAGCCACCTTCACCCTCGTTGCAAAGCCCGCCGGCAAGACTGTGACCCTGACATGGGACTTCTCTGACGCCGCATGGCAGACCGAATTTGCCAAGTACGGCGCAGCAGGCACCGATATCACCAACTGGGATATCACCGTCGACGGCCTCCAGTTCTACTCCAAGGCAAAGTCGAAGTACAACACTACCTACATCCAGATGGGCGGCAAGGGTTCGACCTCCGACCGTTTCTTCAAGTTCACCGCTCCCGAGGCGGGAACCCTGAAGGTCTGGGCCACCAATACCGGCAGCAGCCAGGATCTCACCAGGGTGGTTACCGTCTCTGTAGGCGGCAATGTCCAGACCCTTCCCGGCGGTTACAGCGTCAACGACGGACCCGTTGAGACCGAGTTTGACATTGCAGCCGGCGAAGTGTACATCTATGCAGGTGGCAATGCCCTGAGGTTCTACAAGGTTGAATTTACCTATGAGCCTCCCGTCATAGAGTACGACTGGGATTTCTCCTCCGCTGTATGGCAGACTGAATTCGCCAAATACGGCGCAGCCGGCACCGATATCACCAACTGGGATCTCACTGTCGACGGCCTCCAGTTCTACTCCAAGGCAAAGTCGAAGTACAACACCACCTACATCCAGATGGGCGGCAAGGGTTCGACCTCCGACCGTTTCTTCAAGTTCACCGCTCCCGAGGCGGGAACCCTGAAGGTCTGGGCCACCAATACCGGCAGCAGCCAGGATCTCACCAGGGTAGTTACCGTCAGTGTCGACGGTAACGTCCAGACTCTTCCCGGCGGTTACAGCGTCAATGACGGCCCCGTCGAGACCGAGTTCAGCATCGCTGCAGGCGAAGTGTACATCTACGCCGGCGGCAATGGCCTGAGGTTCTATCATGTCCACTACATCAACGAGTAAGCAGTTTTGAAGTACATCAAGATTAATCCCGCTGACAATGTCGCCGTCGCCCTGAGCGACCTTTGCAAAGGCGACATCGTGGAAGGCATAATTCTCCTTACGGACGTCCCCCGGGGCCACAAAGTGGTCTTGCGGGACCTCCGTGCGGGGGAGGATGTCATCAAGTACGGTTTCCCCATAGGTCACGTGACCAAGGACGCGCCTGCGGGCAGCAAGGTCGACCACGAATGCATCAAGACCAACCTCGAGGGCATTCTGGACTACAGCTATTCCCCCGCGTTGGTGGAGATTCCCGAGGCTTCCGCGAAGAGGACCTTCAAGGGCTTCCGCCGCGCCGACGGCCAGGTGGGCATACGCAACCAGATCTGGGTCATCCCCACTGTGGGCTGCGTTTCCGGCGTTTGCCAGGAGATTGTCCGCCGTTTCAAGGCCGAGCATGGAGATGCCGATGTCGTGGCTTTTCCTCATAATTATGGCTGCTCCCAGCTCGGAGACGACCATGAGAACACCCGCAAGGTGCTCGCCGATATGGTGCACCATCCCAATGCGGGCGGCGTACTGGTCGTGAGCCTCGGCTGCGAGAACAACCAGCTGGATGCTTTCCGCGAGCTTGTAGGCCCGGTGGATGAGTCCAGAGTGAAGATGTTTGTCAGCCAGAAAGTGGAGGACGAAGTCGAGTACGGCCTGGAGCTTCTCAGGCAAATCTATGCCGTCTGCTCCAAGGACGTCCGCGAGGACGTGCCCGTGAGCGAACTGAGGGTAGGTTTGAAATGCGGCGGGTCTGACGGCCTTAGCGGCATTACTGCCAATCCTCTTCTTGGCGTATTCTCCGACTGGATAGTCTCCCAGGGAGGCACGACAGTGCTCACCGAGGTGCCCGAGATGTTCGGCGCCGAGACCATCCTTATGAACCGTTGCCAGGACGAGGCGACTTTCGAAAAAACCGTCTCCCTGATCAACGACTTCAAGGAGTATTTCATGCGTCAGGGCATGCCCGTCTATGAGAATCCTTCGCCGGGCAACAAGGCCGGCGGCATCTCCACGCTCGAGGAAAAGTCTCTCGGCTGCACCCAGAAATGCGGCAAGAGCATCGTGCGTGGCGTCCTTCGCTATGCCGAGTGCATCTCCTCGAAGGGCCTCAACCTTCTCAGCGCCCCCGGCAACGACCTCGTCGCTTCGACCGCCCTCGCCGCTTCCGGCTGCCAGATCGTGCTTTTCACGACCGGCCGCGGCACTCCCTTCGGCAGTTTCGTTCCCACGATGAAAATATCCACCAACACTGCTCTCTATGAGAACAAAAAGGGCTGGATAGATTTCAACGCAGGTGTCCTTGCCGAGGGCGAGCCCATGGAAAAGGTTGCAGGGAAGTTCATCGAGACCGTCCTTGCCGCCGCTTCCGGCGAATGTGTGAAAAACGAAGTCAACGGTTATCGCGAAATCGCAATCTTCAAAACCGGTGTAACATTATAGAATAATGGAAAGACTCAACAGAACTTCTGCGCCCCAGGCGAAGAAATACACTGAAAAAGTGATACAATTCGGCGAAGGCAACTTCCTTCGCGCGTTCATAGAATGGATAATCTGGAAAACCAACCAGAAGACCGATTTCAACGGCTCCGTTGTGGTCGTCCAGCCCATCGAAAAAGGTATGGTCGAGTGGCTCAACGAGCAGGACGGCCTCTATCACCTCAACCTCCAGGGCCTTCAGGAAGGCCAGAGCGTGGACAGCGTCGATCTTATCGACGTTATCAGCCGCGGCATCAACCCCTACGAAGATTTCAAGGCCTACATGGCCCTCGCCGAGCAGCCCGAGATGCGTTTCGTCATCTCCAATACGACCGAGGCCGGCATAGCCTTCGACCCTTCATGCAAGTTTGAGGATGAGCCCGCAAGCTCATATCCCGGCAAACTCACCCAGCTCCTTTATCACCGCTTCAAACATTTCGGCGGCGACAAGAGCAAGGGCTTCATCATTTTCCCCTGCGAGCTGATTTTCGAAAACGGCAAGCACCTCAAGGAATGCATACGCCAGTATATAGACCTTTGGCAGCTCGGTGAAGAGTTCAGCGACTGGTTCGAGACCGCTTGCGGCGTCTACTCCACCCTGGTGGACCGCATCGTTCCCGGCTATCCCCGCGACACCGCAGCCCAGCTCTGTGAAAGGGTTGGCTACGACGACCATCTTCTCGACAAGGCCGAAATCTTCCACCTCTGGGTAATTGAGGCTCCGAAGGAAATCGCCGCCGAGTTCCCCGCCGACAAGGCTGGTCTCCACGTGCTTTTCGTCCCTTCCGAAGCTCCCTACCACGAGCGTAAGGTGACCCTTCTCAACGGCCCCCACACTGTCCTTTCCCCCGTCGGCTATCTCAGCGGCCTGAACACCGTCAAGGAGTGCTGCGAGGATCCCGAGGTCGGTCAGTTCGTTAAGAAAGTCATGCACGAGGAGCTTCTTCCCACGCTCAACCTTCCCAAGGAAGAGCTTGTGAAGTTTGCCGACGACGTGATGGAGCGCTTCCGCAATCCTTTCGTCAAGCATTTCGTGACGAGCATCATGCTCAATTCCTTCCCCAAGTTCAAGACCCGCGACCTCCCCGGCCTCAAGACCTATCTCGAGCGCAAGGGCGAGCTCCCCAAGGGCCTGGTTCTCGGTCTTGCCGCCATATGCACCTACTACAAGGGCGGTAAGAGGGGAGAGGACGAGATTGTCCCTAACGACGATCCCAAGATCATGCAGCTCCTCACTGACCTCTGGGCCACGGGCGACACCCGCAAAGTCGCCGAGGGCGTCCTTGCCGACGAATTCATCTGGGGTGAAGACCTCAATGCAATTCCCGGCCTAACCGACCTCCTCGCCGCCGACCTTGCCCTCATCCAGTCCGAAGGCATGCGCGCTGCCGTCAAGACAGTCATCTAAGACGTTCGACAAATAGTATCCGCTAAGAGCGGCAGATTGGTTCCGCCTTTTAAAGGCTGGTCACCAAATCTGCCGCTCTATGCTTGTTTGACTTCCAATGAAGGGCGGGTAGGACGTGGGTGGCGCTCATGCCCTTCAACCGTTCCGTCTCTCATCTTCTAAACACAGGATATCGACTGCTCCTAAAAAGGCTCGTCAACAGCTTATAGAACATAACGATGCCTTACTCAAGCGGAAGCGCTGATATTCGCGTCCAGGATTAATATGCGCTTGATTTTATTGTCTTTTGACTAAATCTATATACCTTTGCATCGGAAGGGGAGATAGTAAATGGGTTCGCCCCATTCTCCCGCCTCAAACCTTCCTCAATTAACCACCCCGATTAAGGGGTGGTTTTTTTTGTTTGTAAGTATAATAGCCTAACAATTTCGACGTGGTGGATATTGAAGAGCGGGGAGGGCGCGGGTAAGCGATTTAGGGAAAAAGGGGATGTGCGTGGGGTTGTGTAGGGAGCGGTGCCGAAGGCATGACGGCGTCTGTTTGACGACCGTTATGGGCCGGCAGGCCCATAAAAGGGAGGATGTCAGCCGTCAAGCGACCGGGTGCGCCCGCTTTTCCCCGCATGAGCGCCATCCGCGCCCTCCCGGTCCCTTCAACCATTCCGTCATTCATCGGCCCCAGACCGGAGAATCCGGGATTCTGCCAAACCAGGCGCGCTGCCCCTGCCACCCACGCACTTCCGGGGAAAAGGGGATGCGTGTGGGGTTGTGTAGGGAGCGGTGCCGAAGGCATGACGGCGTCTGTTTGACGACCGTTATGGGCCGGCAGGCCCATAAAAGGGAGGATGTCAGCCGTCAAGCGACCGGGTGCGCCCGCTTTTCCCCGCATGAGCGCCATCCGCGCCCTCCCGGTCCCTTCAACCATTCCGTCATTCATCGGCCCCAGACCGGAGAATCCGGGATTCTGCCAAACCAGGCGCGCTGCCCCTGCCACCCACGCACTTCCATGGCATCCCCAACGCGCCTGAGCCCTCATTTAGGCCCTCAGGCGCGCCATCCATGTCTCTCACAACTGTCTGTGACACCCTCTGCGCGCCTGATTTGGCAGGTTATTATCAATTCCAATGAAAGGCGGGTATATGTGGTGCGGTTTGGATTAACAGTAAATTATCTGACAAGTGGATAATTATTTGTTTTTTGTATATTTGGGATGTACTAACCAAATAATTAGGACCTATGTTCGGATTCAGACCCGATGGGACGAAGGTAAAGGATATCGATCCCATACAGAGAATTATGCCTCACATCATGAAGCACAGGCATGATTCCCAAAACCTCAGCGATTACGATTGCCCCTGCGAACCGATAGATGCTTTCATACGCTCGGAAGCGGGAAACGGCGAGTCATACAACTACATGCACATAGTGATAGCCTCCCTGGTCCGCATAATCGCGCTTTTCCCGAGGCTCAACCGCTTCATCATGAACGGCCGCATCTACCGTAAAAACTCCATCCAGATTTCATTCGTGGTGAAAAAAGGGCTCAGCTCGGAAGCGCCGGATACTACGATTAAGCTGGATTTCACGGGCAAGGAAAGTCTTCCCGAGATCAGGGACAAGATAAACGAGGCCATAAAGCAGAATAATAACATGGACGCCAACAATGGCACCGACAAACTGGCCCGTATTATTACCTACACCCCCAATATCGTAATTGCCATGCTGGTGGGCCTGATTAAGCTGCTTGACAAGCACGGTCTGCTTCCCGGAGCCATCATCAATCTCAGCCCTTTCCATACAAGCGCTTTCATAACGAATCTCAAGTCCATCAAGGGCCCCTCGATATATCATCACCTGTATGATTTCGGCACCACGGGTCTTTTCTTTGCCATGGGTAAGGAATCACTGGTCCCGGTGGTAGAAGGTGGTGAGATCGTCGTTGGAAAGCGCCTTCCTCTCCAGATCGTTACGGACGAGCGTTTTTGCGACGGTTTCTATTTTGTTTCTGCCCTTAAGGCTCTCAGGGGGATTCTCGGCGACCCTTCGAAGATTAAGACGCCGCTGAAGTCGCTCGTGGAAGATGTCAAGGTGGTTGACCGCCACAAAATTGGCAGAAAGAAATAATTCTCCCGGGGATATGAAAAAGCTGATCGTTTGTGCATGCGCCCTTATTTCGGTCTCTTGCACCCAGAAAGTGCTTGTCAGCGGGAGCTATGAGCTGTGCCCCGAGCCGAGGAGCGTAGAGCTTTCTGAAGGGAGCCTGGTCTTCCGGCCCGGTAAGGTCTCGGAGAAGCTGGATACTACGCTTGGCAAGGGTCTGGAGCCGTTCCAAAAGGAAGAGTGCTACTCAATAGAAGTAGGGAAAAGGGGAGTTGTCCTTTCCGCCGCTTCTCAAACAGGGCTTTTAAGGGCCAGGCAGACCCTCGAAAAGGCTCTGCCTCCAAGGCTTGAAAAGGGTGAAGTCGCGACCCTGCCTTATGCAAGGGTTTTCGACTATCCCGAGTTTGCTTACCGGGCGTTCATGCTGGACTGCGCAAGGCATTTCTTTCCCGTTGAGACCGTGAAGGAAGTGATTGACATCATGGCTCTCCACCAGCTCAATTATTTTCACTGGCACCTTACTGAAGACCAGGGCTGGCGCATTGAAATATCGAAATATCCCCGCCTTACTGAAGTCGGCTCGATCAGGGCCGGCGACCCCGTCCCCGGGAAAGAAGGCCACGACGAAGTCCAAAGAGGCGGCTTCTACACTAAGGACGACGTGCGCGAGATAGTCGCCTATGCCGCAAGCAAGGGGATTGAAGTCATACCCGAGATTGACCTTCCCGGCCACATGTTGGCTGCTCTTGCGTCTTACCCCGAGCTTGGCTGCACTGGCGGGCCCTACGAGGTGGCATGCCAGTGGGGCGTGCTGGATGATGTGCTTTGCGCAGGCAAGGAAGGCACGCTGCAGTTTGTAAAGGACGTCCTCGAGGAAGTGATGGATCTTTTCCCTTCCAAGTATATCCACATCGGCGGTGACGAGTGCCCCAAGGTACGCTGGGAAAAGTGTCCTGACTGCCAGGCGAAAAAACGTGCCCTCGGGCTCAAGGCTGACGGTCACAAGACGCGTGAGGAGCTTCTGCAATCATGGTTCATGGACCAGGTGAGCGCTTTTATCGAGGCCCATGGGCGCAGGTGCATTGCCTGGAACGATCCTTTGGTGGATTGGAGCAACGATGTCGTTGGCGCTCCTTCGAAGAATACCGTCATAGCGGGATGGATGCGTCCCGTTTCAAGCGAAATCGCGGTTAAAGAAGGCTACGACGCTGTTATCTGCCCTTGCGGCCACTTGTATCTCAGCGCATGGGAGGGTAACATCCTTAAGGGAGAAGCTTATCTTCGCCGTGTGTTCGACCTCAATGTCCATCCTGAGACCTTGAGTGCCGAGGAGCAGGAGAGAGTTCTCGGCGTCGAAGCATGCCTTTGGACGGAAAGGGTATCGGAGCGTGACAGCCTGCTTTGGCGAATGCTGCCCCGCATGAGCGCGGTATCCGAGCTTCAATGGTCAGACCCCGAGAGGCGCGATTTCGAGGCTTTCCTTCCGAGGCTTTCCCGCATGCAGGACATTTACTCCGAGCGCGGATGGACTTGGAATATGGCCGCCGAGCTTCCTGAGTAAGCATAACCGGGCCTGCTTCAGCAGCCGGAGAATATACGCAAAATGAAGCTGAAGATGATACTGCCAAGTATTATGCTTGGCCTCTTGATGACGTGGGGCGTCCCCGCGCAGGATTTTGACGGATGTTTTTCCGTTATTGTCGGGCGGGAAGCATCGACCGACGGTTATGTCTATCTCGCCCACAACGAGGACCAGGGCGGCGAGCAGATGCTCAACATCTACAATCTTCCCGCCGCACCGGGGCGTCTTGCAAGCCTTTGGTTTGAGTTCCCCGGGAGTGCAACGGGCGATATCTTTGTCAACGAGTGCGGCGTAGTCGTCACTTCCAATCATTGCCCGTCGCGGGAGAAATATGCCGAAGGGTCTGTGCTTTACGAAGTGCGCACCGCTGTTGGTCACAAGGCACGCAGCGCAAGGGAAGGCGTAAAGATAATCGGCGAAATGGTGGAGAAATACGGCTACGCAGGTGACGGCAGGTCCTACATAGTCGCCGATAGGTTCGAAGGCTGGGTGTGCTCCGTCGTAAAAGGCCGTCACTGGGTAGCGCAGAGAGTCCCGGACGACGAAATAATGACCATCCCCAATTACTACGTCATAGGCGAAGTGGATCTTTCCGACACAGTCAACTTCCTTGGAAGCAAGGACCTGATAAGCTATGCCGAGAAGATGGGTTGGTATGTCCCCGCCTGGGACGGTGAGTTCAATTTCAGGAAAGCCTATGGTGACCCGGCGTCCCTGGTGAGGGAAAACAACCTCATCCGTAACGAGTATGCGCAGAAACTTTTTTTCGGCGATGCCATTCTCGGCGACGATACTCCCTTTTCGAGGAAAGCGGACAAAAAATACCATCGCAAGACTCTCTCCCAACTCCTGACCGATCCGCCAATCAGGCGGCGAAACACGGTGCTCTCCACCGTCTTTACCATGAATCCCGCCTTCCCGCCCGACAGAGGAACGGTGATATGGGTGGGATATCCCAATCAGGACGCAGCGCAGCAAGGCCAGTGGACCATTTTCACTAAATCCCCCGAAGTCTGTCATCGCTATGCCACGGCCGACGAGGCCATTGAAAAGCACTTCACCGATACGGGCAATTACCGCGAGCGCTGGCCCGGTCATTTTTACTGGCACTACACCGACTCTTCGACCCAGATTGACGTGGTCCCTCACGACTACACGGTTTATGTCCCGAAGCAGCCCAGAAACGAGTCAGAGCGCAATCTCGAGGCCACAGGGGATACATTCAACGATCATTTCCACGTCCTGGAAGATCCCTCTCGTGGGCTTCTCTACGCCTTCTGGACCCAGGGCTCTTTCGAAGCGGCAAACGACGAGCACGTCGTCTTCTGTAAAAGCTCCGACAAGGGAAAGACCTGGACAGAGCCCAAGATAATCGCAGGCTCCGCCAATCTCGCCCATCCCGTCCCCGTGGCGGCATGGCAGCAGCCCATGCTGAGCAAAAGCGGCCGTCTCTACTGCCTCTGGAACCAGGAAATCGTGCTGAAAAAACACCTTTGCGGAGTCATGCAGGGGCGCTACTCAGATGACTGCGGCGAGACCTGGAGCGAGATCGAAACTGTACCTTTCCCCGTGAGATTCTCCGCCGATCCCGCCGACCCTGATATACCACCCACCTGGTGCATGTGGCAGAGGCCCCTGCGCCTTGGCGAAGATGGAAAATTTATCGCCGCTTGTTCGCGCTACGGATTGATGCCTGACGGCAGGCAAAACAGCAAAGTGGAATTCTGGCAGTACGAAAACATTGACGACGATCCCGAGATTCGGGACATCAGAATCTCTTTTTTCAACACCGAAGAAGAGGCTTTCGACGCCACGAAAGTCAAAAATGATGTCGATTACACCCCGCGTGACGCGCCATCGGTGGAAGAGGGTTGTATAGTCGGGCTTCCCGACGGGCGTCTCTTTGCCATTATGCGCACTTCCCTCGGGCATCCTATCTGGTCCGTCAGCAGCGACGACGGGAAACACTGGTCACGTCCGGAAATACTAATGGACAAAGACGACGGCACCCCCATACTTCATCCCCAGTCGCCCTGCCCCATTTATGACCTTGGCGGGCCTGAAGCGCGCAGCGGTCGCTACGCCGCTTTCTTCCACGACTGTTTTGATTTCAAGGGAGTAACATCCTACCAGAACCGCGGTCCGCTCTATCTCCATGAGGGACATTTCGTCCCCGGCGCCCATCAGCCTGTATGGTTTTCCTCAGAAGGGGAGCTCTTTTCTCCCCGCGACACGGGTAATTCCTTCTACACGAGTTGTACCTCGCTGGACGGCGAAGTTACGCTATGGTTCGGCGATATGAAGTTTTATCTTTTCGGACGCAGGCTCGCTCCCGCTCGTTAACTCCAAAACGATTAAAGAGGGCGGTAGCGAAGCAGCAGACTGCTGCGCTTCTCCGGCAGGGTGAGCTCTAGCCCCTCTGAGAGCTGCGCTCCGCTCATGGTGAAAGGCTCTCCCGGGAGCCCTGCGGAGGCGTCGGCTGAAGAAGGTGCGCTCCCGAGCCTTTGGTTGCGCCCGGGGGCGGCAACGTCGCCATCGAAGGCAAGCCGGTAAGTAACTGAGGGGTCGAGGCCGCGGAGGCGTACGGTATAGGTGGAATCATTCGCTTCCGGTCCACGGAAAGCGACCACTATGCCCGTGGAATCAGCGGGGCGGTTGAGCTGGTAGGCCATCCAGAGATCCTCGCCTGTGATGTCGCCGTAGCCGCTTAAGGGGTAGTAGTCCTCGAGGAAGTAGTCTTTCAGGCCCCGATAGAGCTCAATCAGCGCCTTTTCACCCTCGATTGACAGGCCTTTCCCGCTTTTTGTTGAGCCCCAGGTGAAATTGACGCCCGCTGCGAGTGTGGAGCGGTAGTCGTAGGGGTCGCCGCTCGAGACGCAGGTGCAGTTGACAGGGAGCCACTGGTTGAGATAGTAGCCGTGGCATCTGCGGCCGTCGATATAGTTGGAATAGTCGGAGCGCCAGAGAGCTATGCCGCGTGAAACCATTTCGAAGTCAAGCCTCCGCCCGCCGCCTGCGCAGTTGTCCATAATGAGGTGCGGCATCATCTTGTGCAGGAAATCGAGGTAGGAGTACAGGCCTGCGATATATTTGACTTCCGTCATACCCTTGCGCCCGGGCTCGTCGTTATTAAGCCAGAAGGGCTCGGGCATTATGTTAAAGTCCTGGCGGTAAATGTCCACCTTGTTATCGCTGATGCTTTGGAGCATCTCGTTGCATACCCACTGCAGGGCGTCGGGGTTGCCGATATTTACTATAAACGCCGAATCCACGGGATAGTCGAGCGGCACTGCGGGAGCGCCCGAAGCGGCGAGCATCCATTCGGGATGCGCGTGCGCCCAGTCTGAATCTACGTTGGCCCTCTCGGGCTCGTACCATAGAAGCAACTTTGCGCCCGCCTCGTGCGCTGTTTCGGCAATGGGCGCAATGCCGTCGGGGAAGCGCTCGGGGTCCGGGGTCCAGTTGCCCACGGCGCTGTGCCACCAATAGCCGCTCTTATAGTCGGCAGCGCGCGAATACCAGCCGGCGTCGAGCCAGAATGCATCCGCCACCGTGCCGTAGTAGGCCTGCTGGCGTATGGAGGCCTTGGCCATGAATTCGGTCAGGCAGGAGAATTCGTCGCAGGGCCAGGGACCGTTGTGGTCGAAACTCGTTAGGATGGGCGCCTTGACAGGAGCGCCGGACGCCTCGGGATGGTGATGCGCGAGGATGAAGCGGCGCATTAAGTTCTGCCCGTCCATCCTGTCTTCGCCCCTCCAGGGAATCATGAACACGGACGCGACGCGTATCTCTTCGCCGGGGCGAAGGAATGAGTCGAAATCGCGAAGACCTGCGCTCACGCGGAGGCTCTTATGTGAGTCGCGCACAATGTCGGCGCACCAGCTGCCAGTCCAGCCAACGCCATAAACCACCCCGCCCGAAGGCGTCTTAACGTTGAAATAGGGCATGGTGTGGCTCGAGGAGCGGCCGCCGTCGGGCTCAAGGTGCAGCTCTGAGCCTTTCGCGAGAACAGTGTCGCGAGACCTGAAATCAGCCGCGCTGAAAAACGGTCCGTCGGCGAAAAAGACCTCATAATCATTTTCTGTCTTTTCGGGCTGCGAAACTTGCTCCAAATCAATGGTACGCACTTGAGATAACCGGGGGCTGTCACTACACCCCGTGTTGCGGAATACCAGCACCCACTCCGCTGCATTGAAATCGCTGAAAAGCTTAACGCGGCACTCGACCTGCAGTCCGGTACGAGGGTCGGTCCATAGACAGGCGGTCACTTTCTCGCTGTTTTTATCCGTCTCTATCGCCTTGCGGCTGAACCGCCAGCGGGGCAGCAGTTTCTCCGAAGGAACGCCTCCGTAGTTGAACGAAAAAGGCGGCACCTTCCCGGCTGCAAAACTGCGCTCAGCCCACGCGGCCGCACAATCTTCCCCTTTGAGATTGTCTCTGAAGGAAGCAGTCTTGGCTCTCAGGCATAAACTGAGCAGGAGAAACAACGGCAGAAGGGCGAGGAATCTTTTCATAATGCGGGTGCGGTTTGCTCAAAGATACAAAAACGGCAGTACTTTTCCATAAAAAGCGTATCTTTACGAGAGATTAAACCATTCAAGCAATGAAAATAGCAATTTGCTCCGACCACGCAGGCGTGGAATACAAGGCAAAACTCATTTCCTACCTTCTTGGTAAAGGCCATGAGGTCGTCAATTTCGGTACCGACAGCACAGAAAGCATGGATTACACGGACGTCGCCCACCCCCTGGCGGAGGCCGTCGAGAAAGGCGAGGCCGACCTGGGAATAGCCCTGTGCGGCACCGGCAACGGCATGGCGATGACCCTCAACCATCACCGCGGCATACGCGCCGGCCTGGCTTGGAACACTGAAGTAGGCCGTCTCGTAAAGGCCCACAACAACGCCAACGTCCTCGTAATGCCCGCCCGCTTCATTTCCTACCGCATGGCCGTGAGCATAGTCCGCACTTGGCTCACCAGCGATTTCGAGGGCGGACGCCATCAGCGCCGCATAGACAAAATCCCCGTCTAGAGCCCGGATGGATCCTCTTATCCTAAAAAATGGCATGCCCCTTACGGATAGCATCGACGACTATCCTCAGGGCATCATCATCCCCATAGACAAGCCCTGGAGATGGACTTCCGCCGACGTGATACGCAAGCTCAAGTGGGCGGCCTGCAAGCATTTCCACAATAAAAAACTCAAAGTCGGCCATGCCGGCACCCTCGACCCCCTGGCGACCGGCATACTTTTGGTCTGCATAGGCAGGGCGACAAAGCTCGCCGACGAATTGCAGGCTCACGAGAAAGAATACGAGGCCGGTATAGTATTCGGCGCCACAACTCCCTCCTACGACCGCGAAAAGGAGATTGACAAGTATTACCCGCTTGGCGGAGTCAGCAGGGAAGCCTTTGAGGCGGTCCTCCCTGGTTTTATAGGCGAGCAGGAGCAGGTGGCCCCTCTCTTTTCCGCTAAGTCTGTTGACGGAGTGAGGGCATATGAGATGGCCCGCAAGGCCTACAAGGCTGCTCTAAATGGCGATGCGGCCTTCGACCACGGGGCCTCGGAGCTTCTTTCCAAGCAGAAAATCAATATCCCTGAGCTGGAACTGCTGGAATTTGGCGATACCGGCGTTTGCCGCATCCCTCTGAGCGCAACTGCGGTGCCCGAAGGCGAAATCGAATCCAGGGTCAACCCCAAGATTAACGTAATCGATATTTCTGCACTCAATCTGCCCTGTGCCCTTGTCAGGGTGCGCTGTACAAAAGGCACATATATCCGCGCCCTCGCCCGCGACTTTGGTGAAGAGCTGGGCAGCGGGGCCTTCCTCGCTTCATTGAGGCGCACGCGCAGCGGTGGTTTTACCGTGTCGGAAGCTCTCAGCGTAAGCGACGCCCTTATTTCCCTTGGCTTTGATAATTAACCAGGCAATGAAAAATTATTCAATTATCGTTTTAGGCGCACTGTCAGTGCTTTGCGCGTCATGCGTTTCATCAAAGAAGGCGGATGATTATCCCAAGACCACCTTCCAGACCACTTCGGCGTGGAAAAGCTCGATAGATGTGCGGGCTGATGCGGTAATTGTTTATGGGATGGACAATCATCGGGCCCCCGTTCAAGTTTCATTTGAAGACCGCATCAATTCGTGGCGCGAGAAAGGCTACAGGACGGATTTCATGACGGGTATGGCGTGGGGTGGATATGAAGATTATTTCAGCGGTGATTGGGACGGGACAGAGCATTGGGATGAAGGTCAGAAAGACGTGGAAGGAAATACTATCTGGCACACGATAAACGTCCCCTATGTAGTTCCTACCCTCAATTTCCTCGAGTATTTCAAAAAGACTCAGGTCGAAAGGGCAATTGACGCCGGCGCGCTTGGCCTTTATTTCGAGGAGCCGGAGTTCTGGGCGTTCGCGGGCTACAGCGATGCCTTCAAGCGGGAATGGGAAGATTATTACGGTTTCCCGTATCAGGATCAGCAGTCTTCTCCAGAGGCCGCATATCTGTCTGCAAAGCTTAAATACCACCTTTACCTTCGTGCGCTCGACTCCGTTTCGAGTTACGCAAAAGATTACGGAAGGAAGAAAGGCGTAGAAGTAAAGTGCTATGTGCCCACCCATTCGCTTCTTAACTACAGCCAGTGGCAAATCGTCAGCCCCGAAGCGAGTCTTGCCCTGCTCCCCGATATAGACGGGTACATAGCCCAGGTATGGACAGGCACGTCAAGGGTCCCGTTCTATTACAACGGAGTATTTAAAGAACGTACTTTCGAAACAGCATATCTTGAATATGCCTGCATGGTGTCGATGACCGCACCGACCGGAAGGCGTATGTGGCTTCTGACCGACCCCATCGAAGACGCCAGGCGCGACTGGATGGACTACAGGAGGAATTACCACGCTACATTCGCCGCCCAGCTATTTCAGTCTTCAGAGGCGAACTATGAGATAATGCCTTGGCCTAAAAGGATATACGAAGGATTATACGCGCCTTCGGCCGGTAGCTCCGAGAGGGTGCGCCTGCCTTCGGACTATGCAACCATGATGCAGGTGATGACATCGGCTCTTCAGGATATCCCCGCATCAAAAAGCACGGCTTCGGGAAGCCGGGGGATAAACATACTTATGGGAAATTCCCTTATGTTCCAGCGTTTCCCCGAGTTCGATGATTTCAGCGACCCTGCCATGTCGGGATTCTACGGTATGGCCGCCCCGCTTCTCAAGCGCGGCGTGCCCGTCGGGATAAGCCACATAGAGAATCTTGGCCATAAGGCCGCGCTCAAAGGAGTTAAAATCCTGATAATGAGTTACTCCACAATGAAGCCCCTGAGCCCTGAAGCGCACTCTCATATTGCTCGTTGGATAAAGGGCGGAGGAAAACTCATATATTGTGGAAACGACAGTGATCCTTTCCAGGGAGTGAGCGAATGGTGGAATTCCGACGGTCTGTCCTTCGCTGCTCCCTCAGACCACCTGTTCTCGCTTCTCAGCCTTGGGCCTGCCCCTGCTGAGGGTACGTACTCTTTCGGCAAAGGCAGTATCTCCATTATCAGGCAGGATCCCAAAGTCTTTGTTATGGAGCCCGGTGCTGATTCCGTGCTGCTCGATACTGTAGGACAATTGTACTCGGCTGCCGGCGAAGAGCTTGAGCTGAAAAACTATCTGACTTTCAGGCGCGGGCCGTACATGGTCGCCGCAGTCCTGGATGAAAGCGTAAGTGACGATCCCCTTGAGATTAAGGGAGTCTATACCGACCTTTTCGATCCTGAGCTCCCGGTTGTAACCGATACGATCCTTGCCCCCGGCAACCAGGCTTTCCTGTACGACATAAGCCGTGCCGGCAAGGCTCCGAAAATAATTGCGGCAGCATCGAAGGCATATGATGTCACGAATAAGGGCGGCTCTTTCTCCTTCACGGCAAAAGGGCCAGAAGGCACTCTCAATGTCTCCAGAATACTGCTTTCCCGGGCCCCTGAAAGTGTCACGGTCGATGGAATTGATATTCTCGACCCTTCACTTTGGGACGCCGGGAGCAATACTTATCTTCTCAAATTCACAAATAGGGCTGACGGCGTATCTGTGTCGATACGCTGAGCCTTATGCCTTGGCGCGGGCGGAAGCGAAGCGCTTTTTAAGTTCGTCCTTGCCTATGAAGGAAAGGATGTCGGCAATGCCAAGACCGCTTGCTGAACCGGTGAGGACGAGCCTTAGGCAGTTCATAACCTTGCCCATGGGCCACTCGTTGTCCTTGATGAAACCGACCAGTGCAGTCTCGACGGGTTCTTTTTCGAAAGGCCCGTTGAACGCGAGGAGGAAGTCGACGGCCTTACCTGCCATTTCGGCGTTCTCCGCGGTCCAGAACTTGGCCCAGTCCTTCTCGACGTACTCAACCGGAGCCTTGAACAGGCTCTCGGCAGGAGTCCACATGTCTTGTACGAAAGTGGCTCTCTCCTTAACGAGTTTCACGACCTTTTTGACGTAGCTCCAGGAGAATTCACCTTTCTCAAAATCGGAAGAAAGGGGAGACTGGGGGCCTCCGGTGACGCTTATGCCATGAGCTTCGAGAACAGGTTTGAACAGCTCGGTAAGATCGGCGTCGTCTTTCATCCTAAGATATTCCCTATTGTACCACTTGGCTTTTTCGGGGTTGAATTTGGCGCCGGCTTTCTGGACCTTGTCCATGGAGAAAGCCTCGACCAGTTCGTCCATCGAGAATAATTCGCGGTCGTTGCCGGGATTCCAGCCGAGCATGGCGAGCATGTTTACGAATGCCTCGGGGAAATAGCCGTCCTCGCGGTAACCACGGGAAACTTCACCCTCGGGATTCGTCCATTTCAGGGGAAATACGGGGAAACCGAGCTTGTCGCCGTCCCTCTTGCTGAGCTTTCCGTTGCCGACGGGCTTCAGAAGCAGGGAAAGGTGGGCGAAGCGGGGCATGGTGTCTTCCCAGCCGAATGCCTTGTAGAGCATGTAATGCAGGGGGAGTGAAGGAAGCCACTCCTCGCCGCGTATAACCTCCGTAATCTCCATCAGATGGTCGTCCACGATGTTGGCAAGGTGGTAAGTAGGGAGTTCGTCGGAGCGCTTCCAGAGGACTTTGTCGTCGAGTGTGTCGGTGTTGACCTCGATGTGACCGCGAATCATGTCGTCCATTTTTACGACGGTGTCGGCAGGCATCTTGAACCTGATGGTCCAGCCTGTGGTCTCTTCAATGAGCCTGGCAGTCTCTTCGGCGGAAAGGGTCAGGGAATTGCGAAGTCCCATCCTGGTGGGAAGGCCATAGATGAAGGTCTTACCGTCTTTTTCAGCTTCAGCGCGGGCTTTTTCGAGCTCTTCGGGGGTGTCGAAAGCATAGTAGGCATATCCGTTGGCTACAAGCTGCTCGGCGTACTGACGGTAGAGACCCTTTCTCTGGGACTGCCTGTACGGGGCATGGGGATGCTTTTCGCTGGCAGTTTCGACAACTTTGCCGTTCTCATCGACTCCCTCGTCGGGCGTGATGCCGCACCATTTGAGAGCTTCAATTATATACGCTTCGGCACCAGGGACGAAGCGGTGTGAATCGGTGTCTTCAATGCGCAGGATGAAATCGCCGCCTCTCTGGCGGGCGAAGAGATAGTTGTACAATGCAGTTCTGACTCCACCCATGTGAAGCGGTCCGGTGGGGGAGGGGGCGAAACGCACTCTCGTTCTTTTTTCCATGCTGACTTTATTTTTCTAGTTTTTGTTTGACTTTTTTGTGTTCCTCCTTATGGCAGGATTGTCTTCCAGCACGCTCAAGTCCTGCCCGGGCACTATGGCGAGGACGGGCCTGTCCTCTTCGGAGAAATCGAATCTGCGGTTGTTGTCGACTGTGTTGAAGCCTATCTTCATCTTCAGTCCCGAAGCGGGCTCCTGGAGGCTTATGCCGTCCTCACCGGAGTTCCTCGATTTCCTGGGGCTGCAGTGGAAATCGCTGTCGAGGAAGATGTAGTTGCCTGTGTCTTCGTTGGGACCTATTATGTCCACGAACTTCAGGCCGGTCACGATGGCGGTGATGTTGACCCTGTCGCCGAATTCCGGGTCGGGTTCGTAGATGAGGCCCTGCTTGAAGGGAGTCACGTTGCCGGCATATTTGCGGATTTCCTCGTAGATACTCTGGTACTGGCCGGCGCTCACGCCCCTTTCGTTCAGGCCGACGGTCACGTTGAGAAGGATGTCCTTGCCAGAGGAGAGGTCGTAGTCGTTCAGAAGGGGAGAGCTGAAAGCTTCGCGCACGGCGTCTTCTATCCTGTGCTCTCCCGTGCCGGAACCTATGCCCATAAGGGCGCATCCGCTGTCCTTCATCATATTGCACACGTCGTGGAAGTCGAGGTTGATGTAGCCGGGCTTGTAAATGACCTCGATTATGCACTTCACGGCTGTGGAAAGCACCTCGTTCGACTTGGGGAATGCATCCTGGAGGAGGAGGTCGCCGTAGTTCTTGAGTATGTTCTGGTTCTTGATTATAATCAGGCTGTCGACGTTCTTTTCGAGCTCCTTTATGCCGTCAATGGCTCTCGACAAGGTCTCGCTGCCTTCGTTGTCGAACGGGACGGTGACGACGGCGACGGTAAGGATGTTCTTGTCTTTTGCCATTTTTGCGATTACGGGAGCTGCTCCCGTGCCGGTGCCGTTGCCAAGACCGGCGGTGATGAACAGCATCTTGGTGTCTTCGTCCATTGCTATACGGGCGATTTCGTCCTGATGCTCCAGGGCGGCTTTGCGTCCTTCAGCAGGGTCGGTGCCTGCGCCGAGGGTGCCGATTTGGATTTTGAGCGGCACGCGGCTGCTGTGCAGGGAGTCGGCGTCGGTGTTGCAGACTATGAAGTCGCAGCCCTTGATGCCCTGGTCGTACATATAGCTGACAGCATTGCATCCGCCGCCGCCTACGCCTATGACCTTGATCAGGCTCGTCCTCTTATTCTCTTCTTCCTCCCTCCACTTCGGAGGAACTATTTCGGGAAAGTCGTTCATATCGCGATGGGTTTAGATTCTCTCGTTATCTTCCTCTTTTTCCTCCTCTTCCTCCTCCATTTCAGAATAGGCTTTTTCGAAGAGGTCTCCGAGTTTGGTTATTACCTTCCAGGTGCCTCCCTTTTTGCCTCCGTCCTTTACGGATTTGCCATTTGAGCCGGTTTTACCGGATGATTTTTTAGGCTTCTTGGCACCGGGAGCTTTTTCCCAGGCGTCCTTGTTGAATACGCTGTCGAAATTAGTGTCGTCCGTCTCCTTCTGCCCGGGGTCGGATTCATCATCCTTTTCCACGATGCGCGGAGGTGCAGTCAGGCAGTTGAGGGTGCGGAATTCGTTCTTGGCGCTTATGAGCATGCCGAGGACCGATGCCGATGAGGTTTCGCCCACGCCGGCGCATCCTTCGCAGGAGTATTTGTGCATGGGATAGCCCGTGCGCACGTTGTAGCCTGACAGCTCGCGGATGAGGTTCCCTATGTTCACAAGCTCGGCTCCGCCGCCAGTTATGACTATGCCGCTCCTGAGCTCATCGGCAAAGCCGCTGCCCTGTATTTCCCACAGAAGGGCGTTGATGATTTCTGTGGCGCGGGCGGTGATGATTTCGGAGAGGTAGCGGACTGAGAGCTGTTTCTCCGAGCCGCGGTCCTTGTATCTTATCACCAGGACCTTCTCGCTCATCGAGGCGAGCTTGTCGGGCATGCAGGCGCCGTAGGCTATCTTGATGCTCTCGGCCAGATCCATCGAGAAGCCGCCTTCGTTCTTGATGTCGGTGGTGATGGTCTTGCCACCGAAGGGGATGGCTCCATAGTGGCGCAGGATGCCGTTCTTGTAGACCGATACCGAGCTCACTCCGCCGCCGAGGTCGATAAGGGCCACGCCATTGTCCATTTCTTCGGAGGTGAGGACTATCTTTGCCAGGGAATCGGGGGAGAAATACTTGCATGCGGAAGCGATGCCAAGGTCGTTGAAGACCATGTCCATGTTGGCGACATTCTTCCTCTTGCCGATGAAAATCTTGAAATTGCCTTCAAAGATATCGCTCACCATGCCTTCCACATCCTCTTCCTTTATCTGATGGAAGTCGTCGGTAGAGAAGGACTGGGCCACTGCGCCGTAGATGATTTCCTTGTCTGCTCCTTCAAGGGGGTAGCTGTCCAGGGCCATGTTCTTGAGGCTGGAGATCTCTTCAGCGGTGATGTTGTTGCCTGGGTCGGTGCGGGGGAGTTCACCCGTTGCTATTTCCTGGCGCACATAGTACCTGGGAAGGCCGGAAACCAGCTGCAGGATTTTTATTCCCAGCTCGGTTTCGGCTTTTGATATGATTCTCCCAAGAGGGGCGGCAAGCTTCTTGGGGTTGAAAATGTAGCTTTGGAGCATTCCTTCGGAAGGCTCTTCGTCGTAGTAGATGACCTGCACATTGTCGCCCTCCACCCGTGCTACGGCAAGGGCTATCTTCGATGTGCCAAGGTCTGCTGCTGCAATATATCGTTCGTCCATATCTTTATAGTTTTGTCCTGCAAATTATCTGCCCTTCGAATTTGACATTCACGCTCCTGTAAGTTTTGTCCGGCTCGGCGGGTTTAATCTTTTTGTAGTACTCGGAGACCCTGTGGAGCTTGGAGGAGTAGTCGAAGGGGTCGCCGAAAATGAATTGTTCGCTCCCTTCGGCGGGTACGAGCACTAGATTGCCGTCGTCCCTGACCGTGAAGCTTTTGAAAGTGCCCTTCCAGGCCTTGCTGTATGAAAGGTAGGAAGTTAGCGCAATCATTGCATCGACCCATTTCTGCTCCTCGGGCGATGCTGCGGGGCCCTTGTGCCCTGCATTGATTCTGAGAGGCAGATTTCCGCTGACAGTGGGCACCCCGGGGATCAGTTCTCCCTTAACCGGGAAAAGGTATCCCTGGATGTCGGCATAGAACGAGGCGTCTTTTAGTATGAATGCGATGCGGGGCTCCCTTTGTGAGATGCAGACATGGAGCGTGCCGTCCGGAGTCATGAAGGCCTCGCTCTTTTTCACGGCGCTGCTTTCATCCAGTATCCTTTCTATGCGGCAAAGGTCCACGCTGTCTATTCTCTGCCCGAGGAATGCTCCGTACCTCTCTTCGAGGGTTTTCCTCACCTGGGCTTCGGAGACGAAACGCAGTGAATCGGCATATTCCACCTTCAGTACTTCGCATGTCTTGAGGTGCCTCTGGTCGGAGGCACTGATGTATATGGCGATGCAGGCGAATAGCAGGCCGGCGAGCGCCATACCGAAAAGCGTGTATCTGAGGGCGGCTTTCATTTTAGTCTATAGTCGTTTTTCGAGCATTTTGGTGACGGGGGTGACGAAGCGGTCTATGTCGCCCGCCCCGAAGCTTACGAGCACGTCGACGGAGGAACTCTCGAGGTGTGCGAGCAGTTCGTCTTTATGCAGCAGCACTTTTTCAGCGCAAGTCAGGCGCGAGTAAATGAGCTCCGAGCTGACTCCCGGGATGGGCTCTTCCCTGGCGGGATAGATGTCCAGCAGAATCACTTCATCCAGTATGCTGAGAGCCTCGGCGAAGCCCTCTGCAAAGTCGCGGGTGCGGGTGTAGAGGTGTGGCTGGAAGATGCCGCTTATCTTGCGGCCGGGGAATATCTCGCGAAGCGCGCGTATAGAGCTGCCAAGCTCCTGCGGATGGTGAGCGTAATCGTCTATGTAGGTGAGGGAGGGCGTATTAATTTGGACGTCAAGCCTCCTTCGAGCGCCCTGGAAGGTGCCTATGCCGTTCCTTATCGCGTCGCCGTCCATTCCGTAACTCAGGCATATCGCAGCTGCAGCGACGCAATTCTCCACATTGAAGCGGCCAAGGACGCCGCTCCTGACATTCCTGAGCACGCCACCGGGGTACACAATGTCGAATACGAAATGTCCCAGGGCGTCAAGCTTCAGGTTCTCGGCATGGAAGTCGGCGCGAGTGTCGTCGCACGCGTAGCTCAGAAGTTTAGCGCTGGTGACCTCTTGGGATATGGGGAGACCGTATTTTACTATCAGGGTGTCGCTTACCTGCGAGGCGAAAACGCGGAACGCCTCGTGGACGTGCTCCAGATCGCCGTAGATATCGAGGTGGTCGGCATCCATGGAAGTGATTGCGGCGATGGCGGGGTGCAGCTGGTGGAACGACCTGTCGTACTCGTCTGCTTCTGCGACCATGACCTTTTCGCCCGTGGCTATGAGGTTGCTGCCGTAGTTCTTGGAAATGCCTCCGAGGAAAGCGGTGCATCCTATGCCAGCGTTCGCGATTATATGGCCGACTAGCGTGGAAGTGGTGGTTTTGCCGTGGGTGCCTGCAACGGCGAGGGTTTTATGACCGGCGCACAGTTCGCCGAGCAGCTGCGCCCTTTTGACGAGGCGGTAGCCGCGCGAACGCACTTTCCTTAGCTCCTCGAGCGTTTCGGGGACTGCAGGAGTATACACTACGAGTGTCCCTTCCTCATCGTCGGGAACGAGGTCAGGGCGGTCTTCATAGTGGACCTCGATGCCCTCCGCCTCGAGTTCTGCGGTGAGGGGAGAGGGCGTTCGGTCGTAACCGCCGGTGGCGTAACCCTTCTTCTTGCAATAGCGCGCGAGGGCGCTCATTCCAATGCCTCCAATTCCGAGGAAATATATTGCCTTATACATTATTGGTTCTATTTCAATAGTTTATATACTTCGAGTGCTATCTGGGCGCCGGCGTCAGTCTTTGCGAGCGCTGCCGCATTTTGGGCGATGCTTTCCAGCCTTTCCTTGTCGCCAAGAAGCTGCAGCGTGGCGGGAAGGAGTTTCTCGCGGGCCTCGACGTCCTTTATCATCACGGCCGCGCCTTTGCTTACCAGAGCGTTGGCATTGGCGGTCTGATGGTCTTCCGCCACGTTGGGGGAGGGCACGAACACGGCAGCCTTCGCTGCGGCGCAAATTTCCGAAACCGAGCTGGCCCCCGAACGGGAAACGACCACGTCTGCCATTGCGTAGGCGAGATCCATGCGGCTGAGGAACGCCCCGTGGTGTATATCCTTCGCTTCCGGGTGAGAGGCCATGAACTCGTCCACCGAGCCAAGATAGTATTTGCCGCACTGCCAGAGCATGTCGACGCCTTCGCCGCCGGGACAACCCGCTTCTATCCACTTCTTTACGGAGGAGTTTAGAGTTGCGCTCCCAAGCGAACCGCCTATAACGAGTATGTGTTTCTTGGCGGGGTCGAGGCTGTAAAATGCTTCGCCTTCGCTCCTCGTCTCAGGAGTGGCGGGGACTATGTCCTTGCGTATGGGATTGCCTGTAAGGACTATCTTGTCTGCGGGGAAGAAGCGCTCCATGCCTTCGTAGGCAACGCATATGCAGCCCACCTTACTCCCGAGTATCTTGTTGGTCAGCCCTGCGAATCCGTTCTGCTCCTGAATGAGGGCGGGAATGCCCATGCGGGTGGCTTCCCACAGCAGGGGAGCGCTTGCGTATCCGCCCACTCCAATTGCGATGTCAGGCTTGAACTCCTTGAGTATCTTGCGCGCTTTCCTTAGGCTCTGGACAATCTTGAAGGGCAACGAGAGGTCGTGCTTGATATTAGCCCATGAGAGCTGGCGCTGGAGGCCGGAAATGGGAAGTCCCACAATCTTGAATCCGGCTGCGGGGACCTTTTCCATTTCCATCCTGCCTTCAGCTCCGACAAAGAGTATCCCGGTGTCGGGATTGAGGTCCTTCAAGGCGCTTGCTATAGAGATGGCAGGGAAGATGTGGCCGCCCGTGCCGCCGCCGCTAATTATGGCTCTTATCGCTTTATATTCCATAGTATCAAATGTCAGTGGGATTGAAATTGTCTCCCGATTCGTATGAATTGAGGTCGTCCAGACTGCCTTTAAGGGGGTCTTCGTGGAAACTGATCAAGGGGTCCGCCTTTGCCGCCTCGCGGTCGAGCTTCTTCTTGGCCATTCGGCTGATGGAAAGAATCACGCCGAAGGCTATGCTGAAGCATATGAATGACGAGGTGCCGTGACTGATAAGAGGCAGGGTCTGCCCGGTCCTGAGGCCAACGTCGCAGTTCACGAGGATATGCATCATAGCCTGTCCGGCAATCATGACGCAGAGGCCGCCCACAGCGATTTTGGCAAAGTCGTCATCGCAGTTGCGGGATATAAGGGACCCCCTGGCAAGGAGGCTGATGTACAGGAATATGAGGAAAATTCCTCCTATTAATCCGTATTCTTCAATGAAGAAACTGAAGATGTAGTCTTCATACATGATGGGGACTGAATACTTCAGGAGGCTGTTGCCCGGGCCTTTGCCGAAGACTCCGCCCCTTTTGATGGCGAGCTTTTCACCTTCGGTCTGCCTTATCATGTCGAGGCTCTTGTAGTATTCGTTCGTTCCCTTGCGGGCGTTCATGAAGACTTCAACATTGTCGTTCTTGCCTATCCTTGAGCCGCTGAAGAAGGTGTCGAGCCTGCTGAATACTTTCCTGTCGGAAGCGAAGTAAATCCCGACGCAGCACAGCAGCGCAATAAAAGCAAGCCCTCCCAGGCCGAATATTTCCTTTGCCGGAGCTCCTGAGATAATTACGGTGACGAACATCACGACGGCGATGAACAGGGTGTTGGAATTGCCGCCTGGGAGCGACGCGACGCATATGATGAGTATCGGAAGATAGATGTTCACCATCCTGATGGCAAGCTCGCTTCCGAGGAAAGACAGCTTGTCGGAATCCGCCAGTCTCCTCTGCCAGTTGAATCCACCCCGTTTATAGTAGTCGACGGCCCATGCTATATACATCACCATTGCCACCTTGACAATCTCGAATACGTGGATTTGGAAGCCTCCCTGAGTCCCTGCTCCACCGACTTGGATTACTCGCCATGCGCCATGGATGGGCTCTGCGTGGAGCGGGCCTATGTGTGCATGGGTGTCAATGAAGAGCAGAAGGCCGAGGGACACTATGAAGCCTAGGGACGAAAAGGCCTTGAATATGTTCAGGCGGTTGATCTTGTATATTACGAAAACTAGGGCGAGACCTGCTGCGATGGTTTTTATCTGGCCTATGATGATGTCGATACGCGACTTGCTGGCCGTGACCATCTGTGAGGTGGAGGAAAAGATGGCAACGAGGGAAATCAGGCAGAGCATGAGTACGATTATCCAGACCACCTTGTCTCCTGCGAGGCGGTCGAAGATGCCGTTGTTCTTTGCTTTGTACCTTGTCT
This sequence comes from uncultured Bacteroidales bacterium, assembly GCA_947302175.1. GTDB lineage: Bacteria > Bacteroidota > Bacteroidia > Bacteroidales > UBA932 > Cryptobacteroides. The sequence continues at coordinate 42,007 of CAMYVB010000004.1, read as the reverse complement.
CCATACTAGAGGGCCCTTACTGCTTCCTTGAATTTGCGTCCGCGGTCTTCGTAGTTCTCGAACAGGTCGAAACTGGCGCAGCAGGGGCTGAGGAGCACCACGTCTCCCGCTTTCGCGAATGCTGCGGCCGCCTTGACGGCTTCCCCTGCAGAGAGTGCATCGACTACATTGTCCTTGCCAAGTATGCCGTCGAACGAGGCGTGGAGCTTGGCGTTGTCTTTACCAAGGCACACGAGCGCCTTGACTTTGCTCTTTACGAGTTCTTCGAGCACGGAGTAGTCGTTGCCTTTGTCGGTTCCTCCCGCAATCCACACCACGGGCCTTGTCTGGCACTCGAGAGCGTACCATGCGGAGTCTATGTTGGTTGCCTTGGAGTCGTTGATATAGAGCACGTCACGGACGCTCAGCACCTTTTCCATGCGGTGCTCGATGGGCTCGAACGAGCTCAGGCTTTCCCTTATCACCTTGTCCTCGATGCCGGATGCCTTGGCGGCGAGTGCGGCGGCCATGGTGTTGTAGATGTTGTGGCGGCCGCCTAGCGCAAGCTCGCGAATGTAGAGCTCGCTCTCGGACTCTTCGTAGCGCACCACGATCCTGTCATCCCTGAGGAATGCGCCCTGGGGGACTTCCCGCTTCTGGGAGAAGGGGAGCATCTTGGCCTTGAGAATGATCTTGTCGAGGTGGCCTATGGTGATCTCGTCGTCGGAGTCGAAGATGAAGCAGTCGTCGGGCCTCAGGTTCCTCGTGATGCGGAATTTGGCGGCCACGTAGTTCTCGAAATTGTGGTCGTAGCGGTCGAGATGGTCGGGCGTTATATTGGTGATAATCGCGATGTCGGGGTGGAAGTCGTACACGTTGTCAAGCTGGAAACTGCTGATTTCCAGCACGTAGTAGTCGAAGTGCTCGGTCGCCACCTGGTATGCGTAGCTCTTGCCTATGTTTCCGCCGAGGCCGACGTTAAGGCCGGCGTTCTTGAGGAGGTAGTATATGAGCGAAGTCGTAGTGGTTTTGCCGTTGCTGCCGGTAATGCAAATCTTCTTTGCGCTGTCGTAGCGGCCGGCAAACTCTATTTCGGAAATGATGGGCGTACCCTGGCCTATGAGTTTGCGAACAAGAGGGGCGCTCGACGGGATGCCGGGGCTCTTGACCACCTCGTCGGCATTCAGGATTGCCGATTCGGTGTGGCCGCCCTGCTCGAAGGGAATCTCCCATTTGAGCAGTAATTCCTCGTACTCTTTCTTTATCTTACCGGAGTCGGAAAGGAACACGTCAAATCCTTTCACTTTTGCGAGTACCGCGGCTCCCACGCCGCTCTCGGCTCCTCCCAGAACTACAAGTCTTGACATATAGTTTTTCTCTTATCTAATTTTCAATATTGCGAGTGTTGCGACTGCCAGCAGTAGTCCGACGAGCCAGAAACGTGTCACGATCTTGGCCTCGGGAATTGCGTGGATGGGCTTTTTAACAAGGGCTTCGACGCCTTCCTTCTGGTAGTGGTGGTGGAGGGGCGCCATTTTCCAGACCCTGCGGCCTGCGCCGTACTTTTTCCTGGTATATTTGAAATATCCCCTCTGGATTAGGACGGAAAGGCTTTCGACGAAGAATATGCCGCAGAGGAGGGGCAGGAGCAGCTCCTTTCTGATAAGGATCGCGCTAACGCCTATGATGCCGCCAATGGCGAGACTTCCCGTGTCGCCCATGAATACCTGCGCGGGGTAGGAATTGTACCAAAGGAAGCCTATCAGGGCGCCGACGAAGGCGGACATGAAGATGGCAATTTCTCCGGTGCCGGGTATGTACATAATATTGAGGTAGCCCGAGTCGATGACGTTGCCGCCGAGCCAGGCAAGGATGCCGATGACGATACCGACTATGGCCGAAGTGCCGGCCGCAAGGCCGTCCATGCCGTCAGTGAGGTTGGTGCCGTTGGAACAGGCGGTGATGACAAGGACTATCATGAGCACGTAAATGGCCCACTTGCTATACCAGCCCCAAACACCCTTGAAGGGTGAGAGATATTTATAGTCGAATTCGTGATTCTTGACGAAGGGGATGGTGGTCTTGGTGCTTTTCACCACGTCTTCCGTGTGGTAGGAATTGCTCTCGACGAGGCGCTCAGAGTCTGCGTCGAGCTCGCTGCGCTCAGTCGTTACCACTGCTGCGGCTTCCTTTATGTTTTCCCTCACGACTATGTCGGGGCTGAAGCAGACCGTAAGGCCGATGACGAAACCGAGCCCCACCTGTCCAAGGAGCTTGCCCTTTTCGCTCATTCCCTCCTTTTTGTGCTTGAACACCTTGATGTAGTCGTCGGTAAAGCCGAGGGCGCCGCACCAAAGGGTCGTCAGGAGCAGGAGCTGAACGTATATGTTGGTAAGGTTGCACACGAGGAGCGCCGACACGACTATGGCAAAGAGAATGATGAGGCCTCCCATCGTGGGGGTGTTGGTCTTCTGCATCTGGCCTTCGAGCCCGAGGTCGCGTATGGTCTCTCCTATCTGCTTTTTCTGCATGAAGGCGATTATCCTTTTTCCGGCGAAAAAGGCTATGAGCATGCTGATGATGCTGGCAGCTATGGCCCTGAACGACAGATAGTTCATCAGGCCTATGCCGGGTATGTCGGTTACTTTCTGGAGGTATTGGAAGAGGTGGTAGAGCATTTTATTCCTGTATCTGCTTGAATATTTCGTCAATTACTTCCCTCTCGTCGAAATGCAGCTTTTCGTTTCCGAGGATCTGGTAGGTTTCGTGGCCCTTGCCGGCGAGAAGGATGGTCGCTCCGTGGGGGGCGGTAAGTATTGCCGTGCGTATGGCTTCGCGGCGGTCGGCGATGAAGAGAGATTTGGCCTGTCCTTTAGCGCTCAGGCCCTTGCGTATGTCTTCCATGATGTCCTCAGTGCGCTCGCTGCGGGAGTTGTCGGAGGTGACGACTATGCGGTCGGCAAACTTTTCGGCCACCTGCGCCATCTCGGGGCGCTTGCTGCGGTCGCGGTCGCCTCCGCAGCCGAACAGGCAGACAAGCTGTCTGTCGGGAGCGATGTCGCGAAGGGTATTCAGAACGTTTTCCATGGCGTCGGGGGTGTGGGCGTAGTCGATGATGACGGAGATGTCGCGGGGGCCGCGGTGGTTCTCGAGCCTGCCGGTTGCTGACTGAAGGGTGCTGATGGCTTTCAGCGTTTCGTCCTTTGATGCGCCGAGGGCCATGGCAGTGGCGTATGCTGCGAGTATGTTGCTGGCGTTGTGGGCGCCTATGAGCCTTGTCCAGACTTCGGTGCCGTCAATCTTCAGGAGCATGCCTTCGAAGCTCTCTTCAAGGATACGGCAGCTGTGGTCTGCGACTTTCTTGCAAGAGTAAGTGACCAGAGAGGCACGGCAATTCTGGACCATCACAAGGCCGTTTTTGTCGTCGATGTTGATTATTGCATGCGCTTCGGCAGGAAGGGAGTCGAAGAAGAGCTTCTTGCAGCGAAGGTACTCGGCGAAGGTCTTGTGGTAGTCGAGATGGTCGTGGGTGAGGTTGGAGAATATGCCGGCTTCGAACTTGAGGCCTGCTACCCTGTCTTGCTCCATGCCTATTGAGCTGACTTCCATGAAGCAGTATTCGCAACCTGCCTCGGCCATCCGGGCGAGGAGGGAGTTGGTAGTGATGGGGTCGGAGGTGGTATTGACGGTCTCCAGGCGCTTTTTGCCCACGTAGTTTGCTATGGTGCTTAGAAGCCCGCACTCGTATCCGAGTCTGCGGAAAAGGTTGTAAAGGAGCGTCACCGTGGTGGTTTTGCCGTTGGTGCCGGTGATTCCTACGAGCCTGAGCTTGTGGGAAGGATTGCCGTAGAAATTGCAGGCGCATATGGCGAGGCCCTTCCTGTCGGCGGATACTACAGCGACGGCTCCCTTTTCCAGAGCCTGGCCTATGAAGTCGTGTCCGTCTATGCCCGTGCCCTTGATGGCGACGAAGAGGCACCCGGGGCAGGCCTTTCTCGAGTCGCTGGTGATAGAGCTGACAGGGGTGAGGGGAGTTCCGTGAAGTATGGACGCTCCGCTGTCTTTTATTATGTCCTGAAGTATCATTTTGCTGCTGTTCTAATGTTTGTAGTGTCTGCTACGTATGGTATAGAGGGGTCGATGAGATATATCTTGTCGACTACTTCGCGAACTGTCTTGGCAGGAATGCCTCCGCCCTGGTATGATTTGTCCGTGGGCTTGGTGAAGATGCAGCATATGATGCTGTATCGGGGATTCTCTGCGGGAAAATAACCCACGAAAGTGCCCTGGTAGGCCTTCCGCTTCTTCTCGTCCTCGTATGGTTTGGTCGGTGTTCCTATCACTGCGAAGGAGGTGCCGGTTTTTCCCGCCACATGGCATTTGGCGCCCTTGAGAGCCGCTTTGGCTGTGCCTCCGTCCCCGGTTACTGCGAGAAGGGCCCTGCCGACAGAGTCGGCCACGGCTTTCGAGCATATAGACCCGTTGAGGATTGAAGGTCCGTGCTTTTCGACTGTCACACCGTCCTTTTCTACTTTCTCTATGAGGTATGGAGCCATCATCTTTCCCTTGGCAGCGATGGCGTTGTAGAAAGTCAGCAGGTGCAGGGGCGTCTCCTTGACGCTGTAGCCGTAGCTCATGCGGGCCAGGGTGGTAAGGGGAAGCTTCTTGCCTTCGAGGGTGGGGATGTACGGCTGTCCGAGGCCTTCGATGTCGAATTTGAAGACATGCCCGAGATTGTAGAGATGGATATTGTCTATGAATCTCTGCGGGTCGGTGCCGTAGCTGTCGATAGCCATTTTTGACAGGACGTAATTGGACGATATCTTGAAGCCGTCCATTACGGAAATCCTGCTGGATTTATTTCTGTCCTCGTATTCGCGGATATGATGGTCGTCGATTCGTGCCGAGGGTATCTTGCCGTGGTTGGTGGGCATGGTCTCGTCGAGGCTCTTGACGAATCCGTCGGAAAGGGTGGAAGTCAGCGTGACTGTCTTGAACACTGATCCGGGCTCATAGGTGCGGCCAATCACGAGGTTCTGCTTCATTTCGTAGAGAGAGCCGTTGTCGCGGGAGAGATTGACCATGGCTTTGATGGCTCCGGTCTCCACGTCCATTATGGCCAGGCAGGCCCCTTCCACATCCTCTTCATCTATGATTCTCTCCCTCAGGGCCTTGTCGGCAATGTCCTGGAAGCTGATATTGAGCGTGGTGTAGACGTCGCAACCGTCCACGGCCGCCCTATAGCTTTTCTCGGAGTCGCGGACACGACCCTTGCCGTCCACTATCCTCATGTATTCTTCTCCGGGCTCGCCGTGGAGCCTGTGGTTGAAGGCGCCTTCTATACCCACATATTTGTTTTTGGCAGGAGAGTCTTCATCCCTGGCAAAACCTATGGTCCTCAGGGCGAGGCTGCCGTAGGGGTATTTCCTGGTGGATTTGGGCTCGACGATGATGCCTCCTGCGAACTGGTTGGTGTCGAACAGGGGAAGCTTCTTGAGCTTTACGTAGTCTTTGCGCTCGACTCTTTTGGCAAGAGTCATGTATTGCTTGCCGTTTGCCCTTCCGGAGAGTATCTTCCTGTACATCTTGTCAGGGTCTCCCAGACTGAGCGTAGAGCAGAGCCCCTTGCACATAAGTTCAGCCTTCCTCCTCCAGTCCTGCTCGAGCGAATCTGCGCGGCGGGGATTCTTCTTCCTCAGGCTGTCATATTTCTCCTTGCATACGGTGCAGTCTATGCTTATGTCGTAAATGGGCAGGGACATGGCGAGGATGCTGCCGTCATCGGCAAGTATGTTGCCTCGCTGAGGAGCGATTTCACGGGGCTTGGATTCGGGGACGAGGGCTTTTACTATCTTGTCCGCGGGCTTGTATCCTACCTGTATCCAGATGAGACGGCCCACGAACGCGAAGGTCAGCAGCAGGAATATGATGTATATCCTGTAGAGCCAGCGACCCACGCCGTCCTGCCTGCGTTTTCTGTTTCCCTTTTCCTTTGCCATGTATTTGCTTATTTGACGGTTTCGGGTTTGGAGAGGGGTTCGCTCACTTTCGAGCCGCTCTTGGAGAGGTTTTCCTCGACGGTGCTGCGGCGGGTCAGGGTGATTAGCTCGTAACGCTTCTGAGTGTAGAGTATCTCGAGCTCATGGATCTCCTTGTTGTTCTTTTCGACTTTGCCGAGGGTCACGTCAACGCCGAGGCCGAACAGGATGATTAGGGCAAAAAGGATGAAGGTCCAGACAACCTGCGGGAAGTACTTGTCCACCCCCAGCCTGAGGATGAACTGCCCTTTGAATATCGCGACTACGCTGTTGATGAGAGCGCGTCCGATGTCGGCTATGTTCCACTTGCGGTTTTCGTTGTCGCTGCTCATACTTTTTCCGCTATTCTAAGTTTTGCGCTGCGAGCGCGGGTGTTTTCCTTGATTTCCTCCTCGGAAGGGACGGTCATTTTCTGCCCTGCGGCTTTCAGCGGGGCGGAACTGTTGCCGTAGATGTCCTTCGTGACGTTGCCTTCGGCGTTGCCGCTGCGAATGAAGTTCTTGACCATGCGGTCTTCGAGGGAGTGGTAGGTGATGACGACGAGGCGCCCGCCCTTGCGAAGGCTCGCCGCAGCTCCTTCGAGGAATTTCTCGAGGGAGCGCATTTCGTCGTTGACCTCTATCCTCAGGGCCTGATAGACCTTGGCGAGGAATTTATGATCGGCGAATGAAGGAGTAACGCTCTTTATCGCAGCGTTGAAGTCTCCCGTAGTCACGATGGGGGAGTCCTGCCTTGCTTTGATGATGAGCCTGGCCATCTTCCCGGCCTCGGGGATTTCGCCGTAGAGGGCGAAAATGCGCTTGAGATCCTCTTCAGCGTAGCTGTTGACTATGTCGGCGGCGGTCTTTCTGGCTCCGACGTTCATCCTCATATCGAGGGGGGAGTCGAAACGGAAGGAGAAACCGCGTTCGGCGGTGTCGAACTGGTGGGAGGATACTCCCAGGTCGGCGAGTATACCGTCCACGCTGTGCTCCCGGAAATCGCGCGCCGCCTGTTTCCAGGCGTCCAGGAGCACATAGTTGTGGACGAATCTGAAATTATTTCTGATAAAGGTGATGCGGGGGTCGTCGGGAATGTTGGCCGCGGCGTCGGAGTCGCGGTCGAAGGCGATCAGACGGCCTTTCGGCCCCAGGGACTCGAGTATGCGGCGCGAATGACCGCCTCCCCCGAACGTGGCATCGATATAAATGCCTTCAGGATTGGTTATCAAAGCGCTGACGCTTTCTTCGAGAAGAACGGGGTTGTGATATTCCGACATCCTTGAGCCCTCCTACCTGGATTCAGGCAGTTTTCCGGCTAAGGTGACGAAATCTTCATTGCTGATTCTGGTGGCCTCGTAGTTTTCCTTGGCCCAGACTTCGATTTTGAAACCGCTGCCGACAAACTCCACTTCCTTTTGTACGCCGATAAGGTCGAGAAGGTCCTTGGAGATGCTGATGCGGCCGAATTTGGGGTCGGGTTCCACGATAGTGCAGTCGCGCATATACGCTCTCCAAAACGTCGCGTGCTCCACGTTGAAAAAGTTGAGCCTGGCTTTAAGGTCGGCGGTCTGGCGCTCCCATTCCGCCCAGGTGTACATTTCCAGGCAAGACTCGAAGATGTCCTTGCGGACCACGAATCTCATGTCCGACCCCTCGGGCAGCGCGCCCTTGAGCGGCGAAGGGAGAACAAGTCTTCCTTTGTCGTCCAGACGGCTGGTGTATTTCCCGTAGAAGGCGGTCATATTGTTTTACTTTCTTTGTTGCACGCGATGGGCACAAAGGTAGTAAAACTTTTTCCACTTTCTTACACCCGCTTACATTTTTTTACACAATTTATCCACAATCCACCCCTGGACGGCCCCTGAGTCAGAGTGAGTAGCGCAGGCCAACTGAAAGGGCGGGGGAGAAGGACCGGGAAGTGTAGAGGAAATCCACCTCGCTTCCATTGGGAAGGTGGTATTCGACAGAAGGCTCGAAATAGAGGCCCCAATGCTCTGAAAGGGCTATTTGGGCTCCTGCGCCGGCGGAGGCGGTCCACCAAATTCCCGGAAGTGAGGTTTTGGCGTCAGAGCTGGAAACCGTTTTTCTGGAAAAGATTGTCGAAGAGGAAGTGCGGGCGTCGATGCAGGTTTCGGCGGCTATGCCGCCCAGGGCGTAAACGCGTATCCACGAAGCGGGTCTCCATCCGTACTGTATCTGGAGCGGAATACCTGCCATGAGGTAAAAATTGTCGGTGGTGACGTATACCTTACCTGAACTTTCTACAAAGTCTGAAACTAAGAGCGAAAGCTGTAGGCCGGAGGATACGACCCAGTGGTCATTCCATGAGTACGAAGCGGAAAGACCCGCCCTGAAAGCGAGGAAATGGGTGACGTCCATGCTCGACTCCGTGTTTGCGGCATACATCTGCGAGAGGCTTGAAAAGTCGCCGGACGCGACCCTTGTCGGCGCATCGGAGAGTTTCTGGGACTGAACGAAGCCGTAACCCTGAGTCGTTGTAGTCCTCCCGAACGGGCTATGGCCATAAACACTGACAGAGAACTTTCCTCTCTGCGCCTCCTTTGCTCGACTTTCGGGCTGGAAAGCATTATCGAATGGCTGCTCAAAGGCCTTTTTTACAGTTTTATCATTTTCAATCTCATCGCGCGCAACTTCGCTGTTATTCACTTCAGAGTCGGTCGTAGCAGTCTGGCCGATTTGCTGAGCGACCGTTTTTTGGGAGTGATGCAAACTGCCAGACTGCGAATCACTCTGTTTGCTTTGTTGAGCGACCGTTCTTTGGGAGCGATGCAAACTGCCGGCCTGAGAGTTCACCTGCTCGTTTGACTGACCGACAATTTCTTGTGAGATAGTTGAACTAAGATCAATCGAATCCTCCGTAACGTTTGTAATAACTACTTCATTCTCAGCAACAAAAACTTTATCTGACACGCCGGAACGCGGAATGGCGACAAACAGCAGCGCTGCAATGGAAGCTGCTGCGGCGACAAGAGGATACCATATGGCCGCACCCTTGCGACCAGGCTTCTCCAAGCCCTTCTCTATATCCTCCCAAAGCCCCTCTGGCTTGGGAGAATCGTACACTAAGAAACGGTCTCTTAGCTTTTTATCCCATTTTGTATCCATCGCTTCGTGTTTTGTAATAGTCTTGAACGAGTTTTGCAAGCATCGCTTTGGCGTGGAACAGCTGGCTTGCGGAGCTGTTCTCCTTGATTCCCAGGAAGGAAGCAATCTCCTTGTGGCTCTTTTCTTCGAAAACGAAGAGATTGAAAACCGTCCTGTAGCCGTCGGGAAGGGAACGTATCATCCTCAGAAGCTCCTCGATGGGAACGGACTCCAAAGGCGGGTCGGAAACTTCATCGGGAATATCGTCGCAATCATCCCGCTTCCCGAGGGCCTCAAGAGAGAATGCTCTCTTTTTGGGACTGAGAGTTTTAAGGGCGTCGTTTATCACTATCTTTTTCATCCAGGCGATAAGTGACCCTTCGCCCATGTACTTGAAGCGCCCTATCTTGTCGAAAATCTTCAGGTAGGATTCCTGGAGCAGGTCCTTCACGTCGTCGTCATCCCGTATGTACCTCTTGCAAACGGAAGTAAGATACCCCACGCTTAGCTCGTAGAGTATCTTCATCGCTTCCTTGTCGCGTTTTGAGATGCGCCGGGCGAGCTCTTCCTCCGCTATGTTAAATGCCCGTGCGATAAACTATACTTGTGGTGGCGCCGCTCAGGGCTTTGTATTCGACTTCAATCGACTCGCAGCCTTCCGGCAGGAAGTCCAGGGGGAAACAAATTATCCCGTCTGTCACCTCTCCTTCGATATCTCCGTTGGATTGGTGTATGAAATGGACTAAAGTCGGGCTCTCAGGGCTGTAAGTGAGGCGGAAACCGTGCTTGATATTCCCCGAATGGATAATGCGGTAGCGGAGAGTGAGAAATCCGTCCTCGATTGAACTGACGGGGTCCTGTATGATGTCCACCGGGGAGCCGTAATCTTCAAGGGCTGATTGTACAGCTGCCACTTCGCCCTCCTCGATCTGAAGCGCAGCGCCGACTAAAATCTTGACTTTGAAGAAGTCGGAACTGACGGGGTCTTTAAGTTCGTTGTACCAGACAATCACCCTTTTCCCGACAGTGAGGTCTGCGACGGCGTCGGTATTTACTATTTCAGCGTTGGTAGAGGCGTCGATCCTAAAATATTTGATGCCATCCGCGTTTATCTTGTATGTGGCGGTAGCGCTTTTGCTCTTTTCGACACAGAAGGCTTCCGCTTCGCCCGGGAAGAGGTCTTCGTAAGAGGCCATGGAGCACGAAAGCGCAAGCATTCCCGAAAGCAGGATGCTGAGCAAAAGCGTCGCCTTTTTCATAAATGTCTTTGTCATAATTAGGGTTTCAACTCGGAAGCCTTGCTGATGAGGTCCATAAATTCTTTGCAATAGCCGTCCTTATCTTCACCTTTACCATCGGAAACGAGATCGCGGGCCATCTTGCAGCTGGCGCTTCCCTTATACTCGGAATCGCGAAGGACCAGGCCGAAGGAAGCGACGCCTGCCGCGAGAGAAAGGTTTGCAGAAAGGGTTTCTTCGCCGGCTTTAACGCTTATCGACTCAGGCGTGCTTTTTCCGCCGAGGGATTCCTTGTACCTGGCGTCGAAACTGCAGACGGGGGCGTCTTTGCCATAGGCGGAGGTGGGGATGAGTTCGTAAAGGGCGGTGATGGTCTGGCCCGAGCCAATCTCGCCGGCGTCCTTCCTGTCGTTTTCGAAGTCGTCGTTTTCCATGACGCGGTTCTCATAGCCTATGAGGCGGTAGCTGTCGACGGTTTCGGGATTGAAACTGACCTGGACCTTGGTGTCGTTGGCCACGGCGACGAATTTGCTGCGCTCCTTGACGAAGATCCTTATCATTTCGGCCTCGCAGTCTATGTACTCGTAGGTGCCGTTGCCCTTGTTGGAAACGGTCTCCATCATGGAGTCGTTGAGATTGCCGCTGCCGAAGCCGCAGATAGTGAGGTATATGCCTTTTGAGGCGTAGTTCTGGACCATTTCCAGGAGGGCGTCGGTGCTCGTTACGCCAACGTTGAAGTCGCCGTCGGTACCCATGATGACGCGATTGTTGCCGCCCTCGATGAAGTATTTCTCGGCGAGGGTGTAGGCGTCTTTCATGGCCTGGCCGCCGTTTGTGCTGCCGTTAGCATCCAGTTTGCGCACGGCAGCCTTGATGTTGCCGGCATTTTTGACCTTGGTGGGCTTCAAGAGGGTCTCGGTGTGGCCGGAGTAGGTCACGATGGCAATCTGGTCATCGTCCCTGAGGTAGTCGAGCATACTGACTATGCCCTTTTTCAGCAGGGGGAGTTTGTCCTCGGAATACATTGACCCGGAGACGTCGATCAAAAACACGTAATTAGCTGTGGGCCAGTCTTCCTCGGGGATGCTGCGGCCTTTGAGGCCAAGCCTCAGGAGCTTGTGGGAGGGCTCCCAGGGGCAGGGGCCGGTCTCTGCATTCAGGGAGATGGACTTGCCGGCTGCGGGCTCGGGATAATCGAAAGTGAAGTAATTGAGGTATTCTTCGATGCGCACGGAATTGGCGGAAGGAAGAGTGCGGTATTCGCTGAGCATCTTGCGCATATAGGCGTAGGATGCGCCGTCGGCATCGATTGAGAATGTGGATTTCGGCTCCACGGCGACTTTCACGAAAGGATTTTCTGCAATCTTATCGAAACGATCGCCGGGCTGCTCGTTTACGGGGAAGCCATTATATATCTTGGCCTCGGAGTAATAATCAAGACCGGAATACCACATACCATCCATGTAGCAGGAAATGGCGAGGACGGATGCCAGACTAATCAGGAAAATACTTGCGGGTTTCATAGCTCTACTTTTAACGTTTGCTAATTAAACGCCGGAGTAGTGGAAATCTTGCATGAAAGATCGGTAATATTGTCATTTCTCGCTTCTGAGGCTGTCCCGAAGAGCTCCTGCCGGGCCAATTCAAGGTCTTTTACAAACTCCGGACACGACAGCATGACCGCGTAAGTGGCGGACACGAGGAGCCTTGCGGCATCGACGTCGCTCTGCCAGTGATAACCGGCGATCACGCGGCTCTGCCCCCATTCGTAGCCGGCGAGGAGCAGTTCGTTCCGCCTTTCAGGATTGAGGGTGGACAGAAGGAGAGCCATTCCCCAGCCTCGCACGGTGTGGCCGGAAGGATATGAGCCGGTGTATCTAAGGTAGGTCTCATGTTCGGAGATAAGGGTCCCTTCTTCATAATAGACGTAGGGACGCTTGCGCATATAGCGCTGTTTTGGAAGGGCGGCAGCCGCGCGGAAGGTCTTTATAGATCGGTCTATCAGCCGCATGGTATTAGGGGTCGCTTCGCGAGAAAGCTCCCTTCCGAAAGCCTCGCTGAACATCAGGGCCATAGTGTCTGGGTCAGTGGTAGTTTCGCGTATGGCACGAACGCCGCGAGGGGTATCGCGAAGGCTCTTTCCCCATTTGTGGCGGGCCTCGTCGAGGACGAATTCCATGCTTCCGGGCTCGGGAGGAGACGGAAGGAAGATCATTGCGTCGGGAAGATCCTTCGCCCTAAGATATGGCTCGACTTTGTTTTTCCCCTCACCTGGAGCGGCGAAGGCAAATAAGGATAGAAGTATGAGTGCCGCAGAAAATTTCCTGATCATAAACGAGTATTTTTTAGCCTATGGCAAAGATAATCGTTAAAGAATTATAAAAAACATAAAAAACTGCATTTGTTCGTTTCCGGAAAGGGAAAGAACTCTTGCGCAAACCTTGGCCGGGTTATAATTTTGCTTCAGACCAAACTTAAGCGATAATGAAAATATCTGAACTGTGCCTGTCTGAAAGGCCGCGCGAAAAACTTCTTTCCAAAGGAGCGGAATTCCTTTCCGACGCCGAACTTCTCGCAATCCTCATTCGCACTGGAACCAAGAGCAAAAGCGCCCTGGAGGTGGCTCATGGTCTTCTTTTTTCCGCCGAAGGGAGTCTCGTCAAACTGTCTCATATGGACCTCAAGGCCTTGTGTAAAGTACCTGGCATAAAAAACGCAAAGGCCCCGGCTATTGCAGCCGCCCTGGAACTGGGGCGCCGCTTCATGAATGAAACGGCCTACGAAACCCGTTCAGCTGTCAAAACGCCCGGAAAAATATTCCGCATGATGATACCTCATCTTAAGGGCCTGCAATGGGAAGAATGCTGGATACTGCTCCTCAACAGCTCCCAATATCCCGTGGCCAAACTCAAAGTGACCGGCGGAGGCACGGACATGACGCTGGTTGATAAACGGGAAATAATCAGACAGGCACTAGCCCACAAAGCTAAATACATAGTGCTCATCCACAACCACCCTTCTGGAAATCCCCTTCCCAGCCAGGCGGACATTGACCTGACGGAGGACATACGTCAGGCGGCCGTTTCAATGGACCTGAGGCTCCTTGACCACCTCGTGGTGTGCGACGACTGTTTCTACAGTTTTTCTGACGAAATGATGACAAGGGCCTTGTAGGGCTTGCTAAATCTGATATGTGGGCTGCTTGTCCTGCTCTTGGTAGCGGTAGTCGAGATGGATGGCAGTCTCGGCAAGGTTCTCGATATCGCTCGAGAGCACGTAGATATAAAGCTTCTTTTTTGTTCCGCTCAGCTCGTCGTCATATTCATATATGCCGCCGCGGCGGAATCTGTCGTTGATCTCCATCCCGTCCTCGTAGGGGGAGAAGGGATATACTATGCAGTACACTTCCCCTGACTTGTTTCGGATGATGGCGGCTTTGTCGTTGATTTGCTTTATCGTGGTGCCTTTGATGCGGGTCGGGCGGGTCTCGAAGGCGTATGCTGCCGAGGACGCGAGGCTTGCGACGGTCAATGTGATGCAGGATGTCGCTGACGCAAGGGCGAGAAGAATGGAGAGGATGATGGCTCTTGTTTTCATGTGTTAAGGAGCATTTACTTGCCTGCTAATTTAGTTTCTTTGTGCGATTCCGCCAAATATGCCCGCCTCGGGGCGTAACATTTTGCTCAAATTCCGAAATTTAGATATATTTGCAGACCCTTTCACTAAGGAGGTGTGGCCGAGTGGTCGATGGCGGCAGTCTTGAAAACTGTTGAACGGCAACGTTCCGGGGGTTCGAATCCCTCCGCCTCCGCAAAACGATAAAAGCGGGATGAAGCAATTCATCCCGCTTTTTATATTGTTAACAATCAGTCTTTAAGGGAAGAAATGGCGGCGGCGATTTCCTGCCAGGCGCTATCCATTTCGGCAAGCTGAGCGCGGCCTTTTTCCGTAATCGAGTAGTACTTGCGGGGAGGACCCTGGGGGGATTCTTCCCAGCGATAGGAGAGCAGTCCCTGGTTCTTCTGGCGGATAAGCAGGGGGTAGAGCGTGCCTTCCACTATGGGCATATTGGCGCTGCGGAGCTTTTCCATTATGCCGGAGGCATAGCCTTCGCCACGGTGGAGTATGCACAGGATGCAATATTCAAGCACCCCTTTGCGCATCTGGGAGCGCACGTTATCACTGACATTATCCATGATTAGGGCCTTTTGGCGCCGCGGGCAAAGCGGGCGAGGTTGTCAGCAGTGGGCTCGAGACCGTACATTTCGCACTTCTTGGCCGGAGTGTCGGCAACGGGAACCGCAATCCAGAATATTACATAGACCCAGAATCCTGCGGAACCGGCGAGCAGGGCAATGAGCATTACAATCCTGACGAGCGTTATATCGACATCGAAATAGACGGCGATGCCGGAGCAAACGCCGGCGATGGATTTCTCATCGGGGTTGCGGAAAAGCTTTTTGGGGCGTAACGCTTTCTCTCCGCTTTCCTGGGAAGTATAAACCCTTTCGGCGGAGCCGTCGGGCATGCCGAGGGTGGAGGCCATCTTCTCGACTACGGGAAGGGTGATGACTCGATTGCTTTCGCCGATTTCCTGGTAGAAGATTTCGGCTATGCGGCTCTCGATTTCGTCCATCACCTCGCCCTTCTGGAGCTCAGGGTCGGAGAGGCGGATGCGATAGTGCTCAAGATACTGGTTCAGACGGAGATAGGCATCGTCTTCGAGGGTAAATCCCCTTCCTGCAAGTGAAATGTTAGTTAGATTTTTCATCGTGCAAAGTATATTTCACTGCAAAGATATAAATATTTTTTAATACTTTGCAATACATAGTACTGAAAAAATTAAAAATCCCCTCTGGCGAGGGGGTAGGGGAGAAATAAGTGATCCCGATGCGACTCGAACGCATGACCCACAGCTTAGAAGGCTGTTGCTCTATCCGACTGAGCTACGGGACCTTATTTGCATTCCTCAAAATTGAGGGTGCAAATATAGTTATTTTAGAGCAAAGCCCTAGAAAAATTTCAAAATCTCGTCGATTTCGCGGCGCTCGGGCCTCTTGGGTTCGTCCTTGCGGTAGCCAAGAGCTACAACCGCCATCACGGTCTCATTTTCGGGGATTGAGAAAATGGTGCGCAGCTCTTCGGCGTTCCTTCCGCCCATGATAAGGGTGTCAAAGCCCATTGAGCGTGCTTTAAGGATGAAATAGGAAGTGGCAAGACCGCAGTCGTGCGCGCCCCACATGTCGCCTATGGGGTCGACCTGGTTGCCGTCCACAAAGCCAGACTTGCTGTTTTCGAAAGTGGTGACGATGAGCGCTGACACGCCCTCGAGTCGCTCGCGGTTGCGACCTACTGCGCCCTTCACTTCCTCGATTTTCCCGGGAGTAATCGCAACATAGAATTTCGTGGGCTCGTAATTGATCCAAGAAGGGGCCTCCTGTGCGGCGGCTACAACTTCGCGAATCTCAGCTTCGGAGATGGTTTTGGACGCATCGTAACTGCGCACGCTCCTGCGGGACTGGAGCACTTCGTCGAAAGAGGGGGTGGCGGGAGATTTCTGCCCCTGAGTGCAGGAAATAAGCGCAAGGGCGACGGCCGCCAGGGTAAGTATTGACCTGTGTTTCATAATGCTTATTGTTTGAGTCAAGCGCAAACTTACAAAAAAGCGACGGAATTTATTAAATTTGTATCACTATGACTGCAAAAAAGATTTTCCTCTTCCTTTTGGCGCTGCTCCCCTCTGTCGGCGTATCGGCGCAGGGAGTCACCGACCCCTGGGTGATTGATCCCGCTGATTATAAAGTCTCGCAGGCGGATCTTGATAAGGCGCTCGCGATTTTGAACACTCCGCTTGAGGAGCCCATCGTGTTCCCCAATCCGGCCAGCGGTGCCCAATGGTTCCCAGAAGCGGGCCTTGGCCTTTTCATGCACTGGGGCATACACAGCATGATAGGCGCCCAGCCTTCGTGGAATATGATAAAGGGCTACAAGTGGGGCGGCGAATATCATACGCGTGAGGAGTATTACGGCCAGGCATACGTGTTTGACCCGCAGGATTATAACCCCGACCGCTATCTGAATGCCGCCCGTGAAGCGGGGTTCCGCTATGCGGTGCTCACCACGCGCCATCATGATGGTTATGCGCTTTGGCCTTCGCGCCTCGGCATAGGCACAAAGCAGTATATGCATGGCAGGGACCTGCTTCGCGATTACGTAGATGCCTGTCACCGGCAGGGCATGCGGGTCGGTTTCTACTACTCCCCGCGCGACTGGCACTATCCCGGCGATATGCCGCTCAGCGAATTCGACGTTGAGACCCGCGGGAAGCTTCCCCCTGTCACGGACACTGCCGCCAACCGTCGCGCTTTCGAAGAGTTTTTCGCTTATGTGATTGTCCAGCTAGAGGAACTGCTGACTTCTTACGGTAAGATAGACGTCCTGTGGCTCGACGGAATGGGCTGGAGGGGAATCCCCGTCTCCGACCTGCAGACCGAAAGGGTGTATGCCTGGATACGCAGCCTGCAGCCCGACATAGTGATTAACGACCGCTGGGGCAATATTGTCGATCCCGACAATCCCGAAGGCACTAGCATGCGCATTGGCGACTTTACTACGCCCTTCGAATGCACTAAGCCCACATACATCCCTTCCAAATGGTGGGACGAATGCCACATATGGACAGGCAAAGGCGGCGGCTGGGGCTACAATATGAACGGAGTTTTCAGGCCCATGTCATGGTTCATGGAGCATTTTATCGCGGCCCGCAGCCTCGGCGGCAATTTCCTCATCAATGTCGGCCCCGCCGGCACTGGCGACATGCACCCCAATTATTATAAGGAGATTGATATACTGAGAAACTGGATGGAGAGCGGCTATGAGTCCGTAGCAGGCAATTGTGCCGGCCCGGGAGCGGAAAGAAGCAACGTCCCCCTCACGGCGCGCGGAGAAAACACCTGGTATGCCCATATACTCGCGGATTTCAACGCCCAGGTGTCCGTTAAGACCGACCGCGCTCCTTCGTCAGTGAGGCTCTTAAGGACAGGCGAGCCCGTTTCCTATATCTACCGCGACTGTTTCCTTGTCTTCAAACTCCCTAATGAGAAGCGCAAATATATTGACGACGTCGTAAAAATAACTTTCTAAGGCTTCGGAGACATCTGCGACAGACCGTTTGTTTCTGAAACAACAATTTCCTAACTTTGAAGGACTGACAATTAACAACATAACAATATGAAAGCATCATCCATCCTTAAAATTTCGGCCGCCGTTGCAGCCATGGCGCTTCTTGCCATCTCCTGCTGCACGGACCGTAACCCTTCCGGAAAGCGCACCGAAGCCCTCCCCGACGAGGCTTGGGAGCAGTCGCAGTGGATTTCCGCCGCCAATGCCCCCGTAATCACTGGCGAAGTCAAAGGTCGCGAAAACAACCGTTCTGCTGACGGAGCGTCCTGGTTCCTCTGCTCCAATGTCAATGAAAAGAAAGTGAGCAAGGCTGTCTGGATGACCACCAGCCTTGGCGTAAACGAGATATTTGTCAACGGGCGCCGCGTGGGGCAGGAAGTACTCAAGCCCGGTTTCACCCACCCTTACAAGACCCGCGTCTCCTTCACCTACGACGTCACTTCGATGATGGACACCAAAAAGGATGCGGAGAATGTCTTCAGCGCGGTCGTTCTGCCCGGCTGGTGGGGCGACAAGATCGTGACCCCCGGCGGCCACGACGGCATGGTTGGCAAGAAATGCGCCTTCCGTTCCATCCTCGCCCTTACTTATTCCGACGGTACTACTGCCCTTGTCGGCACGGACACTGAAAAGTGGACGGCCGGTATAGCCGGTCCCGTCAAGCATGCCGGTATATTCGACGGCGAAGAGTACGACGCCCGCGTCAAGCCCGGATACGAGACCCCCGAGCTCCTTTCCGAGCCTGAAGTCAATACCGAGTTCGAGGGCGAAATAGTCCCTTCTGTCGGCGCCGAAATCCATCACCGCGACGACAAGGCCCTGCTTCCCGTCGAGGCTTACACTTGGTGCGGAGTTGAAGGCGAAAAGGAAGGAGAGTATGGCAAAGTGGTCAAGAAAGCTTCTTTCGTGGCCGGTGAAACCATCAACCTTGTTCCCGGTGACACCCTGGTAGTCGATTTCGGTCAGAACTGCGCAGGCGTGCCTGAGTTTGAATTCGCAGCCGAAGAGGGTACTGTCCTTACCTTCCTCCCCGGAGAAATCCTGAACGACGGCAACGGTGCCGTGGCGAGGGGCATGGACGGCCCTGAAGGCAGCTGCCACCGCACCAACCTTCGCGTCCCCGACACTTTCTTCAAAGCCGTCTACACATTTGCCGACAGCAAAGGCGCGTTCGTAACCTACCGCCCCCGCTTCACTTTCTTCGGCTACCGTTACGCCTCAGTCGCCGCCGACGGCCCCGTGACCATCAAGTCGATCAAGTCAATCCCCGTGACCTCCATCGCCGAGAATCTCGAGACAGGCCGCATCACGACCGGGAGCGAGCTTATCAATAAGCTCATTTCCAATACCTACTGGGGTCAGCTTTCCAACTACCTTTCCGTCCCCACCGACTGCCCTCAGAGGGATGAGCGCCTTGGCTGGATGGCCGACACTCAGGTCTTCACCGAGGCCGGCACCTTCTTTGCCAACACCGCAGCTTTCTTCCACAAATGGACCCGCGACGTACGCGATTCCCAGAGCGAAAAGGGCGGCTTCCCCGGCGTCTCTCCTCTTGCCCAGTATGGCGGTGAAATGATGCGCCTGGGCTGGGCCGATGCCGGCGTAATCGTTCCCTGGACAGTGTGGAAGCAGTTCGGCGACAATGCAATCGCGGACGAGAACTGGGAGGCTATGGACAAGTTCATCACCTATGTGAACGAAACTAAATACGACCATAACGCCCACATCGAAGAGAACCACAACTATCAGTGGGCAGACTGGCTGAGCTACGAGGCCCTTGAGAGCAACGGCGGCGGCGCGTTCGAGTATATCGATGACGTCCGTAAGCCCAAGGCCGACGCCATAGTCTACTGGAACTATCTTTCCGCCTGCTATTGGGCTCTCGATGCCGATATGATTGCCGATATGGCAGCCTCTACCGGCCGCGACGAAGAGAAATACCGCAGCATGGCCTGCAGTGCGTGCGATTATATTAAGGAGCAGTTCATGACTCCCGAAGGCACTTTCAAGACCGAAATCCTCAACACCATGCAGACTCCCGCCCTCTTCGCCCTGAAGCTTGGCCTTGTCGATGGCGAAGCAAAAACTTCGATGTGCGAGCGTCTGAGGCAGAATTTCGCGGAGCACGAAGGCTGCCTGCAGACCGGTTTCCTCGGCACCTCCATCCTCATGCAGGTGCTCTCCGACAACGGCATGTCCGACATCGCCTGGGATCTTCTCTTCCAGCGTAAGAACCCCAGCTGGCTCTACTCGGTCGACAACGGCGCCACCACCATATGGGAGCGCTGGAACAGCTATACCCTCGAAAAGGGAATGGGTCCCAAGGGTATGAACAGCTTCAATCACTACGCCTACGGATGCGTATGCCAGTGGATTTGGGAGACCGCTGCCGGCATATGCGCAGATCCCGCAGTGCCCGGTTTCAAGCACATTATCATGAGCCCCGTCCCCGACAAGCGTCTCGGCTCACTCGAGGCCGAGTATGATTCGGCTGCAGGAACTATCAAGAGCGCCTGGCGCTACGAGGGCGACCAGTGGATATGGAAGTTCACCGTGCCTAAGGGCGCCACCGCCACCGTGACCCTGCCCGGCCAGATCGAGTCCAAGGAGTACAAAGCCGGCAGCTATACCGTCAAGATGTAGCTTTGTAATACCTTAAAGGGGCTGCCCCCTTGCAACTGCCATCACTTTCGCGGCCCTATTATGGGCAAATGCAGTTGCAAGGGGGCAGCCTTTTAAGGTAGTAAGGCTTAATTAATCAGCGAAATGGCGCCGAAAACGCCGAGGGATGCTGCGAGCATGATTAAGCCGGCGAGCAAAACGCCCAGCATCACAAAAACGACACTCTTCTTGAAATTCATGTTCAGAAGGCTGGCAGCCAGAGTGCCGGACCATGCTCCCGTGCCGGGCAGGGGGATGCCGACGAAAAGAAGGAGAGCGACGTAGAGCCCGCTTCCGGCTTTCTCTTCAAGTTTGCGGCCGGCCTTTTCGCCCTTCTCAAGGCACCATCTGAAGAAGCCTCCGATGTGGGGCAGAGCGGCTCCCCAATCGAGTATCTTGCGCCCGAAAAGGAAGATGAAGGGCACGGGTATCATGTTGCCAATTATGGCGATGATATACGAGGGAACTATGGGCAGTCCGAAGCCCACGGCATAGGGGATGGCGCCGCGAAGCTCGACCAGAGGCACCATCGAAATGAGAAAAACTATGATATAATGTTTCAACACGGCTGCAAAGGTAATAAAATCAGCTTAGCAAGCGGTCGAATCAGAGGAAAACTTTCGTATATTTGAAATTCATAACGCACGAAATCATAATATACACAGATATGAAGAAGTTTTTTGCAAGCATCATTTTCCTTGCTTTCGCTTTCTCGGCATTTGCAACGGCCCCGAAAGACACCCTGCGCATCCTCGCCATCGGCAACAGCTTTTCATGGAACGCCGTGGAGCAGAACCTCCACGCCATCGCCGATGCCGACGGCGTGTGCCTGATTATTGGCAACATGTACATAGGCGGCTGCTCCCTTGAGCGCCACTGCAACAATTCCAAAAACGGCAGCACCGATTACTCCTATCGTTTCATCAACGAGAACAACGTCCGCCGCGTAACCAAGAACTTCACTCTCGAGCAGGCCCTCGCCGACCAGGCCTGGGACATCGTGACCTTCCAGCAGGCAAGCCATTATTCCGGCCTTCCCGGGACATATGAGCCCTATCTGACCGAGCTCATCGAGTATGTTCGCGCCCGCGTCCCCGCCGGAACCCAGCTCTGGTGGCACCAGACATGGGCCTACGCCAAGGATTCCAAGCACAAGGCTTTCCCCGACTACGACTCCGACCAGGACAAGATGTACTCCATGATCATGGTCGCTTCCGCCAAGGCCTGCAAGGACCACGGCCTCAAGATCATCCCCTGCGGCACTACCATGCAGAACATACGCGGCACCGAGATTGGTGACAAAGTGACCGCCGACGGCTTCCACCTCAACAACCTCGGCCGTTACGCCGCCGCCTGCACCTGGTACGCCGCCATCTGCAAGGAAAAAGTCACCGGCAACAGCTTCCGTCCCCAGTACCTGAGCGAAGAAGAGGTCGTCACTGCCCAGAAAGCTGCAGATGCCGCCGTCAAAAAGCCCTTCAAGGTCTCCGTTATCAAATGAAAGTAACACTCCTGCAGACCGACATAGCCTGGGGAGAGCCTGAAGAGAATCTCAGGCGCGCTGAAAAACTAATCGCGGAGCACCCGGGATCGGACCTCTATGTCCTTCCCGAGATGTTCACCACCGGCTTTGCGACCTCTTCTGATTCCAAAATAGACGAAGATCCTTCCCGCACTCTCGCCTGGATGAAGCGCATCGCCTCCGAAGGCGACTGCGCCGTTGCCGGCAGCGTAGCCCTTTGCGAAGGGGAGAGCTGCTACAACCGCCTCTTTTTCGTCGAGCCCGACGGCCGTGTCACTTCTTACGACAAGCGCCACCTTTTCACTTTCGGAGGCGAGAGGGAGCGCTTCAGCCCCGGCGACAAGCGGGTCATAGTGGAATTCCGCGGCTGGAGGTTCCTCCTTTTAGTGTGCTACGACCTTCGATTCCCCGTTTGGAGCAAATGCAGGGGCGAATATGACGCCATTATCTGCGTTGCCAACTGGCCTGAAGCCAGGCAGCGTAACTGGGAGACCCTCGCGGAGGCACGCGCAGTGGAGAACCAGTGCTACGCCCTGGCCGTGAACCGTGTGGGTGAGGACCCCGTCTGCAAATATCTTGGAGGCACCGCCGTGGTGCATCCCTTCGGAGACAGGATAGTCCGCTGCCCCGACGGTGAGGTTTCCGCAGTGACGGCGGAGCTGGACCTCAAGTTCCTTAGTATTTACCGCAAGTCCTTCACCGCCATCAAAGACGGTGACGATTTTCAGATTGTATTATGAGTGAAAGAAAACTGCTTCTCGGCGACGAAGCCATAGCCCTCGGCGCTCTGCACGCCGGTCTGTCCGGCGTCTATGCCTACCCCGGCACTCCGTCCACCGAGATTACCGAATACATACAGTCGAGCCCGTACGCCCGCGAAATGGGAGTTCGCAGCCGCTGGTGTACCAACGAAAAAACCGCAATGGAGGCCGCCCTCGGCATGTCTTATGCCGGCAAGAGGGCGCTCGTCTGCATGAAGCATGTGGGCATGAACGTATGCGCCGACGCCTTTATCAACAGCGCCGTGACCGGAGTGGGCGGAGGCCTTGTGGTCCTCGCTGCCGACGACCCTTCCATGCATTCTTCCCAGAACGAGCAGGACAGCCGCTTTTACGGTAAGTTCGCCATGGTCCCCATAATCGAGCCCTCGAACCAGCAGGAAGCATACGAATTGACAATCAAAGCTTTCGACCTTTCTGAGGAGCTCGGAGTCCCCGTGCTCCTGAGGGTTGTGACGCGCCTTGCGCATTCGCGCGCCGCAGTCAACACCGGCGAACCGCGCCCCCAGAACGGTCTCAATCCGTCCGACAGCCGCGGCTGGGTGCTCCTCCCCGCAATTGCGAGGAAGCAGTATCTCAAACTCATCGACAAGCAGCAGGCGATTGCGGCTGCAGCTGCCGGCTGCGGAGCCACCAAATTGGAGCTGTGCCCCAAAAAAGGCGCTCCCGGCATCATTGCCTGCGGCATAGCATACAATTACGTAATAGACCGCCTTGCTGCGTTCCCCGGTAAGGAAGTCAATATCCTGAAGGTCTCGCAGTACCCGCTGCCTGAGGAAAAAGTGCGCTCCCTTGCTGAAAACAGCAGCGAAATAATGGTGTTCGAAGACGGCCAGCCCGTCGCCGAAGAGGCACTGAGGGCCATAGTCGGCGACGGATTTACCATCAAGGGGCGCCTCACCGGTGATCTTCCCCGCACCGGCGAGCTTGATCCTGACAGCGTTGCCGCCGCCCTCGGACTTCCCGCCGCCGAGACTTTCTCCAAGGCGCAGAATCTCGCGGCCAGGCCTCCCCAGCTCTGCCCGGGCTGCGGCCATCGCGATGTTTATAATGCGCTTAATGAGGTCGTTTCCGAGTTCCCCGAGGCCCGCATTTTCGGCGATATAGGCTGCTACACCCTCGGTGCCCTGCCGCCTTTCAGCGCCCTTGCGAGCTGCGTTGATATGGGAGCCTCGATTACAATGGCTAAAGGCGCCGCCGATTCCGGCCTCTATCCCGCCATCGCCGTAATAGGCGACTCGACCTTCACCCATAGCGGCATGACGGGCCTTCTTGACGCCGTCAACGACGGGTCCGACATCACCGTCGTCATCTCCGATAATCTCACAACGGCCATGACGGGCGGCCAGGATTCCGCCGGCACGAGCAAATTTGAGGCTATATGCACGGCCTTGGGAGTTGCTCCCGAGCACGTGCGCGTCGTCGTGCCCACCCCTGGCAAAATCCCCGAAATCAAGAAGATACTTCGCGAGGAGATAGAGTATCACGGCGTCTCGGTCGTGATTCCCAGGCGCGAATGCATGCAGACCCTTAAACGCAAGAAGAAATGAAGACAGATATAATACTTTGCGGAGTAGGCGGCCAGGGAATACTCTCCATTGCAACCGTTATCGGCGAGGCCGCCACCGCTTGCTCACTCTATCTCAAGCAGGCCGAAGTGCACGGCATGAGCCAGAGGGGCGGGGACGTTCAGAGCGACCTGCGCCTCTCAGACAGTCCCGTCGGGAGCGACCTCATTCCCCGCGGCGAGGCAGACCTCATCATCTCCATGGAGCCCATGGAGGCCCTGCGCTACATCGACAGGCTCTCAAACGGCGGCACGGTGATTACTTCGTCGCGCCCCTTCGTAAATATTCCCAATTACCCCGCTCAGGAAGATATCATGCGCGAGCTGGAGAGCCTGCCTCATCTGGTGGCGGCCGATATCGAGGCTCTCGCAGCCGAGCGCAAATTCCCCCGCAGCGCCAACATGCTGCTTCTCGGCATGGCGGCCCCATACCTAAGCATAATCCCCAGGGAGGAACTGCGCAGCGCAGTAGAGCGAGTGTTCGCAAGAAAGGGTAAAGCGGTCGTGGAGGCGAATCTTGCCGCCTTCGACCTTGGCACAAGCATCAAATAGAAACGACTTATGATTTGGAACCAGAACAAGGAAACTATGAGCCGCGAGCAGATGCGCGCCCTCCAGGGCAAGCGCCTGCATAAGGTCGTGTCATACGTGTATCACAATGTCCCGTTCTACCGCAACCGCCTGCAGCAGATGGACATTACCCCCGATGACATTCGCAGTATCGACGATATAGTAAAGCTCCCCTATACGACCAAGCAGGACCTTCGCGACAACTATCCTTTCGGTCTGCAGGCCGCCCCGCAGAGCGAAATCATACGCATCCACGCCTCCTCGGGCACGACAGGCAACCCTACTATCGTCGGCTACACCCGCAAGGACATCGAAATTTGGAGTGAGTGCATGGCGAGGTGCCTTACCGCCTACGGCGTGACCCGCGACGACATCATGTCCATCGCCTACGGCTACGGCCTGTTCACCGGCGGCCTCGGCGCGCACTACGGCGTGGAGACGCTTGGCGCCGCGGCTGTCCCGGCCTCGACAGGCAATACCGAGAAGCACGTGCGCCTGATCAACGACCTCGGCATCACCGCCATAGCCTGCACGCCGTCCTATGCCCTGCACCTTGCCGAGACTATGGAAAAGATGGGCATAGACAAAAAATCTCTCAAACTAAGGGTAGGAGCATTCGGCGCCGAGCCCTGGACGGAGAACATGCGCACCGAGATTCAGCAGCGTCTCGGCCTCAAGGGCTACAATATCTATGGCCTTAGCGAAATCATGGGCCCCTGCGTGAGCTACGAGTGCTCCGAGCAGGACGGCTCACACATCAACGAAGACCATTTCTTCCCCGAGGTCATCGACCCCGACACGCTCGAACCCCTGCCCTACGGCAGCACCGGCGAACTGGTGTTCACGACTCTCACCAAGGAAGGCATGCCGCTTCTTCGCTACCGCACCCGCGACCTCTGCACCCTCTATCAGGACCAGTGCGCCTGCGGACGCACTTCAGTCAAGATGGGAAGGATCCTGGGCCGCAGCGACGACATGCTCATCATACGCGGTATCAACGTCTTCCCGAGCCAGGTCGAGAGCGTCATACTCAGCATGAAGGAGTGCGCTCCGAGGTACCTGCTCATAGTCGAAAGGGAAGGCAATCTCGACACCCTCACCGTCCAGGTGGAGGTTCGTCAGGAGTATTTCGCCCAAGGTTTCGACACCTTCGAGCCCATATTCAAGCTCGAAAAAGAGCTTGGTGCCAAGCTGCGCAGCGTCCTCAGCATCAGCGCCAAAGTCCAGGTCAAGGCTCCCGGCACGCTTGAGCGCAGCCAGGGCAAGAGCAAATTCGTAATCGATAAACGCGTCCTCAAATGAGTTACGGTGAATACTATAATCCGGAGATAGAAACCCTCTCCCGCAGCGGGATAGGGGCTCTTCAGGCGGAGCGACTCCGCGCGACCGTCCGCCATTGCATGAACTCTCCCTTTTACGCCAAACGCTTCAAGGAGTGCGGTCTCACCCCGGATGACATAAAGTCGCCCGCTGACATTACCAAGATCCCCTTTACGACCAAGCAGGACCTTCGCGACACCTATCCTTTCGGCATAGCCTCAGTTCCCCTTGACAAGTGCGTAAGGCTTCATTCTTCCTCGGGCACGACAGGTAATCCCACCGTCGTCCTGCACTCTGCGCGCGACCTTGATAATTGGTCGACCGCAGTGGCGCGTTGCCTCTGGATGGTGGGCTGCCGCCCTGAGGATGTGTTCCAGAACACTTCCGGCTACGGAATGTTCACCGGCGGCCTGGGCTTCCAGTATGGCGCCGAGAAGCTCGGCATGCTGACCGTTCCCGCCGGCGCAGGCAACACCCTTCGCCAGATCAAGTTCTTCACCGATTTGCGCACCACCGTCGTGCACGCCATTCCCTCCTACGCCGCCCGCATATTCGAAGTCATGCAGCAGCAGGGGATAGACCCTAGGCGCGATACTGCCCTTCGCATACTCGCGATAGGCGCCGAGCCTCATAGCGCCGACACCCGCAAGCGCATTGAGGACATGCTGGGCGTCAAGGCCTACAATTCCTTCGGCATGTCGGAAATGTGCGGCCCCGGCGTTGCCTTCGAGTGCAAGGAGCAAAACGGCATGCACATATGGGAAGATTATTACATAGTTGAAATAGTCGATCCCGTGACCTTGGAGCCCGTCCCCGACGGGGAAGTGGGCGAGTTGGTGCTCACCACTATCAACCGCGAGGCCATGCCCCTGCTCCGTTACCGCACCCGCGACCTGACTCGCATACTCCCCGGGGAGTGTCCCTGCGGCCGCAAGCACAAGAGACTGGACCGCATGAAGGGACGCAGCGACGACATGATCATCCTTCGCGGCGTGAACATATTCCCCATCCAGATAGAGACGGTCCTCATGGGCTACGAAGAGCTCGCCTCCGACTATCTCATTACCTTGGAAACCCTCGACGACAATGATTTCATGACAGTCGATGTGGAGCTCCGCGAGGGCATCAACGTCGATGATTATAACCGCCTTCTCAAACTCGAGAAGGATATTGTCCGCCGTCTCCACGACGAAATACTCATTACTCCTAAAGTGCGCCTCGTCCCCAAGGGTTCGCTCCCCGTTTCAGAGGGCAAGGCCGTCCGTGTCAAAGATTTACGTAAACAATATTAATTCCCCGTATTATGACAGTCCATCAGCTTTCCATTTTCCTTGAAAACCGGTCCGGGACCCTCGTTAAGGTTCTTAAGCTTCTGAAGGACCAGGGAATCCAGCTCATCGCTTCCACTATTGCCGATACAGCCGAGTATGGCATTTGCCGCATAATTTGCAGCGAACCCGTCCGCGCTTTCGACATTCTCAGGGATGCGGGTGTAGCGGTGTCGCTCTGCGAGGTCTTCGCCCTCGAGCTCGATGACGAGCCCGGCCGCGCTGCGGATGCCATAGGCATCTTCGCCGCCGAAGGTCTGAGCATAGCCTATCTGTATTCGTTCCTGCTGAATGGCAAGGGAGTGCTTATCTTCCGCACCGACAACGCCGACAAGGCGCGCGATGTAATCAAGCGTAATACCCTTAGCTTCATCCCCGAGAAAGACCTCTCGAAGCTTCTCTAATCATCAGAAAAGCCTGCTCTTTGCAGGCTCTTCTGAAAGAATTGATTATTCGCTCACTACTCCGTAGGGAGCGATAAGAGACCTGATTTCTTGTTTGGCAGCCTTCCAACGGGGGATGTCAATCTTGGTGCCCACGATTTCCACGACCTTCGCCGCAATGATGGAGCCGACTTCTCCGCAGACCTTAAGCGGCAGGCCCAGGGAATGGGCATAGAGGAAACCGGCGGCATAGGTGTCGCCTGCGCCTGTGGCGTCCACGGGGTCGGCCGGCCAGGGGTCGATGAAATACCTTTCGTCGCCGGATTTTACCCAGCTCCCGTCTTTACCCACCTTGACTACGGCAATCTTGCATCTCTTCGAAATCTCGTCGAGGGCTTCGACAGGGTCGGAGAGTTTGGTGAATACCTTGGACTCGGTCTCGTTGGCGAAAACTATGTCGACATACTTATCCACTATGTCGTGGAGGAAAGCGTAGTTGGACTCGACGACGTTGTAGGAAGCCATGTCTATGCTGATGATGCAGCCGGCCTGCTTGGCGAGCTCCACGGCCTTCCTGATGAGGGCCTGGTTCTGGACGAGATAGCCTTCTATGTGGAAGTAGTCGAAACCCTTGAACTGCTCGGGGGAGAGATCCTCGGGGACGAGGTCGAGGGCGGCGCCAAGATACACGGCGAAAGTGCGCTCGGCATTGCCGCCGCTGACGAACACCATGCTTCTGCCGCTGGACTTCTCGCTCTTGAGGAGCCTGGTCTGCACGCCGTACTGCTCCTGGTCGCTCTTGAAAAGGAGGCCCAGCTCGTCGTCGCCTATCTTGCCTATGAAGCTCGACGGCATGCCGAAGATGGCGGTGCAGGTGATGGTGTTGGCGGCGGAACCTCCGGCCACATACTTGATTCCCAAGGGCTTGAGGGCCGACCATATCATATCGCCGGTCTCCATGTCTACATGCTGCATGCTGCCTTTGGGGAGATGGTACTTTTCGAGGAAGCTGTCGTCGGGGAGCACGGCCAGGATGTCGGTCAGTGCGTTGCCAATGCCAAGAATGGATTTCATTGTCTAAGGATCGTTAACTGTCAAATTTAGCAATAATTTCGGTATATTTGCCCTTGTGAACGCCAAGATTAAGAAAATACTCAAAACGCTTGCGTCCGTCGCCATCGCTGCGGTCCTTGTGCTCATTGCTTTTCGAAAGGTAGACTCGGGAGAGTTCTTCTCCCAGATAAAGCAGTGCAAGTGGGTTTGGGTGGTGTTTTCTATGCTTAGCGGCGCCGCTGCCTTTGCGGTTCGCGGTCTTCGCTGGCGCGACATTCTCCGCCCTATAGACCCTTCGACCAAGCTCTCTCCCGCCGTCAATGCAATCTATATTTCCAATCTGGCGAATATGGTGATTCCCTACTCCGGAGAATTCTTCCGTTGCGGGGTCATCACGGCTCACAGCGCAAAGGACCCCGAAACGGGCAAGCCCCTTGCCACATATGACCGCGTCATAGGCACTGCCGTTCTCGAAAGGGGCTGGGACCTGCTTTCTATCTTCATCCTCACGGCTCTGCTTCTCGCTTTCAAATGGGAGCAGTTCGGCTCGTTTATGTCCGAGAAGCTCTTTATGCCTTTCGTTCAGGGCCTTACGCCCCTTAAGGGCATCATCGCCGGCTCCGCTGTACTGCTGTTTATCCTTTTCTTTGTCCTTGTTTTCAGGATGAAGGACAGGGCGCCTGTATTCGGTAAAGTTTACGGCGTACTCGACCGCATATGGCAGGGCTTTGTCAGCTGCTTCATGATGGACCGCAAGCTCCTGTTCTTTGTTTATACCATGCTGATTTGGGGTCTTTACTGGCTTCAGATCGTTCTTCTTTTCCACGCCTTCTCTCCCATGGAAGGCCTTGGCCTTGCAGACGCCCTGTTTATCATGCTCGTTGGCAGCGTCGCATCGGTACTCCCCATACCGGGCGGATTCGGCGCTTATCACTACATCGTCTCCACAGCCATCTTTGCAATCTACGGCCTTCCCCAGGAAAGCGTGTGCATAGTCTTCGCCACCCTCGCCCACGAATCGCAGGCCCTTATGATGCTCCTTGCCGGCATCATCGCCTACGCCGCCGAATCCCTCTCCCGCCGTTCAAAGTGAAAGGACTAGTTCGACGGGGCAGTGGTCGGAACCGAAGATTTCGTTGTGGATGTCGGTGGAAACTATGCGGCCACGCAGATTTTCGCTAACAAGGAAATAATCAATGCGCCACCCCACGTTCCTCTCGCGAGCTGCCATGCGGTATGACCACCAGCTGTACTTAGCCTCATCGGGGTGCTGCTCCCGCCAGGAATCAACGAAACCCGAAGCGAGCAGCGCCGTCATCTTGGCTCTCTCCTCGTCGGAAAAACCGGCATTGAAATGATTCGTAGCGGGATTCTTAAGGTCAATCTCCTCGTGCGCAACGTTCATATCGCCGCAAATGACAACGCCTTTCCTGGAAGCGAGCCTGCTGACATAATCCCTGAAAGCGTCCTCCCAGTTCATGCGGTAATCAAGGCGCCTCAGGCCATCCTGCGAGTTAGGCACATAGACGCAAACGAGATAGAAATCTTCGTACTCGAGCGTTACTGCACGGCCCTCGTGGTCGTGCTCGTCAATGCCGATGCCCTTAGAAACCGACAGGGGAGTGTGCTTTGTATAAATGGCTGTCCCTGAGTAGCCTTTCTTATCGGCATAATCCCAGTAGGACTGGTAGCCGGGGAACTCGAGATCAATCTGACCGGCCTGGAGCTTTGTCTCCTGTATGCAGAAGAAATCGGCGTCGGCATCTGCGAAGATATCCGCAAAGCCTTTACCGGCCACGGCCCTCAGGCCGTTCACGTTCCAGCTTATGAATTTTATTCGAGAGCCCATTCTGCGCCTTCCTTGGTGTCTTTCACGGTGATGCCGAGGGCTTTGAGGGAGTCGCGTATGCGGTCGGAA
Organism: uncultured Bacteroidales bacterium; assembly: GCA_947302175.1. Lineage (GTDB taxonomy): Bacteria > Bacteroidota > Bacteroidia > Bacteroidales > UBA932 > Cryptobacteroides. The sequence continues at coordinate 11,383 of CAMYVB010000004.1, read as the reverse complement.
GCGGCCCAGTCCTTGGCGGCCTTGGCCTCGGCCCTGGTCTGCAGGACCATATCCATAAGGCCCTCTATGGTCTTTTCGGCCTTTTCGTCGCCTGCTTCTTCATTCCTTAATCCGAGAACGCCGAAGACTATGTCGTCGAAGAGGCAGACAAGAGTGTCGATGTCATTCTTGGAAAGGGTGAGCTTCTTCTCCTTGGCGGTATTGATGATGCGCACGGCATCGAACAGGCTCGCCAGGGCGACGGGAGTGTTCATGTCGTCGCAAAGGGCGTCATATACGCCGTCGAATACGGCTTTGACCTCGGGATTGTCGGCCGCGCAGGCCTCGGGAGCGGTGAGGGGAGTGTACTCGCCATAGGGGAGGGACGGCATCTTTTTCCCGGCGAGGGCATAGAGGTCTTTGGCGCCCTGAAGTATGCGTTTGAGACCCTTGGCGGCCGCCTGCAGGGCTTCATTGCTGAAGTCGAGCGTGCCGCGGTAGTGCGCCTGGAGTATGAAGAAGCGCACGGTCATGGGGCTGTATGCAGCCGTGAGCTTGGGGTGGCTGCCGCTGAAGAGCTCGGGGAGGGTGATGAAATTGCCCAGGGACTTACCCATCTTCTGCCCTTCGATGGTGATCATATTGTTGTGGACCCAGTAGTGTACGCCCATCTGGCCGCGGCTCGCGACGTTCTGGGCGATTTCGCACTCGTGGTGCGGGAAGAGGAGGTCCATGCCGCCGCCATGGATGTCGAACACCTCTCCGAGGTATTTCTCGCCCATCACTGAGCACTCGAGATGCCAGCCGGGGAAGCCTGTGCTCCAAGGCGAGCGCCATTTCATGATGTGCTGGGGCTCAGCCTTTTTCCAGATGGCAAAATCGAACGGAGCGCGTTTGTCGCTCTGGCCGTCGAGGCTGCGGGTGCCCTCGAGGGTGTCGTCTAGGTTGCGGCCGCTTAGGATGCCGTATTTGTGGTCTTCGTTGTATTTGCGGACGTCGAAATAGACGCTGCCGTTGCTGATGTAGGCGTAGCCGCTGTCGAGGATTTTCTGGACGGCCTCGATCTGCTCGGGGATGTGGCCGGAGGCGCGGGGCTCGATCGAAGGGGGAGCGACGTTCAGAAGCCTCATGGCATCGTGGTAGCGGAGGGTGTAGCTTTGAACCACCTCCATGGGCTCCAGCTCCTCGAGGCGGGCCTTCTTTGCGATTTTGTCTTCACCCTCGTCCGCATCGTGCTCGAGATGGCCTACGTCGGTGATGTTGCGGACGTAGCGGACCTTGTAGCCAAGATGGCGCAGGAGCTTTTGCAGGACGTCGAAAGTGACTCCGGGGCGGGCGTGGCCCAGATGGGCGTCACCGTAGACCGTGGGGCCGCACACATACATGCCGGCGCGTCCGGGGTGTATGGGGACGAAAAGCTCTTTCTTTCTGGTAAGTGTATTATAGAGGAGTAAATCTCTCATGGTCAGTCTTTTTGTTCTTTCTTCGCAAGGGCGATCACGCAGCCGGCAAGGATTCCGGCAAGGGCCCAGATAATGAGGACGGTTTTGCGGGAATTGGCAGATTTGCGGGGGACGTAGGCGGGGGTGAGCTCAGTAAAGGTTACGTTCGCTTCAGTCACCTTCACCCTGGCGGTAAGGCAATTTTTGGAAAGTTCGAGATAAAGCATCCTTGCAAGTTCGGCCTCGGTCTGAAGGCGCTGAATCCTTATTTCCGACTCAGCAGTCTTGCGACCCTGATGAGAGTCTTTCATGCGGGCGAGGGCGGACTGCTTGGCTTCGTATTCGGCCTTGGCTTCTGCGTACTGGCTCTCCAGGAAGTCGAGGTTGCTCTGAGCCTTATTGACTTTGAACTTGGAAATGTACTTTTTAAACAGATCGAAGGCTGCGATGGCAACTTCGGCGGATGCCGTGGGCTCATTCATGGTCGAACTGAGCATCACATGGCGCTCGGTCTTGAGGACTTTCAGCTCGAGGGCCCCTTTGAGAGCCTTGATAGCCGTGGCTTCCTCTTTAGTGAGCGAAGGAGCGTGTATGCCGTCCGTTGCCGAGGCGAATTCGCTATCCTCCTCTTTTTCGGGGGCAATGGCGTCTTTGATCACCCCGGGCAGACCTATGGTGTATTTCATGAGAGTCCGGAAAAAGTTCTTCTTCTGGTACTGCTCGTCGTTGAACCAGTCAATCAGGAGTATAGGCTCAGCATAGCCCTTGAAATGGATGGGAGTATAGGCGAGCTCCTTGAGGAAGTCTTTGTTGTCCAGGATCTTGGGGTAGACCGTGGGGGAGATGGGACCGTCTGCACCGCCGGTTTCGTCCAGGCTTATGCCGGCAAGCGATGCGAGATTCGAGATGCGGCTGTTCATACCCGTGTTGTATTGGGGTACGAAAGCGATTTTGGTCACATACTTATGCTCCGTTGCAAGAGCTGCAATAAGGCCGAGGACGATTGCAACGCCCGTCGAGATGAAAACAATCTTGCGATGTTTCCAGATTTTGCGGAAAACCTCAAGAAGGTCGATTTCCCTTTCTTCAATGATGTCTGCCATATAGCTGTGCTCTTTACATGAACATTCTCACGACTGCCGTGACCATGTAGGCGATTGAAATTGCGAGAGAGGAGATAGTCGCCAGCTCGGTGGCGGTTATCTTTTCGCCATCCTTCTTCTCTTCGACGACCACCAGCTCCATACCGGGTTCCATCTTGAAATTGGCGCTGCCTTTTCGGGCCACCTGGCCGTTCATATAGACGGCGTAGATGTTGCGGGCCTTGGCCTTCTTTTCCATACCGCCGGCCTGGTTGATGTAGTCACGCCAGGTGTACGAAGGATTGTACACTACGGTGTTGGGGTAGAATACTGCGCCTGAAATCTTCACGGTGTTGTTGAGCTGGGGGATGGTGATGATGTCACCGGTCCTTAGGACCACGTCAGCGTCCGAACCGGGATTCTTCACTGCGGCCTCAAGGTCGATACCGATGGGTATGTAGTCCTTCTGGACCATGGCGAGGGAGTCTTTTGCCTCCTTGACGTTCTCCTGCTGGGCAGCAAGGGTGACGGCCATTTCAGTGCGGTCCTTTTCGAGGTCGGTCACCTGCCTTTCGAGCTGGGCACCTTTTACGTATGCATCTGTAGTGAAGCCTCCTGCCCTTTCCACGATGTCGGAAAGCCTGACTATGGTCTTGTCGATGGCATAGGCGCCGGGGAAGCTGACTTCGCCGTTAATCTGAATGACCTGAGGGTCGCGGAAATTGCTCATGAGCCTGACGAACACGTTGTCATCGGAATAGAGAACTTCTTCGCCGGCGGAGGGGTCAGCCTCCAGGTTGAGGGTTTTGACATAGCCCTTGTCCCTGCGGCCCTTTCGTGCAATCTCGATATTGGTCATATCGGCTCCTTCGGCAAAGCCTCCGGCTTCCATGACAAGGTCATAGACAGTCATGCCTGGGCGCCAGGTATAGATGCCTTCAGTATTGACGGCGCCGTAAATCTTGATATCGAGGTCTTTGCGGAGCTCTTCGGACTCATAGACATAGAGGCTGTCTCCCCTCTGGAGCGGGATTATGACCCTGCCGGACATGACGTCCTTAATATTGACGTGAATTGAGCTGGGGCGCATATCGGCATCCTTTCGGAACATGGTCGCACGGGCTTTGTTGGCACTTTCATTGAGCCCGCCTGCATTCTCGAGGAGGTCCTTGACAGACGATATCTCGCCGGACAGGGGGTAGAAACCGGGTTTTTGAACCGCACCGTTTACGCAGACCCTGTTGGCAGGCTCGATCTGGATGGCGTTGAAGTGGATAAGGTCGCCTCTCTTGACGCGGAATGAAGAGAACTCACTCTCTTTAACTGCAAAAGACTGGTTCTCGCCTTCCTTCCTTTCAAGGTAGACCATGTCGGTCAGGCCGTCGGGGGTAAATCCTCCGGCATAGGTGATGACGTCGGCCACGCTGTCGCCTTCCTTCACTTCATAGAGCATGGGACGCATGGCTTCTCCCTCGACGGTAACTATGGCTTTGTATGAGGGGACTGAGACTATATCGTTGTCTTCAAGCTTGAGGGCGGGATCGAAGGTGCCCTTGAACATGAACTCGTAGAAATCGAAAGTGCCGACCAGCTTGCCTTCCCTATAGAGGCGGATGTCGCGGACTGATGCCGTCTCTTCAACGCCGCCGGCCATATAAACGGCAGAGGCAATCTGAGTGAGCGCCGGCACTGCATATGCGCCGGGAACCAGCACGTCGCCAACGACGTTGACAGTGATCGTGCGCATGCGGTTGACGGAAAGCCTCAGGTGCGAAGCCTGGTCAAGGTCGCCGTAGATCTTTGAGAGCTTCTTCTTCAGGGCGGTAGCAGCGCGTGAAACATTCATGCCTCCGATTGTCACGGGCCCTACTCCATTGATGAGTACTGTCCCGTCTTTGGCGATAACGCTGTTCACTTTGGCGGTAGTTCCGCCCCAAATGTCTATCGTCACCTCGTCCCCCGGGCCGAGTATATAGCTCTCCGGAACGGCTGTATTGACGCTCGGGACTATGCCCAATACATTGGAATCGAAGAATTTATGACCATAGACATGCTTGGTCTCATCCTTCTCGATGGGGTTGCCGTCGGCGTCGTACACCGTATCCTCCTCCTCTCTCTTTTTCGCTCGCGGGAGAATGGTGGGATTGGTCAGGTGCCTGGTGCTCGAGTTGAGGGACTCCTCTCCTTCGGGGTTGAGAAAAAGGTTTGAATTTTTGTTGCTCCCCTGCTGCGAGGAAAGGATGTTCTCGATTTCGCTTTCGGAATAGCCATATTGCTTGGCGAACTGCTTTGCGGCCTCCATTTCGGCCGAACCCTGGGCGAATGCCGCCGCGGGGAGTAGAAACGCTGCGATTACGGAAAGAATAAGAAGTCTCGATTTCATACTTACATAATTATCCAAACAACAAATATAATATATTTTGAGCCAAAAACTGAATTTTGTATATTTGCTAAGAGAAAACTTTCCTAATAATGAACAAATTCTTTATCCCCGCCCTGGCATTGGCAGTCTCCGCAGTCGCAGCTTGTTCCGATGCCACGGTTAAGTCCGGGCACACCGAGCTTTTCAAGGCCGGCACCGAAGGCTACCACACCTACCGCATCCCCGCTCTTACCATCTCAAACGACGGCACCATCCTCGCCTTCTGCGAAGGAAGGACCAATAACCATAAGGACAAGGGCGACATTGACCTCGTCCTCAAGCGTTCGACCGATTTCGGCAAGACCTGGAGCGAACTGAGCGTAGTCAAGGAGGAAGGGGAAAACGCATGCAGCAGCCCCACGCCCGTAGTTCTCGAGAACGGCAGGATACTGCTCCTCAGCAAGTGGCGCAACGCAAGCTACGCCATGTTCGACTGCCGCACCGAAATTCAGTATTCCGATGACGACGGCCTGAGCTGGAGCGACCCCCGTGAAATAACGGCTTCCGTGTACGACACCACCTGGCTCATGAACTGCGTAGGTCCCGGCCACGCAATACGTCTGGAAAAAGGAGAGCACAAAGGGCGCCTCATCGTTCCCTGCTACCACAAATGGACCTATCCCGGCGAAAAATGGTACGGCAGGTCCTATCTCATCTATTCCGACGACCAGGGCGAGACCTGGCAAAAGGGCGCTTTCGCCACTGCCGGCAACGAATGCATGGCGGCTGAGCTTTCCAATGGTGACATCATGCTCAACATGAGGGAGTTCACTATATGGAATGTTATGGAAGGCCGCCACTATCAGCGCTACGTCGCCGTGAGCAGCGATGGTGGACAGACTCTTTCAGAAGCGCAGCTCGATCCCAATCTCCCCGCAGCCGTGTGCGAAGGCAGCATCATACGCTACCGTCACGGCCACGAAAAGCAGGACTGGCTCCTCTTCATGAATCCTGAGGGCCCCGAAAAACGCATCAATCTCAAAGTCAAGCTCAGCAAGGACGGCGGCAAAACATGGAAGGTAATATACTGCCCCCCGTATGAGTGTGGCGCCTATTCGGACATGGTGGAGCTTCCCGACGGGTCGGTAGCGCTCCTCTACGAAGCCGGTCACGAAACCATGCGTGAAGTCTTAGCCTTTGATATAATTCCAAGAAAGATGATCAAATAAAAAAACCTGCCTCTCAGGCAGGTTTTTTTATTGAAAGGGATTCGAAATCCTAGAGCTCGGAGAGGTCGCGGGCCATCTCGTCCTTGCGGCCGACTATAATGTCCTGATAGTCCACCAAGCCGGTGCCGGCAGGAATGAGGTGACCGCAGATGACGTTCTCCTTGAGGCCTTCGAGCTTATCGATACGTGCGCGTATGGCGGCTTCACTGAGGACCTTGGTGGTCTCCTGGAAGGAGGCGGCGCTGATGAAGCTGTTGGTCCTGAGGGCTGCGCGGGTGATACCCTGGAGCACGAGCCTTGCCGTTGCGGGCTGGGCTTCGCGGGCGGAGACGGGTTTGAGACCCTGCCTTCCCAGGGAGTCGTTCTCGTTGCGCAGGCTCCTTGCGTCGATGATGTCGCCGGGAGCGTAGCGCTGGGAGTCGCCTCCGTCAGTGACGAAGAACTTGCCGTAGATGGCGTCGTTGGTGTCCATGAAGGTCCACTTGTCGACGAGCTCTTCCTGGAGGAAGTCGGTGTCGCCGGGGTTCATGATTTCGACCTTGCGCATCATCTGGCGGACGATAATCTCGAAGTGCTTGTCGTTAATCTTCACACCCTGGAGGCGGTACACTGCCTGAACTTCGTTGACGATGTACTCCTGGGCCTTGACCGGACCGAGGATGTTGAGGATGTCGGAAGGAGAGGTGCCACCGTCGGAAAGACGGCTGCCGGCCCTGACGTAGTCGTTCTCCTGGACAAGGATCTGCTTGGACAGGGGAACGAGATAGTGCTTCTCGATTCCGGAACGGTGCTTGACGATGATCTCGCGGTTGCCCCTCTTGGTCTTGCCCATGATGACCTCGCCGTTGATTTCGGAAACGATGGCGGGGTTGGAAGGGTTGCGGGCTTCGAAGAGCTCGGTGACGCGCGGGAGACCGCCGGTGATATCGCTTGCCTTGCCGATGGTGCGAGGGATCTTGATGATGATATCACCCACCTTGACATCGACTCCGTCTTCAACGTTGACGCGGGCGCCCACAGGGAGGTTGTACTGCTTGAGGGTGTTGCCCTTGGCGTCAAGGATGAGGATAGAAGGGTTCTTGCTCTTGTCGCGGGACTCGATGACCACCAGCTCGTGACCGACGCTGAATTCGTCTGCCACTTCTTCGCGGTAGGTGACGTCCTTGATGAGGTTGTCGTAGCGGATGGTACCGGCCTCTTCGACGATGGTGATGGCGTTGTAGGCATCCCAGCGGCAGATAAGGTCGCCGGGAGCGACGTTCTCACCGTCCTTCTTGTAGAGGATGGCGCCGTAGGGGATGTCGTACTGGGAGTAGGTGTAGCCGGTGTTCTCATCGACCACGCGAACTTCCGTGGAACGGCTCACTACGACGGTCTCATTCTCGCCGGTCTCGCCAACGCGCTCAATGGTCCTGAGCTCGGTGAACTGGAGTTTGCCGGTGTATTTGGCGGAAATGGAGGAATCCACTGCCGCGCCGCCGGCGACACCACCGACGTGGAAGGTACGGAGGGTAAGCTGGGTACCGGGCTCACCGATAGACTGGGCGGCAATGACGCCGACGACTTCGCCCTTCTCGACCATGCGGCTGGTGGCAAGGTTACGGCCGTAGCACTTGGCGCAGACGCCCTTGCGGCTTTCGCAAGTGAGTACGGAACGGATTTCCACCTGCTCGATGGGAAGGGAGTCAATGAGATTGGCTGCATCTTCGCGGATTTCCTCTCCGGCGTGCAGGATGAGCTCTCCGGTCAGGGGGTTGAAGATGTCGTGAACCGTGGTGCGGCCGAGTATCCTTTCGCCGAGAGACTCGACGACTTCGTCCTTGTTCTTGATGGCGGTGGCGATAAGGCCCCTGAGGGTGCCGCAGTCTTCCTCGGTGATGATCACGTCGTGCGACACGTCGACAAGACGCCTGGTGAGGTAACCTGCATCAGCAGTCTTGAGGGCGGTATCGGCCAGACCCTTACGGGCGCCGTGAGTGGAGATGAAGTACTCCAGCACGGACATACCCTCCTTAAGGTTCGAAACGATAGGATTCTCGATGGTCTCACCGCCGGCGGAGCCGGACTTCTGAGGCTTCTGCATCAGACCGCGCATGCCGCAAAGCTGCTTGATCTGCTGGGTGGAACCACGGGCTCCGGAATCCAGCATCATGAACACGGGGTTGAAGCCCTGCTGGTCGGATGATATCTGCTCTGTAACGATCTCGGTGAGGTTGTTGTCGATGGAAGTCCAAAGGTCGATGACCTTGTTGTAACGCTCGTTGTTGGTGATGAAACCCATAGCGTAGTTTGTCCTGATGGACTCGACCTGGGAGTAACCTTCCTCGATGAGCTTAGTCTTCTCTTCGGGAACGAGGACGTCGCCGAGGTTGAAGGAGATACCTGCGCGGAAAGCCTGGTCGTAACCGAGGTTCTTGATGTCGTCAAGGAACTTGGCGGTACGGGTCACACCGGTGTTCTTGATGACTTCGGTGATGATCTTCCTGAGGGACTTCTTGCCGAGGACTTCGTTGACGAAGGGGACCTCGTCGGGGACGTACTGGTTCACGATGATGCGGCCGGCGGTCGTCTCCACCATCTGCGTGCCCTTTGAAGGGTCCTGCTTGTCGACGGGGAGAAGGACGCTTATCTTGGCGTGCATGTCTATGGCCTTCTCGTTGTAGGCGATAATCACCTCTTCGGGGCCATAGAAATACTTGCCGGTGCCCTTTGCTCCGGGACGTATCTTGGTGATATAGTACAGACCCAGCACCATATCCTGGGAAGGAACGGTGATAGGGGCGCCGTTGGCGGGGTTGAGGATGTTCTGGCTACCGAGCATCAGGAGCTGGGCTTCCATGATGGCGGCGTTGCCCAAAGGGAGGTGGACAGCCATCTGGTCACCGTCGAAGTCGGCGTTGAAAGCCGTACATGCGAGAGGGTGGAGCTGGATGGCCTTGCCCTCGATCATCCTGGGCTGGAAGGCCTGGATACCGAGACGGTGCAGGGTAGGTGCACGGTTGAGGAGCACGGGATGGCCCTTCATCACGTTCTCGAGGATGTCCCAGATGACCGGGTCCTTGCGGTCCACGATCTTCTTGGCGGACTTGACCGTCTTGACGATGCCGCGCTCGATGAGCTTGCGGATGATGAACGGCTTGTAGAGCTCGGCCGCCATGAACTTCGGGAGACCGCACTCGTGCATGTTCAGCTCCGGACCCACGACGATGACGCTTCGGGCGGAGTAGTCCACACGCTTACCGAGGAGGTTCTGACGGAAGCGGCCCTGCTTGCCCTTGAGGGAGTCGGAGAGACTCTTGAGGGCCCTGTTGGTCTCGCTCTTGACGGCAGAAGACTTCTTGGAGTTGTCGAAGAGAGAATCGACGGCTTCCTGGAGCATGCGCTTTTCGTTGCGCAGGATCACTTCGGGGGCCTTGATCTCTATGAGCTTCTTGAGTCGGTTGTTGCGTATGATGACCCTGCGGTAGAGGTCGTTGAGGTCGGAGGTGGCGAAACGTCCGCCGTCGAGGGGGACGAGAGGCCTGAGGTCCGGAGGAGTGACGGGGATGACCTTCATGATCATCCACTCGGGACGGTTGACGTCCTTGGACTCGACGAACCACTTGACGACCTGGAGCCTCTTGAGGATCTCGGCCTTGCGCTGCTGGGAGCTCTCGAGGGCCATCCTCTGGCGGAGTTCCCTGCCGAGTGCCTCGACATCTATCTCCTTGAGGAGGTCGTAGATGCCTTCGGCGCCCATCTTGGCGATGAACTTGTCGGGATCGTCTTCGGGGAGGTTCCAGTTGTCGGGAACGCGGGCGCATGCATCGAGATACTCGTCCTCGGAGAGGAGGTCCATCTTCTCAAGACCGCTTGCTCCGGGCTTCACCACTATGTATTTCTCATAGTAGATGACGGACTCGAGTTTCTTGGCGGGGAGGCCGAGAAGGGCGGAAATCTTGTTGGGAGCGCTCTTGAAGTACCAGATGTGGGCGACGGGAACGGTGAGCGTGATGTGGCCCATCCTTTCGCGGCGAACCTTCTTCTCGGTTACTTCGACACCGCAGCGGTCGCAGACGATGCCGCGGTAGCGAATCCTCTTGTATTTTCCGCAGTAGCACTCATAGTCCTTGGTGGGGCCGAAGATCTTCTCGCAGAAAAGACCGTCCCTTTCGGGCTTGTAGGTGCGGTAGTTGACGGTCTCGGGCTTGAGGACTTCGCCGCAGGAACGTGCGGTGATGTCTTCAGGGGAAGCGAGGGAGATGCTGATCCTCTGGAAATTGCTCTTTACTTTATTATCCTTGTTGTAGAAAGTAGGCATATCTTAATAGAAGCTTTCCTGAAATTAATCCAAAGTGACTTTGAGGCCGAGGCCGCGAAGCTCGTGCAGCAGCACGTTGAGGGACTCGGGGATACCTGCCGGCGGCATGGGATCGCCCTTGACTATGGCTTCGTAGGTCTTGCTGCGACCCGTCACGTCATCGGACTTGACGGTGAGGATTTCCTGGAGGGCGTTGGCCGCACCGAAGGCTTCGAGGGCCCAGACTTCCATCTCACCAAACCTCTGGCCGCCGAACTGGGCTTTACCGCCGAGAGGCTGCTGGGTGATGAGGGAATAAGGACCTATGGACCTGGCATGCATCTTGTCGTCGACCATGTGGCCGAGCTTGATCATATAGATGACGCCAACGGTGGCGGGCTGGTCGAACCAGTCGCCGGTGCCGCCGTCGCGCAGGCGGGTCTTGCCGAAGCGCGGCACGCCGGCCTTGTCGGTGTAGTCGCAGATCTCGTCGATGGACGCACCGTCGAAGATCGGGGTGGAGAACTTCAGGCCGAGTTCGGCGCCGGCCCAACCGAGGACCGTCTCGTAAATCTGGCCGAGGTTCATACGGGAAGGCACGCCCAGCGGGTTCAGGACGATGTCCACGGGAGTACCGTCCTCGAGGAACGGCATGTCCTCCTGGCGGACGATCTTCGCCACGATACCCTTGTTGCCGTGACGGCCGGCCATCTTGTCACCCACGGTGATCTTGCGCTTCTTGGCGATGTAGACCTTCGCCAGCTGCATGACGCCGTTGCCGAGCTCGTCGCCGACCTTGATCTTGTCGAGTTCGCGCTTGGAGCGGGTCTCGGCCTCCTTGTGGGCGATGCAGTAGTTCTGGATGAGCTCGCGCACCAGACCGGCGGTCTTGGCGTCGTTCGTCCACTTGGAGGAGTTGATGTTCATGTAGTCGGCTTCCTTCAGGCCCTGGAGGGTGAACTCCTTGCCCTTCGGGAAGATCTCCACGCCGTAGAGGTCGCTCACGCCGG
>CAMYVB010000003.1 GCA_947302175.1 uncultured Bacteroidales bacterium | reverse complement strand
CTTATACCAGTAATAATCTATAAACCCGAGTCAACCAAAATCAGGAAAGCACACCGAGGGCCGTTTTTGTGCCCGAGAGAGCCCTTCGTTCACTAGTGGTGTTTAGATGAAGATGACTTCGCGGGCGTGGAAGAGGAAGCCGCCGGCGGTGACGTACTCGGTGCAGGTGGGCGAGAAGCGGTCTTCGACCGAGATGTGAAGGTGGCCGGAGAGGATGCATTTGAGCAGGGGTTCCTCTTTCAGATAGGCGATAAAGTCGCGTGTCACGCTATCTTCCAGCTGGGTCTTATAGTCGCCGACGGGTTCGGGAAGCTTGCTTCCTTGCATTTTGCCACTCTTGACCCAGAAACGGGTTTCGGCGCGCCATATATTCTCCGTGAAGAAGGGAACGTGCATACAGAGGGCTATCGGGAGGCCCTTCTTGACTTCCTCGCGGAAGCGGTCCACCTGCTCCTGCAGGACGTAGCCGTAGACGTCGTCCAAAGTGATGAAATTCACGCCGTTGACTACCTGCGAGCAGAAACTGATGTCGAAGGGATAAGTAGCCTGGATTTTCGCCCTTGTGAGGTTCTTGAAGGCTTCGTCACGGCTTTCCTTGGGCTCGCTCAGCCACATATCTGGGCTGAATTCATGATTGCCGATTGATCCAACCAGACCGTCGCCGAAGTATTTGCGCACGAGGTCGAAATTCTCCTCGCTCTGCCAGTCGATGAGATCGCCCGTGTGGACGACGAAATCCACGTGATTCTTTGCCCAGTCGAGGGCGTCACGAAGGGCCTCCTCCTGATGACCGCCGAAAACCTGGGTGCGGCGTATGTGCAGCCGCTGCTTTTTCTCGCTCTCGCCGGGGTAGGCCGCAGCAAGGTGGGAATCGGTAATATGAAGGATGGAGAAAGGTTTTTCCAGCCCGATATTCACCACTGCATAGCTCAGGGAAAGGCGCTCCGTTTCGCCCCTTTCGGGGAACACTTCTGGCCTGTCTTCGCCCCAAGAGGGCAGCTGTGATGTGGCTATCAGGGCTCCTGCGCCCGCCAAACGGCGGAAAAAGCTCCGCCTGTCAATCATTGAATCACTCATACTACTTTTGAAATGCTTTTTGCCAACGGCGGAAAGTGCGGCGCATTAGACGCTTGTAACCGCATTTGGACATGTCGGGACGGAAACGCCTGTCGAGGAACTGTTCGACTTCAAGGCACTGCGGCACGGCGCCCTGCCATTTGATTTCAAGGGCCTTGTCGCAAATGGAGGATGTCGGGAGAGCCTGCAGCCACTGAGGAGTGAGATCTTCATCCCAGACTTTCAGGGGAATGATGGGAGCTGCTGTGGGAAAGCCGACGCAGGCCCACATGACGCAGTTCGAAGGGTTCTCGCCGGAGGCGACGCCCTCGAAAACGACCACTGAGGAGCTGATATCCCTAAGTACAGGCTTCCCCTGGCGCGAAATGTTATTTATAAGCCAATCATGGCCCCAAAGAGAAGCTGCGCCCTCGGGCATCTTGGAAAGCGTAACTTCATACCTGTCCTCACCCTTGCGGTCCTCTTTCCTTCCGTGCCAGGTGAAATTAGTCACGACGCGGTAGTGCTCAGCCTCCTCATTTACATCATACTTGAAGGTCTTATAGTTGCCGGTCTCGAAATACTCAGCTCCACCCTGAGCGTCGATAACGCCAAAATTGGCCTCAACGCACCTCGGTTGGGACAGAGTGTCCAGGAAATATTCAAAATCGGCGACGGTAGCGCATATCTCAAGGGCGCGATACATAAGCAGGCCTTCCCTATCCATCTTTTTTGCGGGGACATCATCGTCGTTGAAGTCGTAGGTGGCGGTGTTCATGATGCAAAAACCCGCCTCGTTCATCCCCGCCCAAACTTCCGGCCACTGCCCTTTCTTGCCCACCTTCTCCTTCCAATCTGCATTCACCAGCCCTATAAAGGCATAGCGCTCGCCCTGAAATCTGGCGATGGCATTATCGAGCTTTTTAGTGTCCCTGTGCTTAAACATCACAGGGCGGCCGTCAGGCCGCGCCTTGCCGGACACTATTACTGATGTGCATGCCTCTGAATTATTAGGAAGCATAAAGGCTGATAAAAGCAGGAGGATGGAGAAAAACTTCTTCATGGGCGCTTATTTGTTTTTCGGCTCGCAGGCACGCCTGACGGGGTAATTGCGAGGGGTGGAAAGCTTAAAAGCTTTGGTAACGAAGGGATTGGAATTGTCCGCGCCGAAGCGGAAGACATACTTGCCCTCTGCGACCTCCCAGCGGGAAAGCTCGGAATTGAACGAAGCGAGGTCGCGAAGAGGGATAGTAAAATGCATTTTCTCGCTCTGACCGTGCTCGAGGAGCGCAGTCTTTCCGAAGGCCCTCAGCTCGCAAAGGGGCTTACGCTCGAACCTGCCGAGCGGGGCCTGGACATATATACCCAAAGCATCCTTGCCGGCCACCTGGCCGACGTTGGTAACGGTAACATCCAGCTCAACATTTTCTCCGGACTGACTGATTTCTATATCGGAATAGATGAATCTGGTGTAGCTCAGGCCGAAACCGAAGGGATAGGCGGCGGACTTGCCGGCAGTGAAAAGGTCGCGATAGCCCACAAAAACGCTCTCAACATAGTCCGTGAACGATATGTTCTTGGGATCCATGCCCCTTCTTTCAGGATGCGCAGCGCTCTCGTTAGCTCTCGTGCCCTTGAACTCGTAGGGGAAATCAAATGCTCCGGCAAAGTCGAAATAATCAAGCGGGAAGCTCATGGGAAGCCTGCCGGAAGGATTGACCTTGCCGGTCATTACATCGGCTATGGAATGACCACCTTCTTCGCCAGGGAGCCAGGCGCAAAGAATCGCATCGGGATAATTGCTCCAGGACTCGGTGTCCACTGCGCCGCATATATTAAGGACAACTGCAACCTTTTTGCCGGCGGCGTGGAAGACATCGCAGACGTTTTTCACGAGATCGACCTCCTCTTTACTGAAGAAGAACTCCTTGGAAAGGGACCTGTCGCGGGCCTCGCCCGAAACGCGGCCGAGGGTTATCACGGCTACATCCGAAGTCTTTTCAACGCTCTTTATGAGGTCGAAAGTAATCTCCAGCTCGCTTTTCTGGGCCTTGCCCACGTGGACGGGAATCTTGTGATTGAGCGCGACATCCGCCGCTGCAAAGGCAGCATAGCCGTCGTACAAGCGCTTCAAACCGTCATCCAGGCTGAATCCAGCGTCCTTGAGACCGTCATAGACCTGTACTACAGGAGGGCACTCGATAAAAGCCGCGCCGTTTCCGCCGGGAATCAAATCATAAGAGTGGACGCCGAAAAGGGCGGCCCTGCAGGGCTGCAGCGGGAGCGTTTCATTATTCTTCATCAGCACCATGCCTTCGCAGGCGAGCTCGCGCGCAAGCTTTGCATGCGATACAAGGTCGGGCTGATAATCAGGATTGTTGCCCCTGAAAGCAGGAGTCTTGACAATGAGCTCCAGGACCTTGGTGACGGCCCTGTCGAGGTCTTCAATTGCAAGGCTTCCGTTCTCTATGCTTTGCAGTATATGCTCGGTCTGGACCTTCATACCGCCCATAAACAGATCGCATCCTGCGTGTACCTGGGCTGGCGTATTGCGCTTGCCAGTCCAGTCCGTTACGACGAGACCCTCATAACCAAAGTCGCCGCGAAGGATGTCGGTGAGCAATTCATGGCTCTCCTGGGTATAAGTCCCGTTGAGCATATTGTAGGAAGCCATGAGCGTCCAGGGAGAAGACTCGCGAAGGCAAATCTCGAAACCCCTGACATAGAGCTCGCGAAGCGCGCGGGTATCCAGCCTGGAATCGGCGTCGAGGCGGTTGACTTCCTGGTTGTTGGCGGCAAAATGCTTAACCGAAGTGCCCACACCCTTGTCCTGCACGCCGTTCACATAGGCGGCCGCAATGCTGCCGCTGAGCAGCGGATCCTCAGAGAAATACTCAAAATTCCTGCCGCAAAGGGGATTGCGAAGGAGGTTCATGCCGGGGCCGAGAATCACATCTGCGCCCACGGAAAGGCACTCTTCGGCTATCCCCTGCCCCAGCTTATAAGCCACTGTCCTGTCCCACGAGGCAGCTGTTAGCAGCCCCGTCGGGAAGCTGGTCATAAAATGCACGGGACCTTTCCCGTCCTTCCAATCGCTCTCGAGCCTGACTCCCACGGGGCCATCCATCATAACTATGGACGGAATGCCGAACTGGGGAATGGGATAGGTAATACCGCCCGTCCCGGGGATGCCGGGATCGTAGCCTTCGCAGCCGCTGTTGAAGCCGACCACGAGACAGGCCTTTTGCTCGGTACTGAGCGCCGAGACTATTTCAGGTATATTGTCCTGAGACAGCTTGGGCTGCGCAGAAGCGGCTGCGCAGCCCAAAGCCATACAAGCGAGAATGATCGCTGTCTTTTTCATTGTGATTAGTCTATCACGATGGGTTTATACTTGGGAACAAGGCTCTTCATGATGACCCAGGCGAGGAGGTATGCTATACCGCAGAAGCAGAAGATGATGAAATAGCCTGCGGGCTTGCCCTCGAAGCCGAGGAAATGGAAAGCGGAACCGGCGTTCTCAGCGTAGGTGAAGAGGTTGCCGGCGACTTTCTGGATGATCATGGAACCGACGCCGCCAGCCATTGCACCTATGCCGGTGATTGTGGCGATGGCGCCCTTGGGGAACATGTCACCGATGGTGGAGAAGAGGTTGGCGGACCAGGCCTGGTGTCCTGCGGCGGCAAGGCCGATGAGGACTGCGGGCCACCAAGGGGAATTGAAATGCATGCCGAGAGGCTGGGCAAGGAGCGAGCAGATGGGGAAGAATGCGAATATAAGCATGGCCCTCATGCGGCCCGGGTAGGGATGCATGCCTTTCTTCTCGACGAAGATCTTGGGCAGATAGCCGCCGAAGATGGAAACTACGGTGACGATAAGGTACAGCGTGAAGATGAGCGCCTGACCGCGGGGAGAAGATGCGGGGGCGTTGAACTGGTCGTGGAAATAGGCAGGAGCCCAGAAGAGGAAGAACCACCACACACCGTCGGTGAGGAACTTACCGGTGATGAACTGCCAGGTCTGCTTGAAAGTGAAGCAATCGAGGAAAGGAATGCTCTTTTCCTTGGCGGCGGCAGCCTTTTCGGCCGCTTCAGCAGCGTCGTCCTGGTGGATATATTCGAGCTCTGCCTCGCTGACGTGCTTACTCTTTTCGGGCTTGTCATACATGAAGGCCCAGAAGAACATCCAGATGAATCCGAGACCGCCGATGACGATGAAGGCCATCTCCCAGCCAAGAGCCTTTGCGAGCGGCGGGATCATGAGAGGAGCCGCGAGAGCGCCAACCGATGCGCCGGCATTGAAGATGGAAGTAGCGAAAGCCCTGTCCTTCTTGGGGAAATACTCGGCGGTCACCTTGATTGCGGCGGGGAAGTTGCCGGCCTCACCGAGGGCCAGGATGCCACGGCACAGGAGGAAAAGGTACACTGAAGTGGTCGAGATGGCTAGGGCGACGTTACTGCCCGCTTCGACAGCCTTGAGGGCGGCTGCACTATCGACTCCGTCCACGAGCAGGGCGGTGCCCCATCCGCAGGCGGCGTGCATCACTGCGCCCGCCGACCATACGCCTATGGCGATGAGATAGCCCTTCTTCGTGCCCATCCAGTCCACGAACTTGCCAGCGAAAAGACAGGCGATTGCGTAGAAAATGGAGAAGAATGAAGTGATGGTGCCGTAGTTGGCGTCGGTCCAGTGAAACTCGGGAGCGATGAACTCCTTGTAGGTGAGAGAGAGGACTTGGCGGTCGAGATAGTTGACGGTGGTCGCGACGAAAAGCAGCGAGCAGAGCCACCATCTCCAGTTGGTCATCAGTTTCTTTTGTGTGCTCATATTCTGTGTTTTATCTTACTTCCTTGACTATTGCGAGGGCGTCGGCGCAGAGCTTAGAAATCCTTGCCCAGTCGCCGACCGCGATTGCGTCCTTGGGGAAGAGGTTGCTTCCCATGCCGACACATGTGACGCCGGCCTTGAACCAGCCTTCGAGATTCTCCTTCTCAGGTTTGACGCCGCCCGTCACCATGAGCTGGCTCCAGGGCATGGGGGCCTTGAGTCCCTTGATGAACTTGGGGCCGAGGACGTCGCCGGGGAAGACCTTGCAAACATCACATCCCGCCTCCTGCGCCATTCCCACTTCGGTCACGCTGCCGCAGCCGGGGCAGTAAGGGATGCAGCGGCGGTTGCAGACAGGAGCTATAGCGGGATTGAAGAGGGGGCCGACGACGAAGTTCGCGCCGAGCTGTATGTACATGGATGCGGTGCCGGGGTCGACCACGCTGCCTATGCCCATTATCATGCCGGGAAGCTCCTTGGCCGCGAACTTGACCAGCTCACCGAATACTTCCTGCGCAAAATCGCCGCGGTTGGCAAACTCGAAGGCGCGTATGCCTCCGTCATAACAAGCCTTGACGACTTTTTTCGCTATTTCTACATCGCCGTGATAGAAGACCGGGACTATGCCGGTTTCCTTCATTGTGCTAAGGGTTTCGAGTTTGGTGTATTGTGCCATTTGCAGTCTAAATAAAGTGTTCAATCGCCCCAATATAATGTTTTTTTGCGATTTTCGGTATATTTGTCCTATGATGAGACGCTTTTATGCACTAACCGCGGCGCTCGCGCTCGGCATTTCAGCCCTTGCTGCGACACCTTCGCAGCGCGACTCCCTCGTTGCGGCGGCGCTCGAGTACCGCGATGCCCCGGGCGACAGCCTCCGCGCCGCTTTCAACGAGCGCTTCCTGCGTGTGCGCCCCGGCACTTCGCTTTCCGCCAAGCCCCATCCCCTCTTCCCCGACAGCACCTTCTACGGCGGCGGCAGCCTGGACGAGAACCTCCTGCCCCTCGCCTTCGGCATGGTGGACGACAGCGTGCGGGAGGAAGTGGTCAAAAACGTCATCACGACCATTCGCAAGCAGCATTTCAGCCCTAAGCTCAGCGCCCTGGCCGAGCCGCTCCTGCTCCCCGTTCTCGCCGAAAACGGCTGGAACAAATGGGCATGGTTCATTTGCGACAAGCACCCCGAAATGATCACCGACACCTGCATCGCCCCCGAATATGTGCGGCAATGGAAAGAGCGCTACGTCGCAGGCATCAGCGTCCTCCCGGCGCAAAAGCACCGCCGCCCGAGGGTCACTCTGAAACCTGATTTCTCAATCGAGGAACTGGATTCGCTCTCCTGGAGGACTGAAACGCCTTACGGGCCCGTGAGCAGCCGCTTCGTCAAGGACCTCATGCATGCCGAATGGTGGTTTGAACTGCCCAAGGGTGTAAAGGCGGAAATAACCGTCCCCACAGCAAAGCGCTCAAAAGTGCGCCTGCGCTGCCTCGGATGGCGCCTAAGCCAGGGTGAGCGCAGCTCGAAGTGGCTTCTTCGCGGCGGCTCGCACCATATTTCTGTGGACTTCGACCTCCCCGCGCACGTGGTCGAGAAGCAGTTTGTCTATACTGACGCCGAATTCCCGCAATGCCACTCCGCCACTCTATGCTTCACCGAAGGGGGCGACCTTCTCTGCGCCTTCAACGGAGGCACGGCGGAGCACGAGGCCGACACGCGCGTGCGCCTGAGCCGCAAGGCCAAAGGTTCCGGGGAATGGACGCCGCCCGTAGCAGTAGCAGCTCCCGATTCCAGCAACTGGTGCCTCGACAACCCCGTTCTGTTCCGCATTCCCGAGAGCGGCTCTCCCTTGCTCCTCTACTACAAAATACGCCCTGCCTACAAGGTCAAGGAGGGCGAAATAGACCTTTCGACCATTGCTTTCTGGCAAGCGCGACTCAAAAAATCCTATGACGACGGCGCGAGCTGGAGCGAGGCCGAAGCGCTTCCTGAAGGCTTTCTCGGGCCCATCAAAAACAAGCCGGTCTGGCACGAGGGGCGGATAATAGCCGGCAGCTCGACGCAGTCGAAATACGCCCACATCCCCTCCCGCATCCACTTCGAATGGAGTGACGACCGCGGGCAGACCTGGCATAAGAGCGAGCCCTGCGACGTCGAACTCAGCATCGATTGCAAGCAGCGCAAAAAAGGCAAGGCAGGCACCAACGTAGACGTCCCGGCCGACCCTAATCGATACTACGGCAACTTCCATCCAATCTCTTCCATCCAACCCACCATCATTATCCACAAGGACGGCACCCTCCAAGCCCTGAGCCGCACGGGGAACGGAAAAATGTCCGTCACCTTCAGCCACGACAACGGCAGCACCTGGTCAAAAGAGACTCTGACGTCAATGCCCCAGAACGGCGCAGGAATTGACGCAATTACGCTCCCTGACGGCCGTTTTGCGCTGGTTTACAACGATTTCGAAACTCTTCCCGGGCGCAGCGGCGGCTCCCGCTCTCCCCTGAAAGTCGCCATTTCGGACGATGGCGAACACTGGAGCGACCTTGTCACCCTCGAAGACGACGCCATAAAAGAATACTCCTACCCGGCAGTAATCTGCGACGGGCAGGGGTATCTTCACATAGCATATACCTGGCGGCGTTACCGCATCAAGTACGTCAGGGTCAAGCCTTAGAAATCAAAGTAGTTCTTGGCGTTGTTGTAGGAGATGTCCTTGACCATCTGGTGGATGAACGGCATCTCGCTCTTGGGGAGCTTTCCATCCTCAACATCGCGGCCGAGTACGTCGCAGAGAATCCTGCGGAAATACTCATGCCTCGGGTAGCTTATGAAGCTCCTGGAGTCGGTCAGCATGCCTACGAAACGGCTAAGCAGACCGAGAGCACTCAGGGCGTTAAGCTGCTTGCGCATGCCGTCTTCCTGATCGAGGAACCACCAGCCCGAGCCATACTGCATCTTGCCGGGGAAAGTGCCGTCGTTGAAGGTGTAGGCCATCACGGTCATGAGCTCGTTGTCCTTGGGATTGAGGGAATAGAGTATGGTCTTGGCAAGTTTGCCTTCCAGAGCCAGGCGGTTGAGGAACTTGTGGCCTGCCTCTGCGGTGGGAAGGTCGTGGATGGCGTCGAAACCTGTGTCGGGGCCGAGGATATTGAACATGCGGGTGTTGTTGTTGCGTATTGCGCCCACGTGGAACTGCTGGGCCCAGCCGGCCTCGGCGTCCATGACTGCGAAGTCGTGGAGCGTGGCGCTGCGGAACTTGAGGATTTCCTCCGCGGAAGGAGTCTTGCCCATAAGGACTTTCTTGAATATCTTGTTGATTTCCACGTCTGTGTAGTCGGCGGCGTAGAAGGTCTCGAGACCGTGGTCGGAAAGCTTGCAGCCCATTGAGGCGAAGAAGTCGTGACGCTTCTTGAGGGCTTCGATAAGGTCGGGATAGCTCTTGATTTCCATGCCGGCGGCCTTGCCCAGCTTTTCGATGTACTCGATATAGACTTCGGGGTATTCGATGGCCATGGCCTTGTCGGGCCTCCAGGCAGGGATGACTTTCACGCCGAAGGGCATCTCCATAATCTGCTTGTGGTAGCGAAGGTCATCGGCGGGATCGTCGGTGGTGCAGACGGTCTCGACATTGAAGTGCTTGATGAGCTCCTGGCCCCTGAAACGGGGAGTCTGGAGCATGGCTGTGCACTCCTCGTAAATTTCGCGGGCAGTCTCGGGCTTGAGGATTTTGTCCACGCCGAAAACGCGGGCAAGCTCGAGGTGGGTCCAGTGATAGAGGGGGTTGCGCATGGTATAGGGCATGGTCTCGGCCCATTTTTCAAACTTTTCCCAGGAACTGCGGCCGCCGGTGATGTACTCCTCGGGGACACCGTTGCCTCTCATCGCGCGCCACTTGTAGTGGTCGCCGCCGAGCCACACTTCGGTGAGGTCTTTGAACTGATAGTTTTCGGCTATCATCTGGGGCACGAGGTGGCAGTGATAGTCAATGATGGGCATTTTTTCAGCGCTCTCGTGGTACAGCTCGCGGGCCGTCTTGGTGGAGAGCATGAAGTCGTCGTTGATGAAGCTCATATATGCGTTTGAATTAAATCAATAGGTGAATTCATAATCGTACTGGCTGCCGCCGGCGCCGATGCGGAAGGTGTGCACCTCATGCTTTTCGGGCTTGACCGCCACGACATCGACGCAGAGCGTTTCCTTGTAGTTGAAATACTCGTGGGTGGTGCGGGGCATCAGGAGCTCGTTGGTTACCCAGCCATAACCCTGGGCGGTGTAGTAATCCACGCCGCGGTCTACTTCGTGCATGTTGAAATGGCTGTCGCCGGAGACGAGGCCCACGAGGGTGCCCCTGGTCTTGTAGTCGGCGAGGATGTCAAGCAGGCGCTGGTTGGCCTCGACGGTGTATTCAGCGGTCTTGATGCCGTTCCAACGGCCGTTGGGATGAGGGGTGTAGTGCACGAGCACGAGCACTGCGGTATCCTTGTCTGTGGAGTCGAGAAGGCTCTGGAGCCACTCCATCTGAGCGGGGTCGAAATAGTAGTAGAAGCCGCCCTGGGTGCCCGTGCCCTGGCTGTTGATGAATATAATCCTCATGCCCTTGGCGGGGATGTCATAATAGCCGTAGACCTTGCCGGGAGTGAGATGAAGGTTCTCCCCCGCCTTCTCCTGCCAGGGTTTCTGGAAGAAATCGGTGAGGAACTCTTCGGAGAGATACTCGCCCTCGCCGGCGTCCCAGTCATGGTTGCCGGCGGCATAGAGCCATATGCCGTCGAATTTATCCATCTCTGCGCGGGTGTTTTCAAGCACCTTCTTTGCGTATGCGGCGTCTATTGTGGCGGGGTAGGCGTTGAGCCCTATGTCACCGAGATTTGCTGCGAAGTCGGACTCGAAACGGGAGGCTATCTCGGAGGCGAAGCCGAGATGGCGATAGCTGTAGCGGCCTGCAGTGTGTATGTCGGTGAATATGGGGAAGTTCATAACTACGTCGTCACCCTTCCACTCCTTGTATCTTTTGAGAGCTTCCTCGGTCTGGGGAATGACGAAATCGGAGCGCCTTGCAGACCTTTCCTCAATGGCTTCGACCTCGGGATTGAAAGGACGCTCGGGGATGGTGGGAGTGGAATACTTGAAGTCGAGAGCCTGGCCCTTGTCATAGTCAAAGAACTCGAGCCTGAGGTCGTGGACGCCTTTTTCGAGCTGCTTAGTGGCAAGCTTGAGGATGGGGCCGTGGGCGCCGTCGTTCTCGATGAGCATCTCGCCGTCGATGTAGAACTTGGTGCCGTCGTCGGAACTGATCTTGAAGGTGTATTCTTCAGCTTTGCAGACTTTCAGGGTCGTCTCAAAGAGAACGGCGAAATGGTTATTGGTGTCGGGAAGGTCGACGAGGTCAAAATTGATCTTGGAGACCTCCATGTCGGGCTCGCCGAGGGTCGAGAAATCGGGAAGGTATCTCTCTGGCCAGTTGAGCCACACCTTGCATTTTACTTCGGGAGTTTTGGGAGCGCAGCCGGCGAAAAGGACCAGCGCCGCGCACGCGCATAGCAGCAGATTTTTAATTTTCATTCGTTTTCAGCGTTATTTCGTCAAATATAACTACTTGCCGCCGGAATTGCAAACCTGACTTTCAGTCAGCGTACTGATACTTCGTCGATAAAGAACCAGCAGGGGTTGCCCACTCCGTAGTGCCACTCAGGACATATCTTCAGACCTTCTACCTGGATTCGGACAAAGCGGCCTGAGAGGCTTCCGCCCAAGGTGACGGTCTTGAAGCCTATCGTTCCGTCGCGAGTCTCGGGGAAGGATTCTTCATTGAAGAGGGTATAGTTTTCGCCGTCCGAAGAAAGCAGAACCTTCATCCCTAGGGGCTCCATCACCCATGCGCCGATCTGGCGGAGGAAATCGACCGAGACGCTCGAAACGCTCTTTTCTTCGCCCAGGTCGATGACGAAATCAGCGTCAGTCCCTTCCCAGCCTACCCAGCTCTCTACGTAACCTGCGCCGCCGTAAAGGCCGTCGGTAAGGGCTGTGCGGGCAATAGTCATATACTTCTCCTTGGGAGGAATGATGAAGATGACAGGGCGGCGGAAGGAGAGATTGTCGCTGTCGTTATTTAGATAGCGTTTGCGGTATAATGCGCAGTAATCCAGGGGCTTATTGGTGCGCTCGTTGAGAGTCTCGATTCCGAATTCCTTTACCCTGCTCTCGAAAAGATCGAGATCTTTTGATACAGTGACTGCATCGTGATCAGGATCGGTGCGGGCGATTTCGAGGGCGGAGTATTGGAGAGAGAGACGGCTGCGCTGTACTCGCTTCAGGCGCACAGGATCGTCTGCGACAGCTGCTTCAGCCTGGTCGAAAAGGACGTTGTAGCGCTTCATCAGGGCCGGGCGCAATGTCGTATTTTTGAAAGTCACGGGGGAATCGTAGATGAAAAGCTCCTGGTCCGTGCCTATGGAAGCGCCTTCAAGCTCATGGATGTAATGAAGGACATAGGGCGCAGCAGCGCCGTAATAGCCCTTGCAGAAATGATTCTCCAGCGAATCCAGGTCGGCCGAAGCGTTCCACATGAGTTTGGACACTATGTAGGGCCTGAGTTCGGCAAAATCGCCGCCTAGGCTGCTGTTTATCTGCGAAAAATGCATCTTTACCCCGTGGTCGCGGAAGATCACCATGTTGTCCTTTATGGTGCCGAAATTGGGGAATGGAGAAAGATAGTTGTCGAAATTGATGCCGTAGTCCCAGAGGAAGATGTTCTGCGTGAGGCGTGACCAGCCTTCGAGACATTCCATAAACTCCTGTCCTGAAGGGTTTTCAGTGAGAGCGGTCTGACGGCGGCAGTCTATGTCGCAAAGCATTATGGAGACGTTATCCCTGGGGACAGTCACTTTCGGGGGCTTGACGGAGAATAGATAGGCCAGGGTGGAGATCTGCTTGTCGGGGAAACGCTCTGCGACTGCGTTGATAAAGCGCATGATTGGGCCTGAAGGAGAACCTTCTTCCTCGATGATTCTCTGACACTCGGGGCAGCGGCAGAAAGTGTCCGAGCCGTCGTTCTGGGAAATTGAAATCATGCCCAGCCCGGGGTTGGCATTGAAAAGGCTGTCTAGCGTGGCGCAGACTATTTCGAATACTTCGGGATTGCTAAGGCACCACTGGCTGGCGCTCCCCGGATGACGCTCTCCGCCGTACCACGCATAATACTCGGGGTGCGTTTCCCCGTACTTTTCAACGGGCAGCAGATGCTTGCATGTATGTACCCAAAGATTGTCGACAAACAGCTCATGGGGCTCCTCCAGCCTGTACCACCAGCGGTAGAGTGTGTCGGCGCTGCGAATCTTGTTCACTCCGTTATCGGAAGTGGCGGCGGCATTGCCGTTCCTCAGACACCAGTGGCTGGCCTGACGATAGCGGAATGTGGGATTCTCCAGACGGCTCTTGCAGGGAAGGGTCAGGTCGGCGTGAAGTGGCAGGTCATACTCGAAATTCCCCCAATAATCCATCCCCAGCTCTTTTTCCAGGAAATCGCAAACGCCATAAACGACACCTTTCTCCCTACCGCTTATAAACACTTTACCGTCTTTTACTTCAATCAGGAAACCATCCTCGCCGACTCCGGGAACCTCGCAGTCCGTCAGGACTATGTCCCCCTTTTTCAGGGCTGCCGCGCCCGTGACAGGGATACTTCCGCCAAGGGACTCGCCGAGGAAACGGCCCAGAATGTCTGCGGCGATTTCCGTGTGAGGCGTTTCAGTGAGATTGACTATCCTGGCTTTGGGCTTCCCGCCCTTTGAAAGGGTCGTGTGGGCCTGACAGATGAGCGGCAGCGCGGTTAGCAAGAGTATTACACAGAGGAGGAGTTTCTTTTTCATATCTGAAGCGTTTTGCACAATATACGTTTTTCTACCCAAAGAGACAATTGCCGGTATAGGCGAAGTGAAGGACATGTGCCAATCTTTTGTATCTTTGCACATATGAAAAACATTCAGATAGTCCCCGTCAAGGACAAAAAGCAGTTAAAGCAGTTCATACGCTTTCCTCTTGGCTTATACAAAGACTCCGAAAAGTGGGTTCCCTCATTCGAAGACGACGAATTCAAATCCCTGGGCCCCGGCAACCCTTCGCTCGAGTTTTGCGAACGCGAGCTATATCTTGCTGTCATTGAAGGCAAAATCGTCGGCCGCGTCGCCGCAATCATCAACCACAAGGCCAACCGGAAGTGGCAGGAAGAGACCGTCCGCTTCGGCTGGATAGACTTCGTGGAGGATTTCGACGTGGCGAAGGCCCTCATCGATGCAGTCGCTCAGTGGGGCAAAAAGAAAGGCGCCACAAAGATCAAGGGTCCCCTGGGCTTCTCCGACATGGACAGGGAAGGCCTTCTGGTCGAGGGCTTCGAAAATGAAAGCCCCTCCACCGTCATATACAACTATCCCTACTATGCCGAGTATCTTGAGCGCATGGGCTTTAGCAAAGATGTGGACTGGACCCAGCGCTTCATAGAAATAACGCCCGGCCTGCCTCCCATCCTTCAGTTCGCCTCCCTGGTGGAAAAACGCTATGGCCTCCATATATACGAGGCTTCAACCCTGAAAAAAATGGCCCGCCGCGGCCGCGAAATGTTCCATGTCCTCAACGCTGCATTCGCGCCGCTTTACGAGTACAGCCCCCTTTCCGAGGAGCAGATAGACGGCTATGTGAAGCAGTACGTACCGGTGCTCAATAAAAACATGGTCGCATTCGTGGTCAATGACGCCGACGAGCTCGTTGGCTTCACAGTCACTATGCCACACATCTCAGAAGGCGTTCGCAAAGCCAAGGGCCGCATCTTCCCGACAGGGTGGATCCATATTCTTCCCCAGCTCGACCCAAAGCGCAACCATGTCGCCGAAGCGCTCCTGATCGGCGTGCTCCCCGAATATCAGGCGAAAGGAGCGGTCCCCCTCATGTTCAAATACCTCTGGGAGAACTTCAACCGCCTGGGCATAAAGAGGATGCTCCTCAACCCCCAGCTTGAAGAGAATCACAAGGTCCAGGGGCTCTGGGAGAGCTTCAATCCCCAGCCATACCAGCGCCGCCGCAGCTTCGTCAAAGACCTGTAAACAATTAATAAAGGGCCCCGGATTACGGAGCCCTTTATTAATTATTGCGGGAAAAGCGCTACTGCTCGAGAGCGGCAAGAACTGCGTCGCAGACTTCTCCGACAGTCTTGGGCGCGGGAGCGCCATCCTGGAAATGCATACCGAATTTCTCCTCTGTGGCAAGGGAAAGCATGAGCATGGTGAGGGAATCGATGCCGAGGCCGCGGACGAGCTCGGTGTCGAAAGTCATGCCCGTGAGGTCTGTATTAGGTCTTATGACGGCTATGACCTCCTTGAGGCCGTCGCAAACTTCCTGTCTTGTCATACGCGGGAAACTTTCATGCTGCCGGTGCGCTTGAAATCTTCGGTGCGCACGGTGACCTTGCGGATCTGGTGGGTGGAAGGAAGGCCTGCGTTGACCTTGTCCACAAGGGCGTTCATATATTTTTCGACCTCTTCCCAAGGTTTGCCGTCGAATGCGGGCATGAAGGGAAGAATCTCGATTGCGATGACTGTGGCTCCATTAAGCTCGTCTTCCTTTACCATTGCATCGCGGACGCAAGGGTCGGCATAGAAGGGCTCCTCGAGGCTCTCGGGGCTGACATTCTCGCCGTTGGAAAGGATGATGAGGTTCTTGATGCGGCCGGTGATATAGAGGAATCCGTCTTCGTCGAAGCGGCAGAGATCGCCGGTGCGAAGCCATCCGTCGGGGGTGAAGGCCTCGGCTGTCTTCTCGGGATCCTTGTAGTAGCCGGAGAATACGTTGTCGCCTTTGACCCAAAGCTCACCGTCGACAATCTTGGCCTCCTGGCCGGGATAGATCTTGCCGATGGAGGTGGGATGGGTGACGGCGTCGGCATTGGCGGAAGTGAGGTTGGCGGTTTCGGTGAGGCCATAGCCGAAGCAGAATTCAACGCCGAGCTTGGTGAAGATGTCCACGAGGCGGGGAGGGACGTTGGCTGCGCCGGAGATAATCATGCGAAGGTTGCCGCCAAGGAACTGGGGGCCGTACATCTTCACGAGTCCGGCGAGTATGTCGCAAATGCCGGGAACGATGACGAGGATGGTGGGCTTGAGCATGGGGAACTTGCCCACGGTGGCTTTCATGTCTTCGCAGGTGAAGATGAGATTGCCGGTGTAGAAGCAGCCCATGGTGCCGGCGATCAGGCCGAAGACGTGGCTCAGAGGGAGGAATGCTATATAGCGATGGACGCCGATGACCTTGCCGGGCTTGAAGATGGCGTTGTAGTTGCCGCGCATGAGAGCCCTGTGGCTCAGGACCGCGCCTTTGGGCTGGCCGGTGGTGCCACCGGTGAAGAAGATTGCAGCGGTGCTGTCGGGATCGATCTCGGCAACGGGAGCGCCGGTCTCGGCCATTGCATTTGCAGGGCAGACTTTGACGCCCTGGAGCTTGGCGGTGAGGGGCATGAATTCGTCGCGCACGAAAATGGCGGCGATGTCGAACTTCATGCAGCTGCCTATGACGGCCATTTCAGGCAGGCTTGCAGGGAAATTCATTGCCACATAGCCGGCGGAAGTGACTGCGAGGAAAAGCTCAATTGCGTCCTGGCTATTGCGGTCGAAGATTGCGATGTGGGAGCCTTTCGGAAGACCGAGGGCCTCAATGTAGGCGCGGCGGCGGGCAACCCTCTCGCCAAGTTCTTGATAATTCGTGGTTTTGACCTGGTCGGAGATGGCCGGCATATCGGCGTACTCCTTGGTGAACCAGTCAACGAACTGCCCCATCGTGGGAAGATAAGGAATCCTTTCGAACTCTTCCCTGGGCAGCATGTCGTGGAAATAATTGGACATATTTTATAATTTAGGTTTTGATGTCTTTGGGGCCGCAAAGGTAGCAATTATTCCCGATAATCCTTATCTTTATAGTCGTGTAGTCCCGTTGACCCATGCTTAAGACGCTCCCGCTGATCGTATCATCTTTGCTTCTTTTCTCTTGCTGCAGCCCTGACACCGCGCAGTGCGCCGGCTCTTCCCTTGAAGGCGAAAAAGAGTTCGTTCGGGGGATCAATATACTTTCGCGCAACGAGGAATGCGCGCTTAGGGCGATAGATGGCGCCGCCTCAGCTGGCGACAATCATTTGGAGCTTTCGCACCGCCTGATCATGAATCTCTGCCAGTTACGGGACTCTTCGACATTGAATATGGTGAGCACACTGGCTGCTCGCGCGCACGCTGAAGGCATTTCTGAGGTGTGCGTCTGGGACCATGCTCTCTATGACACTGATTACTATCCTACGGAGTTTTATTACCCCGGGACCGGGCTTTTGGACCTCGATAAACCGGAGCTTTGGGACTGGATTGCTGCGGATTACCGCGACATGCTCTCGCTTTGCCCGGAGATTGACGGATTGGTTCTTACTTTCATCGAGTCCGGCGCCGGGATAGAGCATCAGTTTTCATCGATGAGCGTACCCCAGAGGCTTGCTAAAGTAGTCAACACAGTATCGAAGGTGGTCTGCGGCGAATTTGGAAAAACGCTTTGGCTCAGGACCTTTGCCTATAATGAAAAGCAATACGCCGACATTACTGATTGTTTCGAAATGGTAGACTGGCGCCAGGGGATGGGGCTGATGATTAAGGAAAGCCCGCACGATTTTTTCCTGACTCACCCTGCAAATCCGCTGATCGGCAGGCTCGCCCATCCCACGCTGGTGGAGTTCGACGCCTGCGGGGAATACCACGGGCAGGGCGTGATTGCCGGTATGATTCCCGAGTATTTCGCGGAGCGATGGAGGTCGTTCCGGGACCTGCCTGATGTCGTGGGCTACGTCGCACGCACTGACCGTTGCGGGGACTACCAAGTTATCGGGACAACGATGGAAATCAACCTTCATGCGCTGCGAAGGGTGACTGATGACGCACTCATAAGCGTGAAAGATATTGAAAAAGAATTTATTACAGCCCGCTATGGTTCCTGCGCCCTCAAGCCTCTTCGCAAGGCTTTCAGGGCCTCTCGGGATATTATAGACGGCTCAATGTATATACTCGGCCTAAATACGGCCAGTCACTCCGCCTTCAGGCTGGACGACCCTTCGACTTTCTCGAGGCACGTCGCCGGGCGCTGGACGGGGAGCGACAGCGTTTTCCTCGCTCACGGGGTTGACCGGGAGTTCCATTGGTGGAGAGACCTGGTGAGCGTCATGGCTCCGCCCTCTTGCAAGAAACTGGACGCCAAGCGCGCAGCTGACATCAGCGAGGTACTGGCAGCAGGCTTGATAGCGGAAGGGGAACTGATGAGCGAAGAATATATCGATTATGCACTGGCTTGGACTGAGGACTGCCTTAAGGGTGCCCGAAATGGCCTCAGGGCCTTGAAACGCGCCCGCCGCAGCCTCAGCCCGGAAGACTACTCGGCCCTTTTCGACATGTACGAGCGCTCGCTGATGTGTATGCGCCTGAGGCGCGATTCTCTCGTCGTTGACTGGGGCGAGCGGGCGATGTCGCGGGGCGAAGAGTTCCGCACCCGCAGCCTTGAGCGCAAAGTCGCTCGCGCAAGACGGCAGCTACGAGTCGAGCAGCGTCGCTATGCTTCCTATTCCAAGCCCTATCCCAAAGGTACCTGGGACTTCCTCAAAGACGCTGACTAGCCTCGGCGCGATTGAGCTCCCAGGTATTGACGAGATTGTGCCAGATGGCGTAGAGACCGCCGGCAACGGATGTGACGGGCGTCATGAAGCTAAGGCCGAGCCAAATGATAAAGCCTGTATTCTTCTGACCGAGGGACTGCCCCGCCGTGAGCGACTCCACGCGGCCGTAGCGACGCGCCGCCCTGCGTCCCAGCCAGAACTGGAAAAGGCAGCAGCCCAGCGAAATCACCCCGATGCCCAGCGCTACCAAGACACCAACACCGCTCGAAACCAAAGCGCTGGCAGCAAGGGACATGGCGAGAGTTAGCCCCACCGCCCACACATAAAACGCCAAGCCCATGTACTTTTCGAGCCACTGCTGAAGTTTGGGAAGGGTGTACCTGATGGTCCAGGCGAGCACAAGCGGCAGCAGCAGGATGGAAAACACCCTTTTCACGAGCACCCGGAAGGCCGCGAAGAAAGTAATATCGGTCGAAGGATGCACCATGGGTACCATCAGCGGAATCAGCAGGCAGGCGAGCGTATCCGACAGTACGGTATAAGTCATCACACCCGGCAAATGGCCCCCGATGCGCACCGTAATCACCCCAGCGGCAGCAGCCGTGGGGCAGATAAAGCACAGCATAGCGCTCTCTACCAAAATACGCCCCGCCCCGTGGGGAATCACCGTTGCGACCAGGGCAAGGGAGCCAAAAAGCAAGGCTTGGATTGAGAGCAGCAGGAAATGCCACTTGTGGAAACGCAGATCAGTGGGCGCAATCGCATTGAGCTGCAGGAAAAGCATTATGCTGATGAGCGTGGGCTGCAACCAGCGCGCAACTCCCAGGTACCCCGCCTCCTCGAATGAAGGCACGAAATGCAGTATGAGATATATGCCCGCGCCCGTCACCATTGCGATGGGCAGCATCCATTTCTTCAGAAAGCGAAGCAGAGTCATTGCGAAAAGTTTGCGCAAAGATAAAACAAACAAGATAAAACTGCGAAAATATTCACAGGCTCATAAAACAAAGAAAACGGCCCCGGAAATCAAATCCGGGGCCGCTTCAATATTCAGTCATTGTTTAGAAGACTTCGTCCTCCTTGGGGAGATCGTCCTCGACTGCGGGTGCGAGGGGCTTGGAGTTGTCGACCCTCTGGCCGTAGTGCTTCTTGGGAGCGGAGCCGTCGCGGCGCTGTTCGCGGTCACGGCGCTCGCCTCCGCGCTCACCACGGTCGCGGCGCTCGCCGCCACGCTCGCCACGGTCACGGCGTTCGCCACGGTCACCACCACGCTCGCGGGGACCGGAGGAACGGCGCTCAGGCTCTTTCCAGCCTTCGGGCTTCTCGGTGAGGGCCCTCATGGAGAGACGCATCTTGCCGGTCTTGGCGTCGATTTCGAGGAGCTTGACATCCACCTCGTCGCCGACCTTGAGAACGTCTTCGACCTTCTCGGTCTTGTTCCATGCTATCTCGGAAACGTGCAGGAGGCCTTCCTTGCCGGGAAGGATCTCGATGAACGCACCGAACTCGAGTATGCTGACGACCTTGCCGTGATAGACGGTGCCGGCCTCGGGGACTGCGCAAATGCCCTTGATCCAGTCGAGAGCCTTCTGCATGGCATCCTTGTCGGTGGAAGCGATATCCACGACGCCTTCGGTGAGGTTGGTGCCGGGAACGGGCTGCTCGTCGATATTGATGACGGTGCCGGTCTCTTTCTGTATCTTCTGGATGGTCTCGCCGCCCTTGCCGATGATGGCGCCGATAAACTCGGAAGCGACCCTGATCTGGACGATGCGGGGCACGAAGGGCTTGTAGTCCTCGCGGGGCTCGCTGATGGTCTTCATCATTTCGCCCATGATGTGGAGCCTGCCCTGGCGGGCCTGCTCGAGGGCCTTAGCGAGCACCTCATAGCTCAGGCCGTCCACCTTGATATCCATCTGGGTGGCGGTGATGCCGTCCTGGGTGCCGGTGACCTTGAAGTCCATGTCGCCGAGGTGATCCTCGTCACCGAGGATGTCGGTGAGGATGGCGTAACGGTCGTTGGGGCGCTCCGCGTCGGTGATAAGACCCATTGCAACACCTGCGACGGGCTTCTTGATCTTCACACCTGCGTCCATGAGGGCGAGGCAGCCGCCGCACACGGAGGCCATGGAAGAAGAACCGTTGGATTCGAGGATATCGGAGACTACGCGCACTGCGTAGGGATTCTCGGGAGCGACGGGGATGACGGGCTTGAGGGCGCGCATAGCGAGGTTGCCGTGGCCGATTTCGCGGCGGCCGGGGGCGCGCATGGGCTTGGCTTCGCCGGTGGCGAAGGGAGGGAAGTTGTAGTGGAGGACGAACTGCTGGTCGCCCTGGATGAGGACTTCATCGACTTCCTTCATATCGAGCTTGGTGCCGAGGGTCACCGTTGCGAGAGACTGGGTCTCACCGCGGGTGAAGATGGCGCTGCCGTGGGCGCAAGGGAGATAGTCGGTTTCGCACCAGATGGGACGGACCTGATCGGTGGCGCGGCCGTCGAGCCTAATGCCTTCGTCGAGGATGAGGTTGCGCATGGCTTCCTTTTCGACTGCGTGGTAGTACCTCTCGACGAGAGGGGTCTTCTCCTCGAGCTCTTCCTCGGGGATGGTGGCGAGGAACTCGTCCTTGATGGCGGCGAAGCCGTCCTCACGCTCGTGCTTGGGCTTTGCGGATTTGGCAAGGGCGTAGCACTTGTCGTAGCATGCCTCGCGGACCGCCTTGCGGAGATCTTCGTCCTCGACGTCGTGGGGATAGTCCCTCTTGACATCGGTGCCGAGCTCGGCGATGAGCTCCTTCTGCACACGGCAGTGGCGCTTGATTTCCTCGTGGGCGAACTTGATGGCGTCGAGCATGACCTGCTCGGGCACTTCGTTCATCTCGCCCTCGACCATCATGATATTCTCTTCGGTGGCGGCGACCATGAGCTCAAGGTCGGAGTCGGCCATCTGGGAGAAGGAAGGATTGATGACGAACTCACCGTTGATGCGGGCTACGCGAACCTCGGAAACAGGACCGCCGAAGGGGAGGTCGGAAGTTGCGAGGGCGGCGGAAGCTGCTAGACCTGCGAGGGCGTCGGGCTGGGTGTCCTTGTCGGCCGAGATGAGGCTGAGGTACACGAAAACCTCGAGGTGGAAATCATCGGGCCAGAGGGGCCTGATGGGGCGGTCGACCAGACGGGCGATGAGTACCTCGTAGTCGGAGGGCTTGCTTTCCCTCTTCATGAAGCCGCCGGGGAAGCGGCCTGCGGAGTAGTACTTCTCCCTGTAGTCCACGGTGAGGGGCATGAAGTCGGTGCCTTCCTTGACCTCCTTTGCTGCGCAGACGGTGGCGAGAATCATGGTGCCACCCATCTTGACGACAGCGGAGCCGTCTGCCTGCTTTGCAAGCTTGCCGGTCTCGATCTCGATCACGCGGCCGTCCGCGAGCTCGATAGTCTTTTTGATTACGTTCATTACTGTTTTCTTTTACGTCTTTATAACTGCAAGGGTGCGGACCGTCCGCATCCCGGAAATTATCAAAAAAAAGGGGAGGGTCCCATGCGGACCCTTCCCTAAGTGTCTCCTATCTGGATTATCGGCGGAGGCCAAGCTCCTTGACGATTTTTCTGTATCTCTCGATGTCGGTCTCCTGGAGATAATCCAGGACCTGACGCCTTTTACCTACGAGACGGAGAAGAGAGCGGCGTGTGACGACGTCTTTCTTGTTCTTCTTGACGTGCTCGGTGAGGTGAGCGATACGGTAGGAGAATAAAGCAACCTGACTCTCAGGAGAACCGGTATCCTTATTGGACTTCCCGTACTTCGCGAAAATCTCTTGCTTTTTTTCAGGCATGAGGTATTCTGCCATGGTGCAAAAAATTTTTTGGTTAGTATTTCAATCGCGTCTTCCACTGCGGAAAAAGCGTGCAAATTTAGACAAATTTATTTACAATCCAAAACTACAGAGTTTTTGGCCGATGATTTGTATATTTGTGGATGCCGAGTAAATAACGCGTCACTGTTATGAAACGTTTCTTAGTCATTTTATGCTCCTTCGCCGCGACTGCCTGGGCAGCCCGGGCGCAGGGAGGCACGAGCATATACGACCTCAAGGTCCAGGGCCTCGACGAGCCCTCCGCCATCGAGGAAAGAGACCCCGATTTCAGCTGGAAGATGTCTTCAGCGCGCATGGGCTGCCGCCAGGCTGCCTACCGCATCACCGTCAGGCGCGCCCTTGACGGCCGCACCGTTTGGGACAGCGGCCTTGTCAGCGACTCCCTTTCCACGGGCATAAGGTACATGGGCACCGGACTCCAGGCCTGCCACGACTATTCCTGGACCGTGGAAGTCACCGACGACGAAGGGACTGTGAGCGAGGCATCCTCCCGCTTCAGCACGGGCATCATGGACCCCAGGCTCTCCGCTTGGAAGGGCGCCCGCTGGATAGGCGATTCTTCTCCGAGCCTGGACGCCGCGACGCTTCAGCACTTCACCATAAGCTCCGACTTCATCATAGTCAAGGGCACGACGGCGGGCTTCATCTTCGGCGCCGACGACTTCCGCCTCCAAAACATCTTCCAGAACAGTTTCAACCTCCACAGCAGCGGCTACTTCAAGGTCGTCATGGACTTCGGCGCCGCCCATGGCACCGCCATCAAAATCTACCGCGTGGGCTACTCGAATGCCGATTCGGCAGCAAAACCCTTCCTCACCATAGACAAAAAGGCCTTCCCCGGCCTCAACCTCGATTCCATACTCGCCAAAGGCGGCGCCCAGGCAACGCATAATCTCAAACTCAGCGTCGCCGACGGCTGCATCAGCTTTGAAATAGACGGCAAGGCCCTAAGCGACAACAAGAGCGGCGAGGCGAAGGCGTTCCCCATCGCCCCCGAAGCTCCCGGCGGCATCAGGGCCCCCTTCCCCAACCTATGCTCGGTGGGCTTCGCCTCAGCGCCCGGGTCTGACGTCACCTACACCCACTACGCCATCAGCGTGGAGAGCAGGAACGGCAGTAAGATGCTTTTCAGCGGCCCCGAGCAGTACAAGAGGTTCGAGACCCTGAGCTGCGTACGCATCCCCCGCTACCGCAACCAGAGCCCCTACGAGCAGGATATAGTGGTCATCAACAAGGGCGAGACCGAGGTTACGGAATGGATAGACCCCAGCTACGGCGGAGCCAAGATGCTGCGCACTGAGTTCAGCATCCCCACCGGGAAAAAGCTGCGCAAAGCCAAAGTCTACGCCTCCGCGCTCGGTGTCTATGAACTCAGCATCAACGGCAGCAGGGTCAGCGACGACTATTTCGCGCCCGGAGCAGCCCAGTACCGCGAGCGCATCCCCTACCAGGCCTACGACGTCACTTCCCTTCTCAAGAACGGCCGCAACGCCCTCGGCGCATATCTTTTCGAAGGCTGGTACTCCGGCTACACCAGCTATGACATCCTCAATTACGATTTCTACGGCGACACCCAGGCCCTCCTCTGCAGGCTCGACCTGCTCTACGAAGACGGCAGTTCCGACTGCATAGTCTCCTCCCCCGAAGGCTGGAAGACTTTCGACGGCGGCCCCGTGCGCGCAGGGAGCTTCTTCCAGGGCGAGCGTTACGACGCCAACCTCGAAGCGGCAGTCAAGGGCTGGGACAATCCCGGGTACAACGACGCAAGCTGGAAAGCAGCCGAGACCGTTGAGATGCGTTCCTGGCTGAATCCTTATATCACTTCCAGGCTCGACGGCCTCGTACGGCAGATGGAAGTAATCCAAGCAGTGGACCGCTCCTACATCCACAGCAACTACCACACTTATATCTATGACATGGGGGTCAACTTCAACGGCGTCCCCCGCATCACCATCCCCGCAGACTGGCTGAAAAAGGGCGACGTCGTAATCCTGCGCTATGCAGAGGAGCTCTACCCCGGCCTCGAGGGCAGCGACCCCGAATACATCTCGCGCTTCGGCGCCAAGGGGCTTGACATAGCCGGTCACATGTTCTATGAGAACTACCGCAAGGCTCTCTGCGCCGACTTCTACATAGCCGGTGGCGAAGGCGCGGCAGTCATAAGTCCCCGCTCCACCTGGCGCGGATACCGCTACATCCAGATCACCATCCCTTCCCACGAAGGCCCCCTGCCCCTGACGAATGTCGAGGGTCTGGTACTCTCTTCCTGCCCTGCGCCGACAGGTCAGTACGCCGCCACTAGCGAAGACGGGGCCCTTGGCAAGCTTGCCACAACCCTCATGGGAAACATTCAGCGCAGCCAGATGAGCAATTTCTTCACCCTGCCCCTCGACTGCCCCCAGAGGAACGAGCGCCAGGGCTGGACGGGCGACGCACAGGTTTTCTGCCTCACCTCCAGCTACAACGCCGACGTCTACGGTTTCTTCCGTCAGTGGATGCAGACCCTTCGCGACGACCAGGGCCACGGCAGCCTCGAAGCCGTGCCCGGCAGCGTCGTGAGCTCAGTCCCCACTTTCAAGACTGTGCGGGAGCCCAACTTCTCCGAAGCGACAACCTGGGCAGCCGCTGTCTGCATGGTGCCCTATCAGATGTACCGCCAATACGGCGACAAGCGCATAGTTGAAGAGAATATCGATGCAATGTACAACTGGCTCTGCGGGATGGCTTTCTATCCCCTGAGCACAGAATACCCCCACCTGTCATCAAAGACCGGCGTCCTCGGCGACTGGCTCTCCACCGGCCCCGACACCCCGATGGACCTTGTGAACAATGCAATATATATAGGGATGATGGACGCGACAGCCGAGATGGCGCGCGCCATCGGCCGCGAGGGCTATGCCGCCATTTTGGAGGCGCGCTCGACCCTTGCTAAGGAGGACTGGAACCGCGCCTATGTCGATCCCGAAACAGGACGCACCCGCAGCCTCGAAGGCAAAAACGTCAACACCCAGACCTCCTACGCCACTCCCCTGCGTTTCGGAGTGTTCAGCGATGAGAACAAGGCCGTCGCCGACTCATTGCTCGCGCTCCTTGCCGAGGAGCCTTCGCTCAGTGGCGATGGCGGCCATTCCTTCCCTTCACGCAGCGTTCTGACAGGTTTTTCCGGGACACCCAACATCCTTCCTGCACTCAGCGCTTCCGGTCACTCCAAGGAGGCCTGGGACATGTTCACCTGCACTTCCCTCCCCTCCTGGCTGTATCCCGTCACGGAAGGGGCCACCTCGGTCTGGGAGAGATGGGATTCGCTCGATGCCGCGTTCTCCCAGAACCCTAAGGCCAACAGCATGAATTCGTTCAACCACTTCGCCCCGGGCTCCGTAGGCGAATGGATGTATCAGTATCAGCTGGGCATCACGCCCGGCCCCGAAGCGGGCTACAAGGACTTTGTCCTGCAGCCTTCCTGCGGCGGAGGATTCTCTTCGCTCAGAGGCAGTTACGAGTCCGCTTACGGGCGCATAGAAAGCCGCTGGACGGCGGACGCAGAAGGACGTATGGACTCTTACGCATGCCTCGTGCCCGCAAACACCGCCGCAACCCTGTATCTTCCCGTCTGCGAAGAAGCCGAAGAATTCGAAAGTGGCGACTGGGCCGTCTTCCTGGGAAAATGCACACACAACGGCATCCTCTGCGCCTGCTATCGCATCAGCTCCGGCTCCCACGAGTTCACAATCACCGAAAGCGGCATTTCCCTGCAGTAAGAACTGTCAACCTGATACAACAAAGAGGGCGCCTTGCAGAAGACGCCCTCTTGTTTATATAAAACCTTAGCGGACCGATTCCAGCAAATCTGCCAGTTCGGCGATGTCGCGGATAATGAGGTCCGGGGGATAGAACTCCGGAGAAGGGTTGGACGCGGCGTCGCGGGCGACAGCCTCGGCAGTCTCGAGCGTGGTCTCGCCCGAAAGGGTCAGGATGCCGAAGGCGCCGGCATTGTGGGCCATGGCGGTGTCGGTGTAGATGCGGTCGCCGACCATGGCGATTTCGTCAGGAGCTATACCGTGACGCGCGCATATGCCGTGAAGCATTGTGGGGTCGGGCTTGCCCAGCACGATGTCGGGCCTGCGGCCGGTAGCATGCTCAATGCACTTCTGGAGCGAGCCGCAATCCACGAGGATAGTGGGCTGGTCTGTGGGGCACACGCGGTCGGGATTGGTCGCGACATAAGGAATCCCCTGCGAAGCCCACCACGCGGCGCGGCAGAGCCGCTCATAGCAAAGCGTGGGGTCAAAGGCGACGACAAGGACATCGGGGACGTCGGTGGGATCGTCCGCACAAGATTCAAAGCCCGCTTTTTCGAACTGCGTGACCATACTCGGCGTCCCGAGCATGAACAGCCGTTTGGCGGAAGGATGAGCCTCCTTGATGTAATCGATGGCAGCGAGCGAAGTCGTGTACATATTGTCCTCGCTGGCGCTGATGCCCATTTTCGCAAGTTTTGCAAGATAATCGGCAACCGAGCGCGTGGGGTTGTTGGTCAGGAACGAGTACCCTATTCCAAGCTCGCCGAGGCGCCTCAGGAAATCCAGCGTGTAGGGGAAAATGTTGCTGCCGAGGTATATGGTCCCGTCCATATCGAGGGCGATGTGGCGAAGGCGCCTCAGGCCCGCGGCCTGGGAGGGAGTCAGAGTCTTATTGTGCGGAGCAAGCATCAGAAGATAAGTATGAAGCAAAGAGCTGCGAATGCACCGCCAGCGAGAGGTGCGACTGCGGGAATCCAGCTGTAACTCCAGCCACTGCCGCCTTTGCCCTTGATGGGCAGCAGGGCGTGGGCAATACGGGGCGCGAGGTCGCGGGCAGGGTTGATGGCGTAGCCCGTGGCGCCGCCGAGCGACATGCCTATGGCCATGATAAGGCAGGTGACAGGGAAGGCGCCCATTGCGCCCATGCCGACAGTTGCGGTGTTTTCAGGAGTTGAGAACATCATTATGACGAACACCAGGAGCCAGCTTCCAACGAACTCGCAGAAGAAGTTACGGGCCTTGTTGGGGATGGCGGGCATGGTGCAGAAAGTGCCGAGCTTGGTGGCAGGGTCGTCGGTGGCATCATAGTGGTCTTTGTAGAACTGCCACACGAGAGCTGCGCCGCAGAAGCCGCCCAGCATCTGTGCGACTATGTAGGGAGCGACTTCAGCCCATGCGAATTTGCCTGCGATTGCAAGGCTGAGCGTCACGGCGGGGTTGAGGTGCGCGCCCGAGTAAGGGCCGGCGATGAACACGCCGCACATGACGGCAAAACCCCATGCGAGGGTGATGACAACCCATCCGCCTCCCTGTCCCTTGCTCTTGTTGAGGGAGGTGGAGGCGCAGACGCCGTCGCCAAGGAGTATCAGCACGAGGGTTCCGAGGAACTCGAAAAAGCATTTGGTAAGTAGTGGTGACATAGTATCAGTGCTTGCTTAATGTTCTGGAAATTGCGTCCGCCCAGCCTTGTTTTGCGGCGGCGACGGACTCGACGGATGCGGAAGGGGTGAACACCCTTTCAGCCTTCCACTGGCCTTTCACGCCCTCTACGCCGTCCCAGAAACCGACGGCTATGCCGGCGAGGTAGGCAGCGCCAAGGGCCGTCGTCTCAGTGACTTGAGGGCGTATGACCTTGGCCCCAATGATGTCGGCCTGGAACTGCATCATAAGGTTGTTGCGCGATGCGCCACCGTCGACCTTGAGCTCCTTGAGGGGCACTCCGGCGTCTTTTTCCATGGCGGAAACGATGTCCATGGTCTGGAAGGCTATGCCTTCGAGGGCTGCTCGTGCTATGTGGGCGGCAGTGGTGCCGCGGGTGATGCCTGTCACAGTGCCCTTGGCGTACTGGTCCCACCAGGGGGCGCCGAGGCCGGTGAGGGCAGGGACGAAATAGACGCCGCCGTTGTCGGGAACGGAGGATGCGAGGGCCTCTACGTCGCCCGAGCTGCGTATGATGCCGAGGCCGTCGCGTAGCCACTGCACCACGCTTCCGGCAACGAATATGCTGCCTTCAAGTGCGTAGCTCACGGTGTCGCCGATTTTCCAGGCTATGGTGGTGAGGAGGTTGTTTTTCGAAGTGATGGGGGTGCTGCCGGTGTTCATCAGGAGGAAGCAGCCTGTGCCGTAGGTGTTCTTCACCGTGCCGGGCTCAGTGCACATCTGGCCGAAAAGGGCGGCCTGCTGATCGCCTGCCATGCCTGCGACGGGGATTTCGCCGCCAAGAAGGGTGGTCGTGCCATAGACTTCGCTGGAGGAGCGCACCTCGGGCATCATAGAGGCGGGGATGCCGAGAAGCCCCAGGAGCTCTATATCCCACTCGAGGGTGTGGATGTTGAAGAGCATCGTGCGCGAAGCGTTGCTCACATCGGTGCAGTGGATGCGGCCGCCGGTGAGGTTCCAGACCAGCCAGGAGTCGATGGTGCCGAAGCGCAGCTCGCCTTTCTCCGCCTTTTCACGGGCGCCGGGGACGTTTTCGAGGATCCAGCGAACCTTGGTGCCGCTGAAATATGCGTCGATCAGGAGCCCCGTCTTTTCGCGTATCTTCTCGGTCCAGCCCTTGGCTTTGAGGCTGTCGCAGAATTCGGAAGTGCGCCTGTCCTGCCAGACTATGGCGTGGCAGATGGGGTGGCCGGTTTTGGCATCCCAGACGACGGTGGTTTCGCGCTGGTTGGTGATGCCTATTGCGGCGATTTCCTCAGGCTCGGCGCCAAGGCTCGCGACGGCTTCCGCCGCTACGCCGGCCTGGGTGGCCCAGATCTCCACTGCATCGTGCTCCACCCATCCGGGCTGGGGGAAGTGCTGGGTGAATTCTTTCTGGCTGACGGCCAAGGCGTTGCCTTCGCGGTCGAAGATGATGGCCCTGGAGCTGCTGGTGCCCTGGTCGAGGGCGATGACATATTTCTTCATATGTGGTAAAACTTATTCGACGAATGCGACTATTTCGCCCTTGGCGACGTCCTTGCCCTGGGGCGCGGTGACTGCTACTACGCGGCCGCTCCTGGAGGGGATGATTTCCTCCATGCCGTAGCGGGTCTGGACATAGCCGAGGGGCTCGCCCTTGGTGGCGGAGGTGCCGGCCACGGGAGCCTTGGACTCGTCCCTGACGTCTATTTCCCAGAGCATCTTGCCGGCGGCGGGAGCCTGCACGGGCGTGGCAGCGGGGAAGCGGGCGGTGTACTCCTCGACCTTGAACTTGGGCATTTCGACGACGGGCCTTTTGACGACGATGGGGGCGCCGGCCTTGGCGCGGCGCTCATCGAGGTCTTTTTCGAAGCGCTCCTTAGCCACTCCGCTCTTGTAGTCGCGGTACTGGCGCTCGTGCATGGCGAATTCGAAGAGCTCCTCCTGGTCCTCGCCTTCGTCCCAGCCTTCTTCCTTCATCATGCGGCGGAACTCGGGCAGGGCGTCGGGATACTCGTCCTGAGGGTCGCCGGTGTAAAATTCGAAGCCCTTTTCCTTGGCGAGGTCTATGATTTCGGGAGCGAGGGGGCCGGGAAGCGTGCCCATGCGGCCGAGTATCATGCCCCAGGTGTCCTTGTCTATGGTGCTGAAGCGAGGCTTGTGCGAGCTCATGGCAAGGATGTTCATGAGGGCCGTATTCTTGACATACTGGCTGAAGGGGGTGACAAGAGGCGGATAGCCCAGCTTGGGCCAGACCAGCTCAACCTCGTTGAAGAGCTTGACCATCAGGGTGTCGAGGCTGCTCTCGGGCTCGCCGTGAGCCCTTTCTGCCGCATTGATTGCGCCCTTGAAGCCCGTCAGGTCGGCCATCATGGAGCCCATCATGCCGCCGGGAAGGCCGCAGCCCACGAGGAGGGAAGTCATGTGGGAGTTCGAAGGGTCTATCCAGTAGCCGAGGAAGTCGTCGATGAACTCCTGGGTGAGGGCCCTCACTTCCATGTAAGCGTTCATGTTGATGTCCTTGACGGAGAAGCCGTCGGCCTTGAGCATCTCGCGTATGGTGATCACGTCGGGATGGACCTTGCCCCAGGAGAGGGGCTCCACGGCGACGTCGAGATAGTCGGCGCCGGCCCTTGCGACCTCCAGCATGCTGGCGACACTGAAGCCGGGGCCCGTATGGCCGTGGTACTGGACCTTTATGTGGGGATAGCTCTTCTTTATCTTCGACACTATCTGGCCGAGGGTGCTGGGACGGCCTACGCCGGCCATGTCCTTGAGGCATATTTCATCGGCGCCGTATTCCACGAGCTTGTCCACTATGCCCATGTAGTAGTCGACAGTGTGGACGGGGGAATTGGTTATACTGAGAGCGGCCTGGGAAATCATGCCGGCCTTCTTGGCGAATTCTATGGAAGGCTTGAGGTTGCGGGGGTCGTTGAGGCCGCAGAATGAGCGGGCTATATCCGTGCCCTGAGCTTTCTTGACCTTGAACATCAGTTCCCTGACATCCGAAGGCACCGGGTTCATCCTAAGGGCGTTCAGGCCCCTTTCGAGCATGTGGGTCTGTATGCCTGCCTTGTGGAAGGGGGCGGTCCAGGCGCGGACCGCCTTGTTGGGATTTTCGCCGAAAAGGAGGTTCACCTGCTCGAAGGCTCCGCCGTTGGTTTCGACGCGGTCGAAGCATCCCATATCAATAATAGCCGGCGCAACTCGCACCAGCTGGTCCACTCTCGGGACATACTTGCCCGAAGACTGCCACATGTCCCTGTAGACAAGGGAAAATTTGATCTCTTTCGCCATATCTTACATTACGGTATATTGATACAAATATACATTTTTTTCCGCTTTCCTTGCAGAGAGAAATTATTTTTGTATTTTTGCAGTCCAATTGACACGGTGCGATTAGTTCAGTTGGTAGAGCACCAGATTGTGGTTCTGGGTGTCGTGGGTTCGAGCCCCACATCGCACCCCAAAGTTAAGGCCTCCCGAGAAGGAGGCCTTAACTGTTTTTTATCTAGACCAGATGTCCTATGAGCGTTGCGCTGGTGGCCGCCGTGATCTCGACTTCGGCGTAGTCGCCGGGGCGGAGAGGAGTCTCTGAGGCAGGGCGCTGGGGGAAAACGCACATCTTGTTGTTGGACGCGCGGCCGCAAAGCTCGCCGGGGTCCTTTTTAGAAGGTCCTTCGACCAGAACTTCGAAACGGCGGCCTATGTCGGCGCGATAGCTTTCGAGGCTCTTGCGATTCTGCAGCTCGATAATTTCGCTCAGGCGGCGGTTTTTGACTTCGGCGGGGACGTCGTCGGGGTACTTTCGCGCCGCGATGGTCCCCGGGCGCTCAGAGTAGGCGAACATGAAGGCGGTGTCGAACCCTACTTCCTCCATCAGGG
This sequence comes from uncultured Bacteroidales bacterium, assembly GCA_947302175.1. Classification (GTDB taxonomy): domain Bacteria; phylum Bacteroidota; class Bacteroidia; order Bacteroidales; family UBA932; genus Cryptobacteroides. The sequence goes on along the minus strand of CAMYVB010000003.1, from coordinate 94,290 downwards.
ACATGGTCTCGAGGTGGTCTTCCTCCGTTTCGGAGCAGAATCCGGCGATTACGTCGGTCGTGAGGCCGCAGCCGGGGAGAATCTCGCGAATCTTCGCCACGCGCTGCAGATACCACTCCCGCGTGTAGCGGCGGCGCATCTTTTCGAGCATGCGGTTGCTGCCGGACTGGACGGGGAGGTGTATGTGGCGGCAAATATTGGGGAACTTCGCCATCGTCTCAAGTGCTTCGTCGGAGATGTCCTGAGGGTTGGAAGTGGTGAAGCGGACTCTGAGAAGCGGGCTTACCGAGGCCACCATCTCCAGGAGCTTCGCAAAGCCGGTCTGCACTCCGTCCGGGTCCGTATATAAATATGAATCGACGTTCTGGCCAAGGAGGGTGACTTCCTTGTAGCCCTGCTCGAACACTTCGCACGCCTCGCGCACTATGGAGCGGGGGTCGCGGCTGCGCTCGACTCCGCGGGTGTAAGGCACTACGCAGTAGGAACACACGTTGTTGCAGCCGCGCATGATGGAGATGAAGGCCGACACGCCGCCGCGGTCGAGGCGGACGGGGGAAATGTCGGCGTAGGTCTCGTCGCGCGAGAGAACTACGTCCATCTGCGGGGAACCGGGGCGCACCGCTTCCAGCATGCCGGGAAGAGAACGGTAGGCGTCGGGACCGGCGACGATGTCCACCTTCCCGCCCTCGAGCAGCTCCTCTTTCATGCGCTCGGCCATGCAGCCGAGTATGCCTATTATGACCTGAGGGCGCGCTTTTTTCTGCTGGTAGAATACCTCGATGCGGCCTTTGACCCGCTGCTCGGCGTTATCGCGCACCGAGCAGGTGTTGGCCATGATGACGTCGGCCTCGTCCATGCTCTCCGTCCTGACGTAGCCATGGCGGGCCAGGATGCTGAATACCACCTCGGTATCGCTGACATTCATCTGGCAGCCGTATGTCTCTATGTATAGTTTCTTTGCCATGCCTGTATATTCCTGGGAGGGCACAAAGATAGGATTTCTTCACGAATATCCGTATATTTGCGGTATGAGAGAATTCTTGTCAAAGAAAGTCGTCGCGCTGTCGCTCCTGATGGCGGTCCTTGTTCTGGCCCCGTCATGCGCAGTCATGAAGATGAAAGAGATACGCGTAAGCTCTTGCAGCATAGTGTCCATCTCGCCTCGCAGCTTCCGCTCTGCGGATGCCTTGCTAAGGATCGGGATAGACAATCCTTCCCTTCCTTTCTCTCTGGACGAAGTGGAGGGGATAATACGCAAGGACGAGACCGTGCTCGCGACTTTCGGCGGCGGTCCCATCGAAGTGGAAGGCCGCTGCGACGACATCTATGACCTGCCGTGCAAGGTCTCGATCGCCGACGGGGTGACCATTCTCGACCTCCTCGCCGTCCTCGGCGAAAAAGACTTTACGAACTATTACGTGGACATTTCCGGCTACGTCGGAATCAATAACGGCCGCGGCCACAAGCTGAAGATGGGCAATATCCCTCTTCAGTCCCTTATAGACAAGGCCTCAGGCAAAAACAAGACTAAATGAAAAAACTTCTGATACTCATTTCGGGCCTCTGCGCCCTCTCGATATGCCGGCTGGGAGCCCAGGAAAGCAGCGGCGCCATGATTGCCGTTGACTCGGTCATTTACCGCCCTGCCGCCACCGTGGACGAAAGCCTCGTGGGCAAATCCATCTTCTACATCCTCGCCGGCAGCGGCGTATCGGTCTCGCAGGACGCGGCCGTCTCCTCCGCCATGCAGGGCCACATTTCGTCCAACTCCTCCCGCAAGATCAACGGCTACCGTATACGCATCTTCTTCGACAACAAGAAGAGTTCGAGGAACGATTCGGAAGTTGCGCTCAGGCGCTTCCAGGCCGCATTCCCCGGCGTCACCACCTACAGGACCTTCACCAGCCCCTTCTTCAAAGTGGCAGTTGGAGACTTCAGGACCAAGTCCGAAGCTTCCGCGATGCTAAAAAAGGTCAAAGGCATGTTCCCGGCTGCATTCATCATCAAGGAGCAAATCAACTACCCCACCGTCGACAAGGAGCACTCCTATGTCACCGACACAGTGAAAGTCTATCGCCCCGCCCCCGAAGTGTGACGCCATGCTCAAGCAAGGACTTGAAATAAAGCAGACCCAGAAGCTCTCCCCGCTCCAGATTACGACCATAAAGCTCATCGAGACCCCCATCCAGGAGCTTGCCCAGGCCGTAAAGAACGAGTGGGACAACAATCCTGTCCTTGACGACGAGCACCCTTCCGACAAAAAAGACGACGAAGACCAGCCCAAGGACGTCTCGATCGAAGAGATAAAGGACGACAGGGGCGATATCCCCGCCTACAAGCTCAAGGTCAACAACTGGGGCAAGGACGCCCGTCCCGAATACGACACTTTCTCCGTAAAGGAAAGCTTCACCGGGAGCCTGCTCGAGCAGCTCGGCTTCAGGAACCTTTCACCCCACGAATACGAAGTGGCCGCATTCCTCATCGGCAGCCTGGACGGCGACGGGTACCTTCGCCGCGACATTGAGTCCGTAGTGGACGACCTCGCTTTCAGGGCCAACATCTCTTCCGACGAAGAAGAGGTCCTCCGCCTGCTGAAAATCATACAGGAGTTCGAGCCCGCAGGCGTGGGAGCGCGCGACCTGAGGGAATGCCTCCTGCTCCAGCTGAAAGGCTGCGCGAGAACGGAAGATGTCGTCAACGCCGAGACCATCCTCCGCGATTACTATCAGGACTTCACCGGCAAGCATTTCCAGCGCATCATGTCCCGCATGTCGCTCAGCAAGGAAGAGCTGCGCGCCGCCCTCGCGAAGATAGTGCGTCTCAACCCCTCCCCCGGCGGCCAGATAGACGATTCATATTCCGACCAGGCCCAGCAGATTGTCCCCGACTTCGTGCTGGACATAGACCCGGGAGGCGAGCCGAGGCTCTCAATGCCCCGCTTCCCCCTGCCCGAGGTCAAAATCAAGCGCAAATACGCCGAAATCCTCGAAGAAGCCAAGACCAGCAAGGACCCCAAAGCCAAGGAGGCCGCAGTTTTCGTAAAGCAGAAGATAGACTCGGCCAAGTGGTTCGTCGAGGCCCTGCGCCAGAGGCACAACACCCTGATGACCACGATGCAGGCCATAGTGGACTTCCAGCACGACTACTTCCTCGACGGTGACGAGACTAAGCTTAAACCCATGGTACTCAAGGATATCGCCGAGAAAACCGGTTTCGACATCTCCACGGTCTCCCGCGTCGTTAGCAGCAAATACATCGAGACCCATTTCGGCATTTTCCCGCTCAAATACTTCTTCTCCGAAGGCCTGGAGAATCAGGACGGAGAGGAGGTCTCCACACGCGAGCTGAAAAAAGTCCTCCAGCAGAGCATAGACAACGAGGACAAGGACAATCCGCTCACCGACGACCAGCTAGTGAGCGTCCTTGAGTCCAAGGGCTACAAGGTGGCCCGAAGGACAGTCGCCAAATACCGCGACCAGCTCGGCATCCCCACGGCGCGCCTGCGCAAGGAGCTCTAGGCCCCCTTTGAAGCGATGAATCCTGAACTGTCAGAATACATAGAGAATTGTATCATTCCCCGCTACGCCTCTTTCGACAAGGCGCACAGGGAAGACCACGCCCGTGCCGTCATCGAGCGCGCGCTCGCTATGGGTAAGGCCTACGATATCGACCCTGATATGCTCCTGACGGCCGCGGCCTGCCACGACCTCGGCCTTTCCGTGGACCGCAAGACCCACCACCTGGAGAGCGGCAGGATCATTCGCGAGGATAAGACTTTGCGCAAATGGTTCAGCGAGGAGCAGATTGAGACCATAGCCCAGGCCGCCGAGGACCACAGGGCGTCGGCCACCACTCCCCCGCGAAGCATCTACGGCCGTCTCGTAGCCGAAGCTGACCGAATGATAGTCCCCGAGACCATCATTCGCCGCACCGTCCTTTTCGGCTTCGACCACTACCCTACCCTTGACAAGGAAGGCCACTGGCAGAGGACCCTGGAGCACCTCCACGAGAAATACGCCGAAGGCGGCTACCTCCATCTGCTGATTCCCGGCAGCCCAAACGAAGAGCCCCTGCAGCGCCTCCGCGAAATTATCAAGGACGAAAAACGCGTCAGGGACATTTTTGAAGAAGTTTACCGCTCAATGACCTCACGAAAGCACCTTGCGGCCGAAAAGAAGCGCTGCAATTCCCACAACTGCGCCCAGGCCGTAGTCTGCACCTACTGCGACCTTGTGGGCCTTAGCGAAGACACTGCCATGAAGATTGCCGGAGCCTACGGCACAGGTATGGGCAACATGGAGGGCACCTGCGGCGCCATCGTCGGCGCCGGCATGATCCTTGGCCTTGCAAGGGGCGACCGCAACGCCGCTCGAGCAGACATGAAAACCATCATGACCCGCTTTCAGGAGCGCAACGGCGCCACCCGGTGCAAGCTTCTCAAGGGCATAGGGAGCGGCAAACCCCTCCGCGACTGCCCCGACTGCGTCTCCGACGCCAGCGAATTCCTCGAAGACCTCCTCTGAAATCATTTTTCACCATGAACTCTATAGGCAATATTTTCTGGCTGATTTTGGGCGGAATCGTCATCGCCCTTATTTACTACATCGTGGGACTGCTGATGTGCATCACCATTATAGGCATACCTTTCGGTGTGCAGCTCTTCAAGCTGGGAACCTACGCCCTCTGGCCCTTCGGGCACGATTTGGTGGACGGGCCCAGGGAGCCTGGATGCGTGTCAGTGGTGATGAACCTCATATGGATACTGCTGGGCTGGTGGGAGATTGCCATCCTTCACCTTGTATGCGGCCTGCTGTTCTGCATCACCATCGTCGGGATTCCCTTCGGAATGCAGCACTTCAAGATGGCCATATCCTCCATTTTCCCCTTCGGCAAAGAGATACGTTAAAACCCTTATTACCAGACACCATTGCTGTCCACTAAAAGTTGTGGACAGCAATGGCCTTGTTCAACAATCGAGTGAAAACGCCTCTCTGAATCTTTACATCCTTTGCTTTATGCGGAAACGCAATTTTCATCTTTTCCCCGTCACCATAATAGTAAATAGCTACCATTTGTGACGGCAATTCCATCCCTTCATATACCTTACAGAAACTCATTCTTGGATAAACCGCGGCAATCGCATCTGTCTCCCTTTTCGTGAAAGGCCTGTCAAGGAAATAATAATTCTCGTAGTCTGTGTTTTCACACATGGCGTCGTATTCGTCAAATGTGGGATACGGCTCATAATTACACAACACATGGACACCTTCCACAGGCTGATGCCGTTCTTTGCTGGCCTGGAACGGTTCCCGATTGTCACGCATAAACAGTCCAACCGCTTTCCTTATTTCATCCAAGCCGTTGAAACGATGACCACAAATCACAATCGAATCGTCGATTGAGACAGTATGGATGGTATAACTCTTATTCATGGCTTTTATCATTAATCATCTGATGTAGATTGACTTAAAGTTAAAACGGGTTAGTTCCGTCCATGGTTCCCCCAGTAAATCAACCAATCTATTACGCATCTGAAGGAATGGTCTGCCCTCTGAAAGAGCCTTCTGGAGACTTTCTGCCAGGTGTGAGTTCTCCCTCGCTATTTCTTCCTCCGTTGTTTTTACCCCATAATCAATGGCTTCCTGCATCTCTGAGATAATCATTCCGGTAAACAGTCCATGAAGGCCGACCGCCTCGGCAAAGGCATTGGCATGGCACCAGATTCCTATAACGGGATGCCGCTTGAGGCTATATGCCATGGAACGGCCGATGTAGCAGCGATATCCGTCCTCCTCTTTCCTGAAGAGCCCGTCGCAGCTTCCATGGCCAAGCAGCAGGATGGTTTCTCCCGGAGGTAGGTGATATAGGATACCAGCAACCGCCTTACGGCTTTCCTCTCCCCGTAAACAAGTTACGCCATCCATGTTCTCATAGATGGCACGGAGGAACTCCGTCGTCGGATCATATGGATGAATAACCAACATATTCAGATTCTGCCTTCTTTTATCATTTCAATAATCTGGTCGCAACCACGTTCCAAGGTGTCTCTGGTTTCCCGATAAAGATCCTCGCTGAAAAAGCCACTAGGGTCAGTCAGCACGGCCCTGCTTCCAAAGCAGAATTCCATAAACAACCGGATCTTTCCCCAGTCTTGCTCGGGTACTATGCCTCGAAGGACATACTGATGCTGATGCTCCATCACAAGGATGAGATCGGCAGACGCGGCATCTGCCGCATAGACATACTTGGTCCGTCCGCCGAATTCATAACCATACTCTGCCAGGATGCGCCCAAAGTCCTCCGGGCGGGCCGTCCCGCCCAGTTCCAGCGTCCCGGCCGAATCCGCCGCCCAGCCAGTAATCCCAGCGTCGAGGAGTTTCTTTCTCAAAATCACTTCGGCGCCGGCACTGCGGTACATATTGCCGCTGCATATGAAAAGGATGCGTTTCATCGTCCAACCTTCCGTTTATCTGCCTATATAGAGCGCGGAAGGATGGAATATCTATCACGAAGAACGTTACAAGTTAATACCTAAGTGACTGCGGTTTGTAATGCATCTTTTCAACCACACGGCCGGTTCGGTCAATAGTCCCATAAAGTGCAACTTGCTCGTCGTCCGTCATTCCGAAACCGTCATCATCCATGTAGTAACGTCCATCTGGGTTGATTTGCCATTCCAGTTCAGCCTTTCCGCTGCGGAATCCGCGAATCATGGTCGGAAAGAATGCATCCCTGCTGCGAATTTTAGCCATTAGGTCCGGCGACAACGACCTGAGGGAATCCCAGTCTATATCTTCGTCGCGAACGATAAGAAGTTTTAGATCAGCACTCATTACCTCATATGCTTTATGGACGCGAGTATCTAGCAGATAGCGCGGTTTCCAGTAGTCGATTACGAGTCTTTCCAGGACAGCCATCCCTTCTCCCTTATCTTCACGACGCCATCCATTTTCATACTTTGTGTAAAACTCCTGGTCCAAGGAGTCGAAAAGCTCTTTGTTTTCGGGCTCTGCCAACTGAACTGTCTTTGTGCCATGACTGCGTTTGAATAAGTCGAACAAACTCATAACTCCATATAATCAAATACATTTCCATTCAACATTATCCGCCTCTTGCGGGTATGGCATCTCCACTTTGCCGAGCATCCGTTCGATGACGGCAGGCGGCACCATGGCCGTGCGGGTAGCATTGCGGCGCAAGTTCTCTTCCCAGGATGTCTCCAAGAAAACAATCCTGACGGTTGCCTTGTAATCCAAGCACAGGTTTTGAATCCGGGCCCGGGTCATCCGCGTAAGATTAGTCGCGTTCCAGACAAATGGCTGATGGGCACGCAGGAAACCCTTGGCCTGCTCAATGGCTTTCTGGGCTACAGGACCTTGATTCTCCGTCGGCAGAATATCCAAATCATTTCTGATATCATCAAGTGAAACCACCGGCAGGCCTGGATAATTCCTCTCTGCAAAGGTGTCCTTTCCTGTTCCCGGAAGACCGCAAATGACGATGACTTCGCCCCAAGTCTCGTTGAAAAAGGGATAGTCCGGACTTATGGGATGTCCGTCCAAGTACCGATAGCGGGTGTGCGCATCCGGGAAAGCATAAGGCCCAGTATAGCAACCTAGCTCCAGTGCGCGGAGGCGGCAGTATTCTATGTCCTGAACGAGCTGCGGAGCGTCATCGGCAATACGGCCGCGCACATCGGCCTCCGTGACCAGGCACTGGAGTTCCCAAGTGTAGTCCCCGGACAGTTCGGCCTCCGCGGCGATGGAGCGGAAGTGCGGCTCTTCGTAAGGAGATTCCACAATATGCAGCGGCAGAGCATGATGCTGGATGAGTGAGCACACCGTCTCGCGGAAAGAACGCTTATCTGGGTCACCAGCCATGTTATACTCCTTCCAGAGCAGGGCTCGCACCATTTGTGCGCCACGCCTGGCATGTCCCTTTGTGGTGTAATGCCCGTCCTCAAATCTGGTCACTGCAGGCTTGCCGATATCATGAAACAGCGTTGCCAGAAAAACTTCCTGCCGCTGGTGCCCCGGCAAGTTCTGAAAACCGTCCAACTTCACCAGCACCTCGCATACCATCTTCGTATGAGTCCATACGTCGCCTTCACCGTGCCAACGCTGTGTCTGGGGCGTATTCCGCAAGTCATCGACAAACGGAGCCATCACCGTCCGCTCGATAAGCGGCCAGTCAATCTGGATTTCCTTAGGGACGATGGCAATGAGTCTATCCATGGTAATTGGGATTATACAATTCTTCGATGGGGACCCGCAGGCCGTTGGGGACGATGGGACGGTCCAGCCAATGAGAGCCGGACTGATCCACCGCCTGCAGGAAGGAACGACGGACAAACTTCATCCGGTCCACGACGGTTCCGTTCTCTTCCACCTTGATGTACAGGCCTTCCATCAGATTGGATGAATCCGTCTCAGCGATTACCCGGTCGGCATCCAGCCCCTGGGCAAGGGATTTCTCCCGGAGGTCGGCCATATGGTCTCCTGCAATGTACAGGGACTGGCCCAAATACTTCAGGACATCATCCTTTGTTGAAAAGCAGCCTTCGGCCAGCACGGGGACGGAGCAAATCGGCAATCGTTCTGTAATCTTATGTCGGGACGGTGTATCCAGGAATACGCCCTCATCCCGGTCGAAGATATCAAACTCCATGAAATAATGCGGCAGGCAGTTGTAGTAGACGGTGTGTTTGGCATAAAGCCACTCCCCGTACATGATATATCGGCATCCCAGTATTTCGCGGAAGAGCTCCCTGTGTACGGCCGCCCACTGCTTCATGAACTCATAGTGCCGTTCACGATAACCGCCGGTAAGATAGTGTCCCCTATTCTGAAGCAGCAGATTACCGTCATCACTTAAAGAAATTGCAGTATTGGCCCCGTCCACCTTTTCCTCGATGACGATGTGTTTTCCCTTGATGGCTGAAAAGGGAACTTGTCTCAGGTCCTCGTCCCCGGGCTGTAGGCGGGAGCCCTCCAAATGGGGCGTCCGAGGATATTTCTTTATCTCGATATCTGTCATATTGCAATTATGGCAAAGCGGTGATTCAGGACACCGCCGAATTTGACCCATCTGGCTCCGGTGAATAATCGGGCCAGGTCGTCGTTTGAAAACAGATGGATGTGTTCCGGGTTGTCATCAGGCTTGGAAGGGACAGTTACCAGCACGTACTGGCGGGCAAGGCGCATCGCCTGCCGGGCCGCCGCTTCCGCATCCGGGATATGTTCCAGAACTTCCAGCATCGTCACAACATCCACGCACTTGTCTGGCATCGTGCTTTCGCAAATGCTTTCAAGCAGGGGATGCAGGTTCCCGATGCCCCCGGCCTCGACATCTTTCCACAGTTCTACGCGGTGAGGGAGGATATCTACAGATGTGATTTCCTTATTCGGAAAATCCCGCAGCAGTGGCAGCAGGAAAACCCCGCGGCCGCTTCCGACATCCAGAATGGAGTCGAACTGGATCCCACGCAGGAAGCCTAGCACCACCTGCACACGGGGAAGATCTTCCTTTTCCTTGAAGTAATGCAACTTGAGGCCTTCTTTCTGGCCATAGGCAAGCACATCTTCAGGTACGGGAAGCCCATTCCGGAGGCAATATCCCCGGACATAGGCTTCCGCAATGCGGGTATGATAGTTGCAATCCATTAAACACAATAGGGTTTAGTTTATAAAGAGACCTTTCCCCCTTTTTATAGAACATTTTTAAAGGACAGTCTATCACAATCATCTCATCCTGTTTCAACTTTCTGAAATTCAAATCAAAATACCCTAATTGATTCCTTTTTTGTCTAGACATATGCCCCATAGCGGCAAAACTCGTCATACCAACCATTCTCTTTGAGAACTATTGCGTAGTCCGGATCTTGAGAAATGAAATACAACTGTCTTACTAAGCGACAAAAGAACTCCACAAAGGTATCTGATATTATCAATCCGTCTGTTTCACTAAAAGTAGTTTCCACATCCCACGATGTTCTGGGGATAGCGTAAGTACAAGAACTGATAACGCTTACTATCTTTTTCATCTGCGGCAGAATACAATCACTTTCCAGATAATGATTCACCGTTCTGTAAAAATCATCCTCTAACCACTCTGCAGGGAAAAAAGTTGGCAGCACATAGAATAATGATTGCTCGAATTCGCGATGACTAATATTATATGTAATCAACTTGTAGCAAATCTCCAGCAAGAATATATCGGCTTTTTCCGGACTCTTTCTCCCCAGTATTTCAACATTATTAATGACTCGTTCCCTAAATGTCACTTGTCCCAGTACTTCTATGTACAAAGAATCTGGATATATCTCGCATAACGCCTTTAACAGATGTACGAAATAACGTTCAACCAGAATCTGACTTCCAAACACCTCATGAGCTTCGACACCTTTAATTGTCATCTCTCGATAGATGATCCTCAACGATTCATCAACTGCATTCTTTATATACGAATGTCCGTCTAATAAAGACTTCAGATGTAATGCATCCTTAACTACACAGAACCCTTTCCCCTTCCCCCAACAATTCTCGAGAACAGGAAATAGCCTAAAGTAGTCATCTGGTGTCAATAGCTTCCCATAGTGTTTTTCCCCACTAAAATACCGATAAATATTATCTTGATTCCTTCCGAACACACACAGACTATCAATAACGGACATCCCCCTCCAAGTATCGGCGATCATTTTCTTTCTCGCTTTGAAAGCATCTCCCGGGATAATAACTTTTCCGCATTTCTCTGAACCGACTTTATAAAAAGAACTGATAATCCTCATCATTGTGTCGGCCGTTATTCCCTTCGCACGGAGGTATCCATGCAACTCCGGCTGGGCCAGGCCCCTATCGGCCGCGTAAAACATCCAATAGATTAAAAGCGCCGTATCCGTCCTGTGAAGCCCAGTAGAACAGGCTATATAGAAATCACCTTCATCAATGAACTGGCAGAATTCCGGGAACGTCTCCACCATAGAAGTAATGGTTTTCCAATCATTGTCCACCGGGTAATGGAAGAAATGCACCCCATATTCCGCGCACAATTTCGGTAGCCGGTCGGACTTGTCGGCCGCACGGAGATCAATAACGGTTTTGACTCCGGCTTCAACCAGTGCAGGCCAAGCATAACGCTGATGTTTGGATGACATCGTGCGCCCCCTGACACCGCCGTACACTGCAGCGATGTCAGGGATTCGGGCTTGTATGAGACGACCTATGTTCATTCGATTACTATGGTTTACCACGACCAAAGTACTGGTTTTCCGTGGATTTCGAACACATAAATAACCAAATCTTTACTTTTTAAAACTCTACTCTGCCGGTCAATGGCTCAATCAATTCGTCATCCTTCATTCCAAAATCGTCATCGCCCATATTGTAGCGGCCTTCGGAGTTGACTTGTCATAAATCTTGTGGTGACAATGAATGGGATAGATATGATTAAAGCGAGAATGCGGTAAGAAAGACATGGTTAGTCCTCCATTTTCTCCTGCTCAATATACTTTTTAACATAGAGTTCAGCCACTTGTCCACCAGTCGTTACTTGACCGAGCTGACCGTTCTGAGCAAGTTGAACCATCCCAGCGAATGAAGATACCACGAATTCAAGGTATAGCGTTAATTTAACATTATCATCCTGGATCCAAGAATGGAGACGCTCAATGAGGCTTGTTTTCACCTTCGATCGTGCGTTGTCGTCAATTCCTTCAGGGAAATTATACTTAACAATCGCTTCATTATTTAGCGTCATTTGACAAATTTGCCAAAAATAATCTAAAAAGAAGTCTTTGTTATTCTGAAAATCTTGATTTATCCACTCCAAGATAACACTCCTTATCTCTTGATTGGCTGCTTCCGAATTACGTTTCAAGGTAATACCATCTAGTTCTTCAGATGTAAAATTGAAATCCACATTCATTTATATGATTAGTTTATGGGATAAAAATAGTAAATAACTAGATGCCACGCAAATGACTTAACCGTCAAAACGCGAATAACTAGAATTCATCGGGGCCAATATCATCCCAAATCATTCTGTGGTATTCCTCCTCCTCCTTCTTCTGGAGTTTTTCCAACGTCGGATTCAGCCGGATGATGGTTCCGGTCAGGCCAAGCTTCCCCCAGCGCCCAGAGGATGAGGCCGACATCCTGGGGCGTAATGTCATCTTCTTCATCGAAGTATTCGTCCAACACAGCATCGGCAATCATTCTCTTCCGTGCCTTGAAACCTCTTCCAAACGAATGGATATCATTCTACAAGAATGTCAAAAACAAGGATGAGCCAAGATGAATTCGATTTCTACTCCATCACATGTCTATATACAGTTTTCATTAAGTCGTATAACGTGTTGGTCAATTCATCTATGGTCATTCCCGTTGTCAGGTATTTGAGTATCCCTGAATTATCACTGTTGTAATAATATGAAGACGCACTCACGCACATCAGAGAGCAAAGAGCAGACACACCCAGGAACAACCTTCCAGGACGGCTCAAATCCTTTTCCACGTACAAGGCGAAATGGAAATCGCATTCCGAAAACACGTCTTTGATACTGGCATTGACCGCTTGTCCGCTCTTTTGCATAGTTTCCGGAAGACCCTCTATCATAATCCGCCCCTTTTCCAACAGGGATTCAGCTGCAGTTCTCACGTAGCTTAAAGCCCTTTCATCTTGAAATGAAATCTTCTGTGTTGACATGGTTTCGTAAGATATTGATTATTTGAGATTATTTGACGTAAGTTGCTAATCCCCTCCAGGCCTCGGCAATCATTTTCTTCCGGGCTTTGAAAACATCTTCCGGAATAATCTCCTTCCCATACTTCTCTGTATCAGCCTTGTAGAAAGCGTTGATAATACGCATCATCTTATCGGTCGTGAGCCCCTTCTCGCGAAGGTATCCATGCAACTCCGGCTGGGCTTTTCCATGATCGGCCGCATAGAACATCCAATAGGTGAAAAGCGCCGTATCTGTCCTATGAAGTCCCATAGCACAGGCGATATAGAAATCGCCATCATCAATGAGCTGGCAGAAATCAGGGAACTTCTCCACCATGGAGACGATGGTTTCCCGGTCATTGTCTACCGGGTAATGGAAGAAATGCACCCCATATTCCGCGCACAATTCCGGTAGCCGGTCGGACTTGTCGGCCGCACGGAGATCAATAACGGTTTTAACGCCGGCTTCAACCAGTGCAGGCCAAGCATAACGCTGATGTTTGGATGACATCGTGCGCCCCCTGACACCGCCGTACACTGCAGCGATGTCAGGGATTTTTGCTTTTATGAGACGATCAACATACATTATTAGATGAGTTTCAAAACTTAAATATACGGCTTTTTACCGATTCTCAACATATTATTTATCACTTATCCGGTCCACAAGCGCCCTTACCGCCATAGCAGGATATGTTCCGCCAAAATAGGTCTTCCTTGACGGATAGGAGTATAGGACGCAGATTACGCTGTATTGAGGCGCTTCGGCCGGGAAGAAACCAGCATATGTGGCCGCCGTTTTATGACGCCCTTCGTTGTCACGATAGGGGTCGGCGGCAAGGCCCTTTTCATCATAGGGATTCAGAATCTGCCGGGCCGTACCAGTCTTTCCGGCAACTGCCACATTTGCGTCATATAACTGTCTGCGACCAGTCCCTTCCGTGGTTACATATCGTAGCGCCTTTGTCAAGGTATCTGTCACGGCAGCAGTCATCGCATGCTCTTTCAACACACGTGTCGTATGCTTGAAGGTGGTTTCTTTACCCTTTTGCAAGGTTTCCACCAAGTATGGCTGTACCATAGTGCCGCGGTTGGCAATGGTGTTGTAGAAAGAGAGGATATCCAGCGGCGTCATCACAAGAGCATGACCGTTGGCTACCGATGGAAGTGTACTGTTCTTCCAGTAATAACCCTTTGGATTGGTAATATCCACAGGCCGGAAACCCACCACATCAAAGTCATATGAGAATGCCTCCGGCAAGCACCAGGACCGGATTCCCTCCGTAAAATACTGCGTGCTTTCGGCATAGGAGTCCGTAGCCAGCTTACCAAAGACATACTTAGAAGACAGCGCGAGCCCCTCCTTTACTGAAATGCAGTCTGTCCTGTTGGACCGTTCATAGTCAAGAAGATGTACATCCTGCGGATAGTCTGGAAGAATACCGTGATTTGTCTCAACTGTTTCATCCAGGGAATGGATATAACGATCCCGCAGGACAGACGCCAGCGTCATGGTCTGTAATACCTCGCCCGGTTCATAAGAAGAAGCGATGGCACAGTTATACCGTTCCCAAGCTTTTCCAGAATCAATATCTCGTCTCCCCTTTGACAAATTCACCATGGCCCGTATAGCACCCGTATGGACATCCATCAATATGAGGCAACCAGACTCCAAATCTTCATCCTCGTTCAAAATTGCTCGAAGGGCGGAATCTGCTGCCGCCTGGACAGGCATAGACAGAGTTGTGTATACGTCAGATCCGCGGATAGCTTCTTTCCGGAGCGTCTCTTTCTTGTGTCTCTTCTCATCGGTCCGATTATACGTCAGAACCCGGTACCCATCCGTGCCATGCAGGAAGAGGTCGTATTTCCCTTCAAGACCAACTCGAGGGTCTCCGGAAGGATGCACATAGCCAATTGCCCGTCTGGCCAGCGAGTCGTAAGGATAAACCCTAACCTCATAGGATGTATAGATGGCACCACCCTCAAACTGTTTCATGTCGAAGATAGGTAGCTGCGCCAGAGAATCCTTCATTTCGGGAGTAATCCTTTTGACGATATTCAGATAACGCTTATTCTGATGCCTGCCATCCTGCAAATAATCCCACCACTCGGCGGCACCCCTTTCAGGAAGCAATGTAGCCAGCCTGGGAGCCAGTTCAAGCGTTTTCTCCTTCCATTCCGCCTCACTCTGGATAAGGGCACAGTCCAGGTGAACATCATATACCATGGTACTGGTGGCAATGATTTCACCGTTCATATCGTAAATATCACCACGGGGTGCTTCAAGTGTGTAGTGTACCTCCTCGTCCATGGAACGGATAAAACGCCAACGGGCTATCCGCTGGCAAATGACTATGCCAAGTATGCCGGTAACCAGTAGGGCGCAGGCTGAAATCAGGCTTATTTTTACGGCTTTGTTCATGGTAATACGTCTTCTGCTAATGTGATAATACGATTCACATAGGACATCATGTGCGTGACGACTTCCTGTCTCCGAAGTGAGTCGGGAATCTGCCACCATATGCGATCCGCCTCTTCCAGATAGTTCCAGAATGCCTCATAATTGGCTCGATGATGCAGCTCATCGTACAGTTTGCAGGCAGCATCCGTTCCCTTTGTCAAAGCAACGTTTTCAATCAGTTCCCGGTCGGCCACATACTTTTCTCCCATTTCGATGGCACGCTCCAGCGCGCGGGAGATAGCGATTTCAGAACTTCCCTCATGCGGGTCCTTGTGCCCGCATGAGAGAAGGAGAAATACGCAAGAAGAAAGTAGGAATGCTTTACGCATATCTCATTATCTTTCAGAGAAGTTGATATCAACATCCGTAACCGGGATAGTTTCAGTAGAACCGTCCGAGCCGGAGGTTGTGCTGATGGCAAGCTTGACAGAGGTCATGCCGCTGCGGTTTACAGTAATGGCGCCATCTGATTCATAGTTTCTCTCTACGCCATCGGAGGAAACAACCTTAACCTTCAGTGGATTGTAAACCCCGGCAGGAACATAGATGTTGAAATCAGTGGCAGTAGCTGAATAAAGGGACACAGCCGTAGAGCACTCCAATGTGACATCCGTATTGGTATTGCTTACCACAGCCGCATTGTCAACGATGCTGAATGCGCCACTAAGGCCCTTCCCTTCCGAAGAAACAGTGATGCTGGAAACGGCAAATGAACCGGTTCCCTTCAGGTTTACATGGAATCGCAGGATGCCGCAGAGATTTCGGAAAGAAAGGCTTCGGGTGGTAGACTCCGCATACATAGGGAAGCCAGAGATGTTATCCTTTACCCACGTCTGCTTGGCAGGAAGTACCAGATTGTCCCTGTCCAGCGTTGCGGGATAGAAAGCGACATACTTGTCTGCTATGGGCAGGAAAGCATTGTCTACGGACGAGAAGGTCGCCTGGGTGGTATAGCCGTTTGTGGTCTCAAAGAGGACTGCGGTGTTGCCGCTATATACCTTGATCTGGTCACCATACGACCAGTTCAGGGCATAGCCTTCTTCCGTCTCTTTCAGAGAGGTCTTTGTCGCTGCACCGATTTCGATGCTGGCGGTGAATGTCGAGGGCGTCTTTGTCAGAGCCTCCAGGTCAACGGCCTGTTCATAGACTTCGATGGTGGAAGTGCAAGAGGCAAGCAGTGCGATGGCAGCTGCAAGCAGGTAAATATTATTGGTTTTCATGGCGTTGAGTGTGTTATAGTTGTTAATTATCTTTTTTGATATAGATTCTGGAAGCTTTGATATAGGCGTCGCTGCTTGTGGTCAACCCGAAGGCCGTTCCTTCAGTGTTCAGTTTATAGTATCCTGGACCGATGGTCTTGGTCGTGTAGGTCCCCATCATATAAGATGTCTGTTTGGGGGCTTTGGCCATCGTTACCCTATCTTTCTTGATGGCAACTGTGGCCTCTTCCGGGAAGTATACCAGGCAGGGAGTTCCACCCTCAACGGCGTCGACATACTCGAACAGGAAATTGTCAGTTTTGACTTCCTTGAGGGTTGCAATACGGCATCCCGTCAGCCCCGAAGCTGTTTCAAGGTCATCGGTCGTAAAACCAAAGGGGACACATATGCTGTTCCACCCTTTCAGGAAGGTTCTGGTATAATCCAGATGGGCCAGCGCTGGCACATTGAGGATTTCCGAAGTTCCGGTAATCTTGAGCGTGGGAAGTTCAACCGTCACCAAGCAGTCAGCTGATAATCCATTGGAGGACGTCGCTGTAATAATGGTAAATCCCTCTTTCAACGCGGTTACCTTCCCGGCATTAACCGAAGCTATTTCAGGCCGCAAGCTTGACCAAGAAACTGACTTGTCCGTAGCATCTGATGGCTTGACGGTAGCTGTAAGGGTAGTAGATTCTCCGACTTTCAGTATCATTGAACTGGCTGAAAGCGTGATGGAGGTGGGTTCTACTGTCTTCTTGATGGCCGTAACCGTACAAGAGGCAGACAGGCCATTCTGCGTCTTGACCGTGATAACCGAAGATCCGGTACGCTGTGCCAGAACCCTTCCGTTCTGATCCACATTGATGGTGGAATAGACACTGGACGACCAGGTGAGCTCTGTATAAGCGTCAGAAGGAGTAATCGTGGGCGTCAGGTATTCTCCTACTCCAACATAGACAGTCTTCTCAGCTGGTAACGAAATAGATGTAGGGTTTTTTCCAACAACGGTGACAAGGTAGTCATAGTAGCCGCTGCCCCCGTAGGTGTAGCCACTATAACCAGCATAATAGGTGTAGTCGCAGCGGACCACAACAGCCGCACCAGGCGTGGGTTTTTTGGCCTCGATGGTTACCGAATACGAGGTATAGGACTTAACATCTGCGTAGGCAGGGCTCGCCGCATAGAAGTAGCAGGACTTCAGCCGGAGCGAGGTGATGGATGACGGAAGGTAGAAGGTCTGGGTTTCTCCGACCGTCATGGTCACGGACTTGGACCCGCTGGCCTCCAGTCGTGCCGACACCCCGAAAAACAGAACGGCTGCCACAAGTATTTGGGTAAGGGTTTTACGGCTCATAATTGTATCGTTTCTTGAACATATAGAGCGCCGCGAAAGGAAAAACCTATCGGTCAAATCCTTTCGCGGCGCAACTTTTTCCGAAGAGAATCAGGCTAGGCGCAAGGTCTATTTTCGTTACCGAAGGTGAATGTGTACTGCTCGCCGCCATACATGGCCTTCATGATGTCTTCGTAGGTATCGCGAAGACGGAACATCACCTGCAGGAAGCAAGTCTTGACGATACCTTCGTTGATGGCTCCGCCATCCACGTTGTTGGCCAGGCGGAAGGACAGCTCTCCATCATCGGAATCGATGGTGAAGAAGCCCACCATGGCCTTGTAGTTCAGGTCGTTGATGAACTTGTACATCTTGTCCAGATGCGCCTTGGGAATCTTGACCGGGAAGTAGCCGATGGTGGTGAGAAGTTCGTTCTCCTCATCGGCGATAATGCGGACGGGGAAATTCGCGTAGTCGTCCCCAACGGAGAAGGTGAAGAGTTCACCCTCATGCTTGTAGTGGAGTTCCATCTCATCCAGAGTGGATACTACCGTGTTGCACATGACATCATTCATGGTATAATCTTCTTAAGGTGTTTGTTACTGTTTCACGACTCGCCCGTTCCTGTCCATCACCATTTTCTCAATCCATGTGCTTCAGGACCATGCCCACATGAATGTCCCCATTGATCAGTATGACTGCAATTCCCTTCATAGGTTCCGTTAGAGTGATAGTAGCCCCAATAACCAGAGCAACTGCACTTGTTGCATTTTGCATTTGTTTTAACAAATGATTTACCGTGGAAGGACGGGGAGGGAACGTTTCCCTTACCTCCACAATTTGCGCAAATTAGAGCGCCATAACCATTACATGATGCACAACGAAAAGGTTGAGCTAGATATGTCCCGTAGTAAGGATTCCATACTTGTTGGTACACAATACCATACCCTCCACAGGACCCGCAGCGAAGCTTTCCGTAACCTTGGCAGCTGCTGCACGTATTTTGGGCCACTGCTCCAAACGAGCAGGTAATTAAAAGAAGAAGGATTGTAAGCTTTTTCATAATTTCTATGTTTTTACTGTTTAACAATTCGTCCGCTCCTATCCATCACAACGGCCTCATCATTGTAATTGTAGCTCAGTTCAGCCTTGATGAGATCCTTGGAAATCATCTCAAAGTTGGTATAGTTGGCAGGAGTGATAACGCGGCCGGTGTGCTTGTTCATCAGGCCCTTCCATCCATCTACGCAGTAGACTACCAGATCCGGATCCAGGGCATATTCGTTTTCACTATCCTCGTTATATCGGACCATATATTTAAGGTTATAGGTCCCGTCAATGACGAAGGGCTCAACTACGCTTCCATCGCAGTTCACCAGCTGCTTTATGTGGTTCTTGCTTCGGTACAAGGTGCCGGTCCCCTCATTGCGGCCAATGGCAAATTCCATCTTGTCACAAGGCTCAGGAAACACGAGGTTGAACTCTGGATCGAAGAGCCAGTAACCTTCTTCGCTTCGGGCAAGCCTATAACCGAAGGTGTTGGGAGACTCTATATCGTAATACTTCGGTTCCACGGGCCAGGTGCCGTCCAGTGCCAGGAGGCCGTATTTCCCGTTCTTGCTAAGTTCGCAAAGGCCGTCCACGAAGACGTAGTCGTAACCTTTGTCGTATTCGGCAACATTTCGGGCAATAATCTTGCCGGAATAGTCGATAACAGATAGATCGTCTTCATCGTGAAGAACGACGAAGGCGCGGCCTTCGCTGAACTGCCAGGCATGGCGGAAGGCAGCCTTTTCGGCTGGAATGACGATTTTACCGGAATTGCAGTTGAGAAAGCCCCGGTTCCCGTCTAAATCACAGTATACAGTGATGCTGTCGCGTAGCGGTGTCCCTGATACCCAGCGGAGTTTGGGAGAGATGTAGTTGGCCGTCCGGCGGTCCCAGATGCGGACGCAGTTGTTGTTGAAGCCGTGGACCTGGATATCCTTGGAGAGGGTCTTGTCCTTCCAGTAGGCACGGCCATAGGTGTTTTCGTGCCAGATGCTGGTGAGGAGGATACCGATACCGATGGCTGCCAGGCCGAAGAGTCCCAAGCCTACCTTCCAGGTGGTGTTGAGGATGGATTTGAGTTGTTCGTACATAATTTCTAAAAATGATATGCTATTTTCTACCATTCTATACCAGAATACCATAAAAGTAACCCTCGAATTGACTTTGTTTCTTGAGAGTCCATCTAGTAGGCTTAAAACCTAAATCATATAGGATATGATTATTGAGTGTATAATCATGAATATTCTGTCAAGTACTCTTTTAAACCATTAACGCTTGTCAGCACCTTCAGTATAAATGTTGAGGATAGAAGAAGTGTTAACTATCGCATTCTCATACAAAAGCATAAGATTTCTTAGGGATTAATTAATTAAAATGATTATATTTGACAATCGGAAGGATAGTGACAATAGAGAACCGAGCGCTTAATGGGAATTTGTGTTATCCCGATGATTATTTGCTTTTCATAAAGCAAACTAATTATTTGGTTTTATTATTTGAAAGAAGTATTGCTCTAGTTTTCTCTAAATAAGTAAATGTTTTTTTAATAATCATATTATGAGATGTAATAATTGTGGCTGGTCTAACGAGCCAAATGCAAAAAGATGCGAAAAGTGTAATGCTCCACTGAATGGTTCGATGATAGGCTCCGTGGGCGATTCTGAAGAAAAAGAAGTTCACGAGGCTGAGCACGAAGCGGATATTCTTAAAGATACGCTCCGTGAAGTTCCAGATAATGATGGTGGCACTTCTTGCCCTCGATGTGGATATAATGTTGCCCCTTATATGCAGGTATGTCCAATCTGCCAGACCCCTGTTAATTCTAAGGGAAAAGATATAAATAAACCTCAAGGCAAATCCTCGAATGTACACAATAACACTAGAGGAACTATCAACCCCTGGGCTAAAGGAATGTATCAACACGATGCGTATTTCTGTCAGTTACAACCGGTTGCTTGGGAGGGAGAGAGCATCGAATATCAGCCCCTAAGTTATTCAGGAGAACAAATAGTTCTTAATCGAGCGAACACTGACCCTAATAATCAAACTATTACATCAAAGGAGCAAGCAATCTTAACACATGAAAATGGTTGCTGGTTTATTGAGAACCAAAGTGAGCATAAGAGCACATTTATTCAGGTAAATAAAAAAACAAAGCTTAGCGATGGCGATATTATCGTTATGGGAAACCGGTTTTTTGTTTTTCATGAGAAGTAATCTGCAACCATATGAACGACTGCGTTGAGAGATGCTCTTTCTCAAAAGGAGATATCATAGATTCCATATGGAGGGTTGAAAAGAAACTTGGAGAAGGGACTTTTGGGCAAGTCTTCAAGGTCTCTGATAAGCAGACCGGAGCGGTCAGAGCCCTGAAACTTCTCAAGTTATGGGAAATGCCCCCACAGGACAGGCCCAACTATATGAAACGATTCGACAGAGAGTATCAAGTTGGGAGTATTCAAAGTGACTATATCGTAAGGTCGTCCTCTAAAGGGATAATAGGTGGAAACCCTTATGTAGTGATGGATTATTGTCCAAATGGGGATTTGTGTACGGCTCTTGGCAAAAAAAGACTTCTTAACCTTACTCTTATTGGGAAGCAGATTTTACTTGGGCTTAATGATCTCCATCGTAATGGTATCATTCATAGGGATCTGAAGCCTGAAAATGTTTTACTGAAGGCTAATAATAACGCCGTTTTAACGGATTTCGGCATCGCTGGCGATCAGAATAATAGAATAACCAGACGAGGTTGGAATGGCGTTCCAAAGGAGTTCTTTGGAACAATTGCTTATATGCCTCCTGAACAACTTAACCCAAAACGAGGAATGCAGGCAATAGTCTTGCCGACTACAGATTTATTCTCATTTGGTGTAATGATGTATCAGTGCTTGGTCGGAGCCCTTCCTTTTGGAAATTTGAATACTGAGGCCGATGTCCCGTTGTATGTTCTTCGCGGAAAGGATAATAATTGGGATAGAGCGTCTTTGCAGAAGATAGCACCAGATTGGGTTAGCATTATTGAGGCATGTTTGATCCCTGATTACAGGCAGCGTGTTCAGAATGCCAGTGAGGCATTGAATCTATTACCTAACAATTGGCAAGACTCAACCCCTGTTATAGATCAGGCCCTTCGTATAAGTGAAGATTTGTCACGCGGTGCGGTTTTAAGGGTAATGTCTGGAGAAGAGCCTAATAAAACTTATGATTTGGCATCTTTGTTCACAGAAGGAGTCCCTATCTTATGTATAGGGCGGAATTCTGACGATGTTTGGAATCACATCGCGATAAAAGAAGAAGAGAGTTCGTTCATCTCGCGTTTACACTGCACGATTGAGTATAATACAGGGAATGGCCAATGGATTATTCGCGACGGTCAGTCGCGTTGCACTTGCCCAATAGGTCTTCGTTATACTTTCCCTTTCTTCCCATGCAGAACCTGTACTGCGATATGTCGAGACTCTTCCAAGGGGCGATTAAAGTGGAAAGACTCATTAAATGGCACGTTTGTGAATTCTCAAAGAGTAGAATCCGCAGGAGTAGTTCTTAAACCCGGTGATATTATTACACTGGGTGATACTACAATTAGATTCGAAGGTCATTAGAGTTCCATCATTCAATGAAAAGAAAAGATATTAACATATTTGGGACATCTTTCCTGGATTTGTTGTCGGGAGCTTTGGCGGCAGTAATAATCTTGTTTATTATAGTTCCCAAAATGACATCATCCCAGCAAGACGCATTGGAAGAGATCGAAAGAATGAATATTCAAGTTGAGGATTTAAGTTCTTTAATTGCGCAATTGGAGAACTCGGTCCCCCAGAATGTATTTGATGAGCTTCAACAACGGCTTGAGGAATTGCAACAGACTATATCTAATCTTACAACTCAAGTTGAAAATCTGCAACAACGTGTTGAAACTGCCGAAGCCCAGAATGAGAGTTTAAGATCAGAAATTGAACAATTACGTGAAGCGAATCAGCAACTACAGGAAAGAGTGCAAGAGTTGCAGGACAGACAACCTCAGCAGGATGGACAAGGGATATCGGACGGGAAGGTATTTGGTATAAATGCCGAGGTGGGAGTGGTATGTTTTTGGAGGGAAGATGTTGATGTTGACCTACATGTTTATAATCTTTCAAACGGAGAGCATTGCTATTTTGGCAATACCGAATTTATTTGGGGAAAGCTTAACCAGGATATCCAAAGACGCACATCTCAGAATGATGATAGGTTTGAGTTGTTCTATCAAGAAGAAGTTGTTCCTGGAACGTACGAGGTTTCCCTAGTATTCTTTGATGGAAGAACCAATCGTGCGCATGTAGAAGGTTATTTTGTAATGCATCCAGGTAGTAATAGCCAAATAAAAATACCATATAGGGATGTTGATTTAGTGCCCAACAATAGAGTAGGTATTAAAATTGGCAGACTTACTGTCACAAATAGTTCGATTAGTTTTCAACAATATAATTATTAGCATATGTTAAATAAGCGTGTATACAGAATCTTTATTAGCTTTTTGGTAGCAACTGTATGGATGCTCTTCTTATGCTTCCTGACAGATTCTGATAATCCATCAAGGCTCTTAGTGATGCTAGGCGGGACAATGCCTGAAGGTTTGATTCAAGGCGTCACATATTTCTTATTCATTTTTGGCATTTTGGAACTTGCCGCAGTGAATAATAGAATTACCTATGAAGAAGACGGCTTTGCGACGCATCCACTTCCTGAGAAAGAGAATTGGGTGCTGAACTCTGATGATGTCAATCAAATAAAGCTTAATATGCAAAAATTTGAGAAGCATCAAAAGTTTCTAATTACCGATTTGATAATAAAGGCTTGCACAAAATATCGTTTAAGCAAATCATCTTCGGAGGCTCTTGGAGTTGTTGAATCTCAAACGGGTATATATGATGCTGAGATGGAGAGTGAGCAGTCTTTTATTAATTATGTTGCCTGGGCCATTCCATCCGTAGGTTTTATTGGCACAGTTTTGGGCATTGCTGCTTCTCTCGGTTTTGCAAACGAAGCAAGTACCCCAGAGGGTTTGAATAAGGTCACGAGTATGTTGGGGGTCGCTTTTGATACCACCCTTGTGGCATTGGTGCTTAGTATTTTTTTGATGTTCGGGATTCATTATGTTCATAAACGGCAAGATGTATTGTTCGCAAAAATGAAATCCTACGTGATAGAAAATCTCATAAATCGTCTCTATAAATAAAAAGGAAAGTATAATGGCACAAGCAACTCAACCTTACAAAAGAACGATGTCTGGTTCTATCGGAGCAGGCATGAAGTCCCTTTTCGGAAATGGCGGAAAGGATTATTATATTCTTGAACACAAAGTTTCATCAAAATACCATAAAAGAGGCGAGGCGCAAGAGATTATTGTCGATGAAATTGAGTTAGGACGCGATCCGAAATGTCAAGTCCGTTTTGACGAGTCGTTCTCTACCGTCAGCCGCCGCCATGCTGCAATTGTAAAAGATGGAGATAATTGGAAATTGGTGCAGCTATCCCAAACGAACTCAACATATTTGAATGGGCATAAGATTGCAACCGAATGGTTCCTTCAAAATGGGGATGAGATTCAATTATCCACTAATGGGCCAAAATTGGGCTTTATCGTCCCGGAAGGAGAAAAAGGGAAGGTCGGGAGCATTCCGCTTACAAGACGGTTGGAGTTATTTGGGAAACAGGCTTTACGCCCTTATAAACAAGCCATATCTCTTCTTTCTTGCGTTCTTTTATTAGGGTTGGGCGTTGGAACATATGAAATTATAAAGCAGGGCGGTGACTTGATACATTATAGGGCTGAAAACATACGGATGGAAAATACCATTGCCGAGATGGCGCAAAAGAGACTAGCAGATAGCACCAACTTCGTGACTACTCTTTCGAATTCACAAACTGAAATTAATCGGATGAGAGATGAATTGTCTCGTAAGGAGCGTGAGTGGGAAGAACGGATTCGTCAAGCAGAAGAAGAGGCAATTAGACGAAATATTGCGGCACAAGGAGTATCGGCATTAATTCAAACTCAGAACATTGAGAAAGATGTCTATTTCTTATATACGGAAAAAGTCTGTTATGTAGAAGATGGGAATGAAAAAATAATCCCCAACTTTGGTTGGAGTGGTACTGGCTTCTTATTAAATGACGGACGTTTTGTTACGGCTCGTCATTGTGTAGAGGGGTGGTTATATGTAAATCCCGCTGAAGATAACGAACCGAATCGCTATATTATGGCTGCCATGAACAGACCTGGGGCTAAGATAGTTGCTCATTTACAGGCAGTTTCTTCGTTATCGCGCAATAGGATGTCATTTACAAGTGAGCAGTTCACGATTGATAGGCATCTAGATAAAGTGGTAAGGATTGGCAATTCCGACAACGGTATGTCGATTAATTGGCGGTTTACATATCCTGCAATGGAGGGTATGGATGAGAAAATGTGGGCTACGGATTGGGCATATGTTCGTACAAGCAAAACAGGCAGTATTCAGTCCTCGCCACAGTTGAGTAGAAATCTGGTTATTCAACAATCACTTGTCACATTGGGATTTCCTGTTAATCTGGGTGTAAATGATGGTCCTGAACAGATTCAACCTATCGCTAGTGAAGTAAAAGTTTCTAGAGGTGGGCTCGCGAACAACGGCTGTATTTTACATTCTAGCGGTACAGACCATGGGAATTCTGGAGGACCCATCTTTGCGATAGAAAACAACAAACTTGTCGTGGTAGGTATTGTATCACGCGGCGATATTAGAACTCAACAGCATAATTGGGCGGTGCCAATCTGTAACATTTAATAGTACAATATGATGAAGAAATTCTCGCTATTATTTATTATTCTAATACCGCTTCAATTAGCGGGACAGATGTTTAGGTCTTCAAACCAGCAACTCATAGAGGATGCGATTCGTTCTGGATTGATATTATATACTCATAGTTATCAACTTCAGGACACAACCACACTTCAGAAATATGGAAGAAATGGTCAGGATGATTTTGGCAAGAGTTACTCTATTGGAATTAGAGTAAAGGATGGCTTTGTCATTGCAGACAACGCCCTGGTCCCTTGGCTTTATGATGGCAATTTTGACCGTTATAGAAATGCATATAGACCAATCTCCCACAAGGGACAATTAAGAGTTATTCGTGATACAACGGTCCATGATTGTAATATTTTAAATGATATAGTTGAATCATATCACAATACACCATTTCACAGAGTGAGTTTCCCATGTTCGCATGACAATCACGGCTTTAGTATAGATACTATCCCTGGAAGTAAGGCTGGATGGCTTGTTTGGATTATATCAGACAATAAGATTGATATCCCGGACTCTTTACATTCAGAGTCCTATATGATTTTCAAAAGAGAGATGCTTGTTCAACACGATTCTGTCAAGCAAACCATTGATGCTCCCCAAACCGAAAAAAAAATCTGGGGAGGAATATATATTACACCCATACAGACAGATATCGGTCAGATTTCTTTTTTCTTAACTGGGATTCTGTCCAAGGCAGAAGATGATAATAAGTGGTTGCTTTATACGCCTTTTGTAAAGGATGTTCAAGAGGAAGCCGTCATCGCGCAGGGTGAGTTAACTCCGATTAGTATTAACGATGAAAGCCCAAATGGAGAGACAGAACAGAACGGCAAAAAAATCAAGAAAGGGAAAAAACAGAAATAGCATGAAAATTCGTTTAGCCGCTTGGTCTGAACCAGCTGGGAAATATGATCCCAAGGCTCCGCTGGAAGGAAATGAAGACAATATGTTTGTTAGTCCTAATCTGGCGGATAGGAATCCTATCAGTATTCAATCTGATGTCACCATTTCTTTAGGCAAATACGGTTGCTTGATGGCTGTCGCGGATGGTATGGGGGGGATGAATGCAGGAGAGGTCGCCTCTGCCATTGCGATTGATACTGTCAAATCCTGTTTTGCCCCTGATAATATTTCTGGTGAAATAGCATCCTCTCCCAAGGGAAGGAAGCGTTATTTAGAATCTGTCATTAAAGAAGCGGATAAGGCGATTAAAAAGGCGGCCAAAGAAGATCCGGATAAAGAAGGGATGGGGTCAACAATTATCCTCGCTTGGCTTGCTGATAACGGATTGACAATTAGCTGGTGCGGGGACAGTCGGGCGTACTTATTTAACAGTGAAAACGGTCTAAGACCTTTGTCTGAAGACCATTCTTACGTTCAGGAGTTGGTAAAGGCTCATAAACTTGAGTATGTTGACACTTTTGATCATCCGCAAGGCAATATCATAACTCGAAGTTTAGGTGATCCTTCTAAAGGTGCCGAGCCGGAAACCAGAGAGTTTTCAGTTGTAGAAGGTGATATATTATTGCTTTGCAGCGATGGTTTATCTGGCGTTTTGCGGGATAGGAAGACAAAAGACAAGAATGGCGAATATTATCCTGGCGATAACCTTGAGGATATTATCAGAAGCCATCAGGAATCTTTGATTCAATGCCGCCAGGCATTGTTTGATGCAGCCGAGAAAGCGGATTGGTATGATAATGTGACGGTTATTCTTTGCCAAATCATGACTGGCGATACTTCGTCCATTTCATCAGAGGATGCGCCTAAATCAAAAGCGGTTTCTTTACAGACATTATTGTGGTCTTGTATTCTTGTTGTAATCTTATTTGTCGTTTGTGTCATCTTAAGTTATCGAGGCGGAGTCGCAAAAGGAATACTGAATCAGCCGGATAATAAAGTGACTATAGATAGTCTATCTAACGAAATTACGAAACGAGACAGTATTATTAATTCTTTGTCTATTCCGCCGCAGATAAAAGAAGAGAGACCGGTACGACATGACGAACAAAAGAAACCGAATACTGGTACTGACCAGCCTTTCATATCGGAAGATGCGAATACGTCTGATAAGACTCAAGAAATAGTAGAACTGAATAAATTAACACCTGTTGATTCCCCTGATACCACAGGAAGTAAGTAGTTATATGGAATTCCATCCTCAAGACATATTCAATGAAAGGTATGTATTAAAGGAGCTTCTCGGCCGGGGCTCTTTTGGCGAGGTATGGCTGGCCTACGACAATATCACGGGCATTGATGTTGCACTTAAGATATATATAGCTCTGGATAGCCGTGGTCTTGCCGATTTTAGGAACGAGTATCGTTCGGTATATGATATTGAACATCCCAATATCTTGAAGCCGATGCATTTTGCCGTATGGAAAAATCAGCCATACCTGGTAATGCATTATTGCCCTGTTTCGAGTGAATCTCTTATTGGCGAACTATCGGAAAATGATATTTGGAAGTTCATTGCCGACATTTCCTCCGGGTTGGCATATCTCCATGAGCAGGATATTATTCATAGGGACATTAAGCCGGACAATATTCTTAGGGATTCCCGTGGACGGTATGTCTTGACGGATTTCGGATTAAGCAAGAGGTTACGGGCGTCTTTGAGGAGGAACTCGACCCGGGCGCAACAGGAAGACGTTTCCGGCGCTTTATCCTATATGGGGCCTGAACTCTTTGAGGCGAAGCCTGAAGCAGTTAAGGCTACAGATATCTGGGCGCTCGGTGTTACGATATACGAGATGCTTGTTGGGGAACTTCCGTTTATGGGTCAGGGCGGCATAATGCTAAAGAACGGGGCGGATATTCCTGAACTCCCGGATAAATATAGTTATGGCCTTAGGAAATTGGTGCATGACTGCCTCCAAAAGAATCCTTGGGACAGACCAATGGCCTCTCAATTGGCTGGTTATAAGGGATTAGAAGAACCTCGTCGGACGGATCCAAGTCCGAAGGATTCATGGATTAAGAGACTTTGGAGAGCTAAAGCTTTTAGAGTTACACTGCTCACGAGTGCCATTGTTTGCTTAGTGTGGATAGCAGCTGTAAAAGTATATGACACGTACCGATGGCGGCAGTGGGGTCAAAAGGAAATTGCAACTTTAGATACTACAATTATCGAAGATGCGGCTCTCCCAACCGACACCATGTCTCTTCAGGGGGAAGAGAACGCTGTGAAGCAAGGAGTCACATCACTTGATTCTACTGTAGTAAGCCGCAGGGACGAATTAACTAGTTTCGCTGA
The DNA here is from genome assembly GCA_947302175.1 of uncultured Bacteroidales bacterium. Taxonomy (GTDB): domain Bacteria; phylum Bacteroidota; class Bacteroidia; order Bacteroidales; family UBA932; genus Cryptobacteroides. The sequence goes on along the minus strand of CAMYVB010000003.1, from coordinate 65,429 downwards.
GGAGCACCATTATGTTGACCTCGGCTTATCTGTTCTCTGGGCCACTTGTAATGTGGGGGCCAATAGTCCTGAAGGGTATGGAGATTATTATGCTTGGGGTGAAACTGATACGAAAGATACTTATACAAGTGAAAACTATAAATGGTTTGATACCAACAAGAAAACGAGGCTGGGCGAGTATCTCTTAACCAAGTATAACGCTGATAGTTACTATGGAAGAGTAGATAATAAGTCCAAGTTAGATGCTATTGATGATGTGGCGACCGTTAAATGGGGTAATCAATGGCGAATCCCAACATATGTAGAATGGAATGAATTAAGGAAGAGGTGTTCGTGGGTGTGGGTTATGAGAGGAGATGTTCAGGGGTATATAGTTACAAGTAAGGTTAATAGTAATAGTATCTTTCTGCCTGCCGCTGGTGAAGGAGGACACTTATCATGTGTTGGCCATTATTGGGCGTCAACTATTAGTTATGCCGGATGCGCTAATAGTATTGACTTTGATGATAAATCGAAGCAATTAGATTACTATGCTGGGTGGCGGCAGTGCGGCTACTCCATCCGGCCAGTAAGGACTCTTGAACCAATTGCTACTATTAAATAAACATTGAGAAAGAATGGCTTTACAACCTAATACATTATTTCATAATCGATATCTGCTAATTGAAACAATTGGCCGAGGCTCTTTTGGCGAGGTATGGCGTGCAAGGGACGAGGTGACTGACTTATATGTTGCCATCAAGATTTATATCGCCATGGATGAATCAGGCTTACAGGTTTTTAGACAAGAATTCAAAACTGTCCATAATCTGCATCATCCAAATCTTCTTAAACCGGAACACTATGACATCTATGATAATCGGCCATATCTGGTGATGCCCCTCTGCAAAGGTTCCGTCGAGTCGCTGTCTGGACAAATGGAAGAGAGGGAACTATGGAATCTTATCAATTGTGTATCAAAAGGTTTAGAGTATTTGCATGGCAAAGATATCTTGCATCGGGATATTAAACCCGATAATATTCTCGTGACAGATAGTGACGAATATCTTATATCCGATTTTGGCGTAAGCAAGAAATTACGTAACACCATGCGCCGCAACTCTACCCGCCAGAAGAAAGAAACAGATGAGGAGAATGATTCTGAGGTGTCGGGAACGATACCATATATGGCGCCAGAGTTGTTTTCTAAGAATCCTAATGCCGTTAAGGCAACTGATATCTGGGCTTTTGGCATTACTCTATTTGAATTAATGACAGGCGAACTGTTGTTCGCCGGTCAAGGTGGAATCTTACAAATAAAAGGAGCTGAAATACCCGATTTGCCCAACAAATATTCTCGTAATCTGCGTGAATTAGTTTTATTTTGTTTGCAGTATGAAACTTGGGACAGGCCTACTGCGGGTCAAATTGCGGATTTTTCGGACTCTATTATCAAAGGGTACGCAACAAGTCCTCCTTGGGAGAAGAAGGGTATTCGCCGAGTATTGAGTTTTTCAAAACTTGCGCTAATAACATTAGTATCAATTATTTCTGTGGCTGTAGTCTTTATTGTCATCCGTCACTATTGGCATACCCCTACTATTGTTACAGATTCGCCAACTAATACAACTGTTATACTAGATTCTCTTCAACAGGAACAATCGCAGATAATAGAAGAAGATACTGTTGACGATGACAATGGTTCAAGTAGTATACAATCCAGCACCCTTAATGTCAATGATGGAGCTGCCAATAATCATCAAGATCCAGCGTCGACTATACAAGGAAATGGAGTTTTGCAATTAGCTTATGGTAAATGGTATGGTGGAATAATAAATGGGAAGCCTGATGGCAAAGGTGTCTTGACAATTCATAGGCGGCACTCATTCTATGGGACTCAGGCTGAGGCTGGCTATAGGCTTGAGGGAACTTATGATAACGGGGAACTCGTCATTGGGAAGCTTTTTGATGGTTCCGATAACTTAATTAAAACCATTATGCCATAAATAATAAATGTCCAGATCCGTTTTCATATTGTTGTTGTTAATTTGCTGTTCTGGGTGGGCATTTGCGCAGGGTTTACCTCCTGTTTTGCGTTACGAAATCAGTATTCAGACAAATTTGTCTGATGGTGAGCACATGATTGAAATCTCCAGCAAAAAGTATGTGATCCGCATCGAACAGCAGGAAATCAAATCTATTAGGAGGGTGGTACTCCCTAAGGGTGTCCGGGACATTATTGATTCTCCCGTTGCCGATATGATTGAAGAGGCATATGCTTCTCATTTATTGAGAATCGACGATCCACGATTTGAGAATATTTCAGTGCTTGAGGGAGAATGGGAGTATTTGGAGAGCGTTACAGATGATGATATAGAGGTTAAGACTTCATTTCAGGATGATTCGTTCCTCGTGATTTCTATTTCCAATAAAGGCAATAATCTTTCGATAATGTGCCCTGTAGATTATCAGCTTTACAATAGTGGAACTAGAACTGAAATTGAGAATTCCTTTATTAATGAATTGTTATTGTATGATGTGAAAGGGGGCAGAATGCCCCCCCGCTTTAGTTATGAAGATCTTAATGAAATAGGTGATAATCTGTTTGTCTTGCCTGGAGAGAGGTACATTCTTAATTCAATCAATAGAAATGCATACATTTCGAGCAATAATAACGAACTGGATTTTATCGTTAACCCAATTCAACCCATTGCCACAATCTCGAACATGATAGTTGTCGGAGTAGGTTATAAGGCAACTATTAATCTGTCTATTATGCGGCATGAATATGGTGAAAAGACAATTATCCAAGTCCCTTTAGAGCAGTTTTTACAGTTTTGTATTGCTAATGGTTGTCAGGTATTCTGGGGAATCCGTGAATATAAGGATGGTGTTTTATCTGGTACCATATTCTGTCACAATGTGAAACAAGGATATGAGCACATTGTGAGAATACAATGTGACACTTTTGATTTAGGTGCCGAATCATTCAGTATGGTTGGAAAAGCAAGTTTATTTATTCCGACGACAAATCTTCTAAGACAACGATAAGATTATTTAAATACATGCATATTCTTGTTTTTACATTATTGGTTTGCACACATACGATATCGAGCATTCCACAGGATCAAAGCGTATCCGTTAAACAAAAGATACAAGAGATTAAGCTGGATGGCAGGTATGTGTTTGGCGAGTCTAGTAATAAAGAAGCTTCAATAGCCTATGAAAATGCCATTGATGATTTACTGTTTTCTGCGAATATCATCCGTACGGAAAGAGGCATGGTATTGTTGAATCGTGCCAGTTTGAACGATTCTATCCCAACATTGACTTATTGTAGAGGGGAACAGATTAACGTTTTTTTGTATTTGCCATGTTCTGACGTGTTGGCTATTTCAGATACAACAGGCAATGTTACTGTTACTGTTCCAGAAACACACGATGTTGATCCTGCCTTTTTCAAGGATAGCAACATAAAAAACGAGATATTACAGAATGTGCTTGACAGGGAGATGATTGATAATGTTTGGGGATATCTGGACAATCAAAAGAAATCGGGGAATGTAATAGGATTGGGGAAAGCTCGTAGTGTTAGCGAAATCCCCGAAAGTGCTTACTTGATTCTATATGATAATCATTTCCGGGCAGTGGTCGTTCTTTCTCCCCATAATAATGGTCAAAGATGTAATGTCCGCACCAATGCTCCAGAGTCTTTTTCAAGCTATACAGGGCATGGTGTCATTTGGTTTACAATGTAAGAAGTAAATATGAGAAAGCTTGTTTATTCTTTCCTGCTATGTTTGATGGTATTACAAACACATGCTCAGGTTACGTTTTCCTTCTCAGCAGGGAGTATTTCTGATAGAGTCCTTAAAAGCAGAATGGAAAACAGTATTTCACTATTATTGACGGAGATTCATTCTGCCGGAACAGAAGACCGTTCTCTTCATCTGAACCAGATTTCAATGGAAGAAGCTGCAAAAAATCGTTTGGAGGCATTATGGGATATATTGCCGTTTATCTGTGAAGATGAGCAAAACGTTTCAAAATGTCTGAATGACCATCAGGGGTTTCAAGTGAGGGGAATCAAAATCATTATGAAACCTAAAGATTCTTCGTACGATCAGTCGTTGTACCGCGAATTAACTATCAGCTTAAATAAGAATGGAACTATTACTGGAGTCCGACCCGCGTTGGAAATGCAAGAGGATGTGGCAAAAATAATGGGAGAAGGTCGTGATGTAGAGGATATTACTCGAAGAAGGGAAATCCTTAAGTGGGTGGAAGACTTCCGAAATTACTATAATGAACGAAACATTAATTCTCTTCGTCAAATCTATAGTGATGACGCGCTAATTATTACTGGTAGCGTTGTTATGTCTCGGTCATCAGGAGATTATCGCAATCAACTATCTACTAATGTTAAGTATACTGTCCAAAGTAAGGAAGAGTATATTGACAAAATGAGCAGGATCTTTAAGAATAACCGCTACATTAATATTAAATTTGATAGCATTACAGTTGTGCGACATGGCGCCAAAGCCAATATTTATGGGGTAACTTTACATCAGTCCTGGCGTACATCGAATTATAGTGATGAAGGGTGGTTGTTCCTATTATGGGATTTCAATGATCCTGATAGACCACAGATTCATGTCCGCACCTGGCAACCCGAACAGGTCGTCATCGAAAATGGCGTTTTTACTTTAGATGATTTCTTTATCCCTTAGATTGAAATCATTATTGTAGAGCAGACCCCATAATGTATAATCTTCTAGTATCAACTTGTTAAACCATCAAATCCAATTTGGCCATGAGAAGAATTATTATATCAATAGTTATGTTGCTGTTCCCTTTGCTATGCATAGGCCAAATCAGCGTTGAGTCAATTACTGATAATGTCATGGATTTGACGGCATCTGTTCAGAAACGCCTTGACTTGAATGGCAAGCCATGCGCATTGGTGAAAATAGAAATGATAAGCCCTCAAGCTACGTTTCAAGGTAATGTCGTTGGCGAGGTTTCCTATAATGTTGGTGAGTATTTAGTATATGTTAGCTCCGGAACTAAATTACTTAGGATTTCCCACCCGGATCAAATCCCGCTAACAATTAGGTTTGACGAGTTTGGGATTAATCAACTATTATCAGAGCACACATATGTCGTCAAGGTTATTTTGCCGTCAAGCTCAGAGCATATACTAAGTAATGGTTTTCAATATGTAGATCTTGGATTAAGCGTCCTTTGGGCTACTTGTAATGTTGGCGCTTCGCGGCCGGAGCTTTATGGCGATTATTTTGCCTGGGGTGAAGTGTGTCCGAAAGCAGAGTATCTTTGGGAGAATTACAAATTCTTTATTTCAGGACGCTACTACGATGATAACCTCATACTATCAAAGTATAATATCATAGAATCTCACGGAGACGTTGACAATTTAACTTGCTTATCTTTAACAGACGATGCCGCTAACGCAATAATGGGAGGGAGATGGAGAATCCCGACACTAGAAGAGACAAAAGAATTAGAAGAAAAATGCACCTGGAAGTGGAGTGACTTGAATGGGGTTCAAGGCGTTTGGGTAACAAGCAAGATTAATGGAAATAGTATTTTCTTGCCAGGTGCCGGGTATCAGTATTCAGATGGCCCGAATCATAACGGCTTTGGCTATTATTGGACATCGTCGCTTTATCAAGAGAATACTGGATGTGCTCATGTGTTTTCTTTTTTCCAGGATAATAAAGTTTTTAGCTTAACATATGCTCAAAGGGCAATTAGCAGAACGATAAGACCCGTTTTAGATAATGATATTCCTGTTTCAGGTATATATTTGAGCACCACAAGTCAAATTATTGAGGTGGCACAAAAACTCCAGCTTACAGCAACATTATTGCCCACACAGACCGACCAAACAAAGATTATTTGGAAATCCGATGATAATAATATCGTAAGCGTATTACAGGATGGAACAATCGTTGGCGTCAATGCGGGGACAACTCATGTATGGGCCATTAGTTCTGAAGGGCGATATGCGTCAAAGTGTCTTATCAAGGTAGAGCCATCCCTTTCTGGTTTCTGCGAGGGGCATGAGTGGGTTGATTTAGGGCTTGCTTCTGGCACAAAATGGGCCACATGTAATATTGGTGCCACTCACGCTAATGAAGCTGGTCTTTATTTCGCCTGGGGAGAGATTGAATCAAAGCAAGATTATAACTGGAGTACCTACAAGTGGTGTAATGGTGAACGTAATTCATTGTTGAAATATAATTCGACTGTAGAGAATGGGAGGGTGGATAATCTCTCTATTCTTGACTCTACAGATGATCCTGCTTGTGTTATATGGGGCATGAAATGGAGGACTCCTTCGGTAGAGGATATGATTGAACTTTGTAAATCTTGTACCTGGACATGGTGTGAAGAAAGTGGAGTTAGTGGCTATAAGGTAACGAGTAAGCTTAACAATAAGAGTATTTTTATCCCTGATGCTGGAGACCGCTATGAGAGTTATATACGTGGAGGTGGTGGGTGCTATTGGACTAGAACAACTGATTCTAAAGATGCGACTTGTGCATATTGTCTGAATTTTGGTAAAATAGGAGTTTACCCGAATACCGCGATGTTTAAGATGTTCGGAATGAATATCAGACCTGTGATAAAATAATTCAAGTTTAATTGTCTTCTTCCCTCATGTTATGAAAAAAATCGTTGCTATTATTCTTTTCTTTGTTCTTCCTTTCATCTGCAAGGGTCAAATCACAATAGAATCTATAACTGAAGATCCTATGGATCTTACCGCCTCCGTTCAAAAACGTGCAGACATTAATGGTAATCCTTGTGCATTAGTTAAAATTGAAATGATAAGTCCAGAGGCAACATTTCAAGGTAATGTCATTGGAGAGGTCGCTTATAATGTGGGGGAATATCTTGTATACGTGAGCCCAGGAACAAAAATGCTAAAGTTGTTTCATCCCAATCAAACTCCATTAACGATTGATTTTGGCTCGTATGGCATAAAACAGCTCCTATCAGAACGCACATATGTTGTTAAGGTCTCTGTCCCTTCTGGCATTAGTGTAATTGACTTAGAGGAATTACTGGAGATAGCAAGAAATGCATATTTTGAAGAACAGGATTATAAGAAAGCATTTACATACTTCAAAAAGGCATCTGAATATAATTCTCCCGAAGCGATTTTTGTCGTAAGTATCATGATGGAGAATGGCCGTGGAACTGATGAAGATAAAAACGAGGCTATAAAATGGTGTATTCGCGCAGCTGAGTTAGGGTACCGGGAAGCTCAATATAACTTGGGCGCCCATTATTTTGAAGGTGATTGTATTGCAAAGGATATGTCCAAAGGAGTGGAGTGGTTTTCCAAAGCTGCACTTCAAGGTGAAAGATATGCGATGTATAATCTTGGCGTCGCCTATGAATTTGGTTATGGTGTCGATGTGAATTATGATGAGGCAGAGGAACAGTTCTATAGTTCTTTGCAACACGGCAATGATTGCGAAGAAGACCTTCAGCGCGTCAGGTCCAAAAACACATATCCTAAGAGCGAGTTCGTAGACTTCTCTCTGGTGTGCTTAAAGGCCGGTGAAACATATTGCATTTCTTCGTCAGAATGGGCTTCATTATCTTCTACTCAGCGCCGTTATTATGAAAAAGTCGGGGTGTTTATGCTGGATAACAATAATAAAGCATTCATTATATCTGAAAGGGATACGGACAGAGAAATTGTATTTGGCGATGCTGTAAAGAAGTATGGAGATAGTATCTTGACTGAGGCACAGGCTGTTTCAATAAAAAATAACACCGAATCGGTATTAAAGAGTTTGGAGTCTTTTGGCTTGCGTCCATTATCTGGATCATATTGGGTTTCCACTAGCTCTGGAACCCCAAAAGGACTTGTTTTTGCTTCTGATGCGGCTGCTTGTTTCTTACTTAATTTCAGTGACTCATCAGTAGCGGCTATACGTCCCATCATCAATATTTCTTCTGAGTAATAGTGATTCTTTGAACAATCTTATGGGATTTATCATTATGCTCTGTTCGGGTATTTACAAAAGAGATGCGCACACTTAAAACAGTGAATTTAACCTTTTTTTGTCCTATGAAAAGAACCGTATTGTTTATCATTAGCCTATTTATTTTCATCATGGCTTCTGCTCAACAGAACTTGTTCGTCCTGGAGGATCCTGTGACTGGTTTGAAAGGTGTCATCGATCTTTCGAAAAAGATAGTGATTCCGTATGAATATGAGGAATTAGAACCCGTTGGGCGAGGCTATTTCGTATCAGTTAAGAGTTCCAAAGTTGGATTGCTTGATTCCCTTGGTCATGTCTGTGTCCCCAATTTATATGGGTATAATGCTTTTATTGACACGGAGAACGAAGTATTCTATGTTCTTAAAGATGGCAAATTCGGTTTGGTGGATTTCAAGAACAACGTATTAATACCGTTTCAATACGAAGATATATACCAGGAGACAAAGAAGGATGTTTTGAAAGTTAGGAAAGATGGGAAGTATGGCTTAATAAGCCTAAAATTAAAAAAGGAGATTCTCCCTTGTAAGTATGAACGTATAAAAATGGGAACAGTATTATATGATGATGGAATAGTGATGGTAGAAAATGAGCATCCGTCAGATTTAATCGCTGTTCTCAACAATTCAAAATGGGGGTTCGTCGATTTGGAGGGTAAGTTTATCATACAATGCAAGTATGAAGACACTTCTAACTTGGATAAAGATGGCTCTGAGCAATTTGACCGTTCGCGATATTACTATGTGTATCAAGGAGGACGGACTCCCTTTGTGAAAAATGGGAAAGTAGGACTTTTAGACGTGAAAGGAAATGAGATTCTTCCGTCTAGATACAAGCATATTGTTATTAGTAACGATGTTGATTATCTGACAGCTACCACTTTGGGAGATAAGCAATTATTGATCAACAAGGATAACAAGATTGTTTCAAAAGAGTATGATGAGATTGAAGCATATGATGAGGATTTTGCTATTTATAAGATTGGCTCAAAATATGGTTTAATTAGTTTGCCGGATTGTCAAGTTATAACAGAAGCAAAGTAAGATGAACTTAGATATTCGAATGAAGGTTTTATCCGTTTTGAAATAGACCGGAGGTATGGATATGTTGACAAATCAGGGCAGGAAGTTTTTAAGCCGGAGTTCGAAGATGGAGGAGCCTTTTATAATGGCTATTGCAAAATAAAAAAAGATGGCAAATATGGCTTCATCAAGGCTCACGGCTATTCGGGAATTTATATTGCCTGTGACTATGAAGATGCTTATTCTTTCGATGAGAACGGTATAGCGATTGTAAAAAAGGATGGACTATATGGAGCCATTAATTCTAAGAAGAAAATACTCATTCCATTCGAGTATAATTCTATAAGAGGCTACACTGATGATGGTTTATATATGGTCAGAAAAGAACAATTGTTTGGCTTCTACGATAAACGTGGGCAGCTTGTTATTCCTTGTGAATACTCGGAAGATATGTGTGAAATTGAAAAACGTTTATTTGTAGCTCAATCTATAGATAGTTCATTAAAGACCGACTTGCCCTATCATACAGAAGAGATAAAGGTTAAATCCATGGAGATGGCGCTAAATGACTTGTCCGCCAGTACGAATGAGCGCAAAGATCTAAATGGTATCGCATGCGCGTTAGTCAGAGTTATGTTGATGGATTCTGATCCGAAGTTTGAAGGGAATGTTACCGGTAGTGTTAATAAAAGGGGGATGCAGTATTTAGTATATCTGTCAGCTGGCTCAAAATACCTAAGAGTTATTCCTGCCGACCACTTCCCTTTGATGGTCTCCTTCGCAGATTACGGTATTAGTGCGTTAGAAAGCAAAAAGACATACGATTTGATCATTGTTAATGGCTCTAGATAGAAGAGATGACCATTTTTCCGCTTTTTCGATGGATGATAGACCATTTATTTCATAAAAGAACAGAAAGATATGGGTTACTTTTTCTATTCTGGGGTATAAAGGGGTAAAAGAACCATTTAAACAACAAGCATCATGAAAAAGTATTTGATTTCTTTTGCCCTTCTTCTCGTTTCTGCCGTCATTGGTCATGCCCAATCAATGACCATGTGTAAGAGTTATGCCCAGGCCTATACCCAGGGATATGCTGCTGGTCAGGTTGCATCTGTCCAGGACGGTAATGGTCTAACTGCCATCTGTATTTGGTATGATGACAACAAGACCGTAAACTGCAATGGCCATATCTACCGTTTTCAGGGCGCAGACATATGGGGAAACTACCACTACCGGTATGTAAGAACTGAGCCGAACATGCAATTTGGGCTGATGAACGGCATGCTAAAGCCCTACGAAGTGATTTTTACACAAGACTGGGGCAGAATGAAGGATAACTATTATTTCGGAATGCCTGGCTCGTATGTTCCAATGTCCGCCGATTATAGTTTTATTGGCGACGGGGCAGAAGCTGCCCAGCAGTACCGCGAAGTAAACGGATATAGCAATGGGGGGTGGTGATAATTAGTTTCCTTATATATACCGAACTCATACATTGAAAATACAATCATACACAGCATTAAACGAATAAAACACTTATTATAATGAAAAAAATTGTACTCACACTCGCAATCGCCCTTATAAGTTATTCATTATCCTTCTCCCGTGAGAACTCTTTGGCGGGCGTGCCAAATAACGGGAGTATAGAATGCAGCGCTGTATCATGCTATGGATATGGTGATGATAAAGACGGATATATCCATAAAGGGAGAATCACACTTTATAGAGTTGGTAGTGGTGTCGGCGACACTTTTGAATTATACGTCAAGAGCGCGACCCGCTATGTCAAGTATAAAGGGCGGTATTATAAGATTGATGGAGTTCAGTATGTGACAATCAACAATATTAAGTACAAAACTCGTTAACCTATCCAGTTTGGTACCGCATTTTACGGAAAGAGCCTTCTTGCTAAAAATGGCATTCCTCTTTTTAATTGGGGAATGCCTATGGCTCTGTCCCCTCAGGGCTCAGTCGGATGTGTCCGATACGGCTCAGCTGGAAAGGAGTATGCTTTACATTGAAAGTCTTTTTAGGAGCGACAGTCTATCTGGTTCAGATAGGGCTACATATGTCCGGCTATATCTCAAGCATGGTGTCCGCCTGGCAGGAATATACAGTGATTCGGAGAATCGGCGGTATGCCGATGCGAGGGACGTTTATTCCAAGCTTCTATCAGTAGCTGACGAAGACACTCAACCTCGCATTTGGGAACGCCAGGCGCTTACTTGGTATAAAGAAGGCCGCCATCGTTTTAGTAATCGAGAATATGGACCTGCACTTACCTGTATGGAAAAAGCTCTGAACGGCTTTCAAAGGGCAGAATCGGATTCCCGTTATGTGATGAATGTCTTACGAGAGATTGCTTACCTCAAAGACATACTCTCCGATGACAATGGGGCGTTACTCGCATATCAGATTGCTGAGCAAATTGCATCTCAACGGGGACTTGACCGTGAAAGAATGTTTTTTCTGTGTGAGCTATTTAAACATTATGATGCGTTTGGAGAGAGCACTTCCGCCGCGCGTGTTTTGGAGGTGGCCGATTCGCTGTATCAAGTTTCCATAGACCCGTTCGTAAGATTTACATATCATGACTTTCGTGGAGACCAGGCTATTTACCCACAAAAACAATATCGGCAGGCGGAACATTGGTATATGCAGAATGAACACATTCTGCCAAAGTTGAGTAGTTTCGAATTAGATCAGCACTACAATAACATGGTTAGCCTTTATTCCCGAACCGATCGTTGGGATGAAGCTCTCCACTTTGCAACATTGATAAAAGAGGTAAGACAGAAAGGATTAAATACAACAGAAGCAGATTATTATTCATCGTATCGGGACTTGGTCTTCATTTATGGGCGCAGAAGAGATAGTATCCAATGTTTTCACTATATGGATTCGCTTTTTATGTCCATCCCATTACTGGAAGCCCCCCTTGAGAAAATGGGACTTTATGTAACACGTGCCGAAATCTATAAAGACTTTGGCAATTATCAAGAAGCACTAAGGGACTATTGTTCAGCAGATTCAGTTTTAGCGACCAGTTATTATGCAGAGAATGGCCACAGAGTGAGGCTTCTCCCCTTAATGGCAGCGCTCGAAAACCGTTTGGATAACTTCAACGCGTCAGAACGCCTTTATCAGCAGTATACGACATTTGCTCAAAAACTATATGGGGAGAGGAGTGGTGTCTATATCGATGCTCTGGGTTATCAAGCCAACGCTGAAGCATTTGCGGGGCATACTTCTCAAGCCTGTCAAAATTATTCGGAGGCCGTAGACAGACTTAAACAGTTTATCCGCAACAAATGGCCTTACTTGACCTATTCGCAACGAGAGGGTTATTGGAATCAATATAATGAATGGTTTCTCAGGATGACTCCTTTTGCCCTGGAAGCGAATCAGCTCCAAACACCTTTTACGGAAACGTGTTATGATGGTCTGATTCTTACCAAGTCTTTTCTATTGGATTCTGAACAGTCAACCTTTGACCTGATTCTGCAGCATGGAACGGAAGAAGATTCAGAGCTGTTCGCCCGTATCCGCGCTTTACAGGACCGGATACGCGTATGGGAAAGGACAGGTTACGAACAAGCCGACAGTATTGTCCGCACGTCTGTAGAAATAGACAGATTGGAGACTGCCCTTGCCAAACGCTGTCGGATCTACGGGGACGTTACGTCTTTCATGGGAATCGACTACAAAAGAATAAAGAAGGCCCTTGGGAATAATGACGTCCTTTTGGATTTTACAGACTTCATCTCAGAATCACGCGGAAGAATCTATGCCGCCTATATTGTTGATAAGCGGCAAAAGTATCCCCTGCTCAAAGAACTCTTCCCCGAAAGAGCAACTGATTCTCTACATGTCCTATACCCACACCAGTACTATTCGGGCAATAATGCAGAATGTGTTTATAATCTGATTTGGAAACCACTGGAGAAGCATGTGAAGAAAGGCTCTACGGTTTATTATGTCCCAACCCAGATGCTTTTCCAGATTGCACTGGAATCCATTCCCCAGGAAGACGGGACCTTGCTGGGAGATCACTACAATTTCGTAAGACTTTCTTCGGCACGAGAACTGGTTCGATACAAGGCCCGCTTGAACTTTTCGGCCCTTACAGACCGGAAAGATGCCATTTTATATGGGGGCCTTCAATACAGTCTAGACGGGACGACAATGGCCCATGAAGCAAGCAAGCACGATGTCCCTCGGATGTTAGTCTTTCGGGGAGATGATGAACGGCTGAAGGGGCAAAAGCGTTTTGATGATCTACCAGGGACTCAAGAAGAAATAGATTCCATATATACGGCGCTTAAATCTGTGAAGTTGACAGTTCAACCTTACTCAGGAAAGGAAGGTACAGAAGAATCTTTCCTCTATATGAGTGGTAAAGCGCCAAAGATACTGCACATAGCCACTCACGGCTTCTACTATACTCCGAATGCAGCTCAGAATGTGGACTATCTGCGAGGTTACACCGATGCCATGTCACTCTCCGGGCTTGTCCTTGCCGGTGGCAACACCGCTTGGCTGGGGCAGGAGTTGCCCGAAGGAGTATTGGGAGGTATCCTCACAGCCGCCGATATTGCACGGATGGATCTTTCAGGAACAGAGATGGTCGTCCTTTCAGCCTGCCATTCCGGTAAGGGAGAAGCCACACCGGAAGGTCTGTATGGTTTGCAGCGTGCTTTCAAGAAGGCTGGGGTAAAAACCATTGTGATGTCCCTCTGGGCGGAAAGCGACGTCGTTGGGCCGGAGTTTATGACGCTTTTTTACAAGAATCTTGTAGGTAAATCAAAATGGGATAAGCGTAAGGCCTTTGATGCGGCTAAGGATACTATTCGAAAGAAATACCCTGATACCCCATCCTATTGGGCCGGTTTTGTAATGCTTGATTAGTGTCTTTCCAAGCAATTGTATTTTGCTCTAAGAAACAAACCAAAAAATGCTTATATTTGTTTCTTAACAAAAGAAAAAGCAACGATTATGCGGAATGTAATCCTCTTCGTAACGTTCCTTGCCTTAGGCTTGTCCCCTGGATGGGCACAAGAGCGTCGCGCATTGGTCATTGGAATAGGACATTATAAGGATCCTAATTGGGGGCGTATCCATGGAGATACGGATGTGGATTATGTATTGAAAATGTTGAATGTCAACAAGTATTCCGATATTCAGACACTCCGTAATGAAGAGGCAACAAAAGAAGCAATTGTTTCCGCATTCAAATCGATTGCAAACAAATGTAACACCGGAGATAAGGTATATATACATTTTTCCGGTCACGGACAACAGATTACCGATACTGATGGCGATGAGGAGAATGGATATGACGAAGCCTGGATTCCATACGATGCGAAACCTTTTTTCAAGAAAGGAGTTTATGAAGGCGAAAAGCATTTAATTGATGATGAGGTGTATAATTTGCTCGCTGGAATCAAGAAAAAAGTTGGGCCATCTGGCCGCATTCTGGTTATCATAGACGCCTGCCATAGCGGGACCGCAACACGGGATCCTGGAGACTCAACAATCGCCCGCGGATATGACCAGGCATTTGAGATACCAGGCGTAAAGCCCAAACGCAGAATCTCCGCTAAAGAAGACTGGATTACCATCAGTGCCTGCCAATCCTACCAGGTTAATTGGGAAGTCAAAAAACCTACTGTAGGTAAATTAACCTGGTGTCTTTATAACCTTCGTGCTGATTTAAAGAAACTCTCCAATGGAGAACTTAAAAAATCCATCCTGCGCATTATGCAAGAGAACCCCGGTCAGTTGGAGCAAACCCCAGACATGACAGGTAGTTTAAAATCAGAATCTGTCAAAGACCTTTTTCAATAAAATGCCGATATTCTCTTTTCTTTCCAGAGAAGCACAGTTTGTGCAACGAATCCACGCCGGTGAACGGAAAGCGGAGCAGGAGTTCTTTGACTACTGTTACGAATACTGCATGAGGACTCAAGGAGGGGATGCTTTCTACTCACAGGACCGATTCCAAGATGCCTTGATTCAAATTTGGACAGAGATACAGGATGGACGTATCTATCTGCAGGATGGCAAGATTTGGCGTCAGCCCAAAAGTAAAGGAGCTGTGGCAGCGCCAATGTCTTGTACGCTTCGTAGTTTTATTATAGATATATGTAAAAAACAAGCCGCAAAAGAGAGTCGCAACCCGATTGTTGTCGTCAAGACACTCATTCGCGATATTACGGACGATGATTTCGAAGCTTTTGGACGGGAAGAAGAGGAAGAAAAACTCCGTATCGTTCATGCCAGCATAGAGGAAATGTCTGAACATTGTAGGGAGATTCTAACACTATACTACGTTGACGGTCTTACGCTAGAACAGATTATGTTGAAAAGGAATGCCCATACAAGCAAAGATGGCCTGAAAACAAGTAAAAGTAAATGTTTGCAACGACTTCGTGATCTTGTCATAACAACTTATATTGCCATTCAAGCGTTATGAAATATACAGAAGAACATATAGATGCCTACGTGCGTGGTGAAATGACCGTTGAAGAGAAGGCGTCATTTGAAGCCGAATTGGAACAAGATCCCGCTTTGGTCCGCGAGGTGAACATGATGCGCCTTATTTTTGATGGTCTTAAAGACCGGAAGGATAAACGAGACGCCATCACTAAATGGCAGGAAGAGGCCCAGCAAAAAGCTGCAGCAAAGGTTGCTGCCCAGCGCCCCTGGGTGCCATGGGTCACGGCTTTCAGCGCTGCAGCTGCTTTAGTTGCGGGTGTCTTCCTGTTCAGTCCCATCTCCACCCCCGTCCTTCCTCCCAATGTAGATAATAATCCGCCAATTATGCGTGGAACCGGTTTGTCAGATATAGACAGCTTAATTGAACAAGGCAATTTCCAGGAAGCGATAGAAGCCATTGACGCTGAAATTGCCGAGAACGACAGCCTTCTCCAAGAAAGCATCCGAATTCGTGATGAAGCCATCTATTCGGTCAAGAAATACGAATACGCCATCCAATTGCTGAAAGAAAGGAAGAATGAACTCTTGACAAAACAAAGAACTGAATAGCGCCTTTTTGAAAGACTTCCAATAACTCTTCACTCTATATGGTAAAACAAGACCATAATGAGTGAAGATTTTTATTCTATTCCCCCAGATATGATGTCTGAATACCTGGAGGGGCTGTCAACAGAAGATGAAGAAAAGGCTATTCTGTTGAAAGTTAACACCATAGAGGACCTATGGGTCCTTGCTCAAATGAAAAAGCAAAAAAAATAGTTTCTAGGAGGGTTACTTTTCCCATTCTTTGGTATTAAGGGTAGAAACAAGAAAAAACTACCCGCCATGGAATGCACTATAAGAGAATTTGATCATGTTATCATCCGGGGGCTCAAGTCAACAGACCCCAATGTCCAAAACCGCTGTGTTCATCGCGTTTTCTATGAAGACGTTGAGCCGCTCCTCCGCAGCATCCAGTGCTCTCTTTTCAAAGGTACCGTCGAATATGACGAACTCGTGAGCGAGCTCTACTTCTTCCTTGCCAGGAACAATTGGAAAGTGCTCAACTCCTTCACGGGCCGTAATGGCGCAAGTCTCTCCACCTGGCTCAGTCACGTTGCCTGGCGCTTTTTCATGGCTTACTACAAGAAAGGCAACCGAGTTGATTATACAGATGACATCAGCGTGTTTGACCGCCAGGTTTCAACCATTTCTGTAGACGAAATGCGTATGGACATAGAGCAAACACTCTCCAGAATGACCAATGAGCGCTATGTTTCCGTCATCCGCCTTCTTATTATCGAGGGCCGTGAAACCGAAGAGGTCGCCAAGATGCTTAACACTACCATTCAGAACATATACAATCTTAAGCACCGTGCAATAGCCAGCTTTATCGAACTCTATCAAGAGAGCTAACATTATAAACCATAATCAATCATTTATTAAAAGTTGCGCCCGGCACGAATCAAGGGTACCCATGTCATGAAAAAGTTTCTGTATGTTTTGATCACGATTTTCCTCGGGTTTTTCAGCATTTCCGTCCACACCCACGAAGATGGACACCACCACATTGTCGCTCTGTCCGAATCCCCCTGCGAAGGGACACATTGCAACGGGACAGTTGGATGCAGTTGCTCGGGGTTCGATCCTATTACAAACGGGCAAGTATGGCAGCAGGCCTACTGCAAACATTGCGGCCATAAGAAAAGTGTCCATCGTTAAAAAAAGCCACAACAACGAAGCGTGAAAGGATAGCAGCGGTGGTTGGTCAGGCCGCGTCATATGACAAGGCCTGACCATTTTAAAGAGTATCTGGCATGAATAGAATAATCCTACTTGTCATTTTTTCAATGACAATCTACTCGGGAGAAATACCCCAGAACGATTATTATCAGAAAAAAGCCGCCGAGTACGGTCGGGTGGCGGAATCGTATCAGAAGCAAGCTGACAGTTATCGTCGCAGTGCACAGTCATATCTGAATGAAGCAGAAAGACACGCCCGTGACGCCGCATATTATCTAAGAAACAAAGATTTTGACCGGGCGCGGACGCAACAGCGATATGCAAAAGAGGCTAGTGATAAAGCCAGTACTCAACTCCGTTATGCAAGAGATGCAGACGACAAAGCTGCCACCAACTTACAATGGGCACATGATGCCGCAAGACACAAATAAATAGTTAACTGCCATGCAAAAGATTCATAACCTCATTATTCTCGATGCCTCCGGTTCCATGTCAAGCATCGCAACCCAAGCCATCAACGGTTTCAACGAGACCGTTCAGACCATCCGCGACGCCCAAGAGAAGCATCCCGAACAGCAGCATACCGTTACCCTCGTGGTTTTCAACAGCGCCGAGACCAAGACTGTCTATGACGGTGTCCCTGCTGCCGGAGCCAAAGAAATGACTGCGGAAGATTATCACCCGGATTGCTGCACGCCCCTGTATGACGCCATGGGATTCAGCATCAACGCCCTCAGAAAGAAGGTTGAAAAGGGAGATACCGTCCTCGTTACCGTGATTACCGACGGTGAGGAAAACTCCTCCCGAGAATACAACCAGAAATCCATCAAGGCTCTTGTAGATGAACTGAAAGCCAAAGGTTGGGTATTCACCTATATGGGCGCTAACCAGGATGTAGAGAAGGTGGCCGTATCCATCTCCATTGACAACCATCTCTCCTGGGCAGCTAATCCTGTCGGAACACTGGCCATGTTTGCCCGCGAAAAAAAGGCCCGCACCCGGCTCTTTGACCGCCTGGCCTCCGGTGCAGATGTACATGACTGTGCCAGAGACTATTTTGATAAAGAATGATTATTTCGTAACTTAGCAGTTCCGGAATGAGATAATCTTGACATAGAATGAAGATTAAAAAGAGAAAACCAAGATCGGATGCCCCGCCGGCGATGAGGGAAGTAGCATCATTGTTGGTGAACAGTATACTGAGTCAAATTACCGAAGATGATTCTCTGTCTTGCTACACGGCATCAGATGTTGTGGATGGCGTAGGTGTGAAGTTAGAGCTCACAAATGACAATAATGACGGAGCGCTTCTATGCCACATAGATAAGACGTATCCGGATACTGTGAGTTCATTCAGCGCCATTGATCGCGACAGGTTTTGGAGTATTGAGGATTGGATCTCTACCCAGCAAGGGATAATCGATGTTGCCTCCCACATAAACAAACAGATTAATGAGACAAGAACCTGGGACTGAGCATATCTTCTTTATCAAGCTATTCTGATAAATGCACGATCGGGGTGATCCAACCTCGTAGCGTAATTGATATCGTTTTGACAAAAGGTGGGGGGGCAGATTCCTGGCCCCGCCTTATTTGCTAATAATATAGAACTTGGCAGCGGGATTCTCGGCTATCCGCTCTGCGGCTTGGCCGTCAAAAAGCAGCTCGGGATGGTATGCTCCTGCTTTCGCTTCTTCGAGGTATTGAGCCTCGTTTTGCGTGAAGCCCAAAAAACGGGAGACACATTTGACTGCCTCAGAAGTCATCATGTCACGGTCTACGAATCCATATCCAGTCTTCAGCATCGGGAAGAGCTGTTTCTTGAAATCCTGAATAGGTCGGTTGCGGATGGCTTCAAGTGACTGCTTAAGGTCAACGCCACGTGAAAGGGAAAGATAATAGACGATGCATTTGCGGATGAGTGTGATAGACTCTTCATCACGGTACAATCCTTTCTGCTCAAGCGTATAAGCATCGAAAATATCCCTGGGTGTATTCCGTTCCAGAAGGGCTTTCAACTTTGCTCCGAACAATTCGAATTCGGAGAGCATCCGTACCTGGAAGACATCTCCCGGAAGAAAGGGATTCCGAGATTCCCTGACCACAGTCTCATACACATGGCAGCGGGAAAGGCAGTTGATGTCCAGCTTGATTTTGTCACGATTCCCGCTTGCACTCTTGTAATACAGTTCTGTCTGATGAATCGCATAGTTGGGACGGGGATCGCTTAGGAAATAACCCATCGATGCTGCCAGATTTCGGATACGCGAAGATACTTCATCCTTCACCTGCAACATCTCTTCCTTAGGGGTGTTGCGAGCCAAATCAAAATCCAGATCTACACTCAACCTGGGGATTTCGCTATAGTGGATTATATTGATGGCGGTACCGCCCTTCAGCGTCAGGTTCTCACCCAGAAAGGCATCTGCATTAATCTCTTTGAGCAGTTCCAGAAGGCGCATGGTCTTCTCTATGGAGGCCATAGGATATCCGGTGGCTTCCATCAGTGCGCGAAGTTCTTTCTTAGTATATGACTTCTGTTCCATATTCCGTTCCTTTCGTTATCATATCTCCCATATCCTTGGGCACGAACATATTCCACCTGGGGATAAACTCCAGGGCTTTGTCTCCGTCTGTTATCTTATTCTTTACGCCGCTTCCCTTTATCCGGCAGGTCTCAAGAAAACGCTGGCCGATGCCGTTGGTGCTCTGAAAGAGAGATAGCAAATATCCGGTCCTGCTCCAGAGAGAAGCATTATCATACGCCTCCAGACAAACCATTAGGTCCTTTTCCTTGAGCTGCCCATAAGAGATGGACGAAAGCGCGTAGAGTAGTTCTTCCAGCCCTCCTGCCAAATCAATATGACGGATGCAGTCCACCACCGTCTGGGAAAGGGATGTTACGGCAATGGGATTTCCATCCGGGTCCTTGCTGATGACTACATTGTAGGTGAATTTGAGAGGATGGTATTCATAGGAAACACCGTCAATAACAAACGGGCGGAACCGTTTGTCTGAATGCAGATATATGGTGTTGAACTGCTGTGTCTGCAAGGCGTAGTATTGCAGCGCGCCATGGTAGGCGACGCAACCGCCGCTTACCATGGCACACCCTGCAGCGTACTCATTCTCTATATGATTCTTCACCTTCACGACGCAAAGGTAAAAAGAATGAATCAATAAAACAAATTAACCTATTAACACATTATAAATAAGTAAATAAAAAGGTTAAAAATACAAACAATTCGCATCACCTGTTTTTTATATTCTATTATTTCGACGACCTGCATTCCTTCGTGGACAAACTCTCCAGCGTCACGGTTTTTCTTCTCATCTTCTCGCGCGCGATGTTTATAATTTATTCTTGTATTGATTCTCTTTGCACGGCGCATTTCTCCTTTTGCGATAGCCTGATTATCCAGAATATACAGCGGCTTTTCCCGCTATATTTCCTAAGAATTGAGTAGATTTCTGGTCCGCTCTCCTAAGAAATGAGTAACTTCTTCCTAAGTATTGAGTAACTTTTTACTGGGAGACAAGAAAGGCAGCTTATCGCTCGCATTCTCTCATTCTCGTAATTTCGAATTCTCGTGTCCTGGAGATTAATCGTTCTCGTGATCACGAGTTCTGGTAATCTACAGCTGCGAGACCATCAGAGTTGCGCGCAATTTTGGCCTTAGTCCAAATTGCGAGATGTGCGTTCGTGTCACGAACGCTGCCCCTGCGGGACATCTTCGTACGCTTGACGGCGGGCATTGTAGGCTCCGAAGTCGCCTGCTGCGGACCTACGGCCCGGATTGAGGGAGATGAGAAAGAAAATGAAGATGTGAATCCAGGCCCTGAATTCTGGGGTTCAGTAGCCTCAGCGGTACTTTTTACTGCTCCATTTTTCACCTGGTTTTCCAACACTTTCCCTTTTCAAATTTGCGAATCTTACGCATATCCTTTTCCTTTGCGTTGTCAGTCAAAATATAAAGTTGTAAAATTAAACTTGACAACGATGGGGATAATTTCATAGTTGCGCAAAGGTAAGAACCATGGATAACATCGCATCAATGTTCCTAGAGTCTATCAGAACTGAACAAACTGATTGAGGAAGCAGTCTTGTCCGCTATGGGGAAGATGCAGCAGCAAACCGAGCGCTATCCTGAGAAGGTGAATGTCGAACAGGCCGCCGAAATAACGGGCTGAAATCACAACATTTTCACAACATTACAAAAAAATCAAGCACCTGCGGAACTCCGTAAGTGCTTGAATTTAAAAAGTCTGGATGACTGGACTTGAACCAGCGACCTCCTGGTCCCTAACCAGGTGCGCTACCAACTGCGCTACATCCAGAAGAATGGACTGCAAAGATATAATCTTTTCCGTCTAAAACAAAAAATATTTCACTTTTTCTTGCTCTCAGGGTCGGAAGCAAAGAACTTCCAGTGGAAAAGGATGAGATAGATGGCGCCGACTGTGACGCAGCTGTCGGCAAAATTGAATACAGGGTCGAAAAAGGTGAAGGGCGTGCCCCCTATCCACGGCAGCCAGCCAGGCCAGGTGGTGTCGATGATGGGGAAATAGAGCATGTCCACGACCTTGCCCTGCATGAAGGGCCTGTGGGGCGTGAATATAAGGCCGTAGAACAGGCAGTCGATAATATTGCCCAGGGCGCCGGCATCGATGAGCGTAAGACCCGTCAGCACACCCGTGGGAGCCGCAGACTTCTTGTCGAGGCTGGAAATCCACCAGGTCAGGGCGGCGAAAAGCAGAATCCTGAAGGTCGTGAGCGCGTATTTGCCCGCAGCTCCGCCGAACTTCATGCCGAAGGCCATGCCTTCATTCTCGATGAAGAGTATCTGGAACCAGTTGCCAAATACGCTGAAATGCTCGCCTATGGACATGTTGGTCTTGACCAGGACCTTGATGACCTGGTCAATAATGACGAGCAAAACGCCAAGCAGGAGTAGCCTCTTACCTCTCGACAGAGCCATCGTCAGTTCTTGCCCTGCTTGGCGAGCATCTCCTTGGCCTCAACGGTGAGCGTTGCGTGAGGGACGAGACGCAGGCGCTCCTTGGGGATGAGCTTGCCGGTTACGCGGCATATGCCGTAGGTCTTGTTTTCAATGCGTGCGATGGCGGCCTCAAGGTTCTGGATGAACTTGTACTGCCTCTGGGCAAGCTGGCTGGCCTCTTCCTTCGACAGCTGGTTCGCGCCGTCGTCTTCGACAGTCCTGAACGAGGGGGAAGTGTCCTCGATGTCGTTGCTGCCGTTGTGCATGACGACTTTCCTGAGCTTGTTGTACTCGGAACGGGCTTTGGTGAGCATGTCCTCTATTATGACGCGGAACTCTTCGAGCTCTTCGTCGGAATAGCGGGTCTTCTCGGTCTGCTGACCGTCACCGGGGAGTTTAACTTCGTTTTCCATAACTAATGTATCGGTTATTCTTAGTTTTTAGTAACATTAATCCTGACACTTCCGCCGTCCCACTCTACCTCGGACGCCGTTTCGGGGGCGTCGGACAGGGGCTTGAGGGTAAGACTGAGCGAAAGGGTCTGGGAGGCGACATAGTCCTTGAACTGCTGCAGCGAGGCGCCGATTTCCTCGAAGGCCTTGCCGTCGGCATATATGATGGTGTCTATCCTGTCAGTGATATCGAAATTAGATTGCTTACGAAGGTTCTGGATGGGGTGGATAAGTTCCCTGGCCACACCCTCGAGTATGAGCTCGGGCGTCTGCACTATGTCAAGAGCGACTGTAAGTGTACCCTCGGTGGCTACGAGCCATCCGGGCATATCCTCGGAGGTGATGTCGTAATCGCCGGGGTTGAGCGTCACTTCTCCGGAAGGAAGAGCCATCACGTAGCTGCCGCTGCGCTCAATTTCAGCGATTTCTTCCTGCCCGAGAGTGGCGAATGCTGCGGCGATTTCCTTCATCTGCTTGCCGTATATCTTGCCGAGGGTCTTGAAATTGGGCTTAATCTTCTTGGTGATGATGCCTGCAGTGTCGTGGAGGAACTCGACGTCCTTGACATTGACCTCGGTAAGGAAGATGTCCTTCACGCAGTCGAATTTTGTCTTCACGCTGTCGTCCAGCACGGGGATGATGACTTTTGCGAGAGGGTTGCGCACATTGATGCCGACCTTCTTGCGAAGGGCGTGGACCATGCTGGCGGCTTTCTGCGCGAGCGCCATGCTCTCCTCGAGCTGAGCGTCGATGAGCGAAGGGTCGGAAACGGGCATGACCTCGAAATGGACGGAAGACGCGCCGGGGACGAGGTCCTGATAGAGCCTGTCCATGAAGAACGGCGCAATGGGGGCAGACAGCAGGGCTACCACCTTGAGCGCTTCATAGAGCGTCTGGTAGCATGCCAGCTTGTCCTTGCCGAGACCCTCGCCCCAGAGACGCTTCTTGTTGAGACGTATGTACCAGTTGCTCAGGTCGTCGCAGACGAAATCCTGCACCAGGCGGCCTGCCAGGGTGACGTCATAATTCTCATAAGCGGCGAGGACCGCAGCTTCGAGCGTGCCGAGGCGGCTGAGCAGCCAGCGGTCGAAGAGCGGACGCTCGGCAAAGGGCACCGCGGGAGCGGCGGGATCGAAACCGTCGATATTGGCAAAACCCGAGAAAGCGGAATAGGAATTATAGAGCGTGCCGAAGAACTTGCGGCGCACTTCGTCCACTCCGGACTCATCGAACTTCAGGTTGTCCCAAGGCTGGGCGTTGGTGAGCATATACCAGCGCAGGGCGTCGGGGCCGTAGGTGTCGAGAGCCTTGAAAGGATCGACGGCGTTGCCAAGCCTCTTGGACATCTTCTCACCCTTCTTGTCGAGCACGAGACCGTTGGAAATCACCCTCTTGAAAGCGGGAGTGCCGCTCACCATGGTGTGGATGGCATGGAGGGTGTAGAACCAGCCGCGGGTCTGGTCAACGCCCTCGGCGATGAAGTCGGCGGTGCAGCCGAAATCGGGGGTACCGAGGCCGCGGAGGCCGGTCTGGGCGTAAGGCATGGCACCTGAGTCGAACCACACGTCGATGAGGTCGGACTCGCGCTGCATCTTCTTGCCCGAAGGGCTCACGAGGAAGATTTCGTCCACATAGGGGCGGTGGAGGTCTATCTTGTCGTAATTGGCCTTGGACATGTCGTCAGGGTCGAAGCCAGCCGCCTTCAGGGGATTGGAGGCCATGACGCCTGCAGCGACTGCCTTCTCTATCTCGTCCCAGAGCTCGCGTACGCTGCCTATGCACTTCTCTTCCTTGCCGTCCTCGCTGCGCCACACGGGGAGCGGAGTGCCCCAATAGCGGCTGCGGCTGAGGTTCCAGTCCTGGATGTTCTCGAGCCATTTGCCGAAGCGGCCGGTGCCCGTGGCTTCAGGCTTCCAAGTGATCTGTTTGTTCAGGGCGACCATTTCGTCCTTGACCGCAGTGGCACGGATGAACCAGGAATCCAGGGGGTAGTAGATGACGGGGCAGTCGGTGCGCCAGCTGTGGGGATAGCTGTGGACATGCTTGAGCATGCGGAACAGGCGGCCGTCCTTTTTCATCATGACGCAAAGGTCCACGTCGAGCACGGGAGCGTCCTTTGCAAGGGGCTCCTCGCCGTGGAGCTTGCGGAAATAGTCGTCTATGGAGTTCTTGACATAGCGGCCTGCGAACTCGGCATATGAAGCATCGACGAAGGAGGCGGCATATGCAGGATCGAGGTCCTCGACGCGCACGAAACGGCCCTGGGTGTCCACCTGGGCCATGGGATTGCCGTTGCGGTCCACGGGCATGATGCCCACTATGCCGGCAGCCGTGGCGACACGCTTATCGTCGGCGCCGAAGGAAGGGGCGATATGCACGATGCCGGTGCCGTCCTCGGTGGTCACATAGTCGCCGGGGATGACTTCGAAAGCCTTGCCATCGGGTTTGAACCAGGGTATGAGCTGCTTGTAGCGTATGCCGGTGAGCTCGGAGCCCTTGAGGACGCCGGGGAGCACCTCATACTCTATCTTGTCGTTGAACCATGCGCCGACGAGCTCCTTGGCAAGCACGTAAACTGCCTTGGCGCCGGTGTACTGATTGGACGACAGGACGCGGACGTATTCGATGTTGGGACCTACGCAGAGAGCCGTATTGGACGGGAGAGTCCAGGGCGTCGTGGTCCAGGCAAGGAAATAGACGGGCTGGTCGCCTTCGAAGAGCTTTTCCGACGCGGCATCGCGTATCACTTCGAACTGCACTGTGGCGGTGGTGTCGGTGACGTCGCGGTAGCAGCCGGGCTGGTTGAGCTCGTGGGAGCTAAGACCTGTGCCGTCGGTGGGGCTGTAGGGCTGGATGGTGTAGCCCTTATAGAGGAGGCCCTTGTCGTAAATCTTTTTGAGGAGATACCAGAGGGTCTCGATATAACGGTTGTCGTAGGTGATATACGGGTCGTCCATGTCGACCCAGTAGCCTATGCGCTCGGTGAGGTTGCGCCACTCGGCGGTGTATTTCATGACCTCCTGGCGGCAGGTGCGGTTGTACTCCTCGATGCTTATCTTGGTGCCTATGTCGGCCTTGGTGATGCCAAGCTTTTTCTCGACTCCTAGCTCGACGGGGAGGCCATGGGTGTCCCAGCCTGCGCGGCGGCGCACAAGATACCCGCTCTGGGTCTTGTAGCGGCAGATGGCATCCTTGATGCTGCGGGCCATGACATGATGGATTCCGGGCATGCCGTTGGCCGAAGGGGGGCCTTCGAAGAAAATAAACTCGGGCGCACCCTCCCTGAGTTTCAAGGATTTGCCGAAAGCGTCCATGGCTTTCCATCTTTGAAGCACGTCACTAGCCACCTCCACGAGGTCCAGACCCTTATATACTTTGAATGTCATCTTTTTTGTCTATTTTTGCAAGTCGCAAAGATAATCATTTCGACTCTTATTAACAAATGAGTACCCCCGACATCGTCATCCTCGTCTGCTTCGTGCCCGCCATAGTAAGAGGCATACAAAGAGGATTCATCGCCCAGGTAGTCTCGCTGCTTTCCGTCATCCTGGGCATATATCTGGCCTTCCAGTTCTCAGAGATGGCCTGCGCGGCCCTTCAGAGCCATTTTCCCGACATTTCCCCCACCGTGATGCACATCATCGCCTTCGTGCTCATCCTCGCCCTAGTCGCCCTGCTGCTTCACCTTGTGGGCAAATTGATACTCGAAATTTTCAAGACTGTGGACCTGGGCTGGATCAACTGGATACTTGGAATCATTTTCTCGCTACTTAAGGCGGCCCTCATAATAGGCCTCGCCATAATCCTTTTCGACACCCTCAACGGCAAATTCTCCTTCGTCGGCGAAGAGACCCTCAGCGAATCAGTCCTTTACGAGCCCCTCCGCGATGCCGGATACAAAGTATTCCCCTACTTGAAAGCCATCTTCACAAAGCAATGAACGAGCGCATCATACTTCTCGAAACTTCCGGCTCCGTCACTTCCGTAGCCCTTGCAGAAGAAGGAAAAATAGTGGCCGTCAGGCAGACTGAGGAGCCCCGCATGCAGGCTTCGCTGACCGCCGTTTTCATAGACGAAGTCCTGAAAGAAAGGGGCATAGGAGTGAAGGACTGCGACGCAGTGTGCCTCAGCATGGGTCCCGGTTCATACACGGGACTTCGCGTGGGTTCATCCACGGCTAAGGGCCTGTGCTTCGGCGCCGGCATCCCCCTGATCGCGGTCGGCACGCTGGACGTAATCGTCGCCAAAGCCATAGAGGAAGGGCTTGTCCCCGAAGGCTGCAGATACATAATCCCCATGATAGACGCCCGCAGGATGGAGGTCTACACCGCCCCCTACTCCCCGGAAGGCAAGAGGCTGGACGAAGTCAAAGCGTTGATTATCGATGGCGACAGTTTCAAGCAGGAGCGCAGCGAAGGCCCCGTGTTGCTTGTCGGCGACGGCGCCCTCAAATGCCAAAAAGTGCTTGACGGCCCCCAGACCGTTTTCGCACATCTCTACCCCGACGCCAAATCGATGCTCGGGCCCGCCATGGCCGAATTAAAGGCCCGAAACTGGCGGGACACCGCCTATTTCGAGCCTTTCTATCTGAAAGATTTTGTCGCTACAGTGAGCGCCAAAAAGCTTTTCTAGCAATATTTCTTGAGCAATTTCTCCAGTCCTTCGAGACCATCGGTCGAATCGGAGAGAATTTCGCCGTTCACGATCACATAGAACGTGGGCAGTGAGGCTATGTTGTACTTGAGAAGCACGGGAGAAGCGGCACCGAGACCGTCGCAGACATTGGTCCAGGGGAGCTGCTGCTTGCGCACCGAAGTGCCCCAGTCCACCTTGTCAGTTCCAATATTGACTGAATAGACGTCGAAACCCTTTGCGTGATACTTATTGTACAGGGGAAGGAGCTTGTCAATATTGAACATCTTCTGGGCGGCATCATCAGCATTCCAGAAAAGCACCATAACGACCTTGGAGTTCTCCACTACTCCCGACAGGGCTGCCTTCTGCCCGTTGACATCGGGAAGCTCGACATCGGGATAGCCCAGCTGATTGGCAGACTGCATCTTCATGCCGAGGCTCAGGGCATTCTCCCTCTTTTCAGCTTCCTTTTCAAGCATCTTGACATAGGTGCTCGCAGGATAGACTGTAGCGAGGGAATCAGCCGCACTCCTGAAATAAATTGCGTCCTGGGGGCGGTTGAACACGGGGAATTCGTCATTGACCTTCTGATAAAGGACGGGTATGACAGTCAGGGACTTAGGGTTGGCCACGACAAAGCGCACGGCCTTGCGGTGGTAGGCGACATACTCCTTTGAAAGCTCAGCGTTGATATCCTTCTCAGTGACTGCAGGATTGGCAAGGGCGGACTCGAGGGAAGCGTTCATCTCGGCGATAAAATCGGTGTAATCCTTCTCGACCTGCTGGAGAAGAGCGCAGTCCTGGGAGCCGGAAACGGTCCAGTGACCGAGGGTGTCCGCCTCAACGACAACCTTATCGGAAGCATCGAGAAGCAGGGAAGCGAGCTTTGTGTCGCCATAATAGAAATAGACGAAACGGGGGTCGCCCTTCTTGAGCTTTATCGTCGCCTTAAATGCACCGGCCTTATCTGTCCTGAGGGAATCCAGGGGCATCTGGACGCCGCCTTCGAGGACCTTCACGACAACGTCTTTTTCGGGAGCGTCGACAAGGGTGCCCTTAACGACGGCCTTCTGAGAGCAGGAGACCAGGGTCGCTGCAGCAAAAGAAGCGAGCAGCAGTATCTTATAGTTTTTCATATTCCTTTAGTATTGAATCTGCGATTTGTTTCTGCTCTTCGGGAGTCACCTCGGGGCGCACTTTCCTGAAATCCAGATCTCCTTCGCTCTGGAGAGGAACCAGGTGGATGTGGGTGTGAGGCACTTCCATGCCGAGAACCGCCACGCCTACCCTCTTGCATGGAACGGCGGCGCGTATGGCGAGCGCAACCTTGCGGGCGAAGGCCCAAAGGCCCTCGTAGACTTCAGGGCTGAGGTTGAAAATATAGTCGTCTTCGACGTCCTTGGGGATGACGAGCGTATGGCCCTTGGCTAAGGGGCTGATGTCGAGGAAAGCATAATAATGCTCATTCTCAGCCACTTTCCACGAAGGAATCTCGCCCTTGGCGATGCGGGTGAAAATGGTGGGCATAGCTGCTAGATGGAGATGTCGAGAATCTTGAACTTCATTACGCCCGAAGGAGTGTGGGCCTCTACGACCTCGCCCTTACCGTGGCCGATGAGGGCCTTTGCGATGGGGGTGGTGGCGGCGAGCTTCCCTTTGGAGAAATCGGCCTCGGTCTCGCCCACTATCGTGAACTCCATAACCATCTTGGCGGCCACGTTCTCCACCTTGACCTTGTTGAGCATGCGGACGACGTCGGTATTGAGCTGGCTGCCGTCTACTATCTTGGCGTTGCCCACCAGGTTGCGCAGTCGGGCGATTTTGGCCTCAAGCATGCCCTGGGCGTCGCGGGCGGCATCATATTCTGCATTTTCTGAAAGATCGCCTTTCTCGCGGGCTTCCGCAATCTGGGCGGCGATGACGGGCCTCTGGGCGAGGGCCTCGTCGAGCTCGGCCTGGAGCTTTGCGAGCCCCTCGGCTGTCATGTAATGAACGTCAGGCATATAAGCTTTTTCTATTTTTTAACAATCAAAAAGGAGTCCTGCCAAAAGACAGAACCCGCGTAGTGCAAAGATACGAATTATTATTTAATATCAAACATGCCGAGGCACACGCGCCTGTCCTCATCCAACTGCGAGCGAAGGGCGTCCAGCGAAGGGAAACGCCTTTCAGAGCGTATGCGGGCGATGAATTCAATCCTCATGTCGAGACCGTAAATCTCCTCATCAAAGTCGAAGATATTGGTCTCCACGCTGATCATGCGTGACGACCCGTTGTCGCCAAGGCCGACCCCCGTCACAGTGGGGCGCGTGCCTATATTGGTCATGCCGTACAAATCGCGGTCCAGGGTGCGCACTTTGACGAGATACACTCCCCCTGCGGGGATGAGCTTAAGCGGGTCATAGAGGCGCATGTTGGCCGTGGGGAAACCAATAGTGCGGCCTATGCGGTCGCCTTCCACCACAACTCCGTCGAGCGTGTAGCGATAGCCAAGCATTGAAGCGGCATCTTCCACGAGACCGCCCTCAAGCGCGGCGCGAATCCTCGAGGAACTTATTTCCTCCCGCTTCCAGAGTACGGGATTAGTGCGTATGACTTCAAGCCCGCAAGAAGCCGCAATACGGGCCACCTCGTCAGTCGGCCCCGACTGGAAACCTATCCTGTTGTCATAGCCGAGTACAACGGCATCGGCGCCGAAACGCCCCTTGACGTACTGCTCGAAATAATCGAGCGTCGTCAGGCGGCTGAATTCTTTGGTAAATTCCACAGTTTCGAGGGAGTCCACGCCGCGCGCAAGGACTTTCTCGCGCTTCTCGGCTTGGGTGCAGAGCAATCTGAGACCCCGCGCGCCATTCTGGAGAACGTTGCGAGGATGGGGATGGAAAGTCACGGCGACGGCCCCGGTCCCGCGCCGGCGAGCTTCGCTCACCAAAGCGTCAAGGACCAGGGCGTGGCCGAGATGGACTCCGTCAAAAAAACCTGTGGCTACAACCATTTGACCAGGGGGAAGTCCTGCCTGTGAGGCAGCTCGGGATGCTTGGCATAGACCCTGGTGGCCACCTGGTACATTCCGGTGACTTCAGGAAGGAAGGAAGCCTGGAATACGGCGACTCCGTCCTTGAAGTCCACGAGGTCGAATTCAAACTTATTCTTGATATGGAGCTTGCCCTTGCGGTCGGAGACGGTGAAGAGCATTTCCACACCTATATCTTCGGGGCTGAGGTCGCCTATGGAGAGCTCGACACGGGAGTTGATCTCGGAATCAGGGGCGATTTCGTAACTCAGGCCGGGACGGTCGAACGAAAGCACATTGACACTCTTCCACTCCGCAAGGACAGTCTTCTTCCAGGCGGCGATTGCCTTCGCCTTGGCATAGTCGTCCGCAACGATTTGGGCATGGCGCCCGGCCTGGGGGACGTAGTACTGCTCGCAGTAGTCGGTGAGCATGCGGTTGGTAGTGAAATTACACGCCACCTTTGCGATTGTGTTCTTGATATATGAGACCCAGAGGGGCGAGATGCCGGTCAGGGGATCCTTGTCGTAGTATGCCGGAGCTATTTCGTTCTCGATGATGTTGTAGATGCGGGCGGCATCGAGCTCGTTCTGGTAGCTCTGGTCGTCGTAGGTACGGGCCTGCTGGAGGGCCCAGCCTGCGCCTTCCCTGTAGCCTTCAACCCACCATCCGTCGAGGACGGAGAAGTGCATGACGCCGTTCATCGCAGCCTTCTCGCCGGAGGTTCCGGACGCCTCGAGGGGACGCGTGGGATTGTTCATCCAGACGTCGACGCCCTGGACAAGCCTTTTGGCAAGGGAGATGTCGTAACCGGGCACGAAAACTATCTTGCCGAGGAATCTCTCCTGTTTGGAGATTTCGATGATGTGCTTTATCAGGTCCTGACCGGCCTTGTCGTGGGGATGGGCCTTACCGGCAAAAATGAACTGGACGGGGCGGTAGGGGTTGTTGACTATGGAGTCGAGCCTGTCGAGGTCGGAGAAAAGGAGGGTCGCCCTCTTGTAGGTCGCAAAGCGGCGGGCGAAGCCTATGGTAAGGACGTCGGGGCTCAGGGTTTCCTTAATCTTGACGAGTTGCCTCGGGGAATAATGACTGCTGAGGTTCTGGTTGGCAAGACGGGTATTGACCTGGCGCACGACCTCGGCCTTGAGAATCTTGCGCACGTTCCAAACCTGCTCGTCAGAGAGATTATAGACGCCCTCGAAGCAGGACTTGTCGTAGTGGTGGGTCTTGAACTGCTCTCCGAACACGGTCTCGTGGAGAGCCTTCCACTCCTTGGAGGCCCAGGTGGGATAGTGGACGCCGTTGGTGACGTAGCTGATATGGAGCTCCTCGGGGAGATAGCCGGGATACATGCCGGCAAAGAGATCCTGGCTCACCTTGCCGTGAAGCATGGAGACGCCGTTGATGTTCTGCGACACGTTGGCGGCGAGTTTACTCATGGAGAACTTTTCGGCGCGGTCGCTTGCGCGGAGCTTGCCGAGGCCCATCATGGTCTCCCAGTCTATGCCGAGAAGGGCGGGGAAATAGCCCAGGTAGCGGCCCAGCATGTCTTCATCGAAAGCATCGTGGCCGGCAGGGACGGGAGTGTGGGTGGTGAAAAGGGATGATGCGCGCACGACTTCGAGGGCTTCGGTATAATCCAAGCCCTTACCCACGTATTCGCGAAGGCGCTCCAGGCCTATGAATGCGGCGTGGCCTTCGTTGCAGTGGTAGATTTCGGGATTGAGACCGAGGGCGCGGAGAGTCTTGATGCCGCCTATGCCGAGGAGGATCTCCTGCTTGAGACGGTTCTCCCAGTCGCCGCCGTAGAGGTGGTAGGTCACCTGACGGTCTTCGGGGATATTGTCTTCGAAATCGGTGTCGAGAAGGTAGAGGTCGGTGCGGCCGACTGCCACTTTCCAAACCCTGGCGCTGAGCGTCCTTCCGGGGAAATCAATGCTTATTTTCAGCCAGTTACCGTCGGCATCAAGGACCTGGGTGGCGGGAATGCGATTGAAATCCTGGGCATCGTAGCCGGCTTCCTGGTCGCCGCCGGCGGTTATCTTCTGTGTGAAGTAGCCGTAACGGTAGAGAAGACCCACGGCGGAGAGGTTGACATTCATGTCGGAGGTCTCCTTTAGGTAGTCGCCCGCGAGGATGCCAAGACCGCCGGAATATATCTTAAGGGAGGTGTCCAGACCGTATTCCATGCTGAAATAGGCGACGGAAGGAGAAGTCCTCTTCTGCTTTTCGGCCATGTACTCGTCGAACTCGGCGAGCACCTTGGCGAGGCGCTTCTTGAAGTCGGCGTCCTTTGCCAGTTCCTTGAAGCGAGTAATACTCACGGTATCAAGGACTTCCCTGGGATTGTGCATAGAGTTATGCCATATCTCGGGGTCAACTTCCTTGAAGAGGGCCTTCGCAGAATCATTCCAACACCACCAGAGGTTTGCACTCAGTTTCTCCAATCCGGCCAGCGCATCGGGAAGATGACGCGTGACCATCACACTCGTCCAATTGGGCGAGCTTATCTGCATTTCATATTCTTTCATTTGTAATGATAATGGATTATTCGGCCTTCACGGCCAAAGCGTTGTCAACCCTGATAATGAAATCGCTCAGGGCGTTCATGTAGTTAATAAATGCCTCGTAAGGGGTGCCGTAGGGGCTGGGATTCAGCATCTTGGCGCCGTCTGCGAAGAATTTGGTGCTCATGTAATAGAAGTTGGCACTCTCCTGCAGGTGGCCGAAATCCGCCCAGAGGACGGGATCTGCAAGGATGGCGAGCTTCTCGGTCTGGGCATAGAGCTTATTGAAAGCATCCTGCTGGAGCTCGTTGCCAAGAAAGAGGCTCATGTCGCTCTCTACGGAAGACCATGACACGGGGTCGTCGACTTCGATGGTGCCCACGCTCTTGATGGACCTTGCCACATCGGCGGGAGTGACGAACTTCATGCTGCCGTCGGCGAGAAGAGCGCCGGGGAGCTCCTTAAAGAAGGAGAAGATGCCGCTCTCGGAAGGATGACGCATGCCGAAGGCCTCGTAGTCCATGAAGAGGTTGACAATGTCGCCCTCTGCGTTCCTGACCCAACCGGCGTATTTTTCCGCAGTGAGGGGATAGACGTCCCAGGAAGTGTCGGAGAACCTGACGGCGAGGTCGTCGCTGAGCGAATAGTTGCGAAGGAGGAGCTTGAGCTTGGGCTGGGCGGCGCAGCTGTAGACGAAGTCGGGATTGCGCCAGCCGACAACCTGCTTTGCACCCTCGACGAGCATGGTCTTGAAGCCCATGTCGTAGACCTCGGAGCCGATATTGTCGGAATAGATGAGCTCGGTGTTGCGGAAAGTGACGCTCTCCACGCCGAATACTTCCTTGATCTTATCCTTCTGCTTGAGCACCTGGTGGCGGAACTCGGAAGGGGAAGTCAGGGACGCGAGGGAGTGGTAATAGGTCTCGCAAAGCATCTCGACGCAACCGGTGTCCACGAGGGCGCGGAATGAATCCACCACCTCGGGGGCATAGCGCTCGAGCAGCTCGAGGGTGGCGCCGGGAATGGAGAACGACACCTTGAAGGCGCCCTTGTGCTCCTTGATGAGGGAAAGCAGGAGCTCGTTCATGGGAAGGTAGCAATCCCTGACGGCGCGCCTCACCTCGGTGCGGGACACGAAGTCGTCGTAATAGTGGGAGTCCTTTCCTATATCGAAAAATCTGTACAGGCGGAGCCTGGCGGGCTGATGCACCTGGAAATACAGGCAAATGCTCTTCTTGTTCATACTATGGATTCGTAAACTTTTTTCAACTTGGCTGTAGCATTGTTCCACTTGAGGGCGTTGACCTCGTCATAGCCTTCCCGGGAAGCGAATCTCGCGAGGGCGGGATAGCTCAGGAGGGCGTAGATATCGTCGGCCATGGCGTCGACATCCCAGAAATCGACCTTGAAGGCGTATCTGAGGACTTCGGCTGCGCCGCTCTGGTGGGAAATGATGGAGGGCACGCCCGTGCGCATGGCTTCGAGCGGAGAAATGCCGAAAGGCTCTGACACAGAGGGCATTATATAAACGTCCGAAAGGGCGAACATCTTCTGTACGTCGGCTCCGCGAAGGAAGCCGGTGAAGTGGAAGCGGTCCGAGATGCCGAGGCGGGCGACCTGGCGTATTGCCCTGTTCATCATGTCGCCGCTGCCGGCCATTACGAAACGCACGCCTTCGGTGCGCTTGAGCACCTTGGCGGCAGCCTCGATGAAATACTCGGGACCTTTCTGGAAGGTGATGCGGCCGAGGAAGGTGACGACCTTATCCTTCACTCCCCTTTCGACCTCGAGGTTCTCACGGCCGCTGAAGTCCACGGCATTGTGGACGGTCACGACCTTGGCAGGGTCGATGTGATACTTGTTGATCACTATGTTGCGGGTGAGGTCTGAAACGGTGACCACCCTGTCTGCCGCGAGCATGCCGCGGGTCTCGATATCGAGGACGCGGGTGTCTATGTGCTTCTCGTCGCCGCGGTCGTATGAAGTGGCGTGGACGTGGACTACGAGGGGCTTGCCCGTTAGCTCCTTGGCGGAGATGCCGGCGAGGTAGGTGAGCCAGTCGTGGGCGTGTATGCAGTCGATTTCGTCCTTGTGCTGCACGGCTATGGTGCCGCCGACACGGGCATAGCGGGCCACCTCTTCCATGAGGTTGGCGCCGTACTTGCCGGAGAAGTTGAATTTCTGGCCGAATCCCACCACTGTGGACTTCAGCTCTTCCTTCTTCATCTTCTCAATGGCTTCGAAATATTCATCGGGGTCCACGTAGGGGACCAGGTTGGAATCGACGTACATGAAGCGGGTGCCGCTGATGAACTCTTCAACCTTGGTGCTCACCTCGGTCACCTCGACGTCGGAAGCGTTGATGATGGTGGTGGCGCTCTGGTCCTCGTCGCCGGAAGCGTGAGGCATCACGAAGAGCGTCTCCACCCCATTGTAGGCCAGTCCTTTGACTATGCCCTCACAGGCGGTACCCAGACCGCCGGCGATATGGGGAGGGAACTCCCATCCGAACATCAGGACTCTCATTTAGCGTTCTCCTCAAATTTATCCAACATATTCTCGATGGAGAGCAGGGCTGCTGTGCTCAGGGCAGAAGAGATGGCGCCGTGAGGCTCCTGGGGCGGGTCGCCGTCGTAGAGCTCGGAGAAGGAGCCTACGCCGTGCTTGCCAAGATCCTCGTAGAAGCCGTCCACCAGGGCGCGGGCGGTATTCTTGAAGGAAGCGCCCTTGACCTGGAAGCTGACTGCAACATACTGCTCGAGGAGGAAGGGACGGGTGCTGCCGTTGTGGTAGGCGAGGTCGCGCTCGTACTGGGAGCCGTCATACACGCCCTTGTAGAGGCCGTCGCGGGGAGAGAGGGTCCTCACGCCCCTGGCGGTGAGGAGCTCGCGGTCCACAACGCGTATGACTGCGGGGAAGAGATCCTCCTCCACAGGAGAATATTTGACCCACAGGGCGAAGAGCTGGTTGGGACGGATCTCGAGGTGCTGGCCGGCGTTGTCTACGTAGTCGGCGAGGCAGCCTATCGAATCGTTCCAGAACATCTTGGTGAAGTTGGCCTTGACAAGGTCGCGGACCTTGGACCAGCGGGCGACAAAGTCGCTTCCGGCCGAGCCGAACTGCTTCTCCATCTCGATGCAGAAGCAGATGGCGTTGTACCACAGGGCGTTGGTCTCGACCTGGCAGCCGGCCCTTTCGGTCACGGCCCTGCCGCCTATGTAGGCGTTCATCCAGGAGAGGGCGACGCCGTCCATCTGGGCCCAGAGCATGCCGTCGGGCTGCATGGAGACCTCTTTGCGCTCACCCGGGAGATAGCTCTCGATGATGCCGCGCATCGTGGTGCCGTATTTGTCCCAGACCTTGGCGGGGTCTGCGCCGTAATCGATATATGCCTGAAGGGCTGTCGCCATGAAGAACGGGGCCTCGACCTGCGTAGTCTTGCAGAAGAGCCTTTCCTGCTCGTCGGCGATAAGGTTGTCAAGGATTTCCTCGAAAGCCTCTTTGTCACCCTTGGCGTAGAGCGTCAGGCCGGGGAGGGCCTGCAGGGTCTCGCGAAGTAGGCCGGTATACATCCATGAGAAACCGGCGACTACCTTTTTGCGGAAATTATGGTCGGAAACGAGGAGGTCGGCGCAATGGACGAGCTGGTCGCGGCTGTTGGTGATGTGGGGCATCTTGCGCAGCTTGTCGGTGAACTTGCGTTTCAGGCCGGTGGGGAGCTCTTCCTTAAGGGAGGCTGAGAATACGACCGACCCGCCTTCCTTCATGTCGAAGGAGAACCATCCGGGAACGGGGAGGTCCTCACGGCAGTCGTAGCCGCGGCGGTACTCGTCGGAATAGGTTATGCCGTTGTACCAGTAGGGGGAAGAGACGAATTTGGCGGAAGAATCGCTCACCTGGAGCATCAGCTCGGGGAAGTTGGGATACACGCGGAAGGAAACGCCTCCCTGAAGCGGGGCGGGAGTCAGACGGGCCTCGGAATTCTGGGCGGTGAGGGCGTGTATGCTGCGGAACGCCAGGAAGGGACGCAGCTGGACGGTGACCTTCGAGGGGCTGGAGAGCAACTCGAACTTGATCATCACCTGGTCCTGGTCGGGAACGAGCAGGATGCTCTTGCGGAACACGATGTCGCCGACCTTGTAGGTAATCTGGGGGACGGGGTCGGCCTCGAAATCCACGATATACTTGTGCCCGCGGGGCTCATAGACCTCGCCGTAGCAGTGGATGCCGAGATTGAACTGCTTGCCGCCGACTATGAGACTCTCGTCGAGGGCGGAAAGGAGGAGGAACTTGTCGCCGCCGAAGCGGTCGAGAGCGACGGCGAGAAGACCGTGGTAGCGACGGGTATTGCAAGTGAGTATGGAGGTGTTGCAATACGCACCCGTCTTGTTGGCCGAGATAATCTCACGCCTGAGGGAGTACGACAGGTTGACAAGCTCGGACTTGTTGAATTTTAAAAATGCCATATCATTTCACTTTTTCGTATACCATAGCACACCGGGCCGGCAGGTACAACTGCAGCTCGTGGTCAAAGGCAGGGTCGCCGTTGGGGCAGCGCCTGTCCATTGCCACGTGGGTTTCGCCGGCTTTGAGGCGGCCGAAACCATCAAACTGCTCGTCATCGGAGCACAGGACGAGCCTGTACTCTCCTGCGGGCGCGGAGAACCCGTAATCGGCAAATGATCCGACGGGGTTGAAATTGAGCGCAAAGATAAAGTTTTTCCTTGTGAATATCAATATATTCTTCTGCTCGTCGCCAACCAGCAGCCTGGGACGCTCGGAGAGGATGTCGTGCTTTTTGATGAGGCGTATCATTGCCTTATCGAAGAGGTAGAGGGGCTTGTAGCGAAGGTCGTCGCGCTCAGAAAGCGACCACAAGCGGCGGGCGTGCGAGAATGACCATCCGTTGCCCTCGCGGGGGAAGTCTATCCATTCGGGATGGCCGAATTCGTTGCCCATGAAGGTGAGGTAGCCGTCGCCTGCCGTCGCGGCGGTGACGAGCCTTATCATCTTGTGAAGGGCCACCGCACGCTCGACTATCATATTCTGCGAAGCTTTGTCCATGGAGAAGTACATCTCCTTGTCGGCGAGGCGGAAGATGATGGTTTTGTCACCCACGAGGGCCTGGTCGTGGCACTCGGCGTAGCTGATGGTCTTCTCGTCATCGCGCTTGCGGGTGAGCTCCCACCATATTTCGCCGGGCGACCACTGCTCGTCGCTCTTTTCCTTGATCCATTTGATCCAGTGGTCTGCAACGCCCATGGACATGCGGAAGTCAAAGCCCACGCCGCCGTTCCTGAAGGGAGCCGCGAGGCCCGCCATGCCGGAGACGTCCTCGGCTATGGTGATGGCGTTGGGAGCTATTTCCTTGACAAGCATATTCGCAAGGCCAAGGTAGGTAACAGCGTTCTCATCCACGCCGGCGTCGAAATAGAGGGCGTAGTCGCCGAAATCCTTGCCCAGGCCGTGATCCCAGTAGAGCATGCTCGTCACGCCGTCAAAGCGGAAGCCGTCCAGCATGTATTCTTCCATCCAGAACTTGCAGTTCGACAGCAGGAAGTATTTAACCTGGTCCTTGCCGTAATCGAAGCAGCGGGAGCCCCAGGCGGGATGGTGGCCCTGGGGGCCGGGATAGAAGTAGAGGTCGTCGTGGCCGTCGAACTCGCCGAGGCCTTCGGCTGTGTTGCTCACGCTGTGGGAATGGACTATGTCCATGATGACGGCAATGCCGCGGCCGTGCGCGTCGTCAACCAGGGCCTTGAACTCCTCGGGGGTGCCGAAGCGGGAGCTCAAGGCAAAGAAATTGGCCACCTGGTAGCCGAAGGACCCATAGTAGGGATGCTCCTGCAGGGCCATGATCTGCAGCACGTTGTAGCCGAGGTCCTGCACCTTGGGCAGCACCTTTGTGCGGAAGTCCTCGAACGAAGCGACCTTCTCTTCCTCAGAGCTCATGCCTATGTGGCACTCGTAAATGAGGGGACGGGGGCGCTTGCCGGCGCGGCCGTGCTTCCACTCGTAAGGGGTTTCGGGAGCCCAGACCTGGGCGCAGAAAACCTTGGTCTCGGGGTCCTGGACGCAGCGGGTCGCATAGGCGGGAAGCCTTTCCGCGCCGCCGCCGGGCCACTCGATGAAGAGCTTGTAGAGCTGGCCGTGGTGAATCAGCATGGCGGGGATGCGCAGCTCCCAGTCGCCGTTGCCTATGGGCTTAAGGGCGTAGCCCTCGGTGCGGCGCCAGGAGTTGAACTCGCCTATCAGGTAGATGCGGGTCGCATTGGGAGCCCACTCGCGGAACACCCAGCTGCCATCACTCTCGCGGTGCAGGCCGTACCAGAGGTGGTTGTTGATTCCATAGGACAGGGAACCGTCCTTGGAGAAGCGTTCGCGGCACTCGAGGATGCGCCGGTGCCGGGCGTCTATCGCACCTTTGAAGGGCTGCAGATAGGGGTCGGTGACGTATATTTTCTTGCTAGCCATATTACTTTTCGCTGCCGATAGCATCGGCCTTTTCGCGAAGGGTGCGCAGGTACTTGCGGCACTTTTCGCCGAGGCTTTCCGCCTCTTTTACGTATTTGTCAATGTCGTCGACGCCGGTCGAGGGGTCCTCCACCTTGGAGAGGATTTCCTCGAGGCGCGAGATAGCTTTTGGGTAGTCAAACTTTTCCATCTACTGTGCAGTTTAGTTTGCCGTCTCGGAACAGTACACCTATGCGCGCTCCCTCCTCGGCGAGTGAGGCGCTCTTTATGATTACGCCGCGCGAATCGGTGACCAGGGTGTAGCCGCGCGACAGGACGCTCCTCGGGTCGGCGGCCTTGATGCGGGAAAGGAGCAGCTCTGCCTTGGACTCCATCGCTGAAATCTTGCCGTTGAAAGCCAGGCGCAGGCGGGTGGTGAAGCTGCTGATGCGCTCGTCCTCGGCCGCAAAAGCATCTATGAACACGTCGGCGAGGGCGGTGGGAGTCTTGACCGCGCTGAAGGCGACCATGTCGGCGACGTGCGTGTCCCGGTCGTGACCTATGGCGGTGAGGACGGGGATGGGGCAGGTGGCTATGTTGAAGCAGAGGCCGTAATCGTCGAAGCACGAAAGGTCGAAGGCGGAGCCGCCGCCCCTTAGGATGAGCGCTGCGTCCCAAGGCTCCTTTGACGCGCTTACAGCCGCGAGGGCGTCAGAAATGGACTCGGGCGCCGAGGGGCCCTGCATCACCGCTTCAAAGAGCTCCACCTTATACTTAAAACCATAGGGATTCTCCTCAAGATGGCGGCGGAAATCGCCCCATCCTGCGGCGCCGGGGGCGGAAATTACCGCCAGGCGGTAGGGCAGCAAAGGGAACTCGAGCTGCTGCTGGGCGTCGAGCAGGCCCTCCTTTTCGAGCTTGGCTATGGTCTCGCGGCGAATCTTTTCCTGCTCGCCGAGAGTGGCCACGGCGTCGAGGTCGTCGATGGAAAGGGTGAGGCCGTAGATTTCGCTGTAGCTCACCTGGACGCGGGCGAGGATGGTCATGCCGGCAGTCAGGGGGCTGCCGGTCATTTCCTCGAAGGCCTTGCCCAGGAGGAGATAGCGGCTGCGCCATATGACGGCCTTCGCTTTTGCGGCGACCGATCCTTCCCGGCTCTCCACGAGATCGAGGTAGCAGTGACCGTTGGCCTTGACGCTCACGGAGCTTATCTCGGCCTTTACCCAGATTCTGTCAGGAAAAACATCCTCCAGGGATGCCCTGATCATGGATTGCAGGGAATATAAGTCAATTACGTCCCTTTGCATTTCTTTCCTTATATAACGGTGCAAATTTAGTAAAATCCACGCTTTTTTTCTATCTTTGCACCACTCAAAAGGAGGGATATGAAGATTTTATCGGCTCGATTTGCAGGCAGCAGCACAGGGACGGCCTCAAGACCCGTTCCGAGACTCCCCGAATTCGCATTCATAGGCCGCTCCAACGTGGGAAAATCCTCCCTTATCAATTTGCTCTGCGCTTCCGGCGCCCTCGCAAAAACCTCCTCTACCCCCGGCAAGACGCGCCTTGTCAACCACTTCATTATCAATGATTCGTGGTACCTGGTAGACCTCCCGGGCTACGGATATGCCAAGATTTCGCAGAAAGGCCGCGACGACCTGTGGCGCATGATTGGCGACTACATTTCCAACTCCATGGAGATGCAGGTCCTTTTCGTTCTGATCGACTCGCGGCGTGAGATAGGTTCCATCGATATGGATTTCCTTCTCAGACTCGGCGAGGCAGGCATCCCCTTCGCCATCATTTTCACCAAAGCCGACAAGTCCGGCCCCGTGGTGCTCGCCGAGCGCATGGAGAAGTGTAAGGAGCAGATTTTGGAGCACTGGGAGAGCCTCCCTCCGATATTCGTAAGCTCGTCTGAGGATGGCCGCGGAAGGGAAGAAATCCTTTCATACATAGACTCAATTTTGACATCAAAATGATAAAAGAGCATCGCATCGCACTGTTCGCCTGCAGGGCGTCGGAAGAATTCGCCAAAAAAGTAGTCGCAGAGCTGGAAGCCTCCCGCACTGAAGAAGAGGACCACTACCGTCTCGGCGACCTTGTCGTCACTCCATTCAGCGACGGAGAGTTTCAGCCCGCCTATGCCGAGAGCGTCCGCGGCGCCACGGTTTTCATCATCCAGAGCACCTTCCCCCCGTCGGACAACCTGATGGAGCTCCTCCTTGCCATCGATGCCGCCAAGAGGGCGTCTGCCGACAAGGTGATCGCCGTCATCCCCTACTTTGGCTGGGCACGTCAGGACCGCAAGGACCGTCCCAGGGTCTCGATTGGCGCCAAGCTCGTAGCCAACCTCCTCAAGTCCGCCGGCGCCGACCGCGTCATGACCTGCGACCTCCACGCCGACCAGATCCAGGGCTTCTTCGATTTCCCCGTAGACCATCTGTATTCAAGCAAGGTCTTCATCCCCTATATCAAATCCTTGAACATTGAGAATCTGGCGATTGCGGCTCCCGACATGGGCGGCGCAAAGAGAGCCAATTC
The DNA here is from genome assembly GCA_947302175.1 of uncultured Bacteroidales bacterium. Taxonomy (GTDB): domain Bacteria; phylum Bacteroidota; class Bacteroidia; order Bacteroidales; family UBA932; genus Cryptobacteroides. The sequence continues at coordinate 23,556 of CAMYVB010000003.1, read as the reverse complement.
CTACGCCAAGGCCCTCGGCTGCCCCGTCGTCATTTGCCACAAGACCCGCGAAAAGGCCAACCGCGTCTCTTCGATTACCGCCATTGGCGAAATCGAGGGCAAGAACATCATCATCGTGGATGACATGATAGACACCGCCGGCACACTTGCCAAAGCCGCCGAAGTCCTGATGGAAAAGGGAGCCGCCAGCGTGAGCGCCTGCGCCACGCACGGCATACTCTCCGGCGCCGCCTTCGAGAACATCAACAATTCCCCTCTCAAGCAGGTCCTCATCACCGACACCATCCCCCTCACCACCGACCCTTCGAAAGACACGAGCAAGATCAAAGTCATCTCCATGACCGGTGTCTTTGCCCGCATTATACGCAAGATATATTATTACGAACCAATCAGTTCGGAGTTTGTTCACTGATAGATGAAGCTTTTCCTCTTCACCCTTGCAATCATCGGCATCGCCGTCTTCGGAATGTGTTTCAACATCATATTCCGCAAAAACGGCAAGTTCCCCGAGTACGAGGTCGGCTCCAATAAGGAGATGCGCCGCCTCGGCATACGCTGCATGAAGGAGGAGCAGGCATCTATTCCGCTGACAAGCGGCAAGGCTCCGAGCTGCACAGGCACTCCCGGCAGTGATTGCGAAGGGTGCGCCCTGTACAACAAACACTGATCAGTCATGGCCCTGGTATCCATCGTAGGCCGCCCCAACGTGGGCAAATCAACACTTTTCAACCGCCTTGTCGGCATGCGCAAGGCCATAGTCGACGACATCGCCGGCGTCACCCGCGACCGCCATTACGGCCGCTGCGAGTGGTGCGGCCGCGAATTCTCCGTAGTCGACACGGGCGGATACACCACCAATTCCGACGACGTCTTCGAGGCCGCCATCCGCAGGCAGGTCCAGATTGCCATCGACGAATCCGACGTCATACTCTTCATGGTCGAAGCAGCCACCGGCATCACCGACTACGACTCCGACATAGCCGACATCCTGCGCCGCTCCAAAAAGCCCGTCGTCCTCTGCGTCAACAAGGTGGACACCGGCGCCAAGATATTCGACACCTACCAGTTCTACGGCCTCGGCCTCGGCGAGCTCTTCAGCATCAGCGCGGCCAACGGCAGCGGCACGGGCGAGCTTCTCGACGAAATCTGCCGCGTCCTCCCCGAAGACGCCGGCCCCGACCCTCAAGACAGGCCCGACCTCCCGCACATCGCCATAGTGGGTAAGCCCAACGTCGGCAAATCTTCGCTCACCAACGCCCTCCTTGGAGAGGAACGCAACATAGTGACCCCCGTCGCAGGCACGACCCGCGACTCCATCTCCACCTATTTCAACAAGTTCGGTCACGAATTCATGCTCGTGGACACCGCCGGCATGCGCCGCAAGTCCAAGGTCAGCGAAGACCTCGAATTCTACTCGGTCCTGCGCTCCATCCGCGCCATAGAGAACGCCGACGTCTGCGTCCTTATGATTGACGCCACCCAGGGCATGGAGTCTCAGGACATGAACGTCTTCAACCTCATCCAGCGCAACCGCAAGGGCTGCGTCGTGGTCGTCAACAAATGGGACCTCTTCGAGAAAGACAGCAACACTATGAAGGAATACACGGAGGCCCTTAAGAGCCGCCTCGCCCCCTTCGATGACGTGCCCGTCATATTCACCTCCGTGACCAAAAAGCAAAGGGTGCTCGACGTGCTCGACGCCATAGCCCGCGTCTCGGAGAACTATTCGAGGAAAATCCCCACGGCCCGCCTCAACGAAGCCCTGCTTCCCATCATCGAGGAGACTCCCCCGCCCGCATGGAAGGGTAAATACGTAAGGATCAAGTACATCACCCAGCTCCCCACGCGCTTCCCGTCGTTTGCATTCTTCTGCAACCTCCCCCAGTACGTGAAGGACCCCTACAAGCGCTTCCTTGAGAACCGCCTGCGCGAGCAGTTCGACTTCACCGGCTGCCCCGTCCAGATCTTCATCCGCAAGAAATAACTACTTCATAACCACACATATCCCTCCGCCGCCCGGTTTGGTGCACGGAGGGATTGTTTTTTCTTCTCCGCCAAACCAGGCGCGCAGGGTATGCCATAGACGGCACTGAGGGGCATGCTGGGCGCGCTTGAGGGCTGATTTCGGCCCTTAGGCGCGGCGAGGGTGCCACCGAAGAGCTTCTATGACGGGGTCAGCGCGCCTGCCTTGGTGGCGGGGAATGCAGACTCTGGCAGCGGAGGCAGGCAGTTTCCTGAGCGACCGTTCTGTTGGGAGCGAAGGAAAGTTGCCTGCCGCAGCGCAACTTAATCGTTTATACTCAAATAAGTTTATGCTGGGGCTTGGAGCGTCATGAAATGTTTCATACATTGCCGGCGTAAGCTTTGTCGAAGCTCATCGGCGGTCGGTGGCGCGGGACATGAGGCGATTGGAACAAATGGACTACAAGCAATACTTTCACTATTGTTCTGACGGGAGCAAGAGCAGGGAATTCATCCTGGATAGAGAGGATTTCGTCTCGGTAATGAACATCGTTGCCCTATGCGCGGCAAACACCGATGCAGTCATCGTTGCATTCAGCCTTGAGGATACGCATCCTCATTTCTTGCTCTACGGAACGGTTGAAGAATGCTCCCGATTCAAAGTACTATTCGAATCCACCTATGTGCGACATGCATGCCGGACACGGGAAGGCCCTTGGGATATGGTTTTTGACGGGGTCCTATATCCTGTGGGAGATGACATCCGATATCTTCGCAACGTCGCCGCCTATGTGGTATTCCAGCCAACGAAAGACGGGAAACGGATTATGCCCCAAGATTATTTATGGGGAAGCGGTTCACTGTATTTCAGGTCTGGGGTTAATCTCCCTGTTTGGTACTTCGATGAAAAAGGCGGGGTATCCTCTCCTATCAGCTTTGGCAGTTTGGCCAATCGCATGAAAATAAGGATAATTCATTCAAAGAGTCTTACCATTCCCTTTGATTGGACCATCTGCAACGGGATAGTTTTGCCCTCTAATTATGTAGATGTCGCGCGATATGAAGGTATTTTCGAGTCCGCCAACAGCTTTCGTGTATTCCTTTCCGGAAACAGGCAGCGCGAGGAAGAGATCCGCGGGCAACTTGCCCATTATTCCGGTATTTCCATGGAAGATTCGGAAGCAAGACTCATATGTTCGAACGAATGCGAAAACTTGTTCGGATTCCGGGACGTCCGCCGCCTTGAGCCTAAACGCAGGATAACACTCGCACAACTTCTTAGGCGGCAATACCGCCTGTCCTTCAGGCAAATATCCGCTCTCGTCCGCCTCCCCGAACCCGAAATCCGCAAGTTCGTCCCGTGATTTGTCTCAAAAAAGAAGGCGACCATGTGGCCGCCTTCTAAAATATAGAAAAGTCGAAATCAATACCCAGGGTTCTGAGTGAGTGTGTAACCCAGCTTGCGATATGCGGCTATCTCCTGCGACGGAATGGCATCCAGGATTAAATGACCGTCCGGATCCCAGTAACGTAGTTCGGTATCAATATCGTATCTGAGCTGCTTTTTTGAACCATTGCTGACAACCGTCAGACCTGTTGAACCATCGACAGCGATGTTCACTACGCCTGCCACCTTTTTAGATGCGTCAGTGTAGAAACAGACATCATCAATACCGTTGCCATCTAAATCGAGGGCAGTGTCCACCGCATCGATGTTAATACCGTCCCAAGGAGCAGTGGAAAGAAGACTTCCACAACCCCAGCGGAGCAGATCAAAGTCGCGGACACCCTCCATGCAGAGCTCAATTGCCCTCTCACGACGTATCTCCATAATTGCGGCATTTGTAACGTCAGGATAGTAGTTGGCCTTGAGGTAATTGTCAACAATAGTAGGGACAGTGGTCAGACTACTGCCGGTGATACCCGCACGCTTGCGAATCGCACCGACGGTCTGTTCCCATATCGAGTTATCCATCTGCCCCAGCTCTGCTTTAGCTTCAGCATATGAAAGGAGCACTTCTGCATAGCGATAAATGGGGGTGCTATTGGAGTTGTGCTTAGGATTTTCATCCGGGTCTGCCCCGCTGGTCTCTGCGTACTTGTCATAGCAAAACTTTCGGATCTGATAGCCCAAAAAAGAAGCGCCAAAGTCAGGCACCGCCGTTTCACCAGCGAACTTGTAGCCGGGATATCTCACCGTAAGGGCGAGACGAGGATCACGATTGGTAAATTCGTCCTTCCAACTATCGGTAATATAACCAACCTTGTCGGTGTAAGGCGTACCATCCTTCATGAGGAAAGTATTGACGAAGGTGCGAGTCAGACTCTTAGGAGCAGTCTGCTTAGTATAAACGAAGAAATTGTTCTGGCTGCCCTGGATGTTGGCAGCAGTTTGAGCACCAAGAATAACCTCTGTGGTTTGGAGCGCTTCGCTTAAGAAGAGACTGCGCCAGTCAGAAATTAGTCCATACTTGCCTTCGTCAATTATTTGTCTTGCAGCATCGGCAGCAAGTACATACAGTTGATCTACTGTGTAGTTAGAGAAAGGTTCACCTTTTACAGAAGCGGTTACATTGTTGTACTTGCGGAACGAGGCTTCGTACAGACAAGCCCGCATCTTGAGAAATAGAGCAACCTCTTTGCTGACACAGGTGGCGTCTGGACTGGTCGCGGTTATGTGGTCGATGGCATAGTCAAAATCCTCAAGAACGTGCTTCATGATAACGTCGCGGCTCTCGCGGTCTTTATGCTCATCATCGGAGTCGGCAGGACTAATCACATGATCGAACCATGGCAAATCTCCGTACTGCCGGACCATTTGGTAGTATTTCATGCCTCGGAAAAGGCGAACTTCGGCGATGAAATTCTCTTTTTCTGCCTCAGACAACGAGGCTGCAGCAGAACTGTTCAACTGAGTCAGCACATAATTATAGTGATATATGTCATCCCATTCGCCCCATGTATCAGTAGAAGTCGCAGAATATCCCTTCTGGAATCTTGCAGGGAGGCTTTGGTCAGGGAAATAATCGGTCGGAACATCCTTACTGTAAGCGTTCGTCACGGAGCCAAAGCCGCCGTAGAAGCCATTGATTACGTACTGGACGTTAGTCGCACTACTGAACACTTTCTCGTATCCAGGTTCGTTGGGGTTGTACTCCGACAAATCACAAGAGACCGCTATGGTCGCAACGGAGAGTGTGATGGTTAAGAGTATGAATATCCTTTTCATAATCGTATCATAATTAGTTGTTCACGATGCAGACGGCGAGACGGTTGTTCTCGGGAGTGAAGGAAGAATCCTTCTCCGTGCCGTGGAATTCAGTGCGGATGCGCTCGGGAGCGATGCCGGCTGCCTTGAGGGCTGCTGCAACTGCTTCTGCGCGCTCTTTGGTGAGGACGAGGTTGCGGAGCTCGGTGCCGGTGGCCTGGTCGGCATAGCCGAAGATATCCACGTTGGCATCGGGATTGTCGTTAAGGACCTTGACAAGGTTGTCGACCTTGGCCTTCTCGGTGTCGCGGATGACGCTCTGGTTGAGCTCGAAATAGACATCCTCGACATGGAGGGCTTCAGCGCGGCGGACAGACATCGGCTTCGGAGCATTCTCGCAATCTTCCTTGGCCTTGAGAGCATTAGCCAGTTCAGCCTTGAGGGCTGTGGCCTCTGTCTGGGCCTTTTCGGCAGCAGCCTTGGCAGTTTCGGCGGCAGCATTAGCGGCGGAAATAGCGGCCGCCAGAGCTGCAGTATTGGCGGCAGCACTCACGGATTTGTTACTTTTGCCGCCGAATGTAACGTTCAGACCCAATGAGAAGGTGCGTAGCTTAGGATACTGGAATCCGTAACCGGTGAACCAGTTAAGAGCTTCGGTAGGATCATCACCTGCGTATGTGAGGGTTGTGACGTCAAAGTCGCGACCGAAGATCTTATAAAAAGGAGACCAGTTCCACAGGTTTTCGCCGGAGAAATAGATCTTCGCTGCGGTCATTCCAATTTTGCTGATGAGTTTGCGGGGCAGATTGTAACCAAACTGTAGATTCTGCAGGTTGATGTAGCCGGCGTTGTATACATAAGTGTCAATGGGAATGTCAGCGTACTTAACATTCCAGTTTGTCTGAGTCTTGTCACGCATGAGTCTGTTACCCTGAGAGAGAACAGGCAGAATCGCGGTGTCAGGATTTAGAAAAGTCCCATCCTCGTCAATCTTTGCATACTTGTCAAGAGACCACTTAGTCATCGGTCCGTAAGGGTTGGCATATAGGTTGAACGGCATAAAACCGCCGTACGCAATGAAGTCGTGGTGGATAATACCCTGGAAGTTGGCGCTCAGGTACCAGTTAGCCCAGTCAAGATCGATGCCGAAGGAGAAAGGAAGCCTAGGCCACTTATTTGCGATGATTTCGAGGTCTCCCATGTCATCAAGCTGCATGTTGCCTAAGTCAATCTTGCCGTCGCCATTTAGGTCCTTAATCCAGATGTCGCCGACACGGATATCTGTCTGCTTGGAGTGGTAGCGCAAGTCCTCATCGGCGATGACATACGGTTTTCCCGGACCGAATGCGTTGTCAATATCGTCCTGGGTCTTGAACAGGCCATTGCTTCGCAGACCATAAACATCGCCAAGATGCTGGCCTGCGTGATACTTGAAGGCCCTAATGCTGCCGGACTCGTTACCGTTATACTCGTCCACGATAGTATAGTTATCGCTGATAGAGGCGTGAATGCCGAAATGGCCCGGGCGACTAGCTAACATGAATGGCTGGTTGAATTGCACAGAAAGCTCCCAACCGTAAGTTGACATCGAGGCATTATTGCCCAAATTGCTGTTATCTCCGTATTGACCGTAAACAGAAGCATGCTCAGTACCCTCGGTCAGCATGTCTGTATTGCGGCGGATAAAGTAGTCGTAAGTGATATCGAGCCTATTGTTAAAGAACGAGGCGTCGGCACCCACGTTGAAGGTTTTCAGCTTTGACCATGTATACTGGAAGTTCGTTACATCAGGAACCTCATAGACCCTGTAGGTGGAAGATCCGTTAATAACGCGGTTGCTAGCGACATCGATATCGAAGGTGTCCTCTGTGTTGTAGGCGCCCGCGCTCATGCAGTCGCCGAGCACGCCGTAGGACACGCGGAACTTGAGTGCGCTAATCCACTTAGGATTGACCTTCCACCAGTGCTCCTGGGATACACGCCAGGCGGCGGAAGCTGACGGGAAGAAGCCCCACTGGTACTGGTTGACGTAAACGGAAGAGCCGTCGTAACGGCCGTTGAATTCAAGTAGGTAACGGTCATCAAAGGCATAGTTTGCGCGGAAGAAGACACCCGCGTTACGCCAATGCTTGGCCTTGCTACCGTCCCAATACTGCGCATAACCTGTTACTGCACTTCCGTCTCTCTCCTTAGTGCCTAAAGCATATGCCCATGGATTGGCAGCATCCGCATCCCAGTAATCCAGACCATACATTTTGATCTCTTCATCCATTCGGTTGCGCTTTTCGTAGTTGTAACCGACCATTCCCTTGAGCCAGTGTCTGTCGAATGTGTTTTCATATTCGGCATAGGCGTTGACAACACTCCAATCTTGACTAGTCGTGTTGCGGCGAATACTCTGACGGTAGATGTCGTTCTTCTCGGGCTTGCCTGTGTCCTCCTGAGAGAAGGTCATTTGGGCTTGACCTGTGGCAGGATCAATACCGTCGCTGTACCATACGCCAGTATCCTTTGTTTCGAAAACGATGTTCTTGGTGCGGTATGTATAGTCTGCATGGAGACGAAGGGCATTGTTGAAGAAGGCGGCAGTGAGGGATGTCGAAGTCCTGAACGCATCAACATCCTTGGTCTTTCCCTTGCGTTTGTATGAAATCGGATCGTATGCGTCGCCAATCAGGCCGGATAGAATGTATCCGCCAGCTTTTGTGAAAGTTCCGTCCGGGTTGTATATGGGCCAGGTCGGAGCACCGTAGGTCTTTGCACGAGCTTGAGGAGCGTTCATGCCATCGCCGGTGGAAGAAATGCCATAGTCGACGTTATCCTTGGCATACTCGATGTTCTCTCCGATGGAGAGCCAGTCGGTAATCTTGATGTCGACTTTCGAACGGAGATTGTATTTCTTGTAAGGGTCGGACTTTCCTACATAAATACCGTCGTAGTCATACATACGGCCGGAGAGCAGATAGCTGACCTTCCCATTGTTGCCGCTGACGGAAACGTTGTGGATCTGCGAGGCGGTATGGTCCTTGAACATAGCTTTCCACCAGTCAGTATTGCCATAGTACTCATAAACGCCCTTGTTGGTTGTATATACCCCGCCTACAAGAGCAGCCTGCTTATCGGCGTTCAGGTAGCCGGCATTTATATCCGTCAGTTTGGTCTTGGCAGGCCAGACATTAGCAGTGGCGGCATATTTTCCATACCAGCCATAGTAAGCCTCGGCCCTGACCCGAGTATAAAGTTCACCGTCAGTGACGAGGTCGGGCGTGGCGGTAGGAGTCATGAAGTTATAGTTGCCGCTGTAAGAGACGGTCACCATCTCCTCCTTTGGGGCGTTCTTAGTAGTGATGAGCATGACGCCGTATGCGCCACGGGATCCGTAAATTGCAGAAGCAGCTGCGTCCTTCAGAACAGACACACTCTCAATGTCATTGGGGTTCAGGCTGGCTGGATCTCCCTCGACTCCGTCGATGAGGACCAGAGAGCCGAAGTAGTCGCCGGCAGCCGAGCTGGAGGCCAGAGTATTCCAGACGCCGCGGATTTGATAACCGGAAAGGTTGTTTACGTCACGATAGGGAGCTCCGTCAATGGTTGCAATGCTTACGTTAGGCATATTGCCTAGCAACATCTGATCAACGTTTGCCGCGACCCTGTTCTCGAAGGCCTTAGAATCAACAACATCAACGGCACCGGTCAAGTTGGCCTTCTTGATTGCGCCGTAGCCAACGACGACGACGTCGTCAAGCGTCGTGGCCGAGGAAGCGAGAGTAGCATTGATGCGGGTACGACCGTTCACAGGAATCTCTTGATCCTTGAAGCCGACGAAGGAGATGACGAGAACCTGATTAGGCGTGACCTTGAGCTCGTAGCTGCCGTCCAGGTCGGTTACAGTCCCTTTCGTGGTACCCTTGACTATGACTCCGGCGCCAGGGAGGGGTTCTCCTTGATCGTCATACACTACACCTTTGACGGTGATGGTCTGACCTGCCTGAGGTTGGGTTTGAGAAACATCTTTTGAAGATGTGCTCTCCCGGGCAAAAGCAGGCAACGTAGCACCAATTAATAACAGCGCTACGCCTGTGTGGATTAGTTTTTTGATCATATCAGTTAGATTTGTTGGTAATAGTGTGTTATCTGCTTTGTGTTTTAGCTCAATCGTTTGCGCTTTTAGAACAAATGCGCGGGCACATCACTGCGACCGCGCATCGCACTAAAATCTTAAAACGTAATGATTAAATGAGGACCTCACGGCCATCTGAGTATCATCATCATAGGCAATGCTATTGCCCTTAGATGACTCGTTTTCTTTGGAATTCTTGCTAAGATTTTTAACCTTTGTCTTGCTAATTGATTAATTTGCAAAGAGTTAAGAATCCGTTACCTGCAAGTATCCTTTACAAATATAAATGTTTCTTGCAATAATTCAAAGATTTGAGAATATTTTATTGGTTTTTGGCGCGGCTAGTCTTCTCTTTGTAATTTTTAGAACGAATAGAGAATATGCCATTCTACGAATCATCAAGAAGGCCGGCAACCGGAGAATTCAAGCGCCTGCAGTTTCTCCTTGACCTCATTGGCCTGACCGGGGTGGGCTATGATGAAATAGCGTCAAAGCTTGGACTGAGCCGCCCAGTCATTTATTCTGCCATGAAGGAAGACGATATGAACCTCTCAAGGGCCGAAGCCATTTGTCAGATTCTTGGTTGCGAGGTTTCCTTTTCTTTGTTCAAGCCAGGATCGAATGCCTACTACCAACTGAACGGAAAAGAAATACTCCTTGGTGACGGGCAAGGTTACAAGCTCAAAAGGTTAGCATTTTTATCTGCCTATCTGGAATCGAAAGGTATATCACGAACCGCACTGGCAGAAAAATTATGTCTTGGATGGAGTACTGTTGCTACTTGGTTTCGCAATGACGATATAAAAATTTCTCGACTTTTCCAGATAGCGAAAGTCCTTGGTACTTCTGTTGGAGTTAATATGCTGATTCAAGGTCCAGCCGATGACACTTCCGACATCCGTCAATACGCCATTGATATCAAGCAATCTCGTTCGATACCTCTAGATTAGTTGCTTGACGCCCTCTTTTATTAACAATGGTCGCCAAACCAGGCGCGTGGGGTATGCCCTGGAGGAGTGGGAGAGGCATGGTGGGCGCGCTTGAGAGCTGATTTCGGCCCTTAGGCGCGGCGAGGGTTCCACCGAAGGCCTTCAGTGAAGGGGTCGCCGCGCCTGCCTTGGCAGCGAGGCTGCAATGACATCGATACTGGATGCCTGCTTTGATAACGGGACGGGAGAAGAACTAATTGCCCTCCCAAGTTGTGGGAGATGCGGAACTATTTCGCGCGGCCGACGAGGGCGTCGGCGAAGGCGCGAAGGCGCCCGGCTGCCGCGTAGGCGTCGGGGGCCGCAAGGCCCGAAACGGCGTCGAGCGCAAGGGCGCTGAGCCTTCGCACCTCGGCGCGAGCGTCTTCGCCCACGCCAAGAGCGTCATAGAGCGCGCGGACCTTGGCGATTTTCGCTGCCTTTTCTTCTTCGCTCACAGCCTCGAAGGCCATCTCTCGAAGCAAAGTTTCGGCATCAATCCCGCCCTGAAGGCTCTCTGCTTTGTCGAGGGCATGCATAAACAGCCAGGTCTTCTTGCCGTTGAGAATATCGCCGCCTATCGGCTTACCGAAAACGGCAGAGTCGCCGTATGTATCGAGGTAATCATCAGCCACCTGGAAAGCAAGCCCGAGAGTATATCCATAGTCGTAAAGCTTCCCTGCGTCCCCTGCCGAAGCGCCGGCAAGAACTGCGCCCATCTTGGCCGAAGCGGCAATCAGGGCGCCAGTCTTCAGCCCTATCATCTCCATATACTCACTCTTAGAAACCCTTGGCAGCGACTCGAAATCCATGTCATACTGCTGTCCTTCGCACACCTTGGCCGCCATGTCGGAGAAAAGCGAAAGCACCTCCGAGAGCACCGGCGCGGGCGCAGAGCAAAGCCTGCGATAGCTGTCTATGCACATCACATCGCCCGACAGGATGGCGGTGTCCTCGTCCCATTTCTTCCAAACCGTATCGTGGGCGCGGCGCATGGGCGAGCGGTCCATAATGTCATCGTGAATCAACGTGAAGGTGTGGAAGACTTCGAGCGCAGCGGCGCAATCCAGCACCTCGGGGCTCAGGGCGTCCCGGTAGAGCGACCAGGCGAGCAGGCAAAGATGCGGGCGCAGGCGCTTGCCGCCTATGGAAATCATATAGCGCAAGGGGTCATAGAGGCCCGTAGGTTGCGCGGGGAATTCAATTTCTTCGAAAAGCCTGGAGATTGCCTCGGTAATCGCTTTGTCTTCAATCATGATGCCGGAGTTGAATTTCAGCAAATATAAGCAGAAAACTCGTATCTTTGCCCCGATATGCACAAAAGCGGAACAGCGACAGTCGTCAAAAACGCCGGCAGCCATTACCTGCTGAGCGAGCTCCCCGAGTGGGAGCTTTTCCCCGCCGTGCTGAGGGGAAAGATACGCCTCGAGGGCGCGGGCTCCACCAATCCGGTGGCAGTCGGCGACCACGTGGAGTATGTCTGCGACCGCGACGCCCCCGACCTGGAGCATCCCGCCGCCATTACCTCTGTCCTTCCCCGCAAGAACGGTCTGATACGCCGCTCTACCAACCTCTCCCGCCAGTCGCACGTCATCGCCGCCAATATCGACATGGCCTTCATCGTAGCTACCCTCTATTTCCCCGAAATCAAGCTTCCCTTCCTCGACCGCATACTGGTGAGCTGCGAAGTGTACGGAGTCCCCGTGACGCTGCTGCTCAACAAAGTGGACCTTTACCGCGATGAGGCGCGCGAGCAGGTGGAAGCGTTCAAGAGGATATACTCGAGCGCTGGTTACCGCATCATCGAGACTTCCGCTGTGACCGGCGAAGGAATTGATGAACTCAGGAAGGAGTGCAGCGGCAAAGTCTGCCTCCTCTCCGGCGAATCGGGCGCCGGCAAGTCGAGCCTCATTCGCGCCATCGACCCTTCCCTTTCTCCCAAGGTCGGATCAATCTCGCTTGCGCACCTTCAGGGAAAGCATACCACCTCCCTATATGAAATGTACCGCGCGCAGTGTGGAGGGTGGATAATCGATTCCCCGGGACTTCGCGGCTTCGGCCTGGCAGACCTCGAAAAGGATGAGGTCGCGCGCTATTTCCCTGAGATGCTGGAGGTTTCGCGGGAATGCCGCTTCGTCCCCTGCACCCATACGCACGAGCCCGGTTGCGCCGTTAAGGCGGCCGTGGACGAGGGACGCATCAGCGCCGAGCGCTACAATTCCTACCTCGGCATGCTCGAGGAAGACAAGAAGTTCAGATGAAGCCGCTGGACAGGGAAATACTGCGCATAGCGATTCCCAGCATCCTTGCAAACATCACCGTGCCCCTGGTGGGAATGGTGGACATTGCCGTGGCGGGTCACATGGCAGCTGCAGCGGCGTTTATCGGCGCCATATCGGTGGGGTCGATGCTCTTCGACCTGCTCTATTGGAATTTTTATTTCCTCCGCGCTGGAACAGCTGGCCTGACTGCTCAGGCTTTCGGGCGGGGAGATATGCGCGAATGCGCGCGTATACTCGTGCGCGGGGCGGGAGTTGCGGTTTTGATTGCGCTGCTCGTTCTCGCGCTGCAGTTGCCTTTTACTAAGCTCGCATTCCTCTTGGTCGATTGTCCGCCAGGGGTTAAGGAGCTCGCGCTCGATTATTTCTTCCTCCGTGTCCGGGCTGCTCCCGCCACTGTTACTCTGATGGCGCTAAGGGGCTGGTTCATAGGTATGCAGGACTCCGTCAGTTCGATGATTACGGACCTGGTTGTCAACTGCGTCAATATAGTTTTGAGCATAGTGCTGACGCTAGGGGCCTTCGGATGGCCGGGTATGGGGTTCAAGGGCATTGCTCTCGGGACAGTCGTTGCGCAGTATTCCGGGCTACTTGTTGCGGTGCTGATAGTGGCGCTGAAATATGGCAGGAAGGTTTTTTCGGGTTTCAGCAAGGAAGATGTCGCACTAGCGTTCAGGCGCTCTGAGCTCAGGAGCTTTTTCTCCCTCAATTCGGATTTGTTCGTGCGCTCTCTGGGGCTCACTTCAATATACGTTGGCTACACCATCATTTCGGCGCGCTACGGGGCTCTGATGCTCTCGTCAGGGGCGATTATGATGAAGCTGCTGATGATTTTCTCGTTCTTTACTGACGGCTTTGCATACGCCGGGGAGGCGCTGACCGGGCGCTTCGTCGGAGAGGGCTCGCGCGAGAGAACCAGGCTCGCGGTGCGCAGAGTCTTTGTTTGGAGTATGTCGCTCGGCGTGGCTTTCATATTCATATATTGGATTGCGGGGATGCCGCTGCTCCGCCTGATGAGTTCGGACGGGGCGGTGGTGGAAGCCTGCGCGCAGTTCCTTCCCTGGCTCGTCCTGATGCCGCCTTTCGGGTGCGCCGCCTTCGCCTGGGACGGCATTTACGAGGGTGCCACGGCCTCGCGCCCCATTCGCGACGCTATGCTTTTAGCCGCGCTGTTTTTCTTCGGGTTCTGGGAAGCGGCCTCGCGCCTGCTGCTGCCTGAGGGATCTTCTGCGCTGGCCATTCACATCCTGATGGCGGCCTATTTCGTGCACCTCCTTGTGCGCACGCTCCACCTTTCGCTTAAATACCGCCGCTCTATCCTCGAAAAGCCTTTCGAGGACGTGGACACAAAATAATCCTCTGCCGTCTGAGGGGCGGGCAGAGGATTATGCTAGTTAGCGAAGAGGGACCGCGGCGCTATTCTGCGGGGGCCTCGGGAACGGCGACATCTGCAGCGGGAGCCCCGGCGGCGGGGACTACTTCCTCGACGGGGGCTGCCTCCTTATGGAAGGGCAGGCCTATGCACTTAAGGTTATCGGTGAAGAAGAGGACGCCGAAAGCAACTATCAGCAGGCAGATAACCCACCTTACCACTTTCTTCCAGAGAGGGGTCTTCTTGACGAAAGGATCGCCGCCCTTGATGACGGGGTACTTGGCGACTGTGGTCAGAGTGGCACCGAAGAGGATGTTGACCAGCACCTTGGAGTTCACGGCCCAGCCGTTGGCATTGAGCACGGGACCAAGGTTGCGCCGGCGCAGTTTCCTCCATGCGATGAAGCAAGCGGGGCCGGAAATCACGAGCATGATGCCGAGAATGGTGAGTATGAGCTGCCACCATTCAAGGGCGAAGATGCCCTTGAAGAGGGCGGAGAGAGCGACTCCCAATGCGCCAACCGCCATACCTATTGCAGCGAAGATGCCGGCGAACTTGCCTATGTCGAAGGGCTGAGGCTTCTCAGCGGGCACGCCTTCATCGGCCTTTGATTTGAGCGACTCAACTGCGGCTGCGTCTTTCTCGGCTGCCGATTTGTCGATTTTCTCTGAAATATACTTAGCAAGCTTGCGGTAGGGGCTCCAGAAGGCCTGCCTGATGCTAACGGGGTTGTCCACTATTTTCGTCACGACTGCATCCCAACTCTCGCCGTTACGGTCGTAGAAGAGGCAGTTCTTGCCAGGACGGAGGTCGCTGATGCTGCCGGCGGTCATCTCGGCGGCGATGTCCATTTCCTTACCGCTGGCCCTGTTGATACAGTGGCAGTAGATTAGGAACATATTGCTCAGGCCTGCCATGTCGCCGTGCTTGCCCATGTCGTCCACCTTGACGCAGAAGTTGCAGCAGCGCTCGTCGATGTAGAGCTTGCCGGCCTCGAAGACGGCCTTTGGCTCTCCGTCGCGGGAATAGAAATCGCTGAAGGTGACGTAGTTGCAAAGGAGACGATAGAAGTCGCGATAGTAATGGGTGAGCCTGTCGACTTCGTCTATGCCGGCGGCTTCCTTCTCGTGGGTCTTGTCGCGGGCCACGAGCTCCATGAGCTGGTCTTTGAGGCCGGCCTTGAGCAGCGCGCGTACCTTCTCGATGCCGAGGCTTTCTACCTCACCGCCCTTCTTGGCGGCGCACCAGCCGAGGTAGGGGGCGAACTTATCGAGAACGGCCTGCCACTCTGTTTCGGTGAGAGTAGTCAGCTTTTCGTCGATCACGGTGCCGCGGAGAGCGGCGAAAGAGGCCTCCCAAGCGGGATTGAGGGCATCGAGATGGAGGATGCCGTCGGCAGTGGGGCGGGCAAGGGGGTAGGAGGCAATCTGCTCGCCTTCGGCCGTGAGGTCGCCACCGCCTATCTGGCCTATCTTATCCACGGAGACGTCGAGGGCGGAAAGGGCGTCGGCGTCGAACTTTATGAGCTTGCAGCGCATGAAATAGTCTGCGACCTTGCCCTTTACGGCATCGACTGAAGCGAGGGCTGCTGCGGTGCCTTCCCCGGAAGGGAAGATTTCGGCCTTGCGGGTCTCCGACTCCTTGATCCAGGCGTCGTAGTCGGCAAGGGCTGCGTAGAACTTCTCGATAAGGGCTTCGTCCACGCCGGGGGCGCCGCTGCGGTCGGTCACGCTGCCCACTGTAGCGATGGCGGCAGCGATGGTCTCTTTCTGTGCCTCGTCATCGGCGGAAGCTTCGGTGATGATGCCGTCGCCGTTGAAGCGGGTGCCGGAGAAGATTGCTACGCTGTCGGAAGTGTCGGCCACGCTGATGCTTGTCTCGTTCTCCTTGCCAAGGAAAGCAAGGATGCGCTTGGCGGAATCGTAGAGCTCCTGCCCCTTGGGGGTGGAAGTGTCGATGTTGTCGAGAGCTATGCTGTCCTCGCCGTTGAGTATGCTGTCCTTGTCTTTTACCAGGGATGTGATATATTCGGCAGCGGCAACGACTTCGGCGACCTGTACGCGGCCGTCGCAGTCGGTGTCGAGCATTGCGAGGGTCTTGGAATCGAACTCAAGGCCGCTCGTGGGGCAGCTCAGGACCGTCCATTTCTTCTGATCCAGCTCGCCGAGGTGGGCGATATCCTCGCCGCTTGCGATTTGTACTCTCACGACTCCGCCGAGGGAGACGTATTTCCAGTTATAGTCAGTTTTTGCCATATTGGTGTTGTTTGGTTATTACTTATCTTTGGCTGCGTTCCGGCCTCGTTCGGGCGCATGGCGGCACAGTCTTGCTAATATAACAATATTTTTAGTTTATCTTTGTATCGATGAAAAAGAGTTTGGTAATACTGACAGTTTCGTGGGCCCTGGCGCTGCTCTTCGCGTCCTGGACGCCGCTACTAGGGCGCAGCCCTCTCAAGAAGACTGACTTCAGCATTCACAACGACTTGTGGTATTACTTTGACAACAGGGAATTCGCCGCCTCGGGCGATTATCCCCTGCCCTCGATGACTACGCACGCGCTCGTTTACGCGCCCACTTTCGAGTTTTCTTTCGCGCCCTCGAAGGGGGTGAGGCACGCGCTTAGGGTGGGCGCCGAATCTGCCCACGACTTCGGCTCTCTCACCTGGAGCGACGCTCTGCGCGAGGGGCTGATTTGGTACCAGGGCTCAGCCCGGGCGAGATCGGGGCTGTTTGAAGCATATGCGGGCGTTTTCCCCCGCACCGTCATGGAGTCTAACTGGTCGGAGGCATTTTTCTCGGATCAGCACAAGTTCCTCGACAGGAACATGGAGGGCCTGCTGCTGCGCTGGAAGTCAGACTCTTTCCTTAGCGAACTAGCATGTGACTGGATGGGGATGAAGGGTTATGACAGGAAGGAAAGGTTCCAGATACTGTCTGCGGGGTCGTGGAAACCTACTTTAGGCGCGCGGTGCACGGACTTTTTCAGTGCAGGCTGGAACGTTTCCTATTATCATTATTCGGGCTCGGTCGTTGCTCCCGGAGTCGTGGATAACGGACTGGGCAGCCTTTGGGCAAAGCTGGACGCAGCTCCCGGCGCTTCGAAATGGAAAGAGATTTCGCTTAAAGCCGCCATCCTGCAAGGGTACCACCGCGACCGCACGCAGTCCAAAAAGGCGCTGCTTCCAACGGGCGGAGAGATAGAGGCCGCGTTGGCCTTTATGAGCCTGCGCCTCTCCAACACCCTTTATTACGGGGGCGACCAGACTCCTTTTTACTATGGAACCGATACTGCGGGAAATCCTTACGGCGAGATGCTCTATTTCTGCCAGCCCCTCTATTCCGGGCTCTACGACAGGGTGGAGCTTAACTGGGAGCCGCGCATCGGGTCCAATCTGCACCTGCGCATAGGCGCCCGTGCGCATTTCTGCGCTGAGGGGTTCCTGGGCTGGCAGCAGGTCGTGAGCCTGAAGGCCGATTTCTGAGGCACGGAAGCCGGCGCGTAACCCCGCAATCAACGAAAAAGCTCCTTAAACACTGCGAGCGACCTAATGTCGAGCGCTGATTCGCTGTGGTGCGCAAGGTAGCGAAGGAAAATGTCGCAAAGCTCGCTGCGACGGTCGCCCGAAAGGGGGTAAATCAAAGCATCTGCGAAGGGTAGCGACAACATTGCCCCGGCATCCCGTAGTCGCTTTCCGGCAAAAGGCGCGATATCTTCAAGCGAGGGGGCAAAACCCATCTGGGACGCAAGCCCGAGCAGGAAGAGCAGATGATAATTGGCAAAATCGCTTTCAATCTCCTCCAGCGTTGCGATGCTTTTTTCGCACCAGGCGAACATATCCTCGTCGCCCATTCCGTCCTTGACGCTGCGATAAAGGACTTCGCCCATGAAAAGGGCCATGGCGTTCTTGCGGGGGTCGGTGCGCAGGCTCACGAGGGGCCTGAGGGCATAGAAGCGCGAAGCCCTCGCCAGACTCGACTTCGGATTCTCCGAAATCTCGGCCTCCACTATGCTCAGCGGCTGAAGCAGCGAAAGATTCTTCCCCGCGGAAACTATGAAACTGCGCCTCCCGCGCCCCTGAGTGAGCGCGTGAAGCACTATGGCCGAATCATTGATCTTGGTGTAGCCAAGAACTATGAGCCTGTCGCCCGATTTCATCACTTGGCTGCAGTATTAGCCGACAGCCACGCCGCCATCGCACGGAGCGACTTTCCCCTGTGGGAAATAGAATTCTTTACCTCCTCCCCCAAATCGGCCACCGTCGCCCCGGGGAAGTCATCGGGCACGAATACTGGATCATAGCCAAAGCCCGCCGTCCCGGAGCGCTGAAGGGCGATATGACCCTCCATGCAGCCTTCGAAGAAATGCTTTTCGCCGCCGATAATGAGCGTCACGACATTGCGGAAGCGCGCAGTGCGCTTCTCATAGGGCACGCCCTCCATCTCCCGCAGCAGCTTTTCTATGTTGGCGTCGAAATCATGCCCGGGGCCGGCATAGCGGGCGCTGTGCACGCCCGGAGCGCCGCCCAGCGCGTCAACTTCCAGACCGGTATCGTCGGCGAAGCAGTCGCATCCAAGGCGTTCGAAAAGATAGTCTGCCTTCTGTATCGAGTTCTCCTTCAAGGTATTGCCCGTTTCGGGTATATCCTCGAGTATTCCCATGTCTGCGGGTGTGAGAAGAGTCCAGCCCTCGCCGAGGATTTCAGCAGCCTCGCGAAGTTTTCCTTTGTTAGCGGTGGCAAAAATTATGTTCATAGTGGCAAAAATACTATTTTTGTATGGTTTTTGTTACCCCGACCCCGCATATGAAAAAAATCGCTATAATAATCGCTGCCCTAACCCTTGGCGTCCAGGGTAGCGCCCAGACCAAGAATTTCGAACTCGGCAAATGGACCGAGATACGCAGTGCAATACTCAAGGAGCTCAATCGCTCATACGTAGATTCCCTTCCCATCGCCCGCATTGAGCGTGCCGCAATAGACGCGATGCTCTCGGAGCTCGACCCCTACACCATATACATTCCCGAGGAGGAGGCCGAGGACATTCAGATGATGCTGAACAAGACCTACGGCGGCATAGGAGCCATCATCTACAAGCCCGAGAAGGACGGCTACGTCTCCATCAACGAGCCCTACGCAGGCTCCCCCACCGTGAAAGGCGGTCTCCAGAGCGGCGATGAGATAATGGAAATCGACGGCCTGAGCGTAATCGGCCTCGAAACCAAGGAGTGCAGCGACAGGATGAAAGGAAAGCCCGGCACCACCGTCCACTTCAAGGTTAAGAAGGTGCGCAGCGGCGAAATCAAAGACATAGACATCACCCGCGAGCGCATCCATCTTCCCGACGTCGAATACGCCGGCATGCTCGACGACTCCACAGGCTACATCCTGCAGACAGGATTCACCGAGAAAGTCTCGTCCGACGTGCGCAGCGCCGTCCAGAAACTCAAGAGCCAGGGCATGACAAGGCTCGTCCTCGACCTTCGCGGCAACGGCGGCGGCCTGATGAGCGAAGCGGTCAACATAGTCTCCCTCTTCGTCCCCGAAGGCTCGGTAGTCGTCACCTCCAAAGACAACGAAGGCAAAGTAACCACCTACAAGACCACCTACGACCCCGTGGACACCCTGATGAAAATGTGCGTGCTAGTCGATTCCGGCACCGCATCGTCCTCCGAAATAGTCTCCGGCGCCCTCCAGGACTACGACAGGGCCGTCGTCATGGGCAAGCGCACCTACGGCAAGGGCCTCGTGCAGAGCATGCGTCCACTCCCCTACAACGGCACAATGAAGGTCACGACCGCCAAATACTACACTCCCAGCGGCCGTTGCGTCCAGGCTCTTGACTACGCCCACCGCAACGAGGACGGCAGCGTGGGCCACATCCCCGACTCCCTGACCTCCGAATTCAAGACCGCCCACGGAAGGACGGTGCGCGACGGCGGCGGCATAGCTCCTGACGTGGAGCTTTCTTCAAAAAAATACAGCCGCCTCATCTACTCCCTGGTCCTCAGCGGCACCATCGAGCAGTACGCCCTCCACTATGTGCGCAACCACGACAGCATCCCCGAGATCGATGAGTTCAGCTTCAGCGACGAGGACTTCGACGACTTTGTCGAATTCGCCCGCGAAAAGGAATTCGACTACCGCACCGGCGCCAAGTCGCACTTCGACCAGATGAAAAAAGAGCTCGAAGACGAAGGCCTCGCCGAGAGCATGGCCGAAACCCTTGAAGCCCTCGAAGCCTCCCTCGACATGGACAAGGAGACCTTCCTGCGCCTCAAGAAAGACGAAATTATCCCCTTCATCGAGGAAGAAATCGCCGTGCGTTACTACTTCCAGGAAGCCGGCGTGAAAGTGCGCCTGCGCTACGACGACGCCCTCAAAGAAGCCTTAGCGAAATTCTAAAGAATTATAAATGAGCAGAAAAACCTTCCCGGCGTCCCTGGCGTTCCTTGCGCTCATTCTTTTATGCAGCGCAGGCACGCCCACGCCCCCCGACGATCCCGGAGCCCCCGCCCCTTTCGGACAGACTCCTACCGAAGGGCAGCTAGCCTGGCATAAGCGCGAACTAATGATGTTCTACCACTACGGCCAAGCCACATTCTCCGGCTGGGACGGCGAAAACGCCAGCTGCAACGGGAAGCCCTGGAGCGAAAGCCTGCTCCTGGAAAACTACACCCCCACCGTCATCAACGCCGACCAGTGGGTCAAAGTGGCCGCAGATAACGGCTTCAAGGAGCTTATCCTGACCGTCAAGCACCACGACGGCTTCTGCCTCTGGGACAATCCCGAGAGCACAGCCGACATCGCCAATCCTGCCTGCAAGAACCACACGGATGTCGTGGGAGCCCTTCGCGACGCCTGCACTAAGTACGGCGTCGATCTCGGCCTCTATCTCTCCCCCTGGGACAGGACGATCGAAGTCGCCGGCCTCAGCACAAGCGCCTACGAGCTTAAATACAAAAACGCTCTCAAGGACCTGATGACCCGCTACGCTCCCGTGGTAGAAATCTGGTTCGACGGCAACCACGCCGGCAGCTTCGACTGGGACAAGGTCAACGATGTTGTCTTTTCCCTGAACCCGCAGTGCGTCATATTCTCCAACGGCGGTCCCGGCTGCCGCTGGGTTGGTAACGAGGCGGGCATAGCCTCCGAGACCAACTGGAACACGCTCAACATAAAGCAGCGCCATCTCTCCCCCAGCAGCCTTCCCGGCGACTACGAATACTACCTCTCCCACGGCGACTGCCTTGGCGACTCCTGGTGCCCCGCAGAGTGCGACTTTTCCATCCAGCGGACAGGCGACCCAAACGGCTGGTTCTACGGCGCGAACGATCCGCGCAAAACCGCCAGGGAACTGATGGACCTCTACTACAAGAGCGTCGGAAGAGGCGGAGTATTCCTTATGAACGTCCCCCCGTCCGACAAGGGCGTCATCGACGAGAAGGAAGTAAGGATCATTGAGGAATTCACCGAGATGCGCCAAAGCATCTTCGGCACAGACCTCGCCGAGGGAGCCTCTGCGAGCGCAAGCTCAGTTCGCGGCAGCAACTCCGCCAAATATGGCCCCGCCTTAATGCTCGACGGGAATTATGACAGCTATTTTGCGACCGACGACGACACAAAGACGGTTGAAATAGAGTTCACCCTCGACGGCAGCAAGACCTTCAACCGCGTCCAGCTTCAGGAATACATTCCTCTCGGGCAGAGAATTACGAGCTTTGATATTCAGATTAAAGACGCCGCCGGCAACTGGGTCTCCTGGGGCGACGGTCTCAAGACCACGATAGGCTACAAGCGCATCATCCTCGGCCGCAGCGTCACTACCGACGCCGTCAGGGTCTGTATCACCGGCGCCCTTTCAAGCCCCGTCCTGAACGGTTTCTCCCTCTTCAACGACAGCGTCTCCAATCTTTGATATTTCGTCTATAATGCCTTAATAACAATTTTCTTATGAAAAAATTTATTTTCATCGCTCTGCTCCTCACGAGCCTCTTTGCGACCAGCTGCAGCTCCTACTACAAGACAATGAAGCAGCCCAACATCCGCTACGAGCTCAACTCCGCTGACTTCACCATTTCCGAGCAGGTGGTCGGCGAAGCCACTGTCGTCCGCGTATTTGGCATCGACTGGGCAAGGCTTTTCTGCTTCAAGGCCGGTTTCGTTGACGCCACCATTATCGGCAGCATCGTCCCCTCCGCCGGCGACTATGCCATCTACGACCTTCTCGAGAAGAATCCCGGATACGACTTCGTGATGTATCCCCAGTACACTTCTACCACCAAGGGCTTCCCCGGCATCTACACCGAGACGAAAGTCAAAGTCGTCGCCCGCCTCGGCCGCATGAAACGCCAGTAATCCAGACTCTTTTGTCATATAATTAGCCCCGGCAAGATTTGATGTGACCCCCAAAAGTTGGACGGTTTAACATTAAGTCACGAGGCTTTAGATTGGAACAGAGCTCGGTATTGCGCCGGGCTCTTTCCTTTTAGCCTCAGTTTGATTCTATCGTTATTGTAATACCGGATGTATTCCCGGAGAGCCGTTTTGAACTGGTCGATAGAGTCCCACTCCTGCAAATATAGCAATTCATTTTTCATCAGCCCAAAGAAGTTCTCCATCATCGCATTGTCCAGACAGTTGCCTTTTCGGGACATACTTTGAGTTATATGCCTGTCTTCCAACGCTTTCTGATACCTTTTATGTTGATAATGCCAGCCTTGATCGGAATGGAAGATTAAGTTGCCCTGTATATCTCTTTTTTTGAAGGCCTTGTTAAGCATTGTCAGAACCATCTTTAAGTCAGGGCTATTTGAGATAACATAAGATATTATCTCTCCATTGAACATATCAAGGATTGGCGATAGATAGATCTTTTTATCTTTTATCTTTACCTGTGTTACATCTGTAGTCCATTTCTGATCTGGAGCATCCGCATGGAAGTTCCTATTGATTACGTTCGGTGCGATTTTTCCCAGTTCCCCTTTATAAGAACGGTAGTGCTGCTTCTTTCGCTTGGCCTTAAGGCCCATTTGTCCCATAAGTTTCTGGACCGTCTTGTGGTTGATATCAATACCGTCAGCATGTAACTGGTCTGTGATACGACGATATCCGTATCGGCCATGATGTTTATGATATATCTTGCATATACGCTCCCTGGTGGCATCATAGCCATCAGGCTGACCGAGACGTTTAGTGTGATAATAGAACGTTGAACGAGCCATCTTCTTGAGCTCCAGGAGGAGATCAAGATTGTGTTCTGGCCTTAGTTCTTCGATGGCTTCCGCCCAATCTCGCGCAGACGGGCTTCCCTTTCTTCGACTAAGGCCCTCACTTTTTTTAACAGAGCATTCTCGGCCCTGAGACGCTCATTCTCATATCTGAGCCTCTCCAGTTCCGTCATCTCTTCTGGTTTCTTTTTCTTGGGCCTTCCCATACTGTTGTCCTTTGGCGGTCGCCCTCGTGGCTTTTCTTCGTATAATGCCGCATAACCTCCTTCACGAGCTTTCCTTTTCCAGATTTTTAACTGGGCAACGGATACATTGTGCTTGGCGGCCGCTTCGAACAAAGTTAAGCAATTTTCTTCTATGTCACGTATTACGGCTTCTCTGAATGCGCCATCTGCACGGACATTTTTCTTCTTCAACAACGC
>CAMYVB010000002.1 GCA_947302175.1 uncultured Bacteroidales bacterium | reverse complement strand
TGAAGGTTAATAAAATGAGTTGGATTGTTATGTCTATTTGTTGACAAATCGGAATCAGCTAGCCGGTTTTGCTTGTTTCTTGTGGGGTGCTGAATGTAATAACACAACTAATTATGAACACTTCGAATTTTTTTGAGTACGCCGGACGCTATTATCAAAGTCGGTATGACGCGGAGGAAATAGCTTGGCATACGTTCTACGGCGCACAATCAGGATTGCGGTCATTCAAAACCTTCTGCCTGGAGTTTGGGAAAGGCGAAAACCTGTCTTTCGACGAGATAGACGCGCGCTTCCTGCAGGACTACAAAGCATGGTGCCTGGCGAAAGGAAATTCTGCAGAAACCGTCAACCGAAAGCTTTCGCCGATAATTAGCTGTATCCGCAGGGCATCAAGAGAAGGATCCGAGTGTTCCGTATTGTCCTGGCGGCCGGAAGAACTCTATTTTCATGACCATTGCCACAGATATGGCCCGGAGGCAGGTCGCCTCGCATGCGGAACACAGGAAAGGATACGCTACCTCAGCGACGATCAGATGAGACAACTTATTAATTATTACCGCTCGTCACCTTGTCCGGCGCAAGAGCGCAGCATCGAATTGTTTTTATTCTCTTTCCACGCATGCGGGATGCGCATTTCCGACATCCTGACTTTGGAGTGGAGACATGTCAATTTTGACAATGCTACAATCACTAAAGTGCTCGTAAAAAGTAAATCGCCGATTACAATACCCCTTTCTTCCCCCGCGGTGGAAATTCTGCTGCGCCACAGGACCCTGGACGGAAACGCCCGCTTTGTGTTCAACAAGCTTCCTGAGGACATCGACCTTTCTGACGAGACCCTGTCGCGGACGATCGATTCCTGCGAGCGGACCATCCGGCACAACCTCAATACCGCAGGCAGAAACCTCGGTTTCCCATTCCCTCTCGGTATGCACGTCGCCCGTCACACTTTTGCGGTCAAGGCTCTTAATTCGGCCGGCGCCGATATTCACCTCATCAGTCGGCTTATGGGGCACTCTTCCGTCACCGTCACGGAAAGAGTCTACGCGAAATTCCTGTTGCCAACATTGAGCACCAGGGTTAGGGAAGTGCTCACGTTTCAAGAATATTCAATTTGAATCTGGCAGCAGAATTTGGAATGTTCAAAATAAATAAGTATTTTAGCGGGCTAAAAGCTTGCTAATAACCTAATTTTTAATAAACTATTTTAACAACTCAACGCTCCGATTTGTCAACTAATAGGACAATAATAACAATAAACAACTATAACCTAATCACTAATACCAACTTATCATTAACCAACAAAAACATCGAACATGAAAAATCTGTTTATCAGACTTTCCCTTACCCTTACCCTGTTGGTGGCGGGCATTTCTGCCTTCGCACAGGGTACGGTCACAGGAACGGTGAAAGATGCATCCGGTGCAGGAGTCATCGGTGCTTCTGTCTTGGTGCAGGGAACTCACAACGGTGTCGTCACCGATCTGGATGGCAACTTTAGCCTCTCCGGTGTCGAAAACGGCACTAGGCTGGAAATTTCTTGCATCGGCTATGCCAGCCAGGTAATCACCTGGAACGGCGGCGCAGTCAACGTTGTCCTCGAAGAGGATGCTGAGATGCTTGAAGGCACCGTCGTTACCGCTCTCGGTATCACCCGAGAAAAGAAGACGCTGGGTTACGCAATCCAGGACGTCGGCGGCGCCACCCTCCTCGACGCGCACGAGGCGAACCTCGCCAACGCACTTACCGGTAAGGTCGCCGGTGTGGAAATCATCCGTTCCTCCAACGGTCCTGGTGCTTCCTCCCGTATCATCCTCCGTGGTAACAGCTCCCTGACGAGCCTCAACCAGCCACTCATCGTGGTAGACGGCGTGCCGATGGACAACTTCGTCGGCGCCTCCAACAACGACTTCTGGAATCCTTCCGCCGACATGGGTAGCGGCCTCCAGGACATCAACCCGGAGGACGTCGAGTCCATGACCGTGCTGAAGGGCGCCTCCGCCGCGGCCCTCTACGGCTCCCGCGCCGGTAACGGCGTCATCCTCATCACCACCAAGAAGGGCCGCCAGAATCCGGGCCTGGGCATCACGGTCAACAGCACCGTGGCCTTCACCACCGAATTCACCCGTCCGGCCATGCAGAACCAATACGGACAGGGTACCCTCGGCGAGTACAACAACACCTCCGCGCTGAGCTGGGGCCCGAAGATCACCGGCCAGTCCGTGACCAAGTGGGACGACACCACCACCTCGCTGCAGGCCTTCGACAACGTGAAGGGCTTCTTCGGCACCGGCATCACCGACACCGAGAACGTCACCTTCTCCCAGCAGTACGGCAAGACCGGCATCTACGCCTCCTGGACCCGCACCTTCGACCAGAGCCAGGTTCCCGGCGCCACCCTCGGCCGTAACAACATGATGCTCCGCGGCACCTCCACCTTCGGCAAGAACGACAAGTGGCACTTCGACGGCAAGATCCAGTACATCCGCATCCAGGCCAACAACCGTCCGATCTCCGGTTCCAACGTGAACGCGAACTACATGCTGAAGATGTACACCATGCCGGTGTCCGTCGATATCCGCGACTTCAAGGATGCGGTCGACAAGAACGGCGAAATGTTCTTCTTCGGCCCGACCGACCGCATGGGTTCCAACCCTTGGTGGTATGCCAAGTACAGCACCAACCAGGACGTCCGCAACCGTTTCCTGATGAACGCCAGCCTCGCCTATGACTTCACCGATTGGCTGAGCCTGGAGCTCAAGGCCGGTTCCGACATGTACTTCACCGAGACCGAGAACAAGTTCTACGCGGGCAACAAGATCGCGGGTTCCGTGACCGGTTCCTACGGGGTGGGCGAAAGCCGCTTCTACGAGAACAACTTCTCCTTCCTCTTCAAGGCCCAGCAGGACAACATCTGGGGCGACCTCGGCGCTTCCGCCACCTTCGGCGGCAACCTGATGGACCGTGAGAACCGCGGCCTCTCCGCCTCCCAGAGCCAGCTCCTCATCCCGAACCTGTTCGACCTGGGCAACGCCAAGAGCGACAAGCCGAGCGTCTCCGAGAGCTATTCCCACCGCAAGATGAACTCCCTGTACGGTTCCGTACAGTTCAACTACGGCGGCTGGATCTTCCTCGATGCTACCCTCCGCAACGACTGGACCTCCACCCTGAGCCCGGCCAACCGCTCCTATCTGTATCCTTCCGCCTCCCTCGCCTGGGTCATCTCAGACATGATCGGCAAGTATTCTTCCCTCCCTGGCTGGATTTCCTTCGCCAAGGCCCGCGTTTCATATGCGGAAGTGGGTAATGACATGAGCCCTTACCAGCTGTACAATGTTTACACGATGGGTACCGACAACTACGGCAACCCGATCGTCAATTCCCAGGGCACCCTCTACAACGCAGACGTGAAGAACGAGCTCATCAAGTCCTGGGAGGCCGGTCTCGACCTGCGTTTCTTCGACAGCCGCGTCAGACTCGACCTCTCCTGGTACAAGACCAACGCTACGAACCAGCTCATTAACCTCCCGATCAGCGCCGTGGCCTATTCAAGCATGAAGGTCAACGCAGGTAACATCCAGAACTCCGGTTGGGAAGCCGTCCTGTATGTGGAGCCCGTCCGCACCCACGACTTCCTTTGGAGTTCTACGCTCAACTTCTCCAACAACAAGAACCTGATTCTGGATCTGGCCGAAGGCGTCGAGGAATATAGCCTCGGTGGCTACGATAACATCAAAATCGTCGCGAAGGTTGGCGGTGGCTACGGTGACATCTACGGCACCAAGTACAACCGCGTCGAAGACGAGAACAGCCCGTACTACGGCAAGCTTATCCTTAACGGCGACGGCCTCCCGACCGCAGCTTCCGGCTCCCACTTTCTGGGCAACCAGAACCCGATCGCGAACATGGGCTGGATCAATAGCTTTACCTGGAAGGACCTGACCGCGAGTTTCCAGATTGACGCCCGCCTCGGCGGCAAGATGTTCTCCGGCACTCTTGGCACCATGGAGAACGCCGGTACCGCCGCCTGGACCGTGGATGGTCGTGAGAATGAGAAGATGATCGTGGACGGTGTCGTCAAGGACGGCGATAACTATGTCGTGAACACCAAGGAGACCACCGCCGAGAAGTACTGGCAGCAGATCTCCGGCAGCGCCGGCGGAAACCTGGGAATCACCGAGGAGAACCTCTACGACGCAACCAATGTCCGTCTGCGTAACATCTCCCTCGCTTACTCCCTGCCCAAGCGCCTCCTTGCGAACCAGAACATGTTCCAGTCCGTCAAGGTCGGCTTCTCCTGTACCAACGTCTTCATGATCTACAGCAAGATGCGCGGTCTCGATCCTGAATCCATCTTTGCGACTTCCACTAACGCCATCGGCTTCGAGTACGGCGCCGCGCCGACTTCCCGGGCCTATGTCTTCAATGTTTCCTTAGGCTTCTAATCTTTGCATGCATATGAAACTCAACAAAATACTTGCTTTGACCGCGGGCGCGATCGCCATCCTCGCCTCCTGCAGCGACTTCGAGGAGATCAACAAGAACCCGAAAGCCGCCAACGCTTGGGACCTGAAGCCCTACTGGGCCTTGGATAAGGCCATCGTCTCCGACCAGCAGAACCCGAACGACGCAGAGCGCGTGTTCGTCCTCTACTGGGGTGACATCGCCCGCCTGGACGGTGAGAATAGCAGCCGTGCCGTGGGCCGTTCCAATGACGAGTGGGCGGGCTGCCTGTACAGCCTCACCCGTAACTGCGTAACTTCTACCAACAACGCCATCAAGATCGCAGACGACGCCATCAACGGCGGCGAACTGGGAGAGCGCGAGACCGGCGTGTTCAAGAACGTGAAGGCCGCCGCCCGCATCTGGCGCGTGTACCTCATGACGGAATTCGTCGATTCCTTCGGCTGCTTCACCACCGACTTCGAATCCACCTCCCCTGAATACAAGAGCGTGGAGGAGTGCTACAAGTTCATGCTCGCCGAACTCGCCGAGGCCGTCGCGTCCATCGACTTGAATTACCCGGGTAGCACCGACGCCGAAAAGAAGGGCGACCCGGCCTACCAGCTGGATCCCGACAAATGGAAAAACTTCGGTATCTCCATGTGGATGCGTTGCGCCATGCGCCTGTCCGAGGTGGATCCCAATACCGCCAAGACCGAATTCGAGAAGGCCGTCGCCGCGGGTCCCGGCATCCGCACCGCCGACGGTATCTTCCGCGTCCAGGAGAAGGGCGGCTGGTGGGATCTGTCCGGCGTGATGAGCCGTACCTGGGACTGGCTGACCTTGTCTATGACCACTGCCAACCTGATGACCAACCTGGGCGGCGCTAAGGCCGAGGATATCCTCACTGACCCGGGCAAGCGCTTCTACAAGAACGGCCTCTCCCCGGAGACCGTAGCTGAAAGGTATGGCCCGTACATCAAGGACGCGCACGAGTACCTGGGCATCCACATGGTGGACAAGGACGGCAACAAGACCTACGAGGACAACTCCGACAGCCCGACCTGGGGTTACTTCTTCGACGGCATCCCGTCCAAGATCGACCCGCGCGCCTTCGCTTA
This sequence comes from uncultured Bacteroidales bacterium, assembly GCA_947302175.1. Lineage (GTDB taxonomy): Bacteria > Bacteroidota > Bacteroidia > Bacteroidales > UBA932 > Cryptobacteroides. Next base: position 130,638 of record CAMYVB010000002.1, on the reverse strand, counting down.
CTATGTGCTTCCTTGCGACTACGAGAATCGTATCGAGACCGGTTATGCGAACTTCCCGGCGTACGAGGCTCCGATGATCACGCACATCGACGAGGCGAACGAAGCCCTGGTCTATGACATTTCCTACTCTTGGAACGGCCTGGTCTGCGGCTACGGCTACGACGACCTCTTCTCCACCAAGAACGCCCTGTACAATTCCACCAAGGGTAAGAAGCTGAACTACGGCAAGACCTACCCGCAGCTGCAGGAGCGCTACCGCAACAACAATGAGTACCGCGTGTTCTTCGGCTCATGGGAGACCTACTTCCTCCTGGCAGAAGCCGGCGTCCGTGGCTGGAACACCGGTGGCATCTCCGCCGAGAACGCTTACAACGCCGGTATCAAGGAGAGCTTCGACTACCTGGGAGTGGGCGCCAACTACGAGGCCTATATCAACTCCGAGGACTACAACCGCGTGGGCACATCCGTAAAGTTTTCCCACACAGCCGAGCCGACGGACTACACCATCGAGTACATAGATCCCGTCTCCAATACGAAGAAGACCATGACCTACAAGTATCCGGTGGCTTCCAAGACTCTCTATGGAAAGGCCCTCAACGACAAGCTCGCCAAGATCATCACCCAGAAGTATATCGCCAACACGCCTTGGCTGCCTCTGGAGAACTGGAGCGACCATCGTCGTACCGGCCTGCCTTTCTGGGAGATGCCTTGCGGCTCAACCGAGTTCCCGTACCTTGACGGTTGGACAAAGACCTCCTACCAGACCGGTCAGAAGGTGGGTTACTATGCTCAGCGCATGAATTACCCGAACTCCTTCAAGAACGCCAACCCTAACGAGTACAAGCATGCCCTCGAACTCATGGGCATGACCGACGAGAACACCGTCACCCCGCTGTGGTGGGCAAAGAAGTAAGTCTTTGCTTCCGCTGATTCAAAAGGGCGGCCTCAAAAGGGTCGCCCTTTTTGTTTTGACGGCTGAATCTATAGCGCTACTGCTGTGAATCCTCCTTTCGAACTCGCTTTACCGTAATTCTTAATTTTCCGTGTTACAGTTTTTCCAGGCAAGCTCCAAGTATTTTTCATTATCTTTGTGGTATATGAAAAAGATTCTATTTATTATTCTTGCTGCGATGGCGGCGGCAGCGCCCGCGGGGGCGCAGATGAAATGGTTTGATCCCGTGAGTGAAGGGCCGGTAATGCACGGCGTGGGATGGGACGAGCTCAAGAGCGGCTACTTCCGTCTCCCCGAGAGGGCCAAAGGAGTGGTGCGGGAGCAGGTATGGGACCTTAGCCGCCACAACGCAGGTCTGAGCCTTGTTTTCACCAGCGACGCCGAGGAAATCATCGTCCTCTACACCGTCGACGGCGGATACAGCTCCTACCACATGCCTTCCACCGGCAAGACCGGCATAGATCTCTACGCCACAGGGCGAGACGGCTGCCTGCGCTGGGTCGCTCCCGACTTCTCCGCCTCTTTCCGCGACACCATACGCTACATCTACAGCGGAATCACCCGCACTCCGGAGACTGGTCCCGTCTATGAATTCCACCTCTACCTCCCCACCTACAACCACGTTGAGTGGATGAAAATCGGCATCCCGGAGAGCGCAAGCATCACCTTCCTCCCCGAGACGCGTCAGCACCCCGTAGTCATATACGGCACCAGCATCACCCAGGGAGCATGCTGCTCGCGCCCCGGCAACTGCTGGACCGGCATAGTGGAGCGCGAACTGGAGCTTCCCGTCGTCAACCTGGGCTTCTCGGGCAACGGCAAGCTCGACCCTGAAGTATTGGAACTGATGGCCGAAATCGACGCCTCGGCGTACATAATTGACTGCACGGCAAATCTCACGCACGCTACCGATATTACTCCGCGCCTCATACGCGCGATTGAAATCCTGCGCTCAAAACGCAGCTGCCCCATACTCATAGCCGAGCACGCCGGCAACACCGGCGAATACGCCAGCGAGCCCAAAAGGCAGCCCTACAAGGCCAATGCGCAGGTGCGGGCAGCCTACGACAGCCTCCTTGTCCGCGGCTTCAGCGACCTCTACTATGTCTCGAAAGAGGAACTCGCCCTCCCGATGGACGGAATGGTAGAAGGCGTCCATCCCAACGACCTCGGCATGCGTTTCCTTGCCGACGCTTTCGAGCGTAAGCTAGTGGAGATGGGTGTTGCCGGCAAGCCGAACAACTGATACTATTTTTTAGTACCTTTGCGTCCGCAATTGAAACTATAATAATCTCTATATGTATCGCACACACACTTGCGGAGAGCTCCGCATTGTAAACGCCGGGCAGACCGTGACCCTCGCAGGATGGGTCCAGAGAGCCAGAAAGCTCGGCGGCATGACCTTCATCGACCTGCGCGACCGCTACGGCATCACCCAGATAGTAGTCGAAGCCGACGCCGATCCCGCCCTTGTGGAGACGGCCTCTTCGCTCGGCCGCGAATTCGTCATCCAGGTCACAGGCACAGTCGTCGAAAGGGAAAGCAAAAACGCCAAGATGCCCACCGGCGAGATCGAAATCCGCATCAGCTCAATCAACATACTCAACAAGAGCGTAACCCCTCCCTTCACCATCGAGGAGAACAGCGACGGCGGCGAGGACATACGCGCCAAATACCGCTACCTGGACCTGCGCCGTCCGCCTCTCCAGAGGGCCCTCGCCCTTAGGCACCGCCTCGCCCAGGAAGTTCGCAACTATCTCGACTCCAAGGGTTTCCTCGAGATTGAGACCCCTTACCTGATTAAGTCCACCCCCGAAGGCGCCCGCGACTTCGTCGTTCCTTCCAGGATGAACCCCGGAGAGTTCTACGCCCTCCCCCAGAGCCCCCAGACCTTCAAGCAGCTGCTCATGGTCGCCGGCTACGACCGCTATGTCCAGATAGTGCGCTGCTTCCGCGACGAAGACCTTCGCGCCGACCGCCAGCCCGAGTTCACCCAGATTGACTGCGAGATGAGCTTCGTCGAGCAGGAGGACGTCCTGGAGATGTTCGAGGGCATGATGAGGTCAATGTTCAAGAACGCCCTCGGCGTGGACATTCCCAACCCCATCCCCCGCATGAGCTGGTATGACGCCATGGACAAATACGGCTCCGACAAGCCCGATATCCGCTTCGGCATGGAGATCCACGAAGTCACATCCCTCGTGAAGGGCCACGGCTTCGGCGTTTTCGACGCTGAGGAGTATGTCGGCGCCATCAGCGCTCCCGGACTTGCCGCCTACACACGCAAGCAGGTGGACGAGCTCACCGAATGGGTCAAACGCCCTCAGGTGGGCGCCAAGGGCCTCGTCTACATCCGCGTCAACGAAGACGGCAGCATCAAGTCCTCCGTCGATAAATTCTACTCCCGGGAAGACCTCGAAGCCATCGCTTCTGCAGTCGAGGCCAAGAAGGGCGACCTCGTACTCCTGATGTGCGGCCCCAAGAGAAAGACCCAGACCCGCCTCGGCGTGCTGCGTATAGAGCTCGGCGGACGCCTCGGCTTCCGCGATCCCAAGGTCTTCGCCCCCCTGTGGGTCGTGGACTTCCCCCTGCTCGAATGGAGCGAGGAGGACGGCCGCTTCTACGCCATGCACCACCCCTTCACGGCTCCCAAGCCCGAGCATCTGGATTGGTTCATGTCCAACGCCAAGGAAGACCTCGAAAGGGTGTGCGCCAATGCCTATGACTTCGTGCTCAACGGCACCGAGCTTGGCGGCGGATCGATCCGTATCCACAACGCCGATATGCAGAAGAGGATGTTCGAAGTGCTCGGCATAGGCCCCGAAGAGGCCGACTACAAGTTCGGTTTCATCATCAACGCCTTCCAGTACGGCGCCCCACCCCACGGAGGTCTCGCCTTCGGTTTCGACCGCATTTGCGCCCTCTTCGGCGGCCAGGAGACCATACGCGACTACATCGCCTTCCCGAAGAACAACCAGGGCCGCGACGTGATGATTGACTCCCCGTCAAAGATCGACGCCGTCCAGATGGAAGAGCTCTGCATCGCCTCCACCGTAAAAGAATAGCAAGTTACTATAAGCAAAGACTGGCAGTTTGATGATAGAATCAAACTGCCAGTCTTTGTTGTATTACTGTCCTAGAAGTAGAGTGTAAGACCTCCCGTAATGGAGAGGCGCTTGGTGCCGACGGAAAACATTGCGTCTTCCGTTTTGGGCGCAGCGAGAAGCTCTGCGGCACCGCCGCGCAGCGAGCATTCCATGCGAAGAGACTTGCCTGCGGGGAAGTTCCATCCGAGAAAAAGCTTCTGCGTCAAGGCGTCTCCCGCAAGGACATCGATATCGTGGGGATACCAGTCTCGGGCGGGAGCTCCGTTCTGGTAATAGCCGTTGAATCCGTACTGCCCGAATATCAGCTTCCTAAGGCCAAGGTCGAGCGAAGTAAGGAGGTACGAAGAGCCCATGACGAAACGGCGTTCCGCCCCGGCTGAAATCGTAGCTGTGGAATAGGCGAAGCGCGAGGGCGGGATGGCGTAGCGGTCCTCTTTGTAGATGTAGCCCAGGGAACCCCTTAGGCGGGTATTCTCCCCTATGTTCTTGCGATACTCCATTTCGCCCGTCCAGGTGATGAAATTGCACTGCGCAACTTCAATCGCAACGTCCCACGTGCCTTCCTGAATGTTCCAAACGGTAGTGGGCTCTATTCCTATGGTCCTGACAAAGCCGGCCTTGAGGTCCAGGGCGTTACCTCTGCCCCAGCGCAAAAACGCGTTCAGGCCGAAGTCCGTTTTCTTTGTCGTGCCGTAAAGACGGGGATTGGTGGGGCTCTCCACCGTCGTGGAAAGGCTGTAGAGACCGGTCACTTCCGTCAGGACTGACCATGACGAGCCGGCATACTCCATCTGGACACCTCCGCCGTAGGAATCGCTCTTGTGGTACATGGTGCTCAGGCTGTTGCCGCCAATGATTTCGCCTATGTAATTGCCAAGGCCGTGAAGTATATAGACGGGCTGGCTATAGGTGTTGTTGGCAAGCGAGGGGCTTGAACGCACGAAGGTGTGCGACCATGTGCCGTTTATACCGAATTTGCATTTCCCGGCCTTGAGAGTGACGCCAGGCTTGAGATAGAGGTCGTAATGATAGGTCTCGGCCCTTGGGTCGTTCTGTTTTGCTGCTATTTTATCTATGTACGCAGCCTCGAGACCCGCGGAGAAGTGCTCACCGAGAGGCATTGCGGCCTTGAAGCGCATATCGTACGACTGCTTCTTCCAGCCGCTCTCCACGGAGTCTGCCACGTGGTAGAGAAAACGCTCATCGAAGGGGTCGTAGAGCATTGTGTTGAAGCTCGCGCCCTTTTCCGAGATGCGGTCGTAGGCGAATTTGCCCCAAAGGGTCATTTTGCCTATGCGGGTCGTACCTTCCGTGTCGAACCTCAGGTCGCCTACGCTCTGTCCCTCGGGCAGGAGGCGGAACTCGCCCGCCTTGTAGTCATAGAGGAAGCCTGCAGAGTTGATATTGGGAAGTCCCTTCTCGGCGAGGCCTGCGGCATTTGACGAAAAGTGCCAGGGCGTGGCGTCCAGCTCGCGGGAAACGGAAAAACTGTCCTGAGCTCCCGCCCCGAAGGGCAGGAGCATCAAGACGGCTAAGCTGAGGACAAATCTGTACATTACTACTGGGCGGTGGTCCAGGTGCTCCAGGAAGGACGCTTGGCGCCGTTCCTGCGGAGTACGGGTCCCTCGACGACTTCGAAGTCGTCGGTAGTGTTGTTGGTGTCCTGGTAAATCTTGCGGCCATCCTTTTCGCCGGAGACCTTGCGGACTATGCTCTGGTTGCCGCCGGTGGTGGCGCACCAGATGGAACCCATATCGAGGGCATCGACGAGCTGCTTTTCGGCAGCGGCGTTCTTCTTGAGGTCGACGGCATCGAGAACGTCGGCGATCAGGACTTCCTGGCCATAGTTATTGGCCTTGTTGGACTCGAGGTACTGACCGTCGGCACGGAGAGGCTCGCTGGGATAGAATAGCACCCATGCTTCACCCGTGAAATTGCCGAACTGGTTGGCAAGGCCGGAAGCCTTGATGGTGCAGGCAAGTTCCAAGTTGATGGCGTTGGCGTCGGTCTGGCCCTTGTCGATGTATTTCTGGCATATGGTCTCGAACTCAGCGGTGACGTGGCTGGGAGCGTTGGCCACGAGGGAGTGGTCAATGGCGGAAGCGGAGATGATTGCGGACTCGCCGGGAGCGAGAGGATACTGCTTGCCGGAGCCGGGGATCCTCCAGACATAGGTCTCCATGAAGACATATTCGGAAACGGGATGGCTCAGTTTATCCTGCTGGGCGGAGAAGTCGAAAGTAGTGCTGGAGAGAGCATTGCCAAGGCACACGCCGTCGAGATAGACGGTCTCGTCACCGTTGTTGTAAAGCTCGAAGAAGGTGTCTTTGAGATAGGTGCTGGTCTTACCCTGCTCGTTGGGGAGGGTCTTGGTGGCGTTGTAATGGATTTCCTTCATGATGAGAGCGGAGCTCTTCACTGCGGTGAGATCAACGTAAATGCTGCCGAAGTCGCCGCCGGTAAATACAACGGAGCTGGCGGAGCCGGTGAGTATGTATGCGCTACCGCCTTTGGAAGTGACGGCCTTGACGGTGATGTCATAGGTGCCGGGGGCCAGGTCCATGACGGAGATAAGGGGGCTGGGGCTCTCGATTGTCGTGACTTCGGTGGTACCGACATTGGTAATCGTGATGGTGTAGCTGTCAGGGGCGGGGACGCCGTCGAGACCGGTAATGTTTATTCCGATGAGGCCGGAGCATGTGGGAACGGTGGGCTCGCATGAAGCGAGGATCAGGGCGCCCATAAGGGCGGCTGCGATGGTTTTAAATACGTTTACTTTCATTGCTTTATCGCTTTTATAGTTTGAATTTCAATTCGAATCCGAAATACATGGGGTTGTTGAGCTCGGTGAAGCTGCCTTTCGTGACTTCAGACGGGTCGAGCGGACGGGAGTTGAAGAAGTTGTTGACGTAGAAAGAGGCCGTGAGGAAATTCTTCACCTCCTTCGAAAGGTTGAAATTGAAGACGACGGTGGGGATGGTGCGGCTCACGATGAAGCGGCTGTCGGACCTTTGGTCCAGCATATAGCTCCACTCGGGCATGGAGGCCATCTCGTCGGTGAAATCATACACCTGGCCGTCCTCGCGGGAAATATATTTCGAGGGCTTCAAGTCGTCTCCGTACTCGGTCCAGCTGTTGCGGAAAAGGTTGAACTGGGTGGTCAGTGTAACGACAAAGCCGAGCGAAGGGATGTTGTGCGTTGCGCGCAGGGTCGTAAGGGCCCGCTCGTTGAAGTATGTCCACGTCTGGGGCTCGTATATGCCCACGTTGCTAAGAATCGTGCTGCCGTGGTCCATGTTCATGTCGAAGGTGTAGCCGGTCGAGGTGGATTCCGACATTATCCATGCGCCGTTGAGGTAGAACGAAGTGCGAATCTGCTCGAATCTTCCAAGGTTGAGCTCGAATTCGACGCCGCGATGGTGCTCGCTGCCGTTGTTCATCGGCATATAATAGGCAAAGAAGCGCCGGGTGTCGTATTCGGGGCTGAATATGGGCGTACCGTCCTCCGCGTGGCCTGAAATGGTGTAGGTCTTATAGGGAACGAGCCTCCACGACTGCAGCGAAGTGCCGAAACCGTAACCGTCCTTGAGCCTTTCGTCATAGAAAGTGACGCCCAGTTTGTAGCGGCCCTCAAGAGTCAGGTCAAAACCTATTTCCGCCTTGCGGTTCATCGCTATCCTGAGGTCGGGATTGGTGGTGTCGTAGATGTAGGTGGTCGCCATCACTACCCTGTCCTTTTCCGCGGCGGCCTCGCTCGTGTTGATGTTGATCTGGTCGTAATAGGCGTTGTTGGGGTAGAGGTAGAGGGCGGTCGGAGCCTTGACGGTGATGCCGTAGCCTCCTCGAAGCGACAGGGCACCGGGAATGAGCTCAAACGATGCGTTGGCGCGAGGGGCAAGGGCGTGGAGATGGCCTATGTTGTCAAGGCGGGCGCCGGCAGTGAGATGCAGGGCGCGGCCCAGGAGTTTTGTCCTGAAAGAGTCTTCGGCGAATACGCCTATCTGGTTGACAAAGGGTATGTCGTAGAGGGGCCTGGGCCTGAAGCCGGCCTCAGTGTTGCCGGTGTGCGAAGGAGGGGTGCCTTCGGGGAAAACGAGGCCCTCGCCAAGGTTGCCGTCGGTCTTGAAGTCTGCGCCGAGCAGTATCTTGTTGTCGGTCCTGCCCCAGTTTTTATAGAGGTTGAGCGTGAGTTTCGCAAAGGCGTTTATCTCCTTGCCGTAGAAGTCGTAGTGGGAGAAATAGAAATAAGGGAGCATGGTCGCGTAGGCCATGTTGCCTGCGGAGTGGGTCGTGAGCTCGTTTCCGGAAGCGTCATAGACGTGACCGCCCTTGATGTTGGAAACGGACGTGCCGTCTTCCATGTTGGTAGAATATATCGCAATTGCGTTGGTGAGATCCTGGTCGCGCCAGGAGTGCTTGTCGGTATAGCTGCCGGAGATGTCGTAGCGCAGGGTTTTGAGCCAGCCGCGGTTGATGTTCCACGTGCCGTTTGCGCTCAGGCGTGCGCCGTAGCTGGTGCCGCCCGTGGCGAGCGAGGCCCTCTCGTCGTCGGGGTTCTTGTCCCTGACGTCCTTTCCATACTTGAGGTCGAGGGAGAAGGAAGAGTTGAGGTCGCCGAAACGGCGGGTGTACATAGTCTTGAAATTCAGGCGGCGATAGTTGGCGTAGGCCTCGGTGGTCTTGGCGGTGCTGTGCGCATAGTCGCTGCTTATGTGAATGTCGCCTCCGCGGCCCGGGAGCCTGAAGCCCTTGGACAGGGCAGCCTGATAGATTTTAGGGTCGGTCTTGAGCCTGACGGTGAGGGGCTCGGCGCCGGCTTTGGAGTTGATTATGACGGCGCCGGAGGTGAGGTCGCCGTACTGGACGGAGGGTATGCCGCGTATGACTTCGACCGACTCTATATTGTCCGTCGAAAGGGAACGGACGTCGATGCCTCCGGTGGGCGTGGCGCCTGCGGCTGATACTGCGGTACTCGCAACTGCGCTCGAAACACCGTTGATGGCCGTCGAAATGCCTTCCATGTTGGCATTGTTCGACACCGGGGCGCCGTCCACGATAACTGCGACGCCGAGACTGTTCATGTCGCTCGCGGAGGCCGTGCGTATGTTCAGGCTCTGGGCTGAGCTGAGGTCGGGATTGGAAAAAGCGACGCCTGGGAGCAGCTGCATCACGTCCTTGAGCGAGCTTGTCTGGCTGTGGTCCATGGCCTGGCGGGAAATCGTGGACGCCGTGGCGTCGCCAGCTTTGGAAGCCTGAGCGACGACGTGCACTTCCTCTATGCGGAAGTTACTCTCTTTCAATATGATATCTTTGCGAAGCACGCCGCTGACACTCAAGGTCGTGTCGACGGTCTCATATCCTATGAGCTGGACAGAGAGGTCGTAGCTGCCGGGGTCGAGGCCTTCGAATGAGTATTTGCCCTCCGCGTCGGTAGTGGCATAGACTCCGGCGGGGCGAAGGACGAGTACGGCATAGTCGAGGGGCTTGCGCACACCGTCCTCTATGGTCGTGACCGTGCCGTAGAGCGAAGCCTTGGCCTTCTGCGCCCGGGCGGGGACACAGAGCAGAGCGGCTGCGGCGCAGAGAATCAGCAGTGTCCTAATTCGTGAAAGCATTGTCTTCGAGGCGTCTGAGTGAGCGTTTGACTTCGTCGCCGACAGCCGCGTTTTCAACGCTCAAGGCTTTGAGCGCATCATACACTGCCTGGCGGCGGAATGAATAGGCATACCAGCCGAGAGCCTCAGCAGCCCTGCAGCGGAGGTCGGCGGGAGCGGTTTCGTCGGCAATCAGGGCCACCATGGGCTCGACTGCACCCGGGTTGCAACGGTTGCGCTGGGCGCTTACGACCGAACCCCTCTCCTTGGCGGAAACGGAGCTGTCGGAGATGGATGCGAACTCCTTGACATCGCTTTCGCGCCCGCTCTTGAGCCTTGAAAGTTGGGCGTTGAAGTCACCCTGCAGAGGCCAGCTGCCGTTCCAGGCCTTTTTAAGCTCGGCCTCTACGTCTTGATAGGGATAGAGCGAAAGGGCGGCGAGAAGATGGTAGCGCACGCGGGTGGTCTCGAAAGGGTCGAGATAGTGGCGGGCGATGTCGGGAAGGAGTGAAGGGTCGCCGCAGCGGTCGGCATAGGACGACGCCATGCGGCGAATGAGCTCGTAGGGGTCATTCAGGCCCGTCCTCAGCGCTTCGACCATCTTCCTGGTGTCGCTCTCGCTACGGACGATGCGCATCATGGCCTCCATCCTGAGGTTGGGATCAGCCGCGCTGCGAAGTATCTCCTCAAGGCTGCCGCCTTTGGGGAGGAAACCTTCGTGGATGGCGTAGGCGGCAAGTTCGGGCTCGTTGGAGCGCAGAAACTTTTCCGCCGTGCGGCGGTCAAGCCCCTCGGCTACGATACGGTCGAGACCTTTGGGAGAGGCGTCCCTCGCTTCGAAGCTGGTGGTGGGGTCGCCGAAAAGGTGGGACTCCAGGGTGAAGCCCATTTTCGCCCAGTTGCCAACGCACACACCATACTGCATAAGTCCGACAAGCTCGTTTTTCCAGTGGTCCTGGATTATGTTGACGGAGTTGGCGGTGACTGCGAGCGTCCTGCTGCCGTGGGAAAAAGCATAGCGTGCGGCGACGTAGTCGTCATGGAGGAAGGCGCCGTTGAAGCAGGCGTCAAGAAGGAGGACCCGGACGCCCGAAACGTAGTTGTCAAGGTCTTCAAGGCTTATGTCGGTGCTTGCGCGGAAGGCGGAGTCCTTGGCCGCCATCACGGGGTCGTCCCAGCCGTCCATGAAGCTCTCGGGGACGCCGTAAGTTGCGATGATAGAGGCCTTTGCCTTTTCAGGGTCCTTGGCATTGCGCATACGGGTGCGGAAAAAGAGCTTTGCCATATCGAGATGGCCGGAAGTCATGAAGGTGTAGGGCTCTTTGCTTATGTACTGGGCGCCGACTCCGCCGTGGGAGTGAATATGGGCGTAGTCGAGAGCGGGGTCCTGAAGGGCGGAGAGTAGGCGCATGCGCACGAAGGTGTCTTCATCGAAATTGAGATAGCTGACGCGGCCTTCGGGGTTGACTATGCCGAACTGGGCGTGCATGGCGCGGTCTTCGTCTATGCGGGCGTTGAAGCTCTCGGAGCTGTTGCCGTGGCCGCCGAAATGGAAGAGGCGGTCGAGCTTTTCAGGGCTTTTCTTGGCCTCGGCGGCCTTGTCTAGGAACTCGGCGATGAGATAGGTGAAGCTATGATCGGGGTCGGCTTTCGAGGGCTTGATGCGGGCTGTGTAGATGTCACTCTTGACCCTTTGGTCGCCTTCCGGGGAAAGGTCGTAGAAGAAGAGAGGGCCCCTGCGCTCGAGGTATTTGAATTCCAGGCCAAAATCATCGTAGAAGCGGTCAGAAGGGATGGAGGAACGCTCTATGGGCATCGAAGGGTTCATCTTGAACGCCGTGGAGAGATGGTGGGCACGGCGTATCATGGGGATGGGGATATTGCCCACGAGCACGGCCCCTTCAAGATTCTTATTTTCCCTAAGGTCGATGAGGCGCTCGCGAATGATATCCGGGGTCCAGGAGGTGTCGGCAACTATCAGGAAAGTGTTTTTGCCGTCATACTGCCTGATGGCTCCGGCATAGTTGTCCACTGCCTTCGCTACTGCTCCTTCTTCGGCGGCGTAGCTCTCGCTGTCTATTATAATCGCCACTCCCGCAGGGCTTTTCGCCTGAGCCAGAAGGCCGGCCGCAAGGAGTATAAGGGTCAAAAAGTGTCTGTTCTTTCGCATTTCGCAAAAAAAGGCATTAAAAAAATTGTTTACAATACCTATAAATAGGGATTACTTCAAGAGCAAATTGCTCAAGAAAATAATGAGGATGACGGCGGGGGCGACGTAACGGACGAGGAAGTAAAAAACGGGGAAAATGCGGCCGGAAACGCCGAGTCGGCCGCCGTTGGTGAATTCGTCCCTGACGTCCGCCTTTTTCATCTTCCAGCCCACGAAAATCACGAAGAGCAGGCTGCCGAAGGTCATCAGATAGTCTGACGTGAGGTGGTCGCAAAAATCGAAAAGCGTCTTGCCGAGAATCTTGAACTGTTCCAGCGGCCCGAAAGAAAGGGAACAAAGGGCACCGAGAAGCCAGGTCGCGCCAAAAATGACGATTGACGCCTTCTTTCTCGAAAAACCCTTCTCATCAACAAGATAGGTCACTCCCACCTCGCACATCGAGATGGAAGAAGTCAGCGCAGCGACCACGATTGCAAGGAAAAAGAGTATCGAGACGGAGCGGCTCAGGATGGGCGAAGCAAGCCCCATCTTGCTGAAAATGAACGGCAAGGTTTCGAAAATAAGGCCTGGACCCGCCCCGGGCTCAATCCCTGCGGCAAAGACGGCCGGCATAATGGCAAATCCCGCCAGCAAAGCGAACACCATATCGAAAAAAGCCGTCCCCGCGCCCGAGCGGAGCAGATTGTCCTGCTTCTTCATGTAGGATGCGTATGTCAGGATGGTACCTACTCCCAGCGAAAGGGAGAAGAAACTCTGACCCATGGCGGCAGCTATGGCCGACGGCGTAAGTTTCGAAAAATCAGGCTTAACCAAATACTTCACTCCCTCCATGGCGCCGGGAAGGGAGAGAGAATAAGTCATGATTATGACAATCAGCACAAAAAGCAGCGGCAGGGAAATCTTGTTGAAAGATTCTATGCCGGACTTGATGCCCCGCGAGACGACTAAAACCGTGGCGACGATAAAGAGCGTGTGATAGAGCAGCGGACGAGATGGGTTCGCAACAAAAAGCGCAAAATACGACGAGACATCCTGCCCGAAGCCTCCCGCTACGGAGCGGACGAAATAATCGATGGACCATCCGCCCACTACGCTGTAGTACGAAAGGATGACCAGCGGCGAAATGACCGTCAAGAAGCCAAGATATTTCCACTTTGAGCGGGGCGCGAGCTTTTCCATGGCGCCGAAGGTGCCGCTGGAAGTGCGACGACCTATCAGCGACTCGCAGAGCATGATGGGCAGGGAGAGGATGAAGGCGGCGAGCAAATACACCAGGATGAAGGCGGCACCTCCGTTCTGACCCGTCATATAGGGGAAACGCCATATATTGCCAAGGCCTATGGCTGAGCCGGCCATCGCCATGACGGCAGCGAGAGAGCTTCCGAATTTTTCCCTTCTTTTTGCCATGCTAAATCAGGAAATTGGTTACAAAAATGCCCAGGATTCCTATGGGTGCCACCCACTTGATGAGGAAATACACCACTTCGAAAATCCAACCTGTCGCCCTGTTGGTCCCTCCGTTGGTGATTTCGTCCTTCACGTCTTCTTTCTTCATCACAAAACCAACGAACACGGCAACGATAAATCCGAGCGTGAGAAGCAGCACGTTGGAGGCGAACCAGTCGAACAGGTCGAAAATGTTCTTCCCGACCAGCGTAACGCCGCTAAGCGGGCCGAAGGAAAGCGAACACACGACACCCAGCGAACCGCATATGGCAAAGAGCAGCCAGGCCGCCTTCTTTCGAGTCATTCCCCTATGCTCTACAAAGTAGGATACGCCCACTTCCTGAAGGGAAATGCACGACGTCGCCGCCGCCGCGAGTATGGCGACGAAGAAAAGGACGGCGACCAGCGAACTGAGGATGGGGGAAATAGCCCCCATGGTCGAGAAAATATACGGCACGCTGCAGAACACCAGTCCGGGACCGGCGCCCGGCTCCATGCCTGCGGCGAACACGGCGGGCATGATGGCCATACCGGCAAGAATTGCAAACAACATGTCGGAAATGGCTGTACCAACACTCGTGGCAACTATATTCTCCTTCTTCTTGACGTAAGACCCATAGGTCACGATTGCACCCATTCCAAGGGACATCGAATAGAAACTCTGCCCCAGGGCATAGACGAATGTCTTGGCGTCAAGCTGCGAAAAATCGGGGTCGAGAAGATAGCGGAAACCATCCATCGACCCGGGGAGAGTGGCGGAATACACTATCATCACCACTATCAGGACGAATAGTACGGGAATGGTGTACTTACTGAATTTCTCAATTCCCGACTTGACACCCTTGGCAATAATTGCCGTGCATATGGCGAGGAAGGCCAGGTGCATGATTATGGGCTCCCAGGTGGAAGTAATGAAGCTGCCAAAAAGGCCCGTCACCTCCTCCGAGGTTTGCCTGATAAACTGATTAGTGACAGATTTGAAGAGGAAATCGAGCGACCATCCGCCGATAACGCTGTAGTAACAGAGGATAAACAGGGGGATGAAAACTGAGAGGGCACCGGCAATTTTCCAGCGTCTGCCGCTCTCCAGCGCTGCCATGGCGCCGTAGGCGCTGCGGCGGCTGCGCCTGCCTATGGTCACCTCCGCAACAAACACCGGAAGCGACAGAAGGAGCGTAGCTGCAATGTAAACTATGAGGAAGGCGCTTCCGCCGTGCTCGCCGAGAATATAGGGGAAACGCCAAATGTTCCCCAGCCCTATGGCGGAGCCGGCCATCGCAAAAATCACGGCCATGCGGCCGCCAAAACTTTCCCTTTTTTGTTCCACTAATACTAACTAACTGTCCGACGGAATATTATCTCCGCCGCAAATATACAACAAATTCGTAAGCGACACCCGTCGCTTCGTCAATTATCGTTTCAGACCGCGACTCGACGGCCCAGATTGCAGGATCAATTTCGGGGAAGAAGGCATCGGCATCGGGCACGTTTGCGTGGACGTGCGTGATGTAGAGCCTGTCCATATCGGGCAGCGCAGCGCGGTAGACCGACGCTCCGCCTATGATAAAACATTTCTCGGCGGGCTCGGCCGCCGCATAAGCTTCTTCAAACGAATAGACGCAAGTAACTTCGGGGATAGGGTCTCCCCCGAGATTCAGGACTATGTTTTTCCTGTTCTTAAGAGGCCTGAATGGAAGGGAGAAATAGGTCGTGCGGCCCATGATTACGGGGCAGCCCTCGGTCGTGCGCTTGAAATATTTCAAATCTTCCGACAGATGCCAGGGGAGGCCGCCCTTAACTCCTATCGCGCCGTCATCGGCCACTGCTACTATGAGACACTTTTCCATATTCACTAAACTGCCACGGGGGCCTTTATCGCCGGATATGGGTCATAATCAACGAGCTCAAAATCTTCGAACTTAAACGAGAATATGTCCTTTACGGCGGGGTTGATTTTCATCTTGGGGAGTGGCCTGGGCTCGCGTGAAAGCTGGAGGTCGGCCTGCTCGGTGTGGTTGAGATAGAGGTGGGTGTCGCCAGTCGTGTGGATGAATTCACCGGGCTCGAGGCCGCACACCTGGGCTATCATCATCGTTAGAAGCGCATAAGATGCGATATTGAAAGGCACGCCAAGGAAGATGTCGGCGCTGCGCTGGTACAACTGGCACGAGAGACGGCCGTTCGCAACATAGAACTGGAAGAGGCAGTGGCAGGGCGGGAGGGCCATTTTGTCCACGTCGCCGGGGTTCCAGGCGCATACCAGCATCCTTCGGGAATCGGGGTTGCGCTTAATGGTGTCTATTACCTGGGAAAGCTGGTCTATGCTGCGGCCGTCGGCGGTCTGCCAGCTGCGCCACTGGCGGCCATAGACGGGCCCGAGGTCGCCGTTTTCGTCGGCCCATTCGTCCCATATCGTCACCTTGTGGTCCTGGAGGAAACGCACGTTGGTGTCGCCCGCGATGAACCACAGGAGCTCGTAGATGATGGATTTAAGGTGGACCTTCTTGGTGGTGAGGAGGGGGAAGCCTTCGGAGAGGTCATAGCGGCACTGGTAGCCGAAGATGCTCCTCGTGCCCACTCCCGTGCGGTCCTGTTTGATGACGCCCGTCTGACGGACCGTCCTTAGCATGTCCAGATATTGTTTCATTGCAAAACGGCGTTTTCAATATCTAATGTATTGCGCGACCTTGGAGACAGGCGCGTCTTTCATGATGATTTTTTTGTCGGAGTCGAGCAGGTACACAGAGGGGATGGCGCGCACGTAATAGAGATTGTCGTCGCGTATTATCCCAGAAGGTTCGTGCCCGCTTATCCAGAACGGGGGAACGGAGGAGAGTTTTTCCCTCCAGGCTTCCACGTCTTCGTCTATATAGATAGCCACCACATGCAGCATCCCGGCGGCGACAAGCGTTTCCGCAGCCTTAGTGCCGAAAGTGGCGACAACTTCTCCGCAGGCGTTGCATCCGGGGTTGATGAATGCAAGGATGGTGTATTGGGCCTTGGAGTCGTAGAGGCGGCGGGTGTTGCCCCTGGCGTCGATGAACTGGAAATCGGGGGCAGGAGTGCCCTTCCTGTTGGTTGAGCATACTTCAAGCTGCCTTTCGTATTTCTCAAAGCTGCCTTCGGGGAGAAGCTCGGAAGACAAAAGGCGGCTCACGAAAGGAAGGTAGAGGTCTTCATCCCTAATGTCAGAGACAGGGTCGAAAAGGTAGAAACCAACGGCTTCCAGGGCCCAGGGGAAGACATTGGACAAGGTATCGGCCTTCTGGCGCGCCTCCACGGCTCCGAAAAAGGCTTCGATGCGCGGAGCGCTTTGCTCAAGCGGGTAGTTCTCGAGAATGGAGAGGTAGGAGGCCAGGTGCGCGGCGGCGATTTTGTCTTCCACCCCTTCTATGTGAGTGGAGTCGCAAAGATATTCGCCGGGGGCTAGGAACGCATCCCAAAAGTGGTCGAGGGCATATTCGTCCGCCTCGTCTCCGCTAAGTATCGAGGGGACTTTCACTTCGGGGAAGGGCCTTGTCGAGGCGTCCTGCTTGGGAGAAGAGCCGCATCCCGTAAGGATGAGACTGAGGGAAAGCAAAATGAAGGACAACTTTTTCATGGGCGCAGTCAGGCACGATAACTCTCAAAGATAACATTTTTTGTTTAGTTTTGTGATATGAAGCTGCGCCGCCTCCTCATATTCGCCTTCGTTATTATGCTCCCCCTGTCCATGCGGGGGCAGTTCTATTCGGCGGGTACGGACCCGGGAAGCGCCCGCTTCCGCGCCATCAGCACGCGCAATTTCAAGGTGATTTACCCCGTGGGGGCTGACTCCCTCGCAAGGGCATACGCAGTGAGCCTCCAGCAGCAGTATCCACTTGTGGGACTGACAATTGGCTATGACCCTTCCGAGTGCTGGAAAGCGCCTCTTCCTGTGGTTCTGCACGCTCATCACTCCTATGCCAACGGCATGGTAATGTGGGCCCCGCGAAGGATGGAGCTTTACACCGTCGGCGACCCTTACGACCCCGACCCCCTCCCCTGGATGCTCAATCTCACAACGCACGAGTCGCGCCACTCCAGCCAGATGCAGTTCCCCCGCAAAAAAGGTTTCCGCGTGGGGTATGCCATCGCCGGCGAGCTTTCGGACGTGGCGTGGTGGGCCGCCTATCCCGGCATAGTGATGTCGGAGGGCGACGCAGTTGTCGCTGAGACTGAGCTGACGCGCTTCGGACGCGGCCGCGGGCAGGATTTCCTGGAGTATGTCAGGGCAAGTTTCGCCGAAGGGGAGTACCGCGACATGTACCGCTGGATGTACGGCTCGCAGAAGCTCTACACCCCAGACCACTACCGCGCCGGCTACATGACCATCGCCGGCATGCGCGCTTATTTCGACTGCCCCAATTTCACCGAGCGCTACCTGGACAATATTTTCAAGCGCAAGCTGCCACTCCCCTTCTTCAACCTCAACTATACGGCAAAGGAGGTTGCGGGAATGGGCATTCGCGCCGCATTCGACTCCCTGTCGCGGGGTTTTGCCGCCGACTGGGCTGCAAACGACGCCTTAAGGCTCGACGGAGGCTCGTTCGACGAGGGCGAGACGCTCACCGGCGAGGACCGCCGCTTCACTCAGTTCAAGGGTGCGGTCGCCGTGGGCGAGGATATTTATGCTGTCGAGACGGGCCTGGAGCGCAGCGCGCGCCTTGTGCGCATTTCCCCCGACGGGTCGAGAAAGTATCTCGGCGCAATGTCGTCGCTAACTTCCGATCTCGCTCTAGGCGGCAACGCTCTTTTTTGGAGCGAATATCGCCGCGACCCGCGCTGGGGTCTTGCAGGGGAGTCGGTGATTGTGCGCATGGATATTGCGACGGGTAAGCGCAAGACCGTCCTTAAGGGCGGAAAATTATACAACCCTTCGCCTTCCGCCGACGGGCGCATCTGCGTCGTTGTGGACCACCCCTTCGAAGGGGGGAGCCGCCTTCGAGCGGTGCTTACTGACGGCGGGGAAACGCTGTGGGAGTGGAAGGCCCCGGCCGGAATGCAGATTGTCCAATATGCCCATCTTCCATGCGGTGGAACATTTAGCGCCATCACCGACGACGGTTTTGGAGTCTATTGTTTGCGCGACGGCGCCCTCGATACGCTGCTGTCGCCCACTCCAGCCAAGATAAAGCAGCTGCGCTCGCTCGGGGACGAAGTCTATTTCGTCTGCGACCGCGACGGGGTGAACGAGTTGTACCGCTTGAGCGCGGGAGTTCTTTGCCGCATGACCAATCTGAAGCAGGGCGGGCAGGACTTTGTTTTCAATTCTTCCCTCGACACCCTGCGCTACACCGCGCTCACCCTCTCGCAGAGGCGCTTTTATAAGATTGCGACAAGCTCGCTCAAACCCTTGGAGTGTACCTGGGGCGAAGTGTGGGAGCACCCGGTGGCGGCCAAACTTTCCGAGCAGGCCCGCCAGATGGCCGTCCGCAAAGGAGTGGCCTTACCGCCTGCGAACGAGGCTGACACCATTGCCGTTTCCGAGCCCGTGCCCTACAGCAAGGCGGCGCACCTGCTGCGCTTCCATTCATGGCTGCCGCTCTACCTCGATTACGACATCATTTCGAATTTTAGCTTCAGCTCCATCTACAATGCGGCGACGCTCGGCGCGACGGCCTTTTTCCAGAACGACCTGTCCACAGCGAGCGGCAGCATAGGCTATTCCGCCACCCCTCAGGCTAAAGGGGAGCCCTGGCGCCATTCGGCCGACATACGCTTCAACTGGTCGGGGTGGTACCCGGTCATCGAGAGTACGCTGTCCATCAGCTCTTCCGATCGTCACGAGTATAAATATGTGCGCAAGAGCCTTTCCACCGGCGGCACTTCGTCCGGAGTGTCAGGGCGCACGTTTGACGGGCCCCTGGTGGCGTTTTCCACCAAGGTCTATGTGCCTCTGTATTTCAATTCGGGAGGCTGGAACAGGGGATTGATCCCGCAGATTCGCTACAACTTTTCGAACAATCTTTTCGACTCGTCGGTGTATTTCGCCGAGACTTTCGGCACCTTCAAGGGCTACGACAAGAGCTTCATGCCTTTGCGCAGCGACAAAGGCCACATGACGCTTTACCAGAACCTTTCGGCCAGCATCAGGGGCTACGCAATGCTGCCCACAGCCCCTTCGGGGGTCTATCCTCGCTGGGGCATAGGCGCCGAGCTTGGTGTTGGCATGCGACCCACGCTGACGCGCATCTACGAGCCTTCGGCCTACGCCTACCTGTATGGCTACCTTCCGGGCATACTACCTTCGCAGGGCCTCAGGCTCAGCGCCCTGTCGCAGATCCAGATCGAGGGAGGCTACATCCACGAACAGAGGGTGACTACGCTCCCCCGCGGCATACCCTCGTCGTCGGCAATAAGCCGCTTTTTGTCGTCGCGCTATCCTTTCCAGACCAAGATGACGGCTGATTATATGGCGGCAGTCCTGCCCATTGACGCTTCGGTCCTCTGCCCCGTTGCATACATAAGGAATTTCGAAGTCGGCGCACACTGCGACGTTTCTCTCCTCGTGCCGAGGGGCGCCTCATCCTCGGCGACGGCCTCTTCGGCCGGCACTTTTGCCGCGCCAGAGACGCTGATGAGCCTCGGCGGCTCGCTGAGCGTGCGGCTGGGCAATCTCCTCTTCGTCCCCTTCCCCACGCGCATCGGCGTCACCATCTCCTACAATTGCGGCTCCGCCTATCAACGCCTCGTCGACAACAACACCGACCCCGGCCGCACCCACGCCGGCCTAATCTTCTCGATAGACTACTAGCGACCCTTTAGCGCCGTTTGACAGTCGCCATCAGGCGACCGGCCCATGAGCGGTCCCTGAGCTTGTCGAAGGGACCGTAGAATTGACTGACAGCGAAGGCAGGCAGTCTCCTGAGCGACCCTTTTAGGGGGTGAAGGAGAGCTGCCTGCCGTAGCGTCTAATGATGTATAATTATTTCTTGGTGAGCTTGGCGGCCCAGCCGCCGGCGGGGGCCATGTGGATCTTGACCTTGTCGCCGGGACGGACGGTCAAGGTCTGGCGGGCATAATCGCGAGCTGCCCTGTCGGCATTGATACCATCCTTGAAAACACTCATCTCATAGGTGCCCGCAGGCAGGAAACTAAGATCAAGAGTGAGGTCGCGCTCATTCTTGTCGGTCATCGAGCCTATATACCAGTTGTCGCCGCTGCGACGGGCAGTGGTGATGAACTCGGCAATGCGGCCGTTAAGGACTTTGGTCTCATCCCAAACCGTGGGCACATCAGTAATGAACGAGGTGCACTCGGGCTCCTGGAGATAGTTGGACGGGGAGTCGCAAAGCATGGTCAGAGGAGCGTCGAAAATGACATATTCTGCAAGCTGGCGGCAGCGGGTGCCGCAGCTCATGGCCTCGCTGTTGACGGGACGGTAATTCTTGAGCGTAGCGTTGCGCATGGCGCCCTGGGTGTAATCCATGGGGCCGGCGAGCATCCTGAGGTAAGGAATCGTGACGTCGTACTCGACCTGGGGGACGCCGTCAGGGAGCCACTTCATCTGCTCAAGGCCGTGTACGCCCTCGAAATTGATGACATTGGGATAGGTGCGGTACAGCCCCGTGGGCTTATATATGCCGTGGAAATCGACGAGCATCTTGTACTTGGCGCCCAGCTTGGCGCAATCCTCGAGGAAGGTGACGATTATCTGGTCGTCACGGTCCATGAAGTCAATCTTGAAACCCTTGACGCCCATCATGGAATAGTGGAGGAAGACGTTCTCCATGTCGCGCTTCACTGCCCAGTAGCCGGCCCAAAGGATGAGGCCCACGTTGCGCTGCTTGGCGTATGCGCAGAGCTCCTCGAGGTCGATTTCCTTGATGACCTGGAAGAGGTCGGCCTGCTTGTTGACGGCCCAGCCCTCGTCGAGAATCACGTACTCTATGCCGTGCTCGGAAGCGAAATCAATGTAGTACTTGTAGGTATCGTTGTTGATGCCTGCGCGGAAATCAACACCATAGACGTTCCAGTCGTTCCACCAGTCCCATGCGACCTTGCCGGGCTTTACCCAGCTCCAGTCCTTGGTGGGGTCTGAAGGACGGGAGAGCTTGTAGACCATGTCGCTGTTGGCAAGCTCGCCGTCTTCGCGGGCGATCTGGAGCACCCTCCAGGGGAAAGCGGCGCCCGGTTTGCAGTCCTTGGCGATGAAATCTTCGCGGGCGGGAATCTTGCCCTGCAGGTTGTTGTAACCGCCCTGGATTTCCTTGGCTGGATATTTGGCAAAGAAGCCCTCGATGGTCGTGGAGCCGTTAAGGTTGCGGACGTTCAGGCCGGGATATTCCACGAGGTCGGCCTCGGCGATGGCCAGCGTGTAGCCGTTTGGGGCCTTGACCGCAAGGGGCAGGAAGGCCGCGCGTGTCTTGTCCCAGTCGCACAGATTGAAGCGGGAATAGAGGTTCTCAAAGGAGCACTCTATCTGCTTTTCAATGGGCCTGTCATATTCCCTGCAGTAGGGAACGACAGCGGGCCAGTTGCCGGGAATGTTGAACGTAACATTCTCGGAGGCGACGTTGAAACGCTTGGCCGCCTTGGAGACGAAGCGGTACGCGACGCCTTCGTTGTAAGCTCTGAAAATCAGCGAGAAATCCTTGTATTCGAGCGTGAGCTCGTTGAAGCGGTCGCGCACGACGGCCTTTTTGTAGATGACGGTGTTGATATTCTCGTCAACCTTGCGCGTCCTTACTTTCTGCAGTTTGGCTTTGCCGCCGTAGACCGTGCCGTCGGTCAGGGTCATGCCGACTTCGGTGGGAGAGAGCATCTGCTGCCCGTCGGCGGTGACGGAGTATTTGAAGCCGTCGATGGTGACGACGATACGGCCGTCGGGGGACTTGAGGGTGCGGGGCTTCGGTGCTGCTAGAGCTGCTACGCACACGAGAGCGGCGAGTGAAAGAGCGATGATTCTTTTCATATGCGTTTGGTTATCAGATTCCTAATTCGCGTTTCATTTCCCTTAAGGCATCGAAAGCCTCCATGGGGGTCATGTTGTTGAGGTCCAGCACTTTGAGGCGGTCGCGTATGGCCGAGAGGGTGGGGTCGTCGAGCTGGAAGAGCGAGAGCTGGAGCGAGCCGTCCTGCTCTATGGAGCCGAGTTTGGTCGTTTCGCGGGCGCGCTCAATGACGCTTTCGCCTGCCTCCAGGGCATGGAGGGTCCTTTCCGCAGAGTCGAGGATTTCGCGCGGCATGCCGGCAAGCCGGGCCACGTGGATACCGAAGCTGTGGGCCACTCCACCCTCGCGCAGCTTGCGGAGGAACACTATGTCCCGTCCGCTTTCTCGCACTGCGATGTGGAAGTTCTTGACACGGGGATAGATACCTTCGAGGTCGTTGAGCTCGTGGTAGTGGGTGGCAAAGAGCGTTTTGGCGCCCTTGCCCTTTTCGTGGAGGTACTCGACCAGCGCGCGGGCAATCGACATACCGTCGTAGGTCGAAGTGCCGCGGCCGATTTCGTCGAGCAGCACCAGCGAGCGCGGCGAGAGGTTGTGCATTATCATCGAGGTCTCGAGCATTTCCACCATGAAGGTGGACTCGCCACGGGAGATGTTGTCTGAGGCGCCGACGCGGGTGAAGATTTTGTCGAACCAGCCTATGCGAGCGCTCGAGGCGGGCACGAACGATCCGGCCTGGGCAAGCAGCACTATGAGCGCCGTCTGGCGCAGGAGTGCCGATTTACCCGCCATGTTGGGGCCTGTGAGTATGATTATCTGCTGCTCGGAGGAGTCGAGGTAGAGGTCGTTGGGGACATACTCTTCGCCCGGGGGCATCATCTGCTCGATGACGGGGTGGCGGCCGTCGCGTATGTCGAGCACGTCGCCGTCGTACATAAAGGGGCGCACCCAGCTCTGCGTGACTGCGGTCTCGGCAAATCCTGCGAGGACGTCGAGGCGCGACAGGACGCGGCAGTTGGCCTGGATGTCGCGTATGTTGCGGCGCACGGTATCGACGAGCGAGGCATAGATGCCGCTCTCAAGCTCCAGGATGCGACCTTCTGCGGAGAGGATTTTCTCCTCGTATTGCTTGAGCTCGTCGGTGATGTAGCGCTCGGCGTTGACGAGCGTCTGCTTTCGCACCCACTCAGGCGGCACGGCGTCCTTGAAGGTGTTACGAACTTCAATGTAGTAGCCGAAAACGTTGTTGTAGCCTATTTTAAGCGAGGAAATGCCCGTGCGCTCGATTTCGCGCTCCTGCATTTTCAACAGGTAGTCGCGGCCTCCGCCGGCAATGGAGCGGTACTCGTCGAGCTCGGCGTTGACGCCGCTTGCGATGACGGGGCCTTTGCCCACCTGCGCGGCGGGGTTGCTGTCGAGCGTCGTTACAATCTGCATGCGCAGATCGCTGCAGTCGCGCATCTGGTCAAGCAGGCGGTCGAGCGCGGGGACGCGGTCGCGGCACATCGTGTCGATGGGCCCCGTGACCGCGAGGGCGCGCGAGAGCTGCAGCACTTCGCGGGGCAGTATCTTTCCCGCAGCGGCACGCGCAAGTATGCGCTCAAGGTCGCCGACAGAGCTCAGCAAATCGCGCACTGCGCCTCTCTCCACTTCGTGTTCGGCGAAAAACTCCACTACGTCGTGCCTCTCGGCGATTTCGCCAAGTTCGATTTCGGGCATCGCGAGGAAGCTACGCAGCATGCGCGAACCCATCGGGGTCTGGCATTTGTCCACAACATCCACGAGGCTGGTCCCTTCCTCGCCCGATGCGCTTGAGAAAATCTCGAGGTTGCGGGTGGTGAAGCGGTCCATCCAAACGTGCTTGGAAGTGTCGATGCGCGAGATTGAGCTTATGTTGTCGAGGCTCTCGTGCCCTGTCTGGGCGAGGTAGCAGAGAAGCGCGCCGGCGGCGCAAATGCCCAGCGGGCTGCGGTCTACCGCAAAACCCTTGAGTGAGCGCACCTTGAGCTGCTCCTTGAGTTTATCCTCCGCCGCATCCTTGACAAAAGCCCATTCGTCCATGGTACTTATGTAGGCCTGAGGCTTGAACTGGTCTCTGAGCGCCTTGGCGGACGCTTTGGGGACGACGATTTCTGAGGGTTTGAACGAATCAAGCAGCGAGGAGGCGACGTCCGCGCCACCCTGGGCCACGCTGAAGCTGCCGGTCGAAACGTCGAGGAACGCAAGACCATAGCTTTCACCGGAAGGGAATATGCCTCCCAGGAAGTTGTTTTCCTTTTGCGAAAGCATCTGCTCGCCGAACGCGACGCCGGGGGTCACGATTTCGGTGATGCCGCGCTTAACTATGTTTTTCGCCAGCTTGGGGTCCTCGAGCTGGTCGCATATGGCCACTTTGTAGCCTGCGCGCACGAGCTTGGGAAGGTATGCGTCTATTGCGTGGTAGGGCACACCCGCCATGGGGATCTGCGTCGCCATGACGCTAGAGCGCCTGGTAAGCACTATGCCGAGCACTTTGCTGGCGATTTCGGCGTCCTCGCCGTAGGTCTCGTAAAAGTCTCCGCAACGGAAAAGCAGCACGGCTTCCGGGCACTTCGCCTTCATGGAGAAGTACTGCTTCATCATGGGAGTCATCTCGTCTTTTTCTTTTTTTGCCATCTCAACTGAATCCCTCAAATATAATCATTATTTTTGCATCATGGAAGTAAGAGCAAAAAAGGCCCTCGGCCAGCATTTTCTGACAGACAAGGGTGTGGCCAAGTCTATTGTCGGCGCCTTGTCGGCGTCGTCCGAAGTTCGCGATGTCCTCGAAATCGGCCCCGGAACCGGGGTCCTTTCGGGCCTGCTGCTTGAAAGGGAAGATATTGATTTAAAGTTGATTGAGATTGATTCAGAGTCAGTCGCATATCTCCTTACGCACTTCAACGGTATGGAGGGCCGCCTGATGGAGGGGGACTATCTGAGGCTGGATATGTCGCGTGTTTTCCCGGGGCCCTACAGGGTGATAGGGAATTTCCCGTACAATATTTCTTCGCAGATTTTTTTCAAGATCCTTGAGGACAAGGACAGGATTCCTGAAGTGGTCTGCATGATACAGAAAGAGGTTGCCGACCGCATTGCCGAGGGGCCTGGTTCGAAAGTTTACGGCATACTTTCGGTTCTGCTCCAGGCCTGGTATGACATCACTCCCGTGCTTTCCGTCGGGCCCGGGTCTTTCTCTCCTCCGCCCAAAGTGCGCTCGTCGGTTATTCGCTTGACGCGCAACTCCCGCACTAGCCTTGGCTGCGACGAGGCTCTTTTCCGCCGTGTCGTAAAGACAGCGTTCAACCAGCGTCGCAAAACCCTTCGCAACGCCCTGAAGCCCCTGCTGGGCGAGTCGGCAAATACGTCGGACCCTATATTTGATCTTCGCGCCGAGCGCCTCAGCGTCGAGGATTTCGTCCGCCTGACCAATATGATTGCAGGGCAGTAAACAATATCATTATGGCCAATCTGACTCAGCACAGCTTCCGCTGCCCCTCTTGCGGGGAGATATTCACCGTTAATCTTCCCGACGTGGTGAACGCCGCCGAAGGGCACGAGTATAAAGACATTATTTTGAGCGGAGAGCTTTTTCTTCGCGAATGCCCGCACTGCTCCCGCCGCCAGGTAGTCAGCTGGCCTCTTGCCTACATCGATACCGAGGGCAAGCATCTCGTTTTTTTGTCGGACAAGCAGCTCTCCATTGACCAAACCGAAGGCTATACCGCACGCCTTGTCGACAGGGCAGGAGATATGATAGAGAAAATCAAAATCTTTGATTACGGCCTCGACGACAGGGCCATAGAGCTGGTAAAATACGTTACGAAGCAGGATATGAACATCCCCGACGCATCCCTTAAATTCGTGCGCATGGATGGAGCAGATTCCGAGCTTGTTTTCACCTATCCTTCCAAGGGGCAGATGGAGATGATTGCCATTGGCTTCAGCGTCTATGAAGACTGCTGCGCCATAATTGGCCGCAATCCCGCCATCAGCGAGGCCTCCACGGGCTTGGTGCGCATAGACGAAGACTGGGTCGCTTCCTTGCTGCGATAGAGATTCCGTGTCGTCATTCGCCGGCTTGACCGTCGAATCTCGTTTTTTTGTATCTTCGCAGTCCGTTATGACACTGCTATTTGTATTTCTTTTGAGCGCGATGCTCGTCTCCTTCGTCTGTTCCGTACTGGAGTCGAGCCTGATGAGCACCCCCATTTCGTTTATCACCATGCGGGAAGAGGAGGGCTACAAGCCAGCCACGCTTATGAAGAAATACAAGACGGACACTTCCCGCCCCCTTGCAGCCATTCTTTCGCTAAACACCATAGCCAACACCATAGGTGCCGCGGGCGTAGGCCGTCAGGCAACCCTGGTCTTCGGCTCCGAATGGTTCGGCCTTGTCAGTGCAATAACGACCATCCTCATCCTTGTATTCGCAGAAATTATCCCCAAGAACATAGGCACTTCCTACTGGAAGAACCTCATGGGCTTTACGGCCGGCACCATACGCTTCCTCATTTTCTGCCTCTACCCCATCGTCATCTGCGTCGTGTGGTTCCAGAAAATCATTGCGCCAAAGGAAGGCGACGCCTCCGTCTCCCGCGAAGAGGTCGGCGCCCTTGCCGATGTGGCGGAAGAGTCCGGCGAGCTGGACGAGGACGAAAACGAAGTCATCCAGAACATCATCTCCATGGACGAAAAGAAGGCGTGGGATGCCATGACCCCCCGCGTCGTCTGCGCCATCGCTCCCGAGTCCATGACGCTGAAGCGTTTTTATAAAGACAAGCGCTTCCTCCACCATAGCCGCATTCCCGTCTACGCCGAAAACGACGACTACATCACCGGCTACATCCTGCGCATGGAAGCCCTGCAGTACATGGCTGAAGACAAATTCGACGTTACCCTGGGTGACCTCCGCCGCGACATAGCCTCTTTCCCCGAGGACACGGCCCTTGATGTCATCTGGGACGAAATGATTTCCAAGGACGAACCCATCAGCGTCATCATCGACGAGTATGGCGCCTTCCAGGGTATACTAACCCTCGAGGATGTCATCGAAACTATCCTTGGCAACGAAATAGTCGACGAGAGGGACGAAGTGCGCGACATGCAGCAGCTCGCCCTTGAGCGCTACCGCCGCCGTCAAAAGATTCGTAATAGCGAATAGCACAATTCATCTTATGTGGGTATAAATGGCTGTCACCCCTCCCCGGACAGGGGTGGGGTGACAGCATTTTTGGCCCTGCAGGGCCTATTGTGATATTCGCCCTCTTAGAGCTTGCGGGCGCCGTCGCTGATGACGACAGGGTAAATCTTAGGAGCGTGGCCGAACTTGGCGGTGAACTGCTCCACGGCAGCGTCGATGAAAGGCTGGTAGAGCTCTTTCTTGACGAGGTTGATGGTGCAGCCGCCGAAGCCGCCGCCCATGACGCGTGAACCGCTGACGTCCATCTTGCGGGCGAGCTTGTTGAGGAAGTCGAGCTCTTCGCAGCTCACTTCGTAGAGCTTGCTCATGCCGAAGTGAGTCTGGTACATCATTTCACCGGCGGTCTCGTAGTCGCCCCTTTCGAGGGCATCGCAGACGTCAAGCACCCTCTGGACTTCACCTATGACATATTCTGCGCGGAGGAAATCCTCCTCGGGGATCTCGGCGCGGACTTCTTCAAGCCATACCCTCTTGGCGTCGCTCAGGAACTCTACCTCGGGATGGTTCTTGCGGATGGCAGCTGCGGCGTTCTCGCAGGAGGCGCGGCGCTTGTTGTAGGCCGAGGAAGCGAGCTCGTGCTTTACGCAGGAGTCCACGAGGACCAGCTTGTAGCCGGCTGCTTCGGGGTCGAAGGGGAAGTATTTGTATTCAAGAGTCTTGCAGTTGAGGCGGATGAGGCAGCCGGCCTTGCCGAAGCAGGAGGCGAACTGGTCCATGATGCCGCACTTGACGCCGCAATAGTTGTGCTCGGTGCTCTGGCCTATCTTTGCGAGCTCGAACTTGTCAATGCCGTTGGCGTTGAGTTCGTTGATTGCGAAGGCAAAGGTGCTCTCGAGGGCTGCGGAGGAGGAAAGTCCCGCGCCGAGGGGCACGTCGCCGGCAAATACCGTGTCGAAACCGGCCACTTTGCCGCCGCGCTTGATGGTCTCGCGGCAGACGCCGAAGATGTAGCATGCCCATGCCTTTGCGGGCTTGTCCTCTTCCTTGAGGCCGAACTCTACGAATTCGTTGTAGTCGAGCGAGTAGGCGCGAACCTTGTCGGTGCCGTTGAGGCGGATTTCCGCCATGATGCCTTTATCGATGGCGCCGGGGAAGACATAGCCGCCGTTGTAGTCGGTGTGTTCGCCGATGAGGTTGATGCGTCCTGCGGATGCGAAGAATTCGCCTTCGCCGCCATAGACCTCGCTGAATTTTGCTGCAATTTTCTCTTTCATGGTTGGTTTATAATTATGTGATTTGTTTTCGCGTTTGCCTAGACAACAAATGTAATAATTTTTTGCTAAAAATGCAGGCGCACGAGGATGGGGTAGTGGTCGCTCACGCCGCCCAGGTATCGCGGCCCTGAGTAGGTGCGTAGGGGTTTTTCGCCGGCGTAGGCGTTGTCGTGCGTGGTCAGGAAGGCGGGGCGGAAGACTTCAAAGAGCGCGCTGCCGCTGAGGCTTTCGCTAACGAAACACTGGTCGATGAGCTCCCAGTCGCCCATGAAGCGTATGCTCCCCTCGCCCTTTCGCGCAGGCTCTGAGCTTAGATTGACTAGGCTCCCTTCGAGACGGGCGTAGATGGGGGAGTCGGGGGTGTCGTTGAAGTCGCCTATGGCGGCGACTCTTGTCCATGAGGCGGCGATAAGGGAGTCCGAAAGCGCCTGCAGGCGGCTCACCGCCGCCTCCCGCTTCGGCTCCGCCGCCGCCCCGCCATATTTCGACGGATGGTGGCAGACGATGAGAGCGAGGCTGTCGCCTCGCGGGGTCCTTAACTGCGCGACCAGCATGTCGCGCGTCAGGACCCCCGGCACGCCGGCAGGGAAGGTCCGCAGCGTGTCCAGCCTTGCAGAGCGGTAGAGCAAGGCGACGTCTATGCCGCGGGGGTCGGGGGAGTCATAGTGGACGATGTTGTATCCAGCCCGCCGAAGCGGCGTGTCTTCCAAAAGGCATTTCAGGACAAACCTGTTTTCCACCTCGGCGACCCCTATGATATCAGGCAGGCCCCCGAGCTCGTCCGCCGCAAGGAATACTGTCTTCGCGATTGCGGCGCACTTGGTCTGGAAGCGCTTTTTAGTCCAGCGCCGCTCCCCCGTCGAGCTGAATTCCGCATCCGACGAACCCGCCCCGGAGTCTCTCCAATCGAAAAAATTCTCAAGGTTCCAAAACATCACGCTTAGCGAATCCCCTTGCGCAGGGGAAGCGGCGAGCAAAAAGAGCGCAATCAAAGTCTTCATGGGCCCAATATGCGTCTTTGGAGGATAAATTCCTTATAAAAAAATATATTTCTTACTTTTGCGCATAAAATAAACGTTTATGGCATTGAAGTGCGGTATCGTGGGGCTTCCCAATGTCGGAAAATCCACCCTTTTCAACTGTGTAAGCTCCGGCAAGGCCCAGAGCGCAAACTTTCCCTTTTGCACAATAGAACCCAATCTCGGCTCCATCAGCGTCCCAGACAGGAGGCTCGATGAGCTTGTTAAGATATGCAACCCCCGCAGCATAGTCCCCGCTACGGTGGACATCGTGGATATAGCCGGTCTCGTGCGCGGTGCCAGCCGCGGTGAAGGTCTTGGCAACCAGTTCCTTGCCAACATCCGCGAGTGTGACGCCATACTCCACGTCCTCCGCTGCTTCGACGACGACAACGTTGTCCACGTGGATGGCAGGGTGGACCCCGTGCGCGACAAGGAAGTCGTCGACCTTGAGCTCCAGATTAAGGACCTCGAGACCGTGGAAGCGCGCCTTGCCAAGGCCGAAAAGGCCGGCAAGACCGGCGGCGACAAAGAGGCCCGCAAACTGGCCGAGCTCCTCGTCCGCTACAAGGCCGCTCTCGAGCAGGGACTCCCCTGCCGCACCGTCGAGCCCGTCAACGAGGAAGAAGCCGCCATGGCAAAGGACCTCTACCTGCTGACCAATAAGCCCGTCATGTACGTCTGCAACGTCGATGACGCCTCCGCCGTGAGCGGCAACGCCTACGTCGACGCAGTCCGCGAAGCCGTCAAGGACGAACACGCTGAGATACTCATCATCTCCGCCCGCACCGAGGCCGACATCGCCGAAATGGAAAGCTTCGAAGACCGCCAGATGTTCCTCGAGGAAATGGGCCTTAGCGAGTCCGGCGTCGTGCGCCTCATCCAGGGCGCATACCACCTCCTCGGCCTCCAGACCTTCTTCACCGCCGGCGCCGACGAGTGCCGCGCATGGACCATACGCAAGGGCGACAAGGCCCCCAAGGCCGCCGGCGTCATCCACTCCGATTTCGAAAAAGGCTTCATCCGCGCCGAAGTTATCAAGTACGACGACTTCATCCACTACAAATCCGAATCCGCCGTGCGCGCCGCCGGCAAAATGGGCGTCGAAGGCAAAGAATACGTCGTCCAGGACGGCGACATCATGCACTTCCTCTTCAACGTCTAATCCCCGTCAGCGGCCCTTCGACAAGCTCAGGGACCGCTCATGGGCTGGTCGCCTTAATCTACTTCATATGAATCAGAAGGGGGGCTGACTTGTTGGTCAGCCCCCTTTGGAATGTCTAAATAATTCTTATAAACTAAAGCGCTCGGATTTCTTCGAGCGAGAGACCGGTCGCCTGAGATATTAATTCGGCCGAAACTCCAAGCTGTAAAAATTTGCGTGCTGTCTCGAGTTTCGCATTCGCCTCACCTTCGGAAATGCCGATAGCTTTGCCTTCTGAAACACCTTCGGCGTAGCCTTTGGCCTCACCTTCGCGCACGCCATCATTCCAAGCGGTCGCGAGCTGGCTCTCCTGGTCCAGCTCTTTCATGAGTTCGGCTATGTATTGCCTCTGTTCTTCGGGTATCATGGAGGCGAATTTACTCACTTCAAACAACTTTTCAAAACCCTTACCTTCATATTCTTTGGGCATCTCGGTGAATTCGCCCATGTGGATGATTAAATAGATCATGAAGTCCTGGTGGGTCTTGAGCTCTTCGAGAGTCTTTGTGAATTTCGGGAGCTCGACGGTTACGAACCTCACGTCCTGCGAGAGATAGCGCTCGCTGTTCTTTACGCTCGTTACGGCATATTCAGTTATCACGTCGTCATCATGGGGCTCAATTGGCATTATGAAGTTGTTGATTGCGATGACATAGACTTTTGGAAAGCCGTAGCGCAGGGAGTAGCTGCCGTCCTTGCGCTCGCGGATTACGCCATTCTGGACGGGGAAGGTGGAGTAGAAGATCATTCGGTCACCGAAGTCATCCTGAGATTTGAACTGAACTTCTATGGTGATGTCTTCGCCGCTGTCGGTCTCGCACTCGATGTCGAAGACTGCGCCGCGGGAGTCTTCCCTCAGGCCCTTGTGTTCGCTGTTGGTGAAGTAGATTTGGGAGATTTGCTTCTCGGGAAGGATGGCCTTCAGGAGAAGCAGAAGGGGTCTTCATTACCCTTTTTGCCGAAGATTGTCTTGGCGGCATAGTCGCGTCGTAGGTCGACATAAATTGGTTTAATAATTTGTTTTCCCATAATACAGTTTAGATTATATTGACAGCCGCAAGATGGCGAAAACAGCCGTTTTAATTCAAAAGAAAAATGAACGGTTCAAAAGAAAGATAAAAAGTTTGCAAAGATTCATTAAAAAGCGGCCCTTCGACAAGCTCAGGGACCGGCGAAAAAAAGATAAAGGGGCCGACCAAAGATGGTCTGCCCCTTTATCTTGTTGAAAACTTACTACTAGTAGAAGCGGGCGCGGTTGTCCTTGACGCCGTCGATGTCCATCATGACGGGAAGAATCATCTGGGACATATACTGGCTCTTCTGGGTCTGGTAGTTCTTGGCGTCGTCCTCGGTGAAGAAGGCTCCGGTATCGCGGCCGGTGACCTTGAAGACGTAGGTGCCGATGGCGCCTGCAACGGGGCCGCAAACCTTGCCGACGGGAGCGCTTGCCACTGCTCCGATTAGAGCGGGATCAAGACTCTGGGACCTCATGGAGGAGAAGGTGACGTCTTCCTGGCTACTCACGGTGCTGCCAAGAGCCTCGGCGATGGCCTGGAGGTCGTCCATACCCTCAATCTTCTCGGCAACTTCAGCAGCCCTCTTTTCAGCGAGTTTCTCGTTGTAGAGGAGAGTGCGGATGCCGGAAGCGACTTCCTTGATGTCTGCGTAGCCTTCCTTGTGGACACCGGTGACGGCGGCGACGAAGAAGAAGTTGTTGTTGACGGTGATGATGTTGGAAACCTTACCGGGCTTGTTGTCGAATACCCAGCGGGTGACTTCCTTAGCGTTGTCGATGGCGCCGTAGGAAGCGGTGCTCTCGAGGACGTTGGACATGGGGTGGGAATAGACGCCCATGGTGTCGACCGCAGCGCGGTAGTTCTCAAGGCTGCCGTTTGCGAGGGTGGCGAACTTGTTGGCCTGGGAGTAGTAGTTGTTGAAGGTCTCCTTGCTGGCAAGGGCGGTCTTCTCAAGGATGGCGACCTGCTTGACAGGGATGAGTTCGGACTTCTCAACGACCTCGGCTACGAGGGGACCGTACATGGGGGTGTTGTAGAGACGGGGGGTGTTGAGGGGAGCGTCGAGAAGGTCCTCGAGGCCGGCGAAGATGTTGGCCTTGGTCATGGCGAAGGGCTCGCTGAGACGAAGGACGGTCTTGAGGGAATCGGTGACGGCTGTTGCGCCGGGGGCGGCGATAACCCTGGCCTGGATGGTCTCGGGCTTCTTTGACTCAGCAAGGACGCGCACACCGTAGAAGTGGTCACCGTCGGAAAGGATGGTGGAAACATCACCCTTCTTGGCGCCGTCTACGAAGCTTGCGACAGCTGCTGAAACGGTGTTGAGCTCACCCTGCTTGTACCAGTACTCGCTGTAAGCCCTCTCGGAGTTCTTCGAAAGGAAGCTCTTGAGGTTGGTGGTGGTGGCGAACTCTTCGTAGATTTCGGACATGGCGTCGTTGGTGGCGGAGATATCCTCAGCGGAGGGCTTCACCTCGAAGACGACATATTCCATGTCACGGCTTGCGACCTGCTTGTAGAAATCCTTGTGGGAATTGTAGTAGGCCTTGATCTCCTTACCGGAAACGGTGATGGTGGAATCGGTGGTGAAGCCGTAGGGAACAAGGACGAATTCGATATCGGAGCTTTCGTTATTCTCCTCGATGGCCTTGCGGAGCATGAGGGGATTCTGGAAGTCGGAAGCAGTGAAGAGGGAACCGTACTTGGCGTAGTACTGCTGGGTGTTGATGGTGTTCTGGAGATAATTCCAGTAGAGGGCGGAACGGCCGCTGGGGTCGGAATCGAGATTGGACACGAAGTCGGACAGGACAGCGGAGTCGAACTCGCCGGCCTCGTTGAGGAAAGCGTAGTTCTGGGCGAGGACGGGGGAAGTCATCTCGCCGACGGTCAGGGCGACCATCTCGGCCTTACCGACATTGATACCGGCGGCCTGGGCGTTCCTGACGAAGAGATATTTGTCCACAAGACCCTGCCATGCAGAGTTTCGGATCTGCTCCTGCTGCCTCTCGTTGGTGACGGAGGTGCCGGAAACGATCTCGTTGATGGTGGAGTAGCGCTGGACTTCGTCCTGATAGTCGGTATAGGAGATGGCCTTGCCACCGATGAGACCGACGTCATACTTGGACGACATGGAGCTGAGAGCGCTGTCAAGCGTAGTGGGGTCGAGGATAAACGACAACAGTGAGAGAGCAATGATGACTGATATCACGACTCCGAATTTCACGCGAATGTTTTGAAGAACAGCCATTTTATCTTTGATTTTTAATTTTTTGTCTTTTTGGGCATTGGGGTGCGAAGATAGTAATTTTCCCGAAAATCATAATTATTTTTTGAGAAAAGGACCTATAAAATTAACGGAATCGACAATTATCGCAGTCGTATCCTGCACCACTACGCCGAAACTGTTGAAGGGCTTGTTGATTTGAGCGTTCCTTGCCTTGTCGTCTGAACGCATGCCGTATCCCTGCATGAACCCGTCGGGCGAGTACATGCGGATGTAGCAGTCGGTGTAGATTTCGTTGGTGCGCTGGTCCCAGTAGAGGGTGTCGGTCTCCATGGTTTCGCGCTTGATGACGTTCTGGATGGATACGTCGCCATACGCGGCCCATTCTTCGCCATTTACCTTCTTGAACACGCGGTGGCGGGCCTCGTCTGAGATGATGATGGTCTCGAGCATGCCTTCTTCGTTGTATCCATAGACGGCAAAACCCTCGGGAAACAGCTCCGTGGAAATGGAGTCATTCTCGTAGCGGATCATCTTGTCCGCCTCGAGCCTGAGGGACAGGGTGCCGTTCTTCGAGCGTATGGCAAACATCGAGTCCACGACCTGGACGGGGCGCTCTTCGGGGGCGGGGACGGGCTCAGCAGGTTTTCCCTTGATGCTCAAATATATGAGGATAGCAAGCGCCGCGGCGCTTGCTATCGCAATCAGTATTTTCCCTAATCGCTTCAAAGCTTATTTCTGAGTTCTCACCGTGGTGGTGGCGGTCATGCCGCCGCAGGAAACGGTGTAGCTCTGGCCGGCGGTGAGGTCGTACATGAAGGCCTCTGCGGTCTGGGGGAAGTAGTGGCTGCAGGAGGCGATGCGCTCATTAGCCTCGGAAGAGAGGCTCTCGTTGGCAGCCTTAGCCCTCTGATAGTAGTCCACAGCGACCCAGTAGGGGGCGCGATTCTCGATTTCGTTGCCGCCGCAGGAAGTTGCCGCCCAGATGTTGCCTATGAGCATGTAGCATTCGCCCTTGACTGAAGGATTCAGCTCGGCAGCCTTGTTGGCAGCTGAGAAGGCGCGGGCCTTCATGCCGTTGGTGTAGCAGAACTTGGCAAGCTCGTAGTAGTACTCACCGTCGGTGGCTTCGTCGGACTCGGGATAGGCGATTGCTTGCTCGAGGTAGCTGATGGCGCTGTCGGTGTTGCCCCTGGATGCGTTGAGCCTGTAGATGAAGTATGCGGACTTGTGGGAAGGGTCGAGTTTGTGCATGGCGGTCACGGCCTTGAGGAAAAGGTCGTTGTCGGTGCAGCCCTCGGTCTTGCTCATCATGGTCACTATGTTCGAAACGACTGCAATATCGTTGGGATTGGCCTCGAGACGGGGAGTGAAGAGGGCAATCAGGTTGTCGCAGCTTGCCACGTTGCTGGAGATGAAGAGGCCTTCGAGGTCGCCCTTGACCTTGTCGTTCTGGGCTGCCTCGGCGTCATTCTTGGGGGATATGGAGGAAAGGAGGTCCATATTCCTCTGGTAGGTGTTGATGACGTCCTCCGCGGTAATGACACCGTCCTGGAAGAGGGTGATAGCGGAATTGAGGTCGAAGATGAGGATGGAGGGCTTGACGTCCTTGCCGTTGGCTGCGATAATCTCGTTGTATCCGGCATAGAGGGTCTTGGGATCCTTTATGTAGTTGGACATGTCGGTACCCTTGTTGTTGCGGGCGGTGACGGCGTACTTGGGATAGTACTGGATACGGGCGTCATGGATGGCCATGAGGGTGTCCACGAGGGATTTCCTGTAGGCCTCGTTCTTGGTGTTGGCAATCAGGCGCCTAACGAGCACGGTACCGTCCACGAGCATAGTCTGGTTGGCCGTGGGAGGGCAGATTGAATAGGCCTGACGCCAGTTGGGCGTGGCCTGGTCATAATTCTTTTGCTTGAAATACTCCTTGTAATAGGAGAGGTACTTGACGCATTCGGCGCTGTCGGCACCATATTTTCCCTGGGCGGAAGCTCCGAAGGAAAAAACCATCGAAAAGGCTAAAATTGCAAAGAATATCTTCTTCATATCTTTTTGGTATTTGTTCGGTGTGGTTAATCTGCTCTATTGATATCTGCTCTTTTGGAACCAGATGTCGAAGGCGTTCAGGCCTATCGTAAACGTAATGTAGTTTTCGCGGGTGAGATTGTTCTTGACGGAACCTCTCTGCCCGAAATCTACGCTCAGGGACACTCCGTTTCCAGACCGGACGTTCTGGTTGGAAATGGGGAAGGTGGCGCCAAGCGTGAGTCCCATACTGTTGACCATATTCCCGTCCAGGACGTAGTATTCGCGGTTCATGTACGCTCCGGCCTTATAGGAGACCCTTCGCATGTAGTATCGGACGTCGTTTACGTTGGGTATAAATTCGAAACCGGCCCTTATGGAACGGGAGTCCGTGGCTGAGAACTTTATGTTCGACTCGTTGGAGAAGCCTCCGACTTTTTCCATGCCCGAACGGGACCAGTAGGATGTGACATAGTCGACTTCCGCCCTCCACTTCTCACCGTAACGGACCGACGCTCCTACTCCCAGCTCCGAGGCTATGCTAACCTTGTCTTTCGAAAAGTCGTTGACTGCATATCGCAATGTGTCGGACATGAGCGATGCGGTGGAAATCTTGTAGTCCTCAATCTTTCCGGAAAAAGGAGCGTCGAGCTTATACGTGGCGCCAACTCCGACGGTAAGGCTGCCGATTGGCTGCTCGTACTGGAGACCGAATTTAGCGGTGTTTGCCCTGAGGACCATATTGTAGCCGCTGCTGACTCCGTTGTAATTGGAGCTGGAGAAGATGACGGTATTGCCTTTCTGTATCTTGCCGAAATAGTGGATGAATTCGGCGCCGAGCGAAAGCCTCTTCCAGAAAGTCACGCCACCACCGACAAACAGCTGATACAGGCCGCCTGTGCCGGTAGAGGTCTTGGTTATGTTTCCAAGGTTACCTATCAACTCCGGATCCGTCTCGTAGGAAGCTATCTGGTACCCCAGGCCGCTGTAGGGAGCTATGCCCAGCATCATGGCGGAGGACTTGTAGATGGGAAAGGATATTACTATGTCGTTGAAGTTGGTAATATTGCTTCCCGAGTACGTAGATCCTTTCTTGTACAGCTCGTCGGAATGCGTCAGACCGAAGTCGGTCATGAACGCAAGCGAATCCCTTGCCGTCAGAGCGGCAGGGTTCATATAGTTGATCACCCTGCGGTTTCTCGAGGCTATGCCCGTGCCACCCATGCTCTTGTGGTAGGCAGTGCCTTCCTGGAGTATCTTTCCGGGGCCGAAGATGGTATAGGGGGACTGCGCCGACGAAGCGCCGGTCTGCGAGAAAGCGCTGCTTCCCGATAAAACCGACACCATCATTAACAGAAGGACTGAAATCCTAGTTTTCTTTGTCTGATACATAATCTTCCGTTATCAATGCGAGCCCTATAAGCACTAGGTTACAAACTACAAAGATGGAGTTTTTCATCTTCTTTACAAAATAAATTGCATCTCCACCCGTAAATATGACCACGTTACCGGGCTTTCTGTCAATGTAGGCCTGTATTTCAAACATTATGCCCGATATGACTCCCGACTCAATAGCTGAACTGACAGAGTGACCCAGAGGGGTAATTTCAGCGGGGGTATCAAGGATGGGAAGCGACTTGGAATAGCGGCCAAGGGCCTTGAATCTGGTCCTGCATCCAGGGGAAATATTACCCCCTTCGTAGTTGCCCAGAGAGTCTATATAGTCAATAGTCAGTGTGGTGCCGAAATCAAAGACAGTGCAGCCCATGTTCTTAAAAAGCCGCTTTGCAGCTATCAGGGCGGCCACCCTATCGTATGAAATATACTGGGGAAGACCGTTTTGGATGGCGACCTCGGGATGGGCCGAGTCGAGGATGATGAGCGTCTGGCACTCTTCCTTGAGGCGGGCCTCATCCTGGCGCGAAATCTCATACACGGACGAAACGGCCATCACTTCCGGCTTTTCCTTGGAAGTGATACCCGTAATGAAATCAATCCTTCTCTCGCCCTGGTATCTGTAGGTCTTCCCGAGTGTTGTCCCTTCGGTCCAGGCAGCTTTCAGGGCCGTATTGCCTATTTCAACGACAAGATTCAAGTCTTTTTTCTTTAAGCAAACCTTCAAAGGTACAAAATTATCCCAATTCAGACAAAATCGCGTATGCCTTCTGTGCTGAATCCACTCCCCTTGTCACAAGCTTGAGGCGGCCTTCGCTCTGCTTTAGGGTGAAATTGCCGGCTCCGGAGTTCACTTTATCCAGAATATCGGAGAATACTTTTGATTTATAGTATGACGACATCTGGTTCGCAACGAAGAAGCAGATGAGAAGGGAATTCTTAAGGATTATCTTCTCAAATCCGAGTTTTGACCCGAGATTCCTTATCCTTACCACGTGGAAGAGGTTTTCAAACTCGGGAGGGAATTTACCGAACCTATCCTCGAGCTGGGTATGCAGGCGTGCTATTTCCTTCTCGGAAGAAATGGAATCGAGCTGCTTGTATATCCTGATTTTCTCGGCAGTGATGTCTATGTAGGAATCGGGGATGAGGGCGGGGAGGTCGGTTTCAATCACGCAGTCGGTAACGAACTTCTCCGACGTCCTCTTTATTTCGTAACCAGTCTCGAGCCCGAGCTCTTCCATGGCTTCCGAAAGTATCTTCTGGTATGTTTCGAAGCCCATTTCTGCTATATATCCGCTCTGCTCGGCGCCGAGTAGGTTGCCGGCGCCACGTATATCCAAATCTTGCATGGCTATATTGAACCCGCTTCCAAGGTCGGAAAACTCCTCTATGGCCTTGAGACGGCGCCTCGCTTCCTCCGTTATTGTAACCAGTGGCGGAACTATCAGGTAGCAGAAGGCTCTGCGGTTGGAGCGACCCACACGGCCGCGGAGCTGGTGCAGGTCACTCAGACCGATATTCTGGGCCTGATTGATAATTATCGTGTTGGCATTGGGAATGTCCAGACCATTTTCTATGATGGTGGTGCAAAGAAGCAGGTCGTAATCCCCTCTCATGAATTCAAGGATGCGGTTTTCCAGGAGTTTGGGCTCCATCTGCCCGTGGGCCACGCAAATCTTCATATCCGGAATGAGGCGGTGGAGTATGTCGTGTATACCCTGCAATTCCTCCACTTTGTTATGAAGGAAGAATACCTGGCCGCCCCTGTTTAACTCATAATTGATTATGCTCCTTAATTCTTGCTCGTCAAAGAGTATTATTTCAGTCTGGACGGGGATGCGGTTGGGCGGGGGGGTGTTGATTATTGAAAGGTCCCTCGCGCCGAGAAGGGAAAACTGCAGTGTGCGGGGAATGGGTGTGGCGGTCAGAGTCAGTGTGTCCACCGAATGCTTCATCTGGCGGAGTTTTTCCTTAGCTGACACACCGAACTTCTGCTCTTCGTCTATTATAAGGAGGCCGAAATCCCTGAATTCAAAGCCTCCGCCAAGGATTTTGTGCGTGCCTATGAGTATATCAATCTTGCCTTCCTTGAGTTTCTTTTTTATTTCAGTCAGTTCTTTGGCCGTCCTTAAGCGGCTTACGTATTCGACCGTGCAGGGAAGGTCCTTGAGGCGGTTTTTAAATGTATTGTAGTGCTGCAGGGCAAGGATTGTCGTGGGCACCAGCACCGCCACCTGCTTACTGTCGCATACTGCTTTGAAAGCGGCCCTTATGGCCACTTCGGTCTTACCGAAACCGACGTCGCCGCATACGAGCCTGTCCATGGGGCAGTCTTCCTCCATATCGTGCTTGACGGCCCTTGTGGCGGCTTCCTGATCGGGAGTATCTTCATACATGAATGAAGATTCAAGCTCGTCCTGAAGATATGAATCGGGCGAGAAGGCGTATCCCTTGGAAGACCTGCGCTTAGCGTATAGCTGGATTAGTTCCTTGGCTATGTCTTTTATCTTGGATTTAGCGCCCTGTTTGAGAGCCTGCCAAGACTTGGATCCAAGCTTGTTGATTTTTGGCGCCTCGTCCTCCTTTGAACGGAAGCGGGAGATTTTATTTAGCGCATGGACGGAAACGAACACGACGTCGCCATCCTTATAGCTGATTTTGACTACCTCCTTCACCCGGCCTTTTTCGTCCTTCATCTTCACCAGTCCACCGAATATGCCGACGCCGTGGTCTATATGCACGACATAGTCTCCTATACTCAGGGAGTTGAGCTCATTGACTGTGAGTTGCTCACTCTTTTCAACGCTCCGTCGCAGGCTCACTCTGTGGAAGCGGTCGAAAATTTCGTGGTCAGTGTAGCAGCATATCTTATCCTCGGAGTCGATGAAGCCGTTGTGGATATTCTTGCCGGGGATAAATTCAGGGACGCGGCCGCCGTTCTGGCGTATTATAGTATTAATCCTTTCCAGCTGTGACTGCTTCTCACCATAGATATATACCTTATACCCACTCTCGATACTTTCCTTGATATTCTCTGTGAGGAGTTCGAAGTTTTTATTGAAAGAAGGCTGGGGTTTAATCCTAAACTTGATTATATCTTCCCTTGAAGACTGGGACAGGGGGGTATCTATAAATACCTTCTTAAATCTTTCAAAACCGGCGAAGAACTCCTCTTGCCTGTACATATCCGACGAATCCAGCCACAGAACTGTATCGGAAGGGAGAATTTCGGCAATGGACTTAGTATATCCTTCTTTCTCAGAAATTATATCTGAAATGATTTCAGCGTTATCTACAGCCTCTATGGATAGCTGGGTATTAGAATCGAAAACGTTTATTTTCTCTATTTCATTACCCCAGAAAGACAGGCGGTACGGGTTATTCAGGGAATAAGAGAAAATGTCTATCAAGGAACCCCTTATAGCAAACTGACCGGGAGAAGACACGAAATCGACCTTCTCAAAGTTCTTTTCAAAAAGAGTTTCACTTAATTTTTCAAAATCTATCTCGTCCCCGACCTTCAGGTTAAGTATGGAGTCGCTGACTGTCTTTTCATCAGGAATACTCTCTTCAAGCGCTTCGGGATAACTTACTATGACTGCAAATTCACCCTTATTAAGCGTTATCTTGCCAACTGCTGCCGTCCTCTGGACTCCAAGAGTGGATTTATAATTACTCCTTTCTATTCCCTTGCCGGAAGAAGGAAGGAAGAAAACATTATCTCCGTCTATGAGATTATAAAGGTCTGCCGAGCAATATTCTGCGGATTCCTTGGTGGGAAGTACCAGCAGATGGAGTCCGCGCTTGGCAATTTGAGAAAAAACAAACCAGCGCGCAGAGAGGAATAGCCCGCTGCAATAGACCTCTTTTGAAGAATCTATTGCTTTTGAAAGTATCCCTGCTGTTTTCGAACTTATCAACATTCAGGTATGGAAAACTGTTGATAACCTATGGAAAAAGTGTTGAAAAATCGGTTTAAATAGTTGATATCCGGGAAAAATCATTTTATCCCCAATTTATCAAAGCTCTTTCCCCAGGGTTTTACACAGTTAATTTTTTATAAAAAATCTATCAATCAAATATTTATGAGGGTTATCAACATTTCCACAAGTTCAACATCACCAAAAAACAATAAATAAAAAGTATATTTGTATTTGAAAAATAGTCAGCGATGTCAAATTTTGATCCTCATAGCGCAAGCGACCGCAAAGATAAGGATTTGGATGGAATTATAAGGCCGCAGGAACTCGAAGATTTCACAGGCCAGAAAGAAATAGTATCCAATCTGAAAGTATATATCAAGGCGGCAAAAATGCGCTCAGAAGCCCTGGACCACACTCTCTTCCATGGGCCTCCAGGTCTTGGAAAAACCACCCTTGCGCATATCATCGCCAATGAAATGGGCGTAAATATGAAGATTACTTCCGGCCCGGTGCTCGACAAGCCCGGAGATCTGGCAGGTCTTCTGACTTCCCTTGAAGAAGGCGACGTCCTTTTTATCGATGAAATCCACCGCCTTTCTCCGGAAGTGGAAGAATACCTCTACTCGGCGATGGAGGACTATGTCATAGATATAATGATTGATAAAGGCCCTGGGGCAAGGTCGGTAAGGATTACGCTTAACCCCTTCACCCTTGTCGGAGCAACCACGCGAAGCGGTCTTCTTACCGCTCCCCTAAGGGAACGTTTCGGAATCACCTGCGCCCTTGAATACTATGATACAGAGGAACTTGTAAAGATAGTTAAGAGAAGTGCCGGTATATTGAAAGTTGAAATAGAAGAAGATGCTGCAAGGGAAATAGCCCTGAGAAGTCGCGGAACTCCCCGAATAGCCAACTATCTTCTCAAGAGAGTAAGGGACTTCGCCCAGGTGATGGGCGACGGACATATAGACAGCGGCATTTCAAAATATGCCCTTGACAAACTCAAGATCGATACCCGAGGTCTCGACTCCATAGACAATAAGATTCTCAGAACTATAATTACCACCTTTAAGGGAGGTCCCGTTGGAGCCAATACAATTGCAACTGCAATAGGTGAAGA
Organism: uncultured Bacteroidales bacterium; assembly: GCA_947302175.1. GTDB lineage: Bacteria > Bacteroidota > Bacteroidia > Bacteroidales > UBA932 > Cryptobacteroides. The sequence goes on along the minus strand of CAMYVB010000002.1, from coordinate 88,093 downwards.
TCAGGGAACTTTCGAGGAAGTTTACGAGCCTTTCCTCATCAAGGAAGGATTCATTGTCCGCACCCAGAGAGGCAGGGTCGCCACAGAAATGGCATACAAACACCTCGGTTTTGAAGCCTATATGGACAGTGTAAGGCTAAAAAAGGCGCTTACCGGGGAATCTGACCCTTCACTATTCTGATAATATATTGGTCTTTACCATAAAAATGACTAAAATTGCAGACCTTTTTGAAATTTTAATTCATTCATAAAATGGCTGATAAACTTGTATCAAAAATCCCGGACGGACCGCTGTCCGAAAAATGGACAAAGCGCAAGTCCGAAATCCACCTTGTCAGTCCCAATAATAAACGCAAGCTCGAGATTATAGTCGTTGGCACAGGCCTCGGCGGAGCTTCCGCAGCCGCTTCTCTCGGCGAGTTGGGATATAATGTTAAGATTTTCTGCATCAGCGACACTCCCCGCCGTGCGCACTCCATCGCCGCTCAGGGAGGTATCAACGCCGCTAAAGACTACCAGAACGACAACGACTCTGTTTATCGTCTGTTTTATGACACTATCAAGGGTGGTGACTACCGTGCACGCGAGGCCAATGTCTACCGTCTTGCCGAAGTCAGCAGATCCATCATCGACCAGTGCGTTGCACAGGGTATTCCCTTCGCCCGCGAATACGGCGGCTATCTTGCCAACCGTTCATTCGGCGGCGTCCAGGTGAGCCGTACCTTCTACGCCCGCGGTCAAACCGGTCAGCAGCTTCTCCTCGGCGCCTATGCTTCCCTTAACAAAGAGATTGCAGCCGGCACAGTAACTTCCTATCCCCGTCATGAAATGCTCGACCTTGTGATTGTCAACGGCCAGGCCAAGGGTATCATCGCCCGTAACCTCACCACCGGCAAGCTCGAAAGGTTCGGCGCCCACGCTGTCGTTATCGCCACCGGCGGTTATGGAAACACCTATTTTCTTTCCACCAACGCAATGAACAGCAATGGTTCAGCTGCTCTTCAGTGCTATAAGAAAGGTGCATTTTTCGCCAATCCCTGCTTTGCGCAGATCCACCCCACCTGCATTCCCGTACACGGCGACCAGCAGTGTAAACTCACCCTTATGTCAGAGTCCCTCAGAAATGACGGCCGCATTTGGGTGCCCAAGAAAAAGGAAGATGTGGAGAAACTCCGTAAGCACACCATTAAGCCTTCCCAGATTCCCGAGGAAGATAGGGACTACTATCTCGAGCGTCGCTATCCCGCTTTCGGTAACCTCGTTCCCAGGGACGTCGCTTCCCGCGCTGCCAAGGAAAGGTGCGATGCAGGCTTCGGCGTGAACGAAACAGGTCTCGCAGTGTTCCTCGACTTCAAGGATGCAATCCTGAGGCTCGGTCATAAGAGAGTTGCAGAAAGGTATGGCAACCTCTTCGATATGTACGAGAAGATAACCGCTTCCAGCCCTTGGGAGGAGCCTATGATGATATATCCCGCCATCCACTACACCATGGGCGGTATTTGGGTAGACTACGATCTGCAGACCACCATTCCCGGCCTCTACGCCATCGGTGAAGCCAACTTCTCCGACCACGGTGGAAACAGGCTTGGCGCTTCCGCCCTCATGCAGGGCCTCGCAGACGGTTATTTCGTGCTCCCTGTCACCATCGGCGATTATCTTTCCAAGAAATTCGCGGAGCCTAAGACGGACGTCAACACTCCTGAATTCGACGAGGCAGTAGCAGGCGTCCAGGCAAGGATAGACAGGCTCTTTGCTATCAAGGGTAAAGAGACTGTAGACTCCATCCATAAGAAACTCGGCCACATCATGTGGGAATACGTGGGTATGGCCCGCAGCGCCGAAGGCCTCAAGAAGGCTATCAAGGAAATAGATGAACTCAAAGAATACTTCTATAAGAACGTCTGCGTTCCCGGCACCCAGTATGAATTCAACCAGGAGCTCGAAAAGGCTCTCAGGCTCGAAGATTTCTTCGAAATAGGCAAACTTATGGCCTACGACGCCCTCAACAGGAATGAATCCTGCGGCGGTCACTTCAGGATTGAAAGCCAGACCGAGGAAGGTGAAGCCAAGAGGGATGATGCCAACTATATGTACGTAGCCGCATGGGAGTACAAGGGTGAAGGTCAGGATCCTGAGCTCCACAAAGAGCCTCTCAACTACGAGTTTATTGAAGTTAAGACCAGAAATTACAAAGAATAGAAGTCATGGAATTCAACTTGAAAATATGGCGTCAGAAGAATGCCAAGTCTGAAGGACATTTCGAAACATACCATATCAGCGGGATTGAGGAAGACGCTTCTTTCCTTGAGATGTTGGATATCCTGAACGAGCAGCTCATCAGGGAAGGTTGTGATCCCGTCGCGGTGGATAAAGGTTGCAAGAGCAGCGGTCCCGTTTCTTTCGATCACGACTGCCGCGAAGGTATCTGCGGAGCATGCTCCCTCTATATTGACGGTCGCGCACACGGTCCGGACGACCATGTGACCACCTGCCAGCTCTTCATGCGCCACTTTAAGGACGGTGCTACCATCACCGTGGAGCCTTGGCGCAGTGCTGCTTTCCCTGTAATCAAAGACCTCGTCGTGGATCGCGGAGCATTCGATAAGATACTCCAGGCCGGTGGCTTTATCACCGTCAGGACCGGTTCCGCACAGGATGCTAATAACATCCTTATTTCCCACGATCGTGCTGAGGAAAGCATGGATGCAGCAGCTTGCGTTGGTTGCGGCGCTTGCGTAGCAACCTGCAAGAACGGCAGCGCAATGCTCTTTGTTGCAGCAAGGGTCAGCTCCCTCGCCCTTCTCCCCCAGGGAAAGGTGGAGGCGAAGCGCAGGGCAAAGGCCATGGTCGCAAAGATGGACGAACTTGGCTTTGGTAACTGCACCAACACCCGCGCCTGCGAGATGGAATGCCCTAAAGGTATTTCCGTATCTCACATCGCCAGGCTCAACAGGGAGTTCCTTAAAGCTAAATTCAGCGACTAATTTTCTCTACCAGAGGAAGTTATTGAAAGGATAACGTCCGGCATGGATCTCAGCGACCATCTTGTAGATGTCGTTCTTGAGTTTATCCATGCCGGTCTTATTTAATGCAGAGATAAAGACGCAAGGGGTCTTTTCTTGAGCTATCCAGCTGTTTTTAAGGTCTTCGAGACTCTGGTTGTACTTAGTGGGAGGAGTGAGCGAGAATTCGTCGTATTCCTCGTAGGTGTATGCGTCAATCTTATTAAAGACTACGTATACGGGCTTGTTTCCTGCGCCTATTTCCCTAAGAGTCCTCTCCACCACTTCCATCTGCTCTTCGAAATCAGGAGCGGAGACATCCACCACGTGAACGAGAATATCTGCTTCCCTGACCTCGTCAAGCGTGCTCTTGAACGCTTCAACTAGCTGTGTGGGTAATTTCCTTATAAAGCCTACAGTGTCGCTCAGAAGGAACGGAACATTGTCTATTACGACCTTTCTTACCGTCGTATCAAGCGTTGCAAACAGCTTATTTTCGGCGAAAACGTCAGTTTTGGCGAGCTGGTTCATCAGTGTGCTTTTACCTACGTTTGTATAGCCGACGAGAGCAAGTCTTACCATCTGGCCACGGTTGCTTCTCTGGGTGGCCATCTGGCGGTCTACTTTCTTAAGCTGGTCTTTCAGGCGGTTGATTCTCTCTTTAACTATACGCCTGTCCACTTCAATCTGGGTTTCACCCATACCGCCTCGTGTGCCCATACCGCCCCTCTGGCGTTCCAGATGGGTCCACATACCGGCAAGCCTTGGCAGCATATAGTTATACCTGGCCAGCTCGACCTGCATCTTTGCGTATGAAGTCTTGGCCCTCTGGGCAAAAATCTCGAGAATAAGGCTGGTCCTGTCAATGATTGAAGGTCCTGCTACGATTTTCTCGATATTTCTTTGCTGCATACCGGTGAGTTCATCATCGAATATGCAGTAATTAATCTCGTTTTCTTTGCAGTACTCGGCTATCTCCTGGAGTTTTCCACTTCTTATATATGTGGACTTTTCCGGTTTATCCAGCCTCTGGACAAACTTCTTATCTCCTTCAACTCCTGCAGTTTCGGCAAGGAATTCGAGCTCATCCAGGTACTCTTTAACCCTTCTTTCGTCTTCACCTTGCCTGATAATACCTACAAAGACGGCTTTTTCAGTCTGATTATTTGTCATTCGTGTTAAAAAAAGGCCATCCAGCAGGACGGCCTTTGATTATTATTGCTTCTGAATTATCTGAGCTGGAAGATAACGGGGAAGGTATAGGTGACCTTGACTGCCCTGTCCCTCTGCCTGCCGGGAGTCCACTTGGGGCTGCTGGAAACCACGCGGACAGCCTCTTTATCCAGCGAAGGATCGACACCACGGAGAACCTTGATATTGGAAACTGAACCATCGGGATTCACAGTAAACTGGAGAACCACACGGCCCTGTACACCGTTTTCCTTAGCGATTTCGGGATAAACAAGCTTGGAGTTAACCCATTTCGAGAAGGCGTTTGCGTCACCACCCTGGAATTTAGGTTTCTCTTCAACCAGCTGGAAAGGAATGGCTTCTTCCTCAACCTGCTCTTCCTCGACCTGCTCTACGTAGTCGGTAATTTCGACACCGAGGTTGGCATTGTCTTCGAGGTTCATGAACATATCGTCATCAACCTTGATATCGTCGTCAACGATGTCAATCTGGTCGGACAGGAGGGGAATCTTCGGGGCCTCGGGCGGCGGAGGAGGGGTCTCCTGGGTGATGGGGACCATTTCTTCAACTTCGATGTCCTGGTTCACATCGACCAGGGCGCTGATGGTCTTCTCCTTGCTGCTGTAGGAGAATGCTCCGAGCACAACGAGGAGGGAGACAATGAAGCCTATCTCAACGAAGAGAAGCCTCTTATTCTCCAGACTGGCTTTGGGTGATTTTTTAACTTCCATATTGTGTTACCTTTAAATAATCATATGTAGCAACCAAAGGTATAAATAATAATTTTGAATTCCAATTTTTTGAATTAATAGTTGTAGATTTGTCAAAACTTTTTCTACTATGGTTACATACTCTACTGAAGGGATCAGTTTCAATTTTAAGGGCAGAAGGGCTAACAACAGCTGGCTGAAATACGTTGCAGCGAGTGAGTTCAGAAGGCTCGGGCCGGTTTCAATCGTGTTTTGTTCTGACGATTACCTGCTCGAAATCAATAAGAAGTTTTTAAAACACGATTACTATACCGACGTTATTACTTTCGACTATTCAGAAGGCAAGGCGATATCCGGTGATATTATGATAAGCATCGATTCCGTGCGCCAAAACGCTTCCTACTATAAGGTGGATTTTGATACTGAATTAAACAGGGTCATGGTACACGGTCTTCTTCATCTTATCGGTTATGACGACCACGAGGAAGAAGACATCACCGTAATGCGCGGCAAGGAGAATTATTATATTTCCAAGAAGAAGGAATTGTTCGGATGATTTCCAGCGAGAAATACGACGTAATAGTAGTAGGCGGCGGACATGCTGGCTGCGAGGCGGCAATGGCTGCTTCAAATCTCGGTTCCAAGGTCCTTCTTATATCGGCTGATATGCTCGGATTTGCAAAAATGTCTTGCAATCCGGCTATAGGTGGTATCGCTAAGGGTCAGATAGTCAAGGAAATAGATGCCTTGGGAGGTTATACCGGCATAGTCACTGATGCTTCTACTCTGCAGTTCAGGATGCTTAATAAATCCAAGGGTCCGGCAATGTGGAGTCCCAGGGCGCAGTGTGATAAAGTGCAATTTTCTCTATTATGGCGTAAAATCCTCGAAAGTAATTGTAATTTAGATATTTACGCCGATTTTGCGGTAGAATTTCTTTTCTCTGGAACAAAAATCATCGGCGTCCGTACGAATACCGGTGCAATTTTCAATTGTCAGACACTTGTTTTGACTGCCGGAACATTCCTCGAAGGTAGACTTTTCATAGGTCGGACAGTTTTTGAAGGTGGAAGGATTGGTGAACTTTCTTCCCATGGACTGAGTTCTCAGCTTGCGATGATGGGGATAAAGACCGAAAGGATGAAGACCGGCACTCCCCCGAGGATTGACATTTCTTCCATAGACACGACGAAATTGATTCGTCAGAAGGGAGATGAAGTTCCTGAGAAGTTTTCCTTCCTCCCCTATCTTTCCAGAATTCAGAACGGAGTCCCCCAGATGGATTGTTATATACTTCATACCAATCCTTCCGTCCATGAAGAGCTTCGAAAAGGATTCCAGGATTCTCCCCTTTTTACAGGATTGATTTCCGGCAAGGGTCCAAGATACTGCCCGAGTATTGAAGATAAACTCAGGGTCTTTCCCGAGAATGACAACCATCAGCTTTTCCTCGAGCCTGAAGGAGCTTCGACGAACGAGTATTATCTTCAGGGCTTTTCCTCTTCGCTTCCCCTCGAAATACAGTTGAATGCACTCCATAAAATCGAAGGCTTGGAGAAGGTAAAACTCTTCCGCCCCGCCTATGCTGTGGAGTATGACTATTTCGATCCTACACAGCTCAAGCTTTCACTGGAATCAAAAGTCATTGATAACCTATTCCTGGCTGGCCAGGTGAACGGCACTACTGGCTACGAAGAGGCAGCTGCCCAGGGCTTGATGGCCGGAATCAATGCTCACAGGAAATGTAAAGAGCAAGATCCTTTCGTCCTAAAACGAGATCAGGCTTACATTGGCGTTTTAATTGACGACCTAGTCACAAAGGGCGTCGATGAGCCTTATAGGATGTTTACTTCAAGGGCTGAATATAGGATACTACTAAGGGCAGACAATGCAGATAATCGTTTAACAGAATTATCCTATAATATTGGTTTAGCATCGGAATTCAGATACTCCTACACACAGAAGAAATATGCTGATTCTCAAAGGCTGCTCGACCTTTGTTTTCAGGAGAACCTCTCAGCAGGCGCACTTAATCCATATCTTTCGAGCATATCATCGACGCCGGTCTCAGAGTCAAAGAGGGTATCTGATATACTATCAAGACCGGAAGTGGGAATCGACGATGTGTTGAATTTAGTTCCACGTGGAACAAAAGATAAATACAAAATAAACTTTACCAGGCCGGAGGAGTATCAGAATCCGATAGTTTCACCTAGCGAAGATGAATCAAAACTATTGGAATCATATTCACGAGAAGTGCTTTCTTCGGTGGAAATATCCGTTAAATATAGCGGATATATAGAGCGGGAAAAGAAAGCGGCCGAAAAGCTCGGCCGCATGGAAAAGTTGAGAATCCCTTCGGATTTTGATTTCGATAGAGTTAATGGATTGTCTATAGAGTGTAGACAGAAACTCAAAAAATACCGCCCGGAAACCATCGCGCAAGCATCCAGAATCTCAGGAGTCTCCCCTGCCGATATTTCAGTTTTGATGGTTTATTTCGGAAGGTAGTGTTCCATGTGGAACATTACATCATCTTCAAAGCCTGTTTAATGATATCCTCGACCTTGGCGTTGGGATCTTTCTTGAGTATGGCCTGAACAGCTTTGGATATATTAGTTTTATTGAAACCAAGCATGGTGAGGGCGCGAGTGGCCTCTTCCGTGGCTTCGCTGTTGGAGGCTTTGAACAGGACCTCAGAGCTGGCCCCTTCGCCCTTCATTATTTTATCCTTCAGCTCGAGAACCATCCTTTGAGCGCTCTTCAGGCCGATGCCCTTAACGCTTTTAATCTTGTTGACATCCTCCCCTATTATCGCTTGTCTCAGCTCTTCAGCGCTGAAACTTGAGAGCATCATTCGGGCGGAATTCACGCCTATGCCGGAGACGCTGATTATGAGTTCGAACAGCTCCCTTTCGTCTTTTGTGGCAAAACCATAATATTGCTCGATGTCCTCCCTGAAGTGATGGTGGATAAAGACTGTGGCCTCGCTTTTACCTTCCAGGGATTCGTAGGTCTGCAGGGAGATTTCCATGCGGTATCCTATGCCGCTATTGTCTAAAACCACTCTTGTGGGGGTGAGTTCAGCTACTGTGCCTTTGATGTAATCAATCATGACGCTACTTATTTCTTTTACAAAAATATAGCAATTTAGCTTTAAAAGAAAGATTACTTTAGTAAATTTGCAGTCCTATGGCAATTTCATCAGTAAGGTCTCTTTTCCCAGGTTTGGAGCTGTCCGTGTACGGACGGCCGCTTGTCTACTTGGACAACGCGGCGACCAGCCTCAGACCGATGACCGTAGTCGAAAAGTGGACGCAAATGGCAATTGATAAAAACGCCAACATCCACCGTGCCGTTCATAAAAAAGCCTCCGAAGCAACAGACGAATACGAGCAAGCACGTGAGGCGGTGAGACGCTTTATCAATGCCTCTTCAAGGGAAGAGATAATCTTTACTTCCGGAACCACTGCTTCTATCAATCTTCTCGCCTATAGTTTTGGCGAAGCCTTCATTCGCGAGGGAGATGAAATCCTGATTTTGGAGAGTGAGCACCACTCCGACCTTGTCCCCTGGCAGATTATGGCCCAAAGGAAATCCGCTGTCATCAAGAAACTCCCCGTTGAAAATGACGGCAGGATAGACCTTCAAAGACTTCGCGAGAATCTTTCAGAAAAAACAAAGCTGCTGTGCTGTGCACAAATATCCAACGTATTGGGCTTGATAAACCCCGTAAAAGACGTTGTAAATATTTGTCATTCAGTGGGTTGTAGTGTGCTTGTAGATGGTGCTCAGGGAGTGGTGCACTGCAAGGTGGATGTGCAGGATTTGGGCTGCGACTTCTATGCTTTCTCCGGACACAAGATGTACGCCGCCACAGGTACTGGTGTTCTCTACGGAAAGAAAGACTTGCTCGACAAGATGCCGCCCTACATGGGAGGAGGAGAAATGATAGGCAGTGTCAGTTTTGAAAAAAGCACCTTCGCTCCCCTGCCCGGCAAGTTTGAGGCCGGCACCCAGAACATCAACTCCGTTCCCACTTTCGTCCCCGCAATCGAGATTGTGGAGATGATGAGAGGAAAAGAGTTTGAAGAGAGTCAAAGGCAGATAGTGGAGTTTGTAAGCGCAGAGTTGCAAAAAGATTCAATGATAAAGTTGTATGGCGAGCCCAAGGCGATAGAGGAAAAGGTCCCGCTTTTCTCGATAAGCGTAGAAGGCGCCCACCACGAAGATCTGGCGCTGATACTCGACAAAATGGGCATTGCCGTCCGTTCCGGCCAGATGTGCGCAGAACCTTTGATGGACAGGTTTGGCGTAACCGGTATGCTAAGGGCATCATTTGCCCCCTACAACACCATTGAGGAAGCGGAATTTTTCATCCAGTGCCTGCAAAAGGCCATAAAAATGCTAAGCTGAAATGGAGACGCTTGAAGAAAAAAAGGCTGCTGTAGTCGAAGATTTTTCCATGTTCGACGAGTGGCTCGATAAGTATGAATACCTGATCGAGCTTGGTAAAAAGCTCGAGAGCTACCCCGATGAAGCAAAGACCGAAGATAAACTTATAAAAGGTTGTCAGTCAAGGGTTTGGCTTGATTGGGAGAAAAAAGACGGACGCATTTATTTCAAGGCGGACAGCGATGCCATCATTACCAAGGGCATAATTTCGTTGCTGATAGACGTCTATTCCGGCAGCACGGCGAAGCAAATAGCAGAAGATGATTTTGCCTTTATCAGCGAGATCGGCCTGAGGGAGAACCTCTCCCCCACCCGCGCCGGTGGCCTTGCCTCCATGATTGAAACCATCAAGGCCGTAGCAAGATCAAACGAATAAGAGTATCCAAATGGAAGAAAACGAAGTGCTGACCGCCCGGGACGTGAAGGATCTTACTCCCCTTTACGAAGACGTCATAACCGCCATCAAGCAGGTCTATGATCCTGAAATTCCGGTCAATATCTATGATCTTGGCCTCATATACGAGCTAAATATCGGCAAAGACAGGGTCGTGCGGATTAAGATGACTTTCACCGCACCTAACTGCCCCATGGCCGACGATGTAATAGGCGAGCTCAAGGGTGCAGTTGAGAAAACGACAGGCGTAAAAGGCTGCGAAATCGACCTCGTTTTCGAACCCGCATGGGACCGAAGTATGCTGTCCGACGAAGCCAGGGTAATCCTTGGCATGGACGTCGACATGGACGACTAAGAAGAAATACAGGAGTAGGGATGACCGTCTATTTTTCCTTCGGGTCAAATAAAGGCGAGCGGCAAAGCAATATCCAAAAGGCCCTCGAAGGCCTTGAAAACGCCTTAGTAGCCCCTCCCAAGGCCGTTTCTGAAATAATCGAGACTAAATCCTGGGGCTTCGACGGCCCTGATTTTCTCAACTGCGCGGCCAGTTTCAAAACCGACTACGCCCCCGAAAAAATACTCTCTGTCTGCAAGGAAATTGAGAGGAGTCTGGGTAGGACGGACTCCCCCGAATATACCCCTGACGGTAGGAGGATTTACCATTCCCGCACGATAGACATCGACATTCTTTTTTACGGCACTCATAGGGTCAAAACAAAGGACCTTACAATCCCCCACCCTCTCATTAAAGAGCGCGATTTCGTCAAAATTCCGCTAAGCCAAATCGTTGGGCAGGATATAAGGGACGCTTTCCCGGAAATATTTATAAATTTGCAAGATTAAACTTTTCAATACAATGACACAGGACGAACTTTTCAAGCTTTTGATTGCCCACTGCAAGGAGTACGGTTTCATTTTCCCTTCCAGCGAGATTTATGACGGTCTTGCTGCCGTTTACGACTACGGCCAGATGGGTTCCGAGCTCAAAAACAATATCAAGCAGTACTGGTGGAACGCCATGACTCGCCTTAACGAGAATATCGTGGGTATTGATTCCTGCATATTCATGCATCCCCGCATCTGGGAGGCATCAGGCCACGTCGGCGCATTCAACGACCCCCTTATCGACAATAAGGATTCCAAGAAGCGTTATCGCGCAGACGTCCTGATCGAGGACTATCTCGGCAAAATCGAGGAAAAGATTAACAAGGAGCTTGCAAAGGGCCGCAAACGCTTCGGCGACAGCTTCGACGAGGCCCAGTTCCGCGCCACCAACCCCAACGTCCTTCGCGAGCAGGCCAAGTATGACGAGGTTCACGGCCGCTTCCTCAAGGCTGAGCAGGCTTCCGACTTCGCCGAGTACAGGCAGATTATCATCGACTGCGGCATAGTTTGCCCCATCAGCGGCACCTGCAACTGGACCGAAGTGCGCCAGTTCAACCTAATGTTCAGCACCTCAATGGGCAGCACCGCCGACGGCGCCAGCACCATCTACCTCCGCCCCGAGACCGCCCAGGGCATATTCGTCAACTATCTCAACGTCCAGAAAACCGGACGCATGAAGCTCCCCTTCGGTATTGCCCAGATAGGTAAAGCATTCCGTAACGAGATAGTAGCCAGGCAGTTCATCTTCCGCATGAGGGAGTTCGAGCAGATGGAAATGCAGTTCTTCATCAAGCCCGGCACCGAGCTCGACTGGTTCAAGACCTGGAAGGAAAAGCGCATGCAGTGGCATGTCAACATTGGCATGGGCGCCGAGAACTACCGTTTCCACGACCACGAAAAACTCGCCCACTACGCCAACGCCGCGACCGACATCGAGTTCCAGTTCCCCTTCGGCTTCAAGGAGCTCGAAGGCATTCACTCCAGGACCGATTTCGACCTTGGCAACCACCAGAAATTCTCCGGCAAGAAGATTCAGTACTTCGACCCTGAGACCGGCGAAAGCTTTGTCCCTTACGTAGTTGAGACTTCCATCGGCGTGGACCGCATGGTGCTCGCAGTCCTCTCCCACTCCTTCAAGGAGGAGCAGCTCGAGAACGGCGAAACCCGCACCGTGCTGAGCATCCCCGCTCCTCTTGCCCCCGTCAAGGCAGCAGTCCTTCCCCTCGTCAAGAAAGACGGCCTCCCCGAGGTTGCGCAGAAGATCATGGACGACCTGAAATACGATTTCAACTGCCAGTACGACGAAAAGGACAGCATAGGCAAGCGCTACCGTCGCCAGGATGCCATCGGCACCCCCTATTGCATTACTGTAGACCACGATACGCTCGTTGACAACTGCGTCACCGTCCGCGACCGCGACGCCATGACCCAGGAAAGGGTACCCATAGCGTCCCTGCGCGAGCTCATAGACAAGAAGTGCAATCTGAACAACCTTCTCCGCAATCTTTAACCGTTGCGTTTGGCAGAGCGCAAAATAATTCCTACATTTGGGGAAAGCTAGCGACAAAATCAACAAGTAAAAGATAGTATGGAAAACAATTCAAATCCCAATGGAGTGAGCCGAATCACTGCAGGAACCTCTTTCAAAGGTGAAATCATGTCCGCAGGAGATATCCGCATCGATGGCAACTTCGACGGAAGGATAGTCTCCAAGGGCCGTCTGGTCGTTGGTGAGAACGCCGACATAAAGGGCGATTTCTTCTGCCAGGACGTTGATTTCAGCGGAAAGCTCGAAGGCGGCGTCATCGTTGCAAAGAACCTTCTTTTCCTGAAGCCCGGCAGTTCCATCCAGAACGGCAACCTGTCCTTCAAACTTCTGCAGGTCGAGCCCGAAGCAATCCTCAACGGCACTTGCCATGTACTGAAAGACGGTGAGTTTGAGAAACTTGCCGGTATGCCCGAGAGCAAACCTGCTCCCGCCCCCGCCCCCGCCCCCGCTCCGGAAAAAATAGAGAAAGATGTTCCAAAAGAGTAAACCTCAGCCCGAGGTAACCCCGCAACCCATTAAACCAGTAAATATACCCAGACCCATGGCAGCTGTTATCAACGAAAACGATGTGAGCCGCATCGCAGGTGGAGCAAAATTCGTCGGTGACTATTCTACTCAGCGCGATCTTCGCATTGATGGTACTTTCGAGGGCCGTCTCTTCTGCGACGGTCACCTTATAATTGGCGAAAACGGCATCGTGAAGGGAGACCTTCTCGGTAAAAACATCTCCATCAACGGCACCGTCCTTGGCGGCAACCTGTACGCAAAGGAGGCCCTTTCCCTCAAGTCGGGATGCAACGTCAGCGCAGACCTCCATTTCCAGCGTGTCCAGATTGAGCTTGATGCCAAGTTCGTCGGCCAGTGCCAGCTCATAGAAGCTTCAGAGTACGATAAGGTCGCAGCCCCCCTTACCGCGATGCTTAAGTAGCAACAGGCTAAACTATTAACCAATAAAACAGGGAGCCTTTCACGGCCCCCTGTTTTATTATTCTTCCGGCCAGCCCGGAGCCCTGAGGGGCAATTCCGCCCCTTCAGGCAAGACGAGGACCTGCCCGGCGGAACTCTCCGCCAGATGCCCTATGATATCGAAAGTCTGGAAATCCCGGCGGAATCTTTCCATCTGAAGGATGGGGATGGTGAAAAGAATCTTGCAGTCGTCTCCCCCGTTCATTGCTGCGGCCACAGGGTCCACGTCGAGCTGCTTGGCAAGGCTGAAGGTATTGCCTTCGAAAGGAATCTTGTCCGCATAAATCTTTGCTCCCAGGCCGGAAGCCGCACAAATGCGTTTTACGGCGTCCGAAAGACCCTGGGCGACCAAGCACCCTGCCGAGGGGTATATTTCGCTCTCTTCAAGCGCAAACACCGCTCCTGCGGGAATTTCGGGCTTGAGGTAAGCTCCGACGAACATCCTGTGCTCCTCCAGCGAAGGGTTGGACCCGTTTTCAAAGTTCTTTTTCTCCTTTTCGAGCACCATCATGCCAAGATACGCCGCCCCCAGATTGCCTGAAACGCAAATCAAGTCTTTGCTCTTGGGAGCCGGGCGCCTTTTCTCGGACAAAAGAGATGATTCTCCAAGGACAGAAACGCTTATAGTCAAGCCGTTACGCGAAGGTGCAAGGTCGAGCGAGGCGCTCTTGATGCCGAACTCCCTGGCAGCGGCGACCATTCCCGACCAGAGCTCCCGTATATCAGCCAAATCGAGCTTGGAAGAAATGCCGAGGGTAACGGACATCGCCGCAGGGTGGGAAAACGCGGCGATAAGCTCTCCGGAAGCCTTCAAGACAGCCTTGTATCCGAGGTGTTTAAGCGGAAAATAAACCAAATCGAAGTCTATTCCTTCCAGCATCAGGACTGAAGAGGACTTCACCACTCCCCCTTTGGAACTGATTTCTATCCTGGGGCTTTGCCCCTGTTTGAAGGGAGATTCTTTTAGAAGCAGAGAAATGGCTTCCTGCTTACCTATGTCTGCAAAATGGGTTTCTTCCATATCCGGGGCGCTTTCTACGGGCAAAATTAAGAATTAATTTTAGTATATTTGCCAATTAACCAACTGTACAATCAATGAAGAAAGCCTTCGTTCTGCTTGCGGTCTCCATGATCATGGCCCCGCTTGCCTATGCAAAACACCCGGCCAACGACTTCAAGGGCATCACAGTCATGTCCTTCAACATACGCAACAGCAACGCCAAAGACGGCACCAATTCATGGGAATTAAGGGCCGAAGCCGTGCTGGAAATGATTAAGGACCAGACCCCGGATGTGCTTGGCCTGCAGGAAGCTACAGACTTGCAGAACCACGTCCTCGACTATTTCCTCGATGACTACAAGTTCATAGGCGTGGGTCGCGACGACGGCAAGAAAGCCGGCGAATTCATATCGATTCTCTACAACAAGAAGACCACCTCCGTCCAGAAGTGGGGCACCTTCTGGCTTTCCGACACTCCCGATGAGCCTTCGAAGGGCTGGGACGCCGAATATATGCGCACCGCCACCTGGGCCATCATGAAGGACAAGAAAAGCGGCAGCAAGTACTTCGTAATCAATACCCATCTCGACAACAGCGGCCAGCAGGCCCGTCAGGAAGGCTTAGCCCTCATACTGAAAAGGGCTGCTGAGCTCAACCGCGACAATCTTCCCACCATACTAATGGGCGACTTTAACATGGAGCCCGACAACCCCGCCCTCTCCACCGTCCGCAAGGCCATGATGAACTGCCGGGACATCGCCGCAAAGAGCGACGACAAAGCCACCTGCCACTCCTGGGGCAAGACTTCCGAAAGACTGGACTACATCTGGATCAAGGGCTTCGGCAGCTGCCTGGAATATACCACGGTGACCAAGCACTATAAAGACAGGGCTTTTGTGTCTGACCACTACCCCATTAAGGCAAAAATAATGTTCTAGATAATGAAAAAAATACTTCTCACGCTCTCCGTAGTTTTGCTCGGCATTGCAGCTTCCGCCCAGGAAGCAAAGTATGTTTTTTACTTCATAGGTGACGGCATGGGCACCAACCAGATCCAGCTCACGGAGATGTACAGAGCCTCCATTGAGGGCCGCCTTGGCATCGAGCCCCTCGCATTCACCCAGTTCCCCGTAGCGACCATTTCCACCCATTACTCTGCCAGCAGCAACGTGACCGACTCCGCTGCTTCCGGCACCGCCCTTGCGACTGGAACCAAGACGCGTAACGGCCGTCTCGGCATCGATCCCGATGGCAATAAACTCACCAACATCGCCGAAATCGCCAAGGCTAACGGCAAAAAGGTGGGCATACTCACAACCACCGGCATCAACCACGCCACTCCGGGCGCATTCGAAGCTCATCAGCCCGACAGGGGCTGGTACTACGAGATTGCCCAGGACATGATTGCAAACGGCTTTGACTTCTATGGAGGCGCAGCGATTTACTACGAGCAGTTCTATCATGACAAGACTCCCGCTGCTCCCATCCGTCCCCAGTTCGAAGCAGCCGGCTATACCATCTGCAACCCCCGGGAGTTTGCCGCAGGTCACAAGGATATGAAGAAGGTCCTCATGCTCCCCGGCGAAGGCCAGTCCATCACCTATTCAATTGACTGCGTGAACGATACCCCTGAGAACCAGGCCAATAACCACGTCACCTTCGCCCAGCTGGTGGATGCCGCCATCACCACCCTGATGAAGGACAACAAGAAGGGTTTCTTCATCATGGCAGAGGGCAGCGAAATCGACCACGCCTGCCATAGCCACGACGCCGCCACCTGCATCCAGGAAGTCATCGACTTCGATGAAGGCATACGCGTCGCCCTAGAATTCTACAAGAAATACCCCAAGCAGACTCTCATAGTCGTCACTGCCGACCACGAGACCGGCGGTCTCGGCCTTGCCCCCAAAAAGCCCGAAGACCTCGCTCTCCTGAAGGTCCAGAAGCACAGCATGAACGTCCTTTCAAGCATGCTCAAGGCCAAAATGCAGGAAAAGGAAGACGTCCTGAGCTGGGAAGAAATCAAGGAATTCCTTGGCGAAAACCTCGGCCTCTGGAGGGAAGTCAGCATGAATTGGGAAGACGAAAAGGCCCTCCGCGACATCTACGAGACCACGGTTGCCAAGAAAAAGGCCGGCTCGGTCAAGGACCTCTATGCCGACAACGCCAAGATAGTCTCGGCCGCCGTCGGAGTGCTCAACAGGAAGGCCCGCGTCTCATGGGTGAGCTCGCACTCAGCTGCCTACACGCCCGTTTTCGCAATAGGCGCCGGCAGCTCCCTCTTTACCCACAAGACCGACAACGCCGAGATTCCTGTGCTTATCATGAAAGCCGCGGCCTACAAATAGCCCCCCCATGCTAAAGCGCCTCACCGTTATAATCTGTGCGATGGCGCTCCCCATCGCTGCGGGCGCCCTTCAAGCGGCGCCCCCGGCGCATAATGTATCCCCCGAGGATCTTGCCAAAGCAATTGAATCAGCGTCTCCCGGCGACACGATATGCCTCTCCGGCGGCACACATCAGCTGACGGAGCCTATAACCATCATCGGAGCCAAGGGCCTCATCATTATCGCCGGCGGTGAAAACAAGACGGTCCTTAGCGGCAGCGTCCCTGTCAAGGGCTGGAAAAAGCTCAGGGACAGGAAGCTCCTCAGCCGCCTCCGCCCCGAAGTGCGCGGCAAAGTCTGGTGGACAGACCTCAAAGGGCAGGGGATAAGCGACTTCGGCGAACCCGCGAAGGCAGGGAAGCGCCCGCTTCTCTACTGTGACGGAGCCGAGCAAACTCTAGCCCGCTATCCCAACGAGGGCTTTATCATCAGCCCCAAAGCTCTGGGAGAGACAATTATTCCGCCCGTAGAAAACGGCAATTCCGGCGCGCAGGAGCCCGTTTTCGCCTACGAAGACCCTCGCATCGACTCTTGGGTGGACGAAAAAGAGCCCTGGACCTGCGGCTACTGGTTCTACGACTGGATAGATGCCTGCAAGCCCATAGAAAGCATAGACGTCAAATCCAAGTCCATGACCGTCGTCGGCGGCAAAGCCTATCGCCACGGTCTTCGCTTTTTCGGATTCAACCTTTTCTGCGAAATAGACTCCCCCGGCGAATGGTATCTCGACCGCGATAGCGGCCGCCTCTACTGGTACCCGCCCGAGGGCGTCAGCCCCGCCGAAGCTGCGACCACGTTCTCAATACTCCGGGCCAAGGCCATGTTGACGCTCAAAGACTGTGAAGATGTGACAATCAGCGGCTTGAGCTTCTGCGAGAGCAGGAGAGGGGCGCTCAAGGTCGATGGCGGACGCAACGTACGCATCCTGGACTGCCGTTTCGAAAACCTCGGTGACGCGGCGGTTAAGGTCGAGGGAGGGGAGTCCCACCTCATCGACGGCTGCGTCCTCAGGCACCTCGCCACTTCCGGAGTCACGATGAAGGGCGGGGACAGGGCGTCTTTCAAGCGCGCCAATCACGTGATGTCCAATACCCTGGTGGAAGACTACGAGCGCTTCAAGCGCACCTACAACGGCGCTTTTACCGGCTCCGGATGCGGCATCACCATGCACCACTGCATACTTCGCGACGGCCCCTCGTCGGCATTTACCCTTGAGGGCAACGACCTTGTAGCCGAGTTCAATATCATTGAAAAAGTGGCTTACGAGTCCGACGACCAGGGCGGATTCGACCTTTATCTCGACCCTTCGATGCGAGGCATTGAGATGCGCTACAACCTCTGGCGCGACATACGCGGCGGAACGCGCTACGGCGTGGCCGCCATACGCCTCGACGACCTTATTTCCGGCGTAAAGATCTGCGGCAACGTTTTCGAGCGCTGCGGCTCCATCGAGTTCGGGGGAGTACAGATCCACGGCGGCAGCGAAAACACCGTGGAGGACAATCTCTTTTACGACTGCCCCTATGCCGTCTCCTTCACGCCCTACGGCGACTCCCTATGGCACGCCACATGGCAGCGAATAGCGCCCGACATAAGCAAAAAGATGGATATGCAGTCCGAGGAATTCCTTACCCGCTACCCTGAGGCGAGGGCAATGGGCAAGAGGGTGGATGTCAACGTGGTGCGCAACAACCTGCTGGTCGATTGCGACTCCCTTTTCTTCCGCGAGACCGTGCTCCAGATCAAGGCAAACAACACTTCCATGCGCTCTGAAGGGCGCCCCGCAGAGTATTTCTGCTCCCCGGAAGTGCTCGACCCGCTTGGAATCAAGCGTATCCCGGCTTTCGAAGCCGGAATTGAGAGAAATATTTGGCTGAAAGATGAATAATAAGCTGTTCGTGGCGGCGTTTGCCCTTGCGTCGCACCTCCTTCTGCCCTCTTGCGGCAGCAGGCCCGTAGTTACTAATCTCACCACCGAACTGCGCGATAACCCGCAGGGAATCGATTGCGCAGTTCCGCGCCTTTCCTGGCAGGTACAGTCCGAAACCAACGGCACCGTTCAGACCGCCTACCGCATTAAGGTCAAAAGCGGCTCCAGGACAGTCTGGGACAGCGGCAAAATGCTTTCAGACGAATGTGTACTACTGCCTTATGGAGGCGCTGAACTAAAGTGCGAGACCGACTACAGCTGGCAGGTGAAGGTGTGGACGAGCGACGGGGAATCCTCCTGGAGCGCTCCCGCAAAATGGTCCACGGGCCTTAGCGACTCTCTGAGCTGGGGAGCAGCCAAGTGGATAGGCATAAACGAGAAGGAAAAGCTCAAGGAAGACCCCACCTGGCTGCCTGCCAAATATTTACGCAAAGAATTCAAATTGCGGGGGGGAGTGCGCTCTGCCAAGCTCTACATGATTGCACTCGGCTGCGGCGGCGCTTCCATTAACGGCGAGCGGGTCTGCCCTGACATGTTCATGCATCCGCCGGTACTCTTCGACAAGACGGTCTATTACCGCTGCTACGATGTTACTGACAAAGTGAAGCGGGGTCGCAATGCGCTGACGGTGCTGCTCGGCTGCGGGCGTTACCAGTCGCTCAGCGCAAGGACCCTTCGCAGCGTCTCAGATCCCCGTTTAAAGCTCTTGCTCAAAGTTACTTACAAGAACGGGAAGCAGGAGTGCATAGTCAGCGATACTTCCTGGGCGGGCACGAGCGAAGGCCCCATCACCCGCAACAACGAGTACGACGGCGAGTATTACGACCAGCGTCTCGAGATGCCGGGTTGGACTGAAGTTAATTTCACCCCGGACGAGCGCTGGCATCAGGTGGACACCATGAGGGCCCCCAAGGGCCGCATACGCGCCATGACGATGGACGACATGGCCATCCAGGACAAAATCGTTGCTAAGACAGTAACCAAGGTCGGCCCCGAGCGCTACATTGTGGATTTCGGGCAGAACATGACGGGATACGTGGTTATGAGCCTGCAGGGCGCCGCCGATAAGCCGGTGGTTTTCAAGTATTCAGAGAAGCTCACGGATGCGGGGGACAGCCTTAATATGGCAAGCCTGCGCCGCACGCTCGCCACTGACCAATACACTCCCGCCGCCGACGGGCGCTTCACCTGGAAGCCCACTTTCCCCATGCACGGTTTCCGCTTCATGCAGGTTGAAGGCGTTACGGACGTTCCCGTGCCCGAGGATATGGTGGGGCAGGTGATTTATGATAAAATGCGCTCCGACGGCATAGTTGTTACCAGCGACAGTCGCCTCGACGCCCTTTTCAATATCATCCGCTGCGGTCTTCGCAGCAATTATCGCGGCATGCCTATTGACTGCCCCCAGAGAGACGAGCGCCAGGGCTGGATAGGGGACAGGGGAGGCACAATTTGGGGCGAGCCCTACCTTTTCAACGTGGCGCCGCTCTACCGCAAGTGGATGGACGACGTCTATGATTCGATGAAGAAAAACCGCATATCTGTCGTTTCCCCGCGCTACTGGAGCATTTTCACCGACGATATGTCGCATTCCTCGGTGTTCCTCTATATGGCGGAGATGCTTGCGACTCGCTATGGCGATTTCTCGGGCGTGGAGACTTATTATCCCGCGATGAAGGCCTGGTTCGAGCACGCCACGGGCAAGAATCTCAAGGAGGACGGCATCTTCCGCATGCGGCACGACGAGTACAAGGATTGGATCGTTCCGCCCGAGTCGCCCGAGCTCATCCACGCCACCGACCCTTCGCGCATCACCGGCAGTCCAGTGCTTCAGACGGGCATACTTTGCGGTACGCTCGATTTGATGATGAAGTTTGCAAGGGAGACCGGCAATGACGCCGACGTGCCCGCATACGAGGAGATGAAAGCGAGGGTCGTTGAGGCGTTCAATAGGGAATTTTTCGATGCCGAGAAGGCTTGCTACGATAATAACACACTGACGGCCAATCTTATACCTGTATATTTCGACATCGTTCCCGAGGGCCGCAAGCAGGATGTGGTGGAGAATATTGTGCGCCGCATCGAGGAGGATTTCGACGGTCATCTATGCGTAGGCAATGTGGGCATGCGCTATGTGATGGAGGTGCTTACGCGCAACGGTCACGCAGACCTGGCCTACAAGCTTTGCACGATAGATACTTATCCCAGTTGGGGTTATATGATGAAAAAGGGCGCCACGACTGTCTGGGAGCTTTGGAATGGCGACGAGGCCGGCCCTGCGATGAACTCAGGCTGCCATGCGCACCTCATAGGCGACCTGCTTCGCTGGTATTTCGAAGATTTGGCCGGCATTGCCCCCGACCCGTCAAGCATGGCGTTCAGGAAGGTGCTCATGCGCCCCTGTTTCCCCGATGGGCTAGGTGGCGTTATGGGGGCTTTCAATTCGCCTTACGGCACCATAGTCAGCTCCTGGGCGAGGGTTGATGACACTTTTATGTGGGATATTGCGCTGCCTGTGGGCTCCACGGCCACGGTTGTCGTTCCTTCGCGCTTCGGGGTGGACACTGAGGGGCTTGATGCAGAAGAATCGGGTGACAATGTCATAATTAAGTTAGCTTCAGGAAGATACACACTAAAAAGCAAATAGCCATGAAAAAACTGTTCATTACAATTTTGGCCCTGCTGTGCACGCTTGCCCTGGGCGCGCAGGAGATTCGCAGCCTCGACATAGGCGTTTGGATCCATCCTGACGGCTCTGCTCACATCGCTCAGGAATGGGATGTTAACGTAGTCAGAGGTACCGAGTGGTACATTCCCATCGGAAACCTTGGGAAGATGGAGATTTACGGCCTGGAGGTTAATGAGAACGGGTTTGAGTTTGAAAGCGACGGTCGCAATTGGGATTCATCCCGCTCCCTTGAGGAAAAAACCGGCCGCTGCGGAATCATTGACAAAGGCGACGGCGTTGAGCTGTGCTGGGGACAGGGAGCCTACGGCGACCATAAGTGGAGGGTCGATTACGAGGTCTCAGGCCTGGTGCAGAGCCTCAAGGACTATGATGCTTTCAATTTCATGTTTGTCAATCCGGACATGATTGCCGGGCCTCAGAGCGTCAGCGTGGTTATCCACAACGAGACCGGGGGAGAGGAGTGGACAAGCGAGAATGTGAAGGTTTGGGGCTTCGGAACCAATGGCGACGTATATGTGACCGACGGCGTGGTGATTTGCTCCGTGGAGGAGCCCATGAGCCGCTCCGAGAAGGTTATACTCATGGTGCGCTTCGACAAGGGCCTCATGACCCCCGCTCTCAGCCGCAACATAAAGTTCTCCAAGATGGAGAGAAAGGCTAAGAAAGGGAGTGATTATGACAGCGAAGAAGCCCCGGAAGGATTTATCCTGTTGCTGATAGGCGGCGCTCTGTTCGCCTTGTGGTATGCCTTCCAGAAGATGACGGGCCGCACTTTGTCCAAGAAAATCTATGGTAAGCACAAGGTTGAGGGCTGGTACAGGGATATTCCCGAAGACGGAGACCTGTTTGCCTCCTACTATATTCTCGATTGCGGAGAAAGGTTCGGCTCGGGGAGCCACGACAGGGACCTTGTTGGGTCGGTTTTCCTGAAATGGGTGCTCGAAGGAAAGTCTGTCCCTGAGCAGAATCCGGCCAAACCCAAGCGTCTGAACCTGCGTCTTTTCCCCGAGAAACTGGAAGAGATGAAGGATGGGCCTGAGAAAGAGCTCTACCGCATGGCCCTCAAGGCATCCGGCGCCAATAACGTCTTGGAAGACAAGGAGTTCGAGCGCTGGTCCGAGAACCACTATGAGCAGATTTTCGACTGGCCGAGCACGGTTAAAGCTGACGGAAAGAGCACTCTGATGAACAAAGGCCTTGTCAATATCTACAATATCAGTTCGGCTGAAGGCAAGGTGAAGGCCTGCCAGGTGCAGCAGTTCAAAAACTTCCTCAAGGACTTTACGATAAGCGGCGAAAGGGGAGTGGGAGAAGTCGTTTTGTGGAGAGACTATCTGATTTTTGCCCAGCTCTACGGCATTGCGGACAAAGTCGCTTCCCAGCTGAAGAAACTCTATCCCGGCGACTTTGAGAAGTTTGCCGGAGGGTATAATATGTCTTCCGACACGTTCACCGATATTATCAGGCTCAACCACATGATGAGCTCCATATCCTACAATGCGGCGCATCACGCCCACGCCGAGGCCCAGGCCCAGAGGAGCAGCGGCGGTGGCGGAGGAATGTCCTTCGGCGGCGGTGGCGGCTTCTCAGGAGGCGGTTCCGGCGGCGGAAGCAGATAATTTCGGAAAACACTTGCGGGAAAGCAAATTTTACTTAACTTTGCAGTCCCGATTTGGTTAAACCCACGGAAGGATTGGAGAGGTGGGAGAGTGGCTGAATCCACAGGTTTGCTAAACCTGCATACTGGAAACGGTATCACGAGTTCGAATCTCGTCCTCTCCGCTCCTAATAAGAGCCAAGTGATTATCAGTCACTTGGCTCTTTTTTTGAATCTCACTTCGTAGCGAGGAGGAAGTGGGCGGGGGTGAGATGGCAATAACCGTCCGGATGCTTGTCCAAGTAGTCCTGGTGGTACTCTTCGGCGCGGTAGAAGCTCGTCAGGCGGAGCAGTTCCACCGGCATCTCGTCAACGCCAAGCTTATTTTCCTCGAGCCGGAACTCTTTGCTGAGAATATCTAAGTCACCCTCATCCTCATAATAAACGCCCGTGCGGTAGCGCGTCCCTTCGTCGCCGCCCTGCTTGTTGAGACTGAGCGGGTCGATGATCTTGAAATACAGGCGCGTCAGTTCCTGTAGCGAGATGACTTTCGGGTCGTATCGCACATGTACGCATTCCGCGTGGCCTGTCTCGTCGGTATAGACCTGCTCATAAGTCGGATTCTGAGTCCGGCCGTTGCAGAAGCCAACTTCCGTGAACTGCACGCCTTCAACCAGCTTGAAGAACTTCTGAGCGCCCCAAAAGCATCCTGCGGCGAACCATATGTCCCGCTGGGGGCCATATAGCAGAGCCGTCATTTTCTCCAGATACTTCCTGTCAACAGCATCGAAAGTCCCCAGGTCCTTACTGTCTATATCCAGCACGGCGACGATCTCCCCGTGGTGCCAAACCGGAACCACAATCTCGCTGCGCGACTCCGCAGAGCAGGCGATATGCCCGGGGAACTTCTCCACATCCGGCACGACAATGGTGCGCATTTCGCTCCAAGCGGTTCCGCAAACGCCGCGGCCTCGGCCAATACGCGTGCAGGCCACGGGCCCCTGGAAGGGCCCCAGGACAAGTTCATCTCCGTTGACCCTGTAGAACCCCGTCCACCAGAAACCCATGGTCTGGTGAAGCAGCGCCGCCATATTGGCCATGTTTGCGATCGGGTCCTCTTCGCCTGAGAGCAGCGCCTGCATCCGGGGCAGAAGCTCCAGGTATTTATCCTCTTTTGTCATGCGTCAGAAGCGCCTGATTATTATTTCTTCTTTGAACGGTTGCGCCAGAAGGCGGTCATCTGCTCGAGGGTCTTGCCCTTGGTTTCGGGGACGAGGCGCCATACGAAGACGGCTGCAACGAGGCAGATTATGCCGTAGAGGGCATAGACGAAGAAGTGGCCGAACTTGTCGCCCATCGATCCGAGCTGAATGTTGTACATGGGCACGAAAGTACTGGAAACGACAAAGTTGAATATCCACTGGAAAGCGACGGCCCAGGCGGTGGCGCGGCTGCGTATGGTGTTGGGGAAGATTTCGGAAATATAGACCCAGCAAATGGGGCCCCAGCTGAACATGAAGCAAGCGCTGTAGAGCATAATGCTTACGACGGGAACCCATGCGGGAAGGGCGGCAACATTGGAAAGCGCCACGCCAAGGGCACCGAGGGCCATGCCGAGAGAACCGGTAATAAGAAGCGGCTTGCGCCCGAGCTTTTCGACCGTGAAGATGGCGACCAGAGTGAAGCTGATATTAATAACGCCCATTATGACCGTGAAGAGCATATTGTTGCTCACGCCCATGGATTCGAAAATACGGGGGGCAAAGTACAGTACGGCGTTGATACCGATAATCTGCTGGAACACGCTGAGCATGCAGCCGATGAAGATGACGAGGAAGCCGTAGGCGAAGAGTTTGCCAATCTTCTCCTGCTTCGTATCCTTGATTTCCTGCAGGATTTCGCGTGCGCGAGTTTCGCCGTTGATGTTGGAAAGGACCTTAAGGGCCTTCTCATCATGGCCGTGGAGCGCAAGGTAGCGGGGAGACTCAGGGACGAGCAGTATCAGCAAGGAGAAAAGACCCGCGGGAACAGCTTCAGAAACGAACATCACCCTCCAGCCGGTAGCAGTGGTCCAGGCGACGATGTCGGGGTCGTTGATGTGGGCCTGGATGATGAGGAAATTGACGAAATAGACCACAAGCTGGCCGAATATGATGGCGAACTGGTTCCAGGATACGAGCCTTCCCCGCTTAGAGGCCGGAGCCATCTCGGCAATGTACATGGGACAGAGGGCCGAAGCGAGGCCTACGCCCACGCCGCCGAGGACTCGGTAGCCGTTGAAAGCGAAGAGCAAGGCCTTTGAAGGGACGCCCTTGGAGAAGAACAGGAACTCCGGGAAGTAGGAGCCCAGGGCACTGAGCAGGAACAGTATGCCGGCTATGAAGAGCGTGCGCTTGCGCCCGTAGCGGGAGGCTAGAATGCCGGAAATAAGGGCGCCTATTATGCAGCCCAGGAGGGCGCTCGACGTGGTGATGCCGTGGAGGGCGTCGGTGTAGCTGAAGTCTGTAGCGCTACGGAAGAAGGACTGAAGTCCCCTTTCCGCGCCGGAAATAACGGCAGTGTCGTAACCGAAGAGAAGGCCGCCGATAACGGCCACGAGCACAATCCTGATAAGGTAGGCCGCGCTTCCTGTCTGTCTGTATGTGGTCATTTCAAATTAGTTATAGTTCGCTTGAGAATTCCTCTGCACTCTTGCGCTTATCGTGCATGGGAGAAGGGGTGGCGTCCTTTGCGGGATGGCCCACGGGGAAAAGGGCTGTGATTTCCCATCCGGCCGTCTCGGGGAACGCTTCCTTGATCTTTGCCGGGTCGAAGGAGCCGACCCACACGCTACCGAGCTTCAGGGCCTTAGCCTGAAGGAGGATGTGGGTGCCGACTATTGCGGCATCAGTCTCGGCACCGTTCTTGCCGTCACACTCCCTCACCCAGGCTTCTTCGCTCTTGCAGCCGACCATGAATACCACTGGGGCGCCATAAAGGCTGGTAGTGGCGGTTTTGAGTTTTTCCATCGCCTCGGGGCTCCTGACCACCCATACATGCACGGGCTGGAGGTTCTTGGCGCTCGGGGCGAGACGGGCCACTTCGATGATCTGGCTGATTTCTTCGTCAAAGACGGGGGCGTCGGAGAACTTGCGGCAGGAAGAGCGTTTCCTTACCAGCTTGGCGAAAAGAGTGGTCTTGGGATTGGTGTGGTGTTTGACGTCAGTGAACGCTGCGCGGTGGTGGATGCGCGAGATGTCGCTAAGGTAGGCGGATATTTTATTTCTCATAACTCTTAATATTTCCGGGACAATATAACAATAATTTGCCTAATTTAGCAATCGCAAAGCACAGGAATGCGCATGGATAAAGTCAGGCACATATCCGTAGTCGGGATACTAAACATCACTCCGGACTCCTTTTTTGAGAGCAGCAGGGTCGAGGCGGATCGTGCCATGGGCAGGATTGAGAAGATGATCTCTGAGGGTGCGGACGTAATCGACATCGGCGCCTGCTCCACGCGTCCCGGAAGCGCGCCGGCAAACGAAGAAACCGAGTGGCAGAGGCTTGAGCCTGTGCTGAAAGACGCAGCAATGGCCTTTGCAGGGGCGCAGTTTTCCATTGATACTTTCCGCTCTTCCATAGTCAGGAAGGCCTTTGACGTCATAGGGCCTTTTACGGTAAATGACGTAACTGCAGGGGATGCTGACCCCGCCATGCTTTCCACTGTAGCCGAACTTGGGCTTGAATATGTGGCGACCCACAACAGGCCCTGCCGCGATGGTTCGGTTGTGGAAAATATTGCCGGATTCTTTGATGATTTTGCCGCGAAGGCGAAAGACGCGGGTGTCGTAGATTGGTGGCTCGATCCCGGTTTCGGCTTTTCCAAGACCCTGGAGCAGAATTGGGAGCTCGCGCGCGGCATGCAGTCTTTGCTGCGCTTTGGCCGCCCCGTCTATGTGGGAGTTTCAAGAAAGAGTATGCTTACGCGTCTATTGGGCATTTCGCCCGAAGAAGCGCTGCCCGCCACGCAGGTGCTTCATTTTATGCTTCTTGAGAAGGGGGCGTCAGCCCTTCGCGTCCACGATGTCGCGGAGGTCTGCCGCACAGTACGCCTCTTCCGCCAGCTGTAAAACTACTGATATTCCGTTTTGATTATTTCGCTGCGGGCAAGGCCGGCGGTCGAGAGGGCTGACTGCAGGCGCTCGCACTCCGCTTTGTCGCGGAAGGGACCCACTTCATAGACTGAGCCGTCGCCGTCGGAAGCGCGGCTGATGTCCTTGTCGGTCTGGACGTGGATCAGGGCAATAGCGGCCTCGACGTTCCCGTTTTCGGGAATGAAGCGGAGGATGTAGAGGGCGGGGCTCGCAGATGCTTCGAGCTTTCGTGCCTGAGGCACGGAAATCTGGGATCCGTCGTTGAATGCCACTATCATGGCGTTCCTGAATCCGGCCTTCTTTGCCGTGTTGAGATTGGAAAGGACGTCGGCATAGCTGCGGAAGAGACCGGCACTATAGGCTTTTTGGCCGCCACTTGCTGCTCGGATGAAGACGGGGCTCAGGCCCTTGAGGTCCTTTTCCGTAACCTTGCGGGCCGATGCGAAGAGCTGGATCTGGTACACCAGGCCTTCGGGGAGGGTGTTGTCTTCGGCGAACTGGCCTGTCTCAAGAACCTGGAAGTTATAGTCGAAGGCGGGCTCGGGGATTTCGAATACTATGTCGATGGGCGCTCCGGGCTCGTTGCGTTCGAAGACGTAGTTGGACTCGGTGCCTATGACTTCGCGCTCGGCCTCGGCCTTGAGTTTGTCGGGATCGATTACTATGCCGCCGGACAGAAAGGCCATTTCGATCTGCTGAAGCTCTTTCATGGCTTCGGTGAGCAGCTCCTGCATCGTGGGCAGGCTCATTTCCTTTTGGGTGATTTCGGCAATCAGGGCGTCTCGGTCGATGTTTTCGTCGGACTTGAGGGTGTTCCTCAGGCGTTCGATGCCCGCGCTCACGGAGCTTATGGAGTCGCGCACGGCGCGCACCTTGTCCATGGCAGTGCGGTACCTGACCACGTTCTCATCCTCCTGGATGGCGCCCTTGCCGCTGGTATCCACGTGGCCCATGCCCTCTTCCTTCAGGGGCAGGGAACAAAGATTTTTCAGCGCATCGACGGTGTCGAAGTTCCTTCTGAGGGGCATGCTGTCGAATTCGAGCACATATACGACCACGCTGTCGGCCGAGCATTCGCGGTTCGATGCGAAGATGGAATACTGGCCGTCGTCGCTCACGGCGAAAAGATAGTCGTCGTAGGGGGAGGAGAAGGGGAAACCGAGGTTGACGGGCTGGCCCCAGTCGCCTTCGGTCTCGTTCCACTCGGAGACATACAGGTCGTAGCCACCCATGCCGAAGAGGCCGCGGGAGGCAAAGCACAGGCTCTTGCCGTCGGGGGATATCCAGGGCTGGATCTCGTCCTCGGACGAAGTGAGACTCTCGTTCAGCAGGCGAGGGGCGCTCCAAAGAGAGTCGCCTTCGGAGCTGCAGTAGAGATTGCGTATGCCCTCGGCGTCCCTGGCGCTGAAATAGATGGTTTTGCTGCCATCCGGGGCGTAGAGGTAGGGGTTGGCGGGGTCCTTGCTGTCCAGGCCCGGGACTTCGGGCATGGGATGCCAGCTCCCGGCGGCGAGAGGGTAGTAGAGGCAGAAATCCTCCAGGGAAAAGCGGTACTTGGCCACCACCTCGGGCTCGCTGCAGAATGCGCTCATGCTAAGGCCGTTTTCGGAAAGGGCTTTCTCTTTTTCCCAGCGTTCAACTTCGGTGGAATCGCAGGATTCGAGACCGCGGCGGCACCATTCTACCGCAGCGCGGAAGTCGTAGGCCTTGCGCAGCGAGTCGGCCGTCTCGGGCCTGCCGGAGAAAATGCTAAGCGGCAGGACGGGGACGCGAACCTCTGCCGAGTCGGGCGTCTGAGCTGCCTTCAGGCTGTCAGGCGTAGTGATGGGCTCCTGTGCCTTTGCCGGAACGGAGAGCAGCGCTGCACATAGCGCCGCAAGAAATATATTTGAGCGTATTTTCACCTTTATGGGTTGTCTTGCAGTTTGCAAAATTACGAAAATAGAGCCAAAAGATTTCTTTGTACCGAAAAAAATAGTAATTTTGTGCCCTATTTTGCCGAACTGCGCAGAAACAGAAAGAACAAAACAATAAATAAAGATAAAAATCAAACAGTTATGCAAAGCAAAGGTGCTATCAGACTAGTAGCAATTCTTCTGGCCATTGCATGCCTCTGGCAGCTTTCATTCACTCTTGTGACCAGCATCAATGAGTCGAAAGCCGGCAAATATGCCGAAGAGGCGGCCGCCGCTTTCCAGAACAGCCCTGAATTCGCCCGCGTAGCCGAGGCAGACCAGGCCTACGTTCTGGACTCCATCAAGACTGAAAGGTCCAAGTGGTACACAGATTCCATTTCCACCGAAAAAGTTTATTTCGGTTACACCTTCAAGGATGTCAAAGCCAAGGAGATCAACCTCGGTCTGGACCTCAAGGGCGGTATGAACGTCATGCTGCAGGTCCAGCTCGCAGACCTCGTCTCCGCTCTCGCCGAGAACAACCAGAGCCCTGAGTTCCTCGCCGCAATGGATCTCGCCAAGCAGCGCAGCGTCAACTCCCAGAACGACTTCATCACCGTCTTCGGTGACGCCTGGAAGGAAGTTTCCGGCGGCGCACGTCTCGCCCAGGTGTTCGGCACCTACGAGATGAGGGAGCGCATCAAGCCCGAATCCACTGACGACGAAGTCCTTTCCGTCATCAAGGACGAGGCCGAGAGCGCAGTTGCCAACTCTTTCAACGTCCTGCGCAACCGTATCGACCGTTTCGGCGTGACCCAGCCCTCCATCCAGAGGATTGGCAACACCGGCAGGATCCTTGTCGAACTCCCCGGTGTCAAGGAGCCTGAGCGTGTGCGTAACCTCCTGCAGGGTACCGCCTCCCTCGAGTTCTGGCCCACCTTCACCTACTCCGAGATTTATCCCTACATGGTCGAGGCCAACAACCGCCTTGCCGAGCTTCTCGCTGCAGACGCAGTTGAGGAAGAGCCCGAAGCAAAGGCCGAGGCAGCCGAAGGCAGCGTAGTCGACGAGATCCTCGCAGGCCAGCAGGACGAGTCCAACGAGATCGCAGCCTATCGCAAGGCCAACCCTCTCTTCGCCATCCTCCAGCCTTCCCAGGCCAATGGCAGCGCCTGCATCGGTTATGTCAATGCCGTCGATATGGACAAGGTCGACAAGTACCTTGCAATGAACGAAATCGCCGACATCTTCCCCGCCGAGTTCAAGCCCATGTGGTCCGTCAAGCCCAGCGAGGCCTTCACTGCAGGCAGCGTTTATGAGCTCATCGCCATCAAGTCCACTTCCCGCGACGGCAAGGCTCCCCTCGACGGCGGTGTCGTGACCGACGCCCGCGTCGACTACAGCAACCAGCGCAGCGGCGGCGGCGACATCGGTGTCTCCATGTCCATGAACGCCGAGGGCGCCAACATCTGGGCCCGCATGACCAAGGAGAACATAGGCAAGCAGATCGCCATCGTCCTCGACGGCACCGTCTATTCCTATCCTGTCGTCAACAGTGAAATCACCGGCGGCAACTCCTCCATCACCGGCAACTTCGACGTCGAAGAAGCCACCGACCTTGCCAACGTGCTCAAGTCCGGTAAGCTCCCCGCTCCCGCCACCATCGTCCAGGAGCAGGTCGTGGGTCCTACCCTCGGTGCCGAGTCCATCAGGAGCGGTCTCATCTCCTTCCTGATCGCCTTCCTCCTCGTGCTTGTGTACATGGTGTTCTTCTACCAGGGCGCAGGTCTCGTTGCTGACGCAGCTCTGCTGACCAACGTACTCCTCCTCTTCGGCACTCTCGCCTCCTTCGGCGCTGTCCTCACCCTGCCCGGTATCGCAGGTCTCATCCTGACCCTGGGTATGGCAGTGGACGCCAACGTTATTATATATGAGCGCGTCAAGGAAGAGCTCAAGGCCGGCAAGGGTCTGAGCAAGGCTGTCCACGACGGTTACCGCAACGCCTACTCCGCCATCATCGACGGTCAGGCCACCACCCTGCTGACCGGTTTCGTCCTCTTCTTCTTCGGCTCCGGTCCCGTCAAGGGCTTCGCCACCACCCTGGTCATCGGTATCATCACTTCCGTCCTGACCTCCATCTTCGTGTCCCGCCTGATCATCGACGACCGCATCAACGCCGGCACGGGTATCACCTTCGAGAACAAGCTCACCTCCAACTTCCTCAAGAACACCCACGTCGACTTCCTCGGCGCCCGCAAGTGGTCCTACATCGCCTCTGGTGCTCTCATCCTCATCTCCCTCGTCTCCATCTTCACCAAGGGCTTCACATACGGCGTAGACTTCACCGGCGGCCGCACCTATGTCGTCCGTTTCGACCAGCCTGTCACCGCTGAGGACGTCCGTTCCAAGACCCTCGAAGTGTTCAACGCAGCAGCTGCCGCAGACGATGCAGTCGAGAGCGCTTCCGTCGAAGTCAAGCAGTTCGGCGGCGAGAGCCAGATGAAGGTCACGACCTCCTACAAGTTCGACAACGACGCCACCGAGGTCGATGCCGAGATCGAAGGCATGCTCTATGAGGCCCTCAAGGGCTTCTTCAAGGAGGACGTCTCCCTCGCACAGTTCA
Organism: uncultured Bacteroidales bacterium; assembly: GCA_947302175.1. Taxonomy (GTDB): domain Bacteria; phylum Bacteroidota; class Bacteroidia; order Bacteroidales; family UBA932; genus Cryptobacteroides. The sequence goes on along the minus strand of CAMYVB010000002.1, from coordinate 56,684 downwards.
CATCAACTCTCGAGAACCCCAACGGTATCATCAGTTCCGACAAGGTGGGTGCAACCATCGCCAATGACATCAAGCGTTCCGCAGTCATCAGCGTGCTCCTCGCCCTCCTCGTGATCTTCGGCTATATCGCCATCCGTTTCCGCAAGTGGACCTGGGGTCTCGGCGGCGTGGTCTCCCTCGCCCATACCACCATCATCGTTATCGGCTTCTTCTCCCTCTTCTCCGGAATCCTGCCCTTCAACCTTGACGTGGACCAGACCTTCATTGCAGCTATCCTTACCATCATCGGTTACGCCATCAACGATAACGTGGTTATCTTCGACCGTATCCGTGAGAATCTCAGGCTCCACCCGAGCGCTGACTTCAAGGATACCGTCAACACTTCCCTCAACGCCACCCTCACCCGTACGATGAACACCTCTGTCTCGACCCTCCTTCCTATGCTCGCCATCGCATTCTTCGGCGGCGAATCCATCAGGGGTCTTGCAGTCGCTCTCATCCTCGGTATTCTCTTCGGTACCTACGCTTCCATCATGATCGGTACTCCCGTCATGTTCGATGTGACCAAGAAGGCCGCTGAGAAAAAAGCCGCAGCTAAGGCTTCCAAATAAGGCAATTAAAAATTGTGGATAAAATGTCCGTCCGGGCCTTGGCTCGGGCGGACTTTTTTATGTATTTTTGTAAGGCTATGGCTTTCGTACATCTTCACGTTCACACCCAGTACTCCATACTGGACGGTTTTTCATCCATCCCGAAACTCTTCAAAAGGGCTTCCGAGCTCGGCATGCCCGCCCTCGCCATCACCGACCATGGCAACATGTACGGAGTCAAGGAGTTCATGAAGACCGCCGAGAAGTTCCCGAACGTCAAGCCCATCATAGGCTGCGAAGTCTATGTGACGCGCCACTACGACCATCGCCTCAAGGACAACGAGCACCGCTCATACTATCATCTGATTCTCCTCGCCAAGAATTACAAGGGCTATCAGAACCTGATGAAGATGGTCTCCATAGGCCATATAGAAGGCAAGTACTACGACAAGCCCCGCATTACCCACGAGATACTCAAGGCCCATAGTGAAGGGCTTATATGCTGCTCGGCCTGCCTTGCCGGCGAGATCCCCAGAAACATAGTTGCCGGCGATATGGAAGCCGCCCGCAAGGCCATACAGTGGCACAAGGACATCTTTGGCGAGGATTACTACCTCGAGGTCCAGCTACACAAAAGCGAAGTCCCCGGCCTGCCGCTCGACGTATATGAGCACCAGCTGGTCTCCAACAAGGGCATCTTCGAGCTTGCCCGGGAGTTCGGCGTGAAGGTAGTTGCGACCAACGACGCCCACTTCGTCCTCAAGGAGGACGGTCCCGTTCACGACAGGTTAATCTGCCTGAACACCAACGCCTATATAGACGACACAGACCGTCTCCACTATACTCAGCAGGAGTATCTCAAGAGCGAGGAGGAGATGTCCCTCCTTTTCCCCGACCATCCTGAAGTCCTTGCCAACACCCTGGAAGTAGCAGGCAAGATAGAGAGCTATTCCATAGACAGGGATGCGGTGCTCCCCAAGTTTGAAATCCCCTCAGACTTCCTTTCCCGGCTCGATGGCTACAGCGAGGAATATGCTTCAATCATTGCGGAGGGCAGGTTTGACAAAAAAGGCAATGACCGAGGCGAAGATTTCTGCCGTTCCGTGGCGTATCTTTGCTATCTAACCTATCAGGGCGCCCACAGGCGCTACGGAGCCGATCTGAGCGAAGAGCAGAAGGAAAGGATAGACTTCGAGCTCCAGACCATCTCCAGGATGGGCTTCCCGGACTATTTCCTCATAGTCCAGGACTACATCGCCGCTTCCAGGGCCATGGGTTCGCTTGTCGGGCCCGGACGTGGCTCGGCTGCGGGTTCCGTCGTGGCTTACTGCCTCGGCATCACTAATCTGGACCCCATCAAGTACAACCTCCTGTTCGAGCGCTTCCTCAATCCCGACCGCGTTAATATGCCTGATATTGACGTGGACTTCGAAGACCTCGTCAAGGCCCATAAATACGTCGAGGACCGCTACGGGACGGACCACGTGTCCCGCGTTATCACCTTCGGCACCATGGCGGCCAAGAGTGCCATCAAGGATGTCGCGCGCATAAGCCGCGTGTCCATCGACGAGAGCAACCGACTCTCGAAAATGGTGCCCGACCGCCTTTCCGAGAAGGTGGAGAAAGAGTATCCCTTCAACCCCAAGCTCGATGAGCTTCGCCCCGGCTTCAAGTCTTTCGAAAAGGAAGTGGAAGAGGACGATCCCGACAATCCCGGGCAGAAGCGCACGGTCAAAAAGACCTTCCAGAAGGGCATGGAGGAGGTCGACGTCAAGATTACCCTCGAGAATTGCTTCAGGCTTGTCCCCGAGTTCATCAACGAGCTCGAGAACGGCCCAGAGATCAATAAGGAGGTTCTTCAATATGCCCGCCAGATGGAGGGCTGCATACGCCAGGTTGGCCAGCACGCCTGCGCCACAATCATAGGCCGCGGCAACCTGACGGATTACATCCCCATCTGCCTTTCCCAGGATAAGGAAACGGGCGAATATGTCTGGACCAGCCAGTATGACGGCCATTATATAGAGGAAGTCGGCATGCTGAAGATGGACTTCCTAGGCCTCATAACCCTGTCCATCATACACGAGACCCTTAACAATATCAAGCTCCGTCACGGTCTGGACATAGACATCGAGGCCATCCCCATAAACGACGCTCCCACATACGAGCTTTACGGCCGCGGCGACACGACCATCATATTCCAGTTTGAATCTCCCGGCATGAAGCGCTGGCTCATGAAGCTTCATCCCACGCGCTTCGAGGACCTCATCGCTATGAACGCCCTCTATCGTCCGGGCCCCATGGATTATATCCCCGATTTCGTAGACCGTAAGCAGGGCGTCAAGCCCATCGAGTACGACCTTCCCGAAATGGAGGAATACCTCGAGGAGACGTATGGCGTGACGGTCTATCAGGAGCAGGTCATGCTTCTGTCGCGCAAGCTTGCTTCTTTCACCAAAGGCGAAGCGGACACCCTCCGCAAGGCCATGGGCAAGAAGAAGATTGCCGAGATGATGAAGCTCAAGGACAAGTTCATGAAGCAGGGCATGGCCAACGGCCATCCCGAAAAGACTCTCGACAAGATATGGAAAGACTGGGAGAAGTTCGCCCAGTATGCCTTCAACAAGTCCCACGCCACGTGCTACGCCTGGGTGAGCTACCAGACGGCATGGCTCAAGTGCCACTATCCCAGCGAGTTCTTCGCGGCCAACCTCAGTTGCAACCTGGACAAGGCCGACGAAATAAAAAAAATCATGGGCGACTGCGCCGCCCATAAGATCAAGGTCCTCAATCCCGACGTCAACGAGTCCCTGTCGCACTTTGTGGTCAATAAGGAGGGCCACATACGCTTCGGCCTCGGCGGCATAAAGGGCTTTGGTTCCAATGTGGTGGACGCCCTGATTGAAGAAAGGGAAAAGAACGGCCAGTTTGCAGATGTCTTCGACTTTGTCGAGCGTGTTGACTTCATCAACAGAAGGGCCCTTGAAAGCCTTGTATATGCAGGAGCTCTGGATTCCTACGGGTACAAACGCACCCAGTACTTCCTTCAGGGCGAGAGTGGCGATCTCTTCATAGACGAGCTTGCCCGCTATGCCGACCTTTTCCACAAGGACACCCTGGATTCGTCAATGTCTTTGTTCGGAGAGGTCGAGGAGCTCAAGCCTGTACGCCCTTCGGTCCCGCCTCTGGCGGTCGAAGAGAACCAGCTCTCCTTGCTCCAGAAGGAGAAGGAGCTAGTGGGGATGTATCTGTCTTCCCATCCTCTCGATAAGTATTCCTTTGAGATAGAGAGCTTTGTCGATAGCGAGCTCACAAGTCTCGATGCCATGGTCGAGGAGTGCGAGAAGAACAAGACCCCGAAGAAGGTCACTTTTGCCGGCATTGTAACGGATTGCAAGGAGTTCACGTCCCGCACCGGTACGCCATACGGGCGCGTTACCCTGGAAGACTACAGCGGCTCATACGAGCTCAGCCTTTTTGCCAAAGACTACGAGAAGTACAAGGGCATGCTGACCGTAAGGACCAGCCTTTTCATAGAAGGCGAGATACGCGAGCGCTATTTCCTCAAGCCCGCCGAGCGGGCTCAGGGCAAGACAGTGCCTTATACCTTGAGGATTAACGACATCTCCATGCTGGGCAATCTTGCTTCCGCCCATGTTAATGCGATTACCCTGAATCTTCGCACGGAGCAGATTACCCCGGCTTTCCGCAAGGATCTCTCGCACCTCCTGAAGACTTATAAGGGCGACACGCCCTTGCTGGTATATCTGCTGGACAAGGACAGCGGCTATCACATAGAGTTCAAGTCGAAGAAGTTCAAGGTGCAGGTCTCTTCGCTCTTCATTTCCGAGCTCCGCACCTTAGGCATAGACTATAAGGTTTCCCGTAAATAAAAAGAAAGCTCCTCCATTCCGGAGGAGCTTCCTTGTAAAGATTAAGCGCGGCCTGAGCGGGCGACCATTGAGCGGACGGTCTCGGAGAGGCTGCCGCTGAGGAGCAGCTCGTCTATGTCAACGTGCATACGGTAGCGCCAGTAGTGCTTCGAAATGGCCGGGATATTGATGCGCTCGGAAGCGGGATCACCCTTGAAGCGTATCTTCTCGTCTGTGGCCATCCAGTCCTGCAGGGGAATGATGCAGAGCATCGAAGGAGACTCCAGGTGGAGCGAAATTGCGCTGCGCACGATGTCTGTCGTGCAATGCTCCGGAGCCTTTCCGTCGCGGTGAAGGACGTTGCTCCAGTAGGCCTGGGACTGTGCGGCGTCTTCTTCCCACCATGCCATAAGGGGAGAAATGTCATGGGAGGAGGTGGCGCAAACAGACATATAAGGATATCGGGTCGTGTCGCCGAACAGTTCGCCTTCACCCTTCGGCATCCTCTGGAGCTCGAGCGAAAGGATGCCGAGCTGCTCCATGACGCCGGGGACGCAGGCGGGAATCATGCCCAGGTCTTCGGCGCAGGCGAGCATGCCCGTGCATCCGAGAAGGACCGGCAGCTTGCGAAGGGACTCGCGGCGCCAGAACTCGTTGTGCCTGTGGTAGAAGAAGTCGTTGTAGAGACGGTCGAATTCGGAGCGTGTCCAGTCGTCCAGGCTGCTGTAGACAGGGGTTTCGCGGGCGCCGATGGCAGGATGATAGAAGCCTTTGCGGCGGGGATCTTCGAGGAAGAGTCCTTTGATGGGGAAGTGCGAAATTTCAGACGCGCTGTAGGGCATGGCCGGGTTGAAATGACCCATAAGGCCGCTCTTTTCGGGCACGGGAATCTCCCAGATGCGGAAAAATCCCAGCACGTGGTCGATGCGGAAGGCGTCGAAATACTCGGCCATCTTGCCGAGGCGCACTCTCCACCAGCGGTAGTTGTCCTTTGCCATGGACTCCCAGTTGTAGGTGGGGAAGCCCCAGTTCTGGCCGTCCTTCGAGAAGAAATCCGGCGGTGCGCCGGCCTGCGAATCCATGTTGAACAGCTCGGGATAGCACCAGGCGTCCACGCTGTCGCGGCTTATGCCTATGGGGAGGTCTCCCTTGAAGCACACTCCCTTGGAGCGGGCGTAATCGTGGGCATCCTTGAGCTGAAGGTCTAGATGGTACTGGGTGAAGCAGTAGAAATCGGTCTCTGCCTTGTGGTCGTGCACGTAAGAGCGCATCTTGCTCTCGGAGTACACGGCATACTTTCCCCACTTGGAGAAGTCGGCGGTGCCGAGAGAGTCGCGAAGGGCGCAGAACATGGCGTAAGGCATCAGCCATTCCTTGTTCTCCTTGACGAACTCTTTGTAAGGCTCGGATTCAAGGGTGGCTTTGCCGTCGCGCTCGAAAAGGACGTGCAGCAGGCGGGTCTTTTCGGCGTTTACCTTCTCGTAATCGATGGCGGGAAGGGCGTTGAGCTCGTCGCGAAGGGCACGATATGCGGGTGTTGCTTTCAGGCCGGCTGCCTCGAGGCAGATGAACTGCGGGTGCAGGGCGAATGAGGAAATGGCGCTGTAGGGATAGGAGTCCTGCCAGCTGCCGCTGCGGGTGGTGTCGTTGACGGGGAGGAGCTGGATTATGCACTGCCCGGTGGATGCGGCCCAGTCGACGAGTTTCTTAAGGTCGCGGAACTCGCCCACGCCGAATCCTTCCTTGCTGCGGAGGGAAAAAACCGGCACTGCGGTGCCTGCGCCTTTCCAGCCCTTTTGGTCAAAGACGGGCATGTTCAGCTTGTGGGGTATGCCGTTGCCGCCGGCAGGCGCGTCTATCCACTTGTCTTCGAAGGTTTTGGGCGTCCTGCCGGGCTTGGCGCTGTGGGAATCCCACTCGCTGCGCTCGAAAACGCCGTCCATCTCCACTTCATAGTGATAGGAGGCGAGGAACTCCTTGTCGGCCTCTATCTCTGCTGTCCATATGCCGCCGTCGTTCCAAGTCATGGGGATGCGCTGCTGCCCGCTCACAATCAAGAGGGCCTCTCCCCAGCGGGTCTGGTATTCTATGCTGAATTTTGCTTTCATCGCTTATCTTGATTTGAGTATATTGCCGTTGTCCTTGGCCGTGGCTTCTTTCCACTTATCGGTGTATCCGGGCTGGGTGAGGCCGTCAGGTATGCCGTTGGAATACTCGGAATGACAGAAGTCGCCGTTCTCGTCCTGGGCCTTGACATTGCCGTCGATGAACTTCACGAGGAGGATCTCCTCGAGCTTGGTCCAGCGCTTGAACTGGTCCTGGGCGGTGCGTACGCTGAATTTGGTAAGCTCCTTGCGTATCTTTTTGACTGTGCGCTTCTTGCCGTCAGTCTTGTTCCATTTGTCGAGCATCCTGGCGTCCATCTCGGCGAGTTTGCCCTCGGACGACATCATGGAGTTTTCGAAGGCATCCACCTCGGCGCGAACGAAAGCGCCCATGTGGTTGTACATTTTGTAGCAAGCGTTTGCGATGCGGTTGTTCATCCAGAAGGAGGAGGTGGGGGAGTAGTGGAGGAGGTCGCCGTTACCCTCGCGGAAGCACTCAGGAACCTTGTTGGTGCTGGCATAGATGGGTGTGAGATAGGAAGTTGCAGCATCGTCTGTGCCGAACCACTCCACGCCGCCGATGACATCGGGCAGGTAGCCGCGGGCCTGGGCGACGAACCAGAAGCCGGTCTGCTGGGTGGCGATGGCCCTTTCGTTGACATAGTGCTCGCCGTTGTGGCTGAAGCTCATGGGCCTCCAGCGGTAGGGAAGGGCGTTGCCGCCTGCGCCGGCATCGACGGTCATGTCCATGGGCGTGCCCTCGAAGTGGTCGCGCATGACGTCGGCTACGTCCTTGACGCTGATTTTGCGGGAAGGCTTGACGAAGAGGGGCATTTCGCCCTTGAGGTCGTAACCCATCGCGTAGTCGAGCCAGTCGGAGGCGGGGCGGGAGACTTCGTTGCCGGATTCGTCGACATAGGTGAACTTTCCGTCGCAGAGGATATTGAATGCGCTCCAGGCACGGGCGTCGCAGGCGCGGGCACCGCCGAAGTCGAGCGGGTTGTAGGCGTCGCGGAAGGAGAACTCCTCGTCGGGACCGTCGAAGTACCCCATCTTGCGGGCGAAGCTGATGACGTCAGGGGCGTAGAGGCAGTTCTCGGGGTCGTTGAGGGGGAAGCGGGTGATGCGGGACTGGTTGGCGTGGGCGCAGATGTAGCCGTCGGGGACGCGCCTTGCCACCCACACTATGCCCTTTTCATCCTTTCCCTTGCCGATGAGATCCATTACCCAGACTTCCTCGGTGTCGGCGATGGAGAAGCTCTCACCCTCGGAGGGGTAGCCGTACTCATTTGCCAGGGAAACAATGGTCTCGATGGCTTCGCGGGCGGTCCTGGCCCTCTGGAGGGTTATGTAGATCAGGGAACCGTAGTCCATGATGCCGTCTGGGTTCTCAAGGGCGCGGCCGCCGTATGTGGTCTCGCCTATGATGAGCTGATGCTCGTTCATGTTGCCGAGAGTCTGGAAGGTATAGGGGACCTGGGGGATTTCGCCGAGGGGCTTGGCAGTGTCCCATTCTGTTATTTTGAGCATGGTGCCGGGAGCCCAGCGGGCGGCCTTGGTGAAATAGAGCTCGCCGTAGAGCCAGTGAGAGTCGGCGGCGTAGGAGACCATGCAGCTGCCATCGACGCTGGCTCCTTTGGTTATGAGGACGTTGGAGCAGGCTTCAGAGCGGGCGGAGCCTGCAAGAAGGATGGTGAGCGCAAGCGCGCAGGCCACATAAAATCTTCTCATCTTGGTGTTTTATCTTTATTTGATTAATTTTGCGTGTTACCGTTAGCGGCACACAAAGTTAAGAAAAAACGATGAAAAAATTATTTGCCATATTCGCCATCATGGCGGCCTCCCTCAGCGGCTTCGGCCAGGCTCCTCCCAGCCAGGAAGAGAGGGAAAAAATGCTCTATGAGGCGATTGACAAGGAAATCGAGCGCTATTCCGGGATGCTCGAGCTAGAGGACTGGCAGATTTTCATGATAGACTCCACCCTCTCCCACGACCTGAGGGCCATGACCGACGAGCTCTCTGCCCTGAGCACCGCCAAGGTGTCCAACGCCTCGGCCTATCAGGCCACTCAGGACAAGTGGACTGAGGCCATCTATCAGTCCTATATGCGCATCCTCAACCCCGCGCAGCAGAAAAAGTATCTCAAGGCGGGAGCCGAAAAGGCCAAAAAGAATCGTGACAAACGCGCAGCCGCCAATAAAGAAAGCAAGTAAATCACTCTTATGAACAGGGAAGACATAGAACAAATCAAGGCGCAAATCGAAGCCTTGAAGTGCAAGACAGCAAAGGAAGTCGAAGAGGCCAGGGTCCAGATCCTGGGGAAGAAAGGCCAGGTTACCCGCCTTTTCGAAGAGTTCCGCACCATAGATAAAGACATGAAGCGCGAGTTCGGCAAGACCCTCAACGAGCTCAAGCAGACCGCGACCGCCAAGATCGAGGAGCTCAAGGCCGCCCTCGGCGAGGAAAACAGCGCCGGCGTGTCCGGACAGGACCTTTCCATGCCCGGCGACCCCCTTCCCCTTGGCTCGAGGCATCCCGTCTCCATCGTGCGCGAGCAGATTGTGGAAATATTCCGCAAATTCGGCTATGACGTGGCCGAAGGTCCCGAAATCGAGGACGACTACCACGTGTTCGAAGCCCTCAATTTCCCCGCCAACCATCCCGCCCGCGATATGCAGGACACGTTCTTCGTCTCCGCCGGTCACATCAACCCCCTGCTCCTGAGGACCCACACCTCCAGCGTCCAGGTGCGCACTATGGAGCGCTCGTCCCTCCCCATCAGGGTGGTCTGCCCCGGCAGGGTGTTCCGCAACGAGGCCATCAGCGCCCGCGCCCACTGCATTTTCCACCAGATCGAAGGTCTCTACATAGACGAAAACGTCACTTTCGCCGACCTCAAGCAGGCGCTGCTTCTCTTCGCCCGCGAAATGTTCGGTCCCGACACGCAGATACGCATGCGTCCGTCATATTTCCCCTTCACCGAGCCTTCCACCGAGGTGGACGTGAGCTGCAACATATGCCACGGACAGGGCTGCAACGTCTGCAAGGGCACCGGCTGGCTCGAAATTCTCGGCGCCGGCATGGTGGATCCCAACGTCCTCGAGGCCTCCGGCATAGATTCCAAGAAATACAGCGGCTTCGCCTTCGGCATGGGTCTCGAGAGAATCGCCATGCTCAAGTGGCAGGTAAACGACCTTCGCCACTATTTCGAGAACGACCTGCGCTTCCTCAGCGAGTTCAGCGCAGCTCCTGAAGTTTAGATTATGAGTCTGACTAATGATATTTTGAAGGCAGGCGGCGCGCTTTTGTGCTGCCTGCTTTTGTCCTCCGCCTCAAGTTTTGCCGCGTCCCCTTCCTCCGATGAGGGGTGGGCACTTAAGGGGGATGTGACCGAAGGGCGCTATTATGGTACCGACGTCGCGAACGGTTGCCTTGGAATGATGACTTCGAGGACGCCCTTCCGCTCCAAGAGCGTAATGATTTCCAATGTCTATGACGGTAAGTCGAGGCACGGCGTGAGCCGTATCGCCCAGGCTCCCGACCCGTTCGCGCTGGATATGACTGTGGACGGTGACTCTGTGAACCTTGCCTCTGTCGGCAAGATTGTGCAGGCGCTGGATATGCGAAAGGCTGTTTTCTCGTCGGAATTCTCCGTCCCCGGGAAAGTTGACGTTCGCTATTCGTTCAGGGCGCTTCGCAACCTGCCTTATGCGGGGCTTGTCAGCGTTGAAGTGAAGGCAAAGCGTAATGTGACGCTGCGCGTTTCGGGTCGCATCATCCAGCCCAAGGGCTTCCAGGCTGTTGATACGAGCGTCATAACTCAGCCCATATCGGGGCATCGCTATGAGATAAGCAGGCTTCGCGGCCGCACGCCCCAGAGGGGAGTGCTCATGTGCGCCGCCGCTTGCGCTTTCTTTGATTCAGGCGAAGCTTTGAGTGAGGAAGTGACTCTGCGAAAGGGTGAAGAACTTCGCTTCCACATTCTTGGCAGCGTCATCCCCGATACGGACTTTGCTGACCCTTGGAATGAGGCAGAGAGGTTTGTCATCTATGGGCTCGGCGAAGGATCGCAGAGGCTTGTAATGCGCCACGAGGCGCTTTGGGACGAGCTTTGGAAGGGGGATATAATTATTGAAGGGGATGCAGAAGCGCAGGTCTTTGCGCGCTCCGCTCTGTATCAGTTATATTCCAACGCTACGCAGGGTCGTGCCGCCAGCATTCCGCCTTTTGGCCTTTCGGACAGGGAGTATTGCGGCCACGTGTTCTGGGACAGTGAGCTATGGATGTATCCGCCCATGCTATTCATTGCGCCGGGTATTGCCCGCTCCATGATGGATTACAGGACTCAGAGGCTGGAAGGCGCTTTGAGGAAGGCGTTCAGCTACGGCTACCGCGGGGCCCTGTTCCCCTGGGAGAGTGATTATAGCGGCGACGAATCGTGCCCTACGAATGCGCTCACAGGCACTTTCGAGCATCATATCTCGTCCGACGTCTCAATAGGCGTTTGGAATTATTACAGGATGAGCGGGGATAAGGACTGGCTTGCGCTTGAAGGCTATCCGGTGCTGAGGGAGGTTGCTGACTTTTGGGTCAGCAGAGTGGATTGGAATGATGATGGCAGCTGCTCCATCCGCAATGTGGTCGGGGCAGACGAGTTCGCTCAGGGCGTCGATGATAACGCTTTTACCAACGCTTCCGCCATCGTGGCCCTGAAAGCGGCCTGCTCTGCAGCTACTGTGCTTGGCGTCGCCCCTAATCCTTCATGGGAGGAGACGGCATCGGCTCTAAGGATACTCAATCGGGCGGATGGCGTGACCGATGAGTTCGCTGGTTATGCGGGCCAGACAGTAAAGCAGGCGGACGTGAATCTGCTCGCTTACCCCTTGGGTGTGGTCACCGATCCTTTGCATGTTCGTGCCGATCTCGAATACTACGGTCCCCGAATCCATCCCCACGGCCCTGCTATGTCGCAGGCTATCCTGGCTCTTGAATGGTCGCGTTTGGGCGAAGGAGCCAGGGCCTATGAGTTGTACCAGAAGGCCCTCGAAGGCCATCTGCACGGTCCTTTTCTTTCGTTCAGCGAAACGGCGGGCCATGGCGACATTTGCTTCATGACGGGCCTCGGTGGTCTGCTTCAAACGTTTATTAACGGCTTCTGCGGGCTTGAACTTACGGACGAAGGCCTCGTCCAGCTCCCCGCTGCGCTCCCTCCCCATTGGAAAAGCATAACTGTAAAGGGCGTCGGCCCGGAACGGAAAGAATATTCAAACAAGCAAAAATAAGTATGAAAAAAGCATTGATAATACTTGCCTCAGCGGCGGCGCTCCTTGTATCCTGCAAGGACAATGGTAATCAGCAGCCTGACAAGAAGGTTTTTGACTCCATAGAGGAAGAGTGGCGCGACTCCGTGCAGACAGCCCTCAAAGGCGAATATGAGAATCAGGTCCTGACGGACGGGACATATAACATGAAACTGTGGTGGAAAGTCTATGGCAGCAAGCCCGCTGACGGCAGGTCGCTCTATATTTCCCTTCACGGCGGAGGCGGCACCGCGCCGTCCGTAAACGACGGACAGTGGGACAACCAGAAAGTCCTTTACACTCCCGCGGAAGGCGTATATCTCTGCCCCAGGGCGATAACCGATACCTGGGACCTTCATTTCCGTCCCGAGTCCGACGGCTTCTATGAAAGGATTATCCAGATGTCGGTGGCTTATCTTGACGTTAACCCTAATAAAGTATATGTCATGGGTTATTCCGCCGGAGGCGACGGTGTATGGAGGATTGCTCCCCGTATGGCCGACCATTGGGCGGCAGCTTCGATGATGGCGGGACATCCCGGCGACGTTTCGCTCCTTAGCCTTCGCAATACGCCCTTCATGATCTGGTGCGGCGAAAACGACTCCGCATACGACCGTAATAAGGAGTGCGCAAAGAGGATTGAGGAAATGGACGCCCTCCAGGCGGCCGACCCCGAAGGCTATGTCCACGAAGGTCATATAGTGCCCGGAAGGGAGCACTGGATGTATCTGGAAGATGCTGCGGCGGTGCCATGGATGGCAAAATATACCCGCAACCCCTATCCCAAGAAGGTCGTGTGGTGTCAGGGAGATGTGATGAAAGAGTATTTCTATTGGCTCGGCATCCCTCTTTCAGAGGCTCGCAAAGGCTCTGCCCTTCGCGCTGAAATCGCCGACAATGTCATCACTATAACTGAGAGCGACTATAGCGACGTGTGTATTTATCTCAACGACTCGCTCGTGGATCTCAGCAAGCCGGTGAAGGTTATTTACAACGGGAAAGTCTATTATGAAGGCATGCCGGAAGTGTCAGAGGAGCTGCGCCGCGAGACCCTGTTCACGCGTAACGACCTTTCGTATTGCTTCCCCTGCTGCGTGGAAGTGCCTCTCGATGGCGTGATATGATTATTTTTTGGAAAAAAGTGGGAAAAAATTTGGAAAGAAAGAAAATCTTCCTACCTTTGTAGTCCCATCGCGGAAATAGCTCAGTTGGTAGAGCGCAACCTTGCCAAGGTTGAGGTCGCGGGTCCGAATCCCGTTTTCCGCTCAAACAAGAGCAAAGCCAGGTGCATTGCACCTGGCTTTTTTGTTGTCAGCCCGTCAGGAGCTTGCTCCTGAAAGGGCTGGCAGCAAAAAGCTCGCGGGCCGCAGGCCCTTGGCTTTGCTCTTATTTGACCACCCCCTCCCAGGGATGTGCGAAGCCGCTTGCGGCTGAGCAAATCCCGTTCAGCTTATAATTTGCGGCAGCATCGGCAGCGAATGTCCGCGCTGGAGGAGCCGACAAGGAAGCGATGGCAACCGCGAACCGGAGCGAAAGCGTGAGCCTCCTCATCCCAATAAGCCAAATCCTCAACCTTCACAGGAATAGTGACCCTTACCGTCTGCCCGGCGGGAATAAAGACCTTCTTGAAGCCCTGGAGCTGCCTGGAAGGACGCTTAACGCGCGCCCGGGGGTACTTCACATAGACCTGCACCACCTCCTCGCCATCCACTGCGCCGGTATTCTTTACATCAAGGCTGACCTCCACAACTCCGTCCTCTGCCTTGCCGACACGAAGGCCTGAATACTTGAAAGTAGTATAGCTGAGTCCGTGACCGAAAGCGAACAAGGGTTTTGCCTTGGAATACATATAAGTGCGCCCGGAGAGCGAAAAATCAGTAATGGGAGGAACGTCCATGATGGAAGCGGGCCAGGTCTGGGTGAGGCGGCCGGCAGGATTGACCTTGCCAAGCAGCACATCTGCAAGACCGTTGCCCATTTCTTCGCTGCCGTGAGTCATCTGCACTATGGCGCGCATATTCTTTTTCGACCATGCGATAGTGTAGGGGAAGGTCGTCACCATGACCATGATGGTATTGGGATTGACGCTCTTTACGAGGCGGGCGATATCTTCGTGGGGGAGAGCCAGGGACTGGCGGTCCACTTCCTCCATGCCGTCCTGAACTATCATCGACTTGCCCCATCCAATCTCGGCACCGCCGCGGGTGATGTCAAGGCAGGGAGCTGCAATATTGCCGGCAACGACTATGGCAACATCAGCCTCGGCAGCCTTGCGCAGGCCCTCGCCGCCGAAATCCTTAGTCTCAAGCAGCAGCTCGACATCCTCGCCGAGGGCAGCTTTCAGGCCTTCATGAATCGTTACGCGGTGATGAGGTTCGCCGCCGTACCAATCCTGGAGGACCTGGTCAGCGTAAGGGCCGATGAGAGCGACTTTTTTCAGCTTGGAAGGCTGAAGGGGGAGTATGCCGTCATTTTTCATCAGCACCACGCTCTTTGCCGTGACTTCGCGGCAGAGTGCGATTGCCTGCTCAGAATTGCAGGGAACTTCGCTCCCGTCGCGGCCTATTTTTGCATAGGGGTCTTCGCCGCCCAGAAGGCCAAGCTTTTCCTCGACGTTGAGATTGCGCTGAATGGCTTCGTCTATGTCGGCCTCAGTTAGCAAGCCGCGTCGAAGCGCTTCTTTTACTGCGCCTTGCGAGTCCTCCAGCTCGTCAGAAAGGAACTGGGTGATGCCGGCCTTGATGCACGCGGCCGCAGCCTCTGCCATATCGGGATAGAGATGATAGTCGTCCACGAGGCGGCGAAGGCCGTCCTGGTCGGTGATTACTATGCCGTCCTGCCCCCACTGCGCCAGGGCCAGGCTCCGTATGGTCGGGTGGATGGTCATGGGAATGCCGTTAACGGGGTTGTAGGAAGTCATGAAGCCACGGCAGGACGCCTCGGTGATGCATTTACGGAAAGACCAGGTGTAGTACTCCATCATCTCGCGCTCGCTGATATCGGAGGAGTAGTCGTGGCGGCCGTTTTCGTAGCTGTTGGCCATGAAGTGCTTTAGCACGCAGGCGGAGCTCCAGTGCTCGGGATCAGGGCCCTGGGCGCCGCGCACATAGGCCTTGCCCATCTCAGCCACGAGGTGCGGGTCTTCGCCGTAGCACTCGTCGGTGCGCCCCCAGCGGGGGTCGCGGCCCATATCCACGTTGGGCCCCCAAATTATGAGGCCGCCCCTGTCGAACTCGGGATTCTGGAAGTAGTAACGCTGCTCGAGCGAAATCTGTGCAGCAACCCTTTCCTGAAGCTCAGTGTCCCAGGTCGCCGCAAGTCCGTATGCCTGCGGGAAGCTTGTTGTGGGAAGCACGGGGTGGATGTTGCCCCAGGGCGCGGGGCCGCCGTATGCGATGCCGTGCATGCCTTCGGAGTAGTACGACACAGGCACGCCGAGGCGCGTTATGCCCATGTCGACGCTAAGAAGGTGTATCTTCTCGTCAAGCGTAAGCTGAGAGGGGTCGATGCGCGTTTGCGCGCAGAGCGGAGTTACAAATAGGAGGGTGAGTGCAGCGGATGCTGCAGTGGTCAGTATTTTTTTCATAATGCGGATATTCTAAGCCCAAATATAGCAATTAAGCGGCGAATTTGTTAGATTTGTAAGGTTACGCTACCTTCGATTATGAAAAAACTATTCTTTTCCACGCTGCTTTCAATAGCTTTTTGCGTTGTTTCTTCAGCCGCCGTCCGCACCCCCGACACCTTGAGGGTCCTGAGCATAGCGAACAGTTACGGCGAAGATGCCGTCGAGCAGAATCTCCACGACATCGCGCTTGCCGACGGCCATGTGATCATAATAGGCAACATGTACATAGGCGGATGCTTCCTGGAAAAGCATTGGAAGAACGCCGAGCGCGACTCTGCCGCCTATTCCTACCGCAAGGTCGGAGTAGACGGGAAGTTGGTCAAGCGCCCCTCGACCTCGCTCGACTATGCTCTGCGCGACGAAAAGTGGGATGTGGTGATTTTCCATCAGTCCAGCGGACTGTCGGGCAAAGTGGAAAGCTATGAACCATGGCTGACAAAGCTCCTTAAATATACCCGCGAACGCGTCCCAAGGCGATGCAAAATGATGCTGAACCAGACCTGGGCATATGCCATTGGCTCCACCAATCCCAATTTCCCGGAATACGGTTTTTCGCAGGAGCGCATGTATAAAGAGCTCACGGAGGCATACGCAGCCGAAGCGAAAAAGCACCGCATGCCCATGATTCCGAGCGGCACCGCCGTCCAGAACTCGCGACACACCTTCAATCGCGAGAATGTGACGCGCGACGGCTTCCACATGCAATGGTGGTTTGGGCGCTACCTGGTGGCATGCACCTACTATGAAGCGCTTTACGGGCAGAGCGTAGTAGGCAACAGCTACGTGCCCAAGAACCTTTCCCGCAGGCGCATCGACATCGCCCAGAAATGCGCCCACGCCGCATGCGAGCATCCCATGGGCGTCACGCGCGTCGATTTCGACAATCCGTTCGACACTTCAGGCGGCAACTGGAAGCCTGATTATATCAACACCGACCCTTCTAAAATCCCCGCCTACACGCTCCCCGATGCGCTTACTATGCAAGACGGGCGCATAGTTACCACCCCTGAGCAATGGTACGGCGAGCGCCGTGGCGAGCTTCTGGAACTTTTCGATACCGAAATGTACGGCAAAGCTCCCGGAGCAATTCAACCCCTTGTCGAAGTGCTCGAAGAGGACACTCCCGCCCTCGACGGCCTTGCTCTGCGCAGGCAGGTGAAGCTTTCGTTCAGCACGAACAAGTTTGTCGTGGTGCTGATGTACCGTCCGAAAGGAGCCGAAGGCCCGGTGCCCGCTTTCATGGGAATCAATTTCGACGGTAATGCGACAATATGCGACGACCCCGGCATCCTGCGTCCCGGCGAGCAGCGCGCCAAGCGTTATGGTATATATGTAGAGCAGCCGAGGGGCAGATGGGCTTCCCGCTGGCCCCTGAAGGAAATCCTTTCCCGCGGATACGCCCTCGTAACCTTCCACTGCTATGATGCCGACCCCGACTACGACGACGGCTTCCGCAACGGCCTGACGCCGCTCATTTACGAGGAAGGCCAGAAGTATCCCAAGGATGACCAGTGGGGCACGATTTCCACCTGGGCTTGGACCATGAGCCGCGTCCTTGACTACCTGGAATCTGAGGAGACGGTGGATGCCTCGCGCGTCGCTGCAATAGGCCACAGCCGCCTTGGAAAGGCGGCGCTGCTCGCCTCTGTCCGTGACCAGCGCTTCGCCATGGCCATATCGAACGACAGCGGCTGCGGAGGCGCAGCCCTCAGCCGCCGGCGCTACGGCGAGACGCTCAAGTTCATAACGGGCAACTTCCCCCACTGGTTCTGCACCAACTTCCTCAAATATGTCGACAACGAGGATGCACTGCCTTTCGACCAGCATGAGTTTCTCGCGCTGATGGCGCCACGCCCCCTGTATGTCGCGAGTGCTGAGGACGACAGTTGGACTGATCCCGTAGGCGAACTCCTCGCCTATCAGGAGGCGCGCCGCGTCTATGATTTCCTGGGCCTCGACGCAGGCCTGACTGGCTATCATCTCCGCGAAGGAGAGCATGATCTCACCTACGAAGACTGGGCTCACTACCTCGATTTTGCTGATAAACACTTAAAACACTGATACCATGGCTATTTCCCGAAGAGACTTTTTCAAAAGCAGCCTCGCAGCAGGCCTCGCCCTAGGCGCCGCATCCCTCGATCCTCTCGCAGCAGCGCCCAAAAAGAAGAAATACCCCAAGGCCAAGAGGGTGATAATCATGACATTCGACGGCATACGCGTGGATGCTCTCGCCGAGGCTAAAACGCCTAATATTGACAGCCTGATCGCAGCTGGATCGGCGTCCTACGCCACCCGCGACGTCATGCCCTCCATCACTCTTCCCAACTACACCAGCCACCTTTGCGGCGCTGGTCCCGAAGTCCACGGAGTAGCCGACAACAAGTGGAAAATAGATGAGTTCAAGCTTCCCGGCATCGACCTCGACTCAGACGGCTATTTCCCCTCCGTCTTCAAGGTCCTGAAAGACAATGTCAAAGGGATGAAGACCGCGTTCTACTGGAACTGGAAGCCCCTCATCCTTCCCTACAACCCCAAGGTC
Organism: uncultured Bacteroidales bacterium; assembly: GCA_947302175.1. Taxonomy (GTDB): domain Bacteria; phylum Bacteroidota; class Bacteroidia; order Bacteroidales; family UBA932; genus Cryptobacteroides. The sequence goes on along the minus strand of CAMYVB010000002.1, from coordinate 38,650 downwards.
TTCGACGACACCCTATACGCCGGCGACCCCGATTACGCCGACCTCTACGACCGTGCTATGGTGTTCCTGAAAGAGCATCGCAACGATCCTGCATTCATATTCCTATATAACGTCCACACCGACCACATAGGCCATAAGCACAAGTGGATGTCCCCGGAGTATATTCAGTCCATAGAAGAGGGCGACGTTCAGGTGGGCCGGATGATAGACTTCCTGAAGGCAGAGGGAATGTATGAGGATTCTCACCTGATGTTCATCACCGACCACGGCGGCATAGGAAACGGCCACGGCGGAGTGAGCTGCGAGGAAATGATAGTCCCCTGGGTCATCGAAGGCCCCGGCATCAAGAAGGGCTTTACCATTGAGGAAGCCAACAACACCGTCAACACAGCAGCCACCGTCCTTCGCCTGTTCGGCGCGGAGCAGCCCCTCTGCTGGACGGGTGAGGTGCCTGAATCGATATTTGTCTAGAAGTACTTACTCTCGTCTTTGTAGAGGGCGAGGAAGATAAAGATAAGTATCGTGAATGCCCACAGCGAAGATCCGCCGTAGGAGAGAAGGGGTAGCGGAATTCCGATGACAGGCATCAGGCCAATCGTCATGCCCACGTTGATGAACAGGTGCATGAAAATAATCGATGCTACGCAGTAGCCGTATATGCGCGTGAAGCGGTCGCGGCACTCCTCGGCATCGAGTATGATGCGCGCAATCATGAAGGCGTAGATGAGGATGACGAAAAGACAGCCGATAAAGCCCCATTCTTCACCGACCGTACAGAAAATAAAGTCCGTGCTCTGCTCGGGGACGAAGCCGTATGTGGTCTGAGTGCCCTGCAGGAAACCCTTGCCGACAAAACCGCCTGAGCCTATGGCTATCATGGACTGGTGCACGTTGTATCCAACGCCCGAAGGGTCTTCCATGAGGCCCAGCAGCACTTCGATCCTTTTGCGCTGGTGGTCCTGGAGTATGTCGTTGAAGATAAACTCCGTGGAATAAGTCATGGCCATACCGGCAAGCAAGGTGAACACTGCAACCCAGTGGGGCAGGCTCTTGGCCTTGTATCCTCTTATGGAGTACCACAACGTCGTTATCGCTATCAGCATAAGGAGCACGTGGGAGGGCTGTAATCTGGCCCAGAGACCCGAAGGCTCTTCACCCCCGGCAGCGGCCCAAATCCGGGGCAGGAAGGCGAGCAGCACCAAAAGGGGAAGGTCCCTGAGAATCCAGCGCTTGATATTGCCCGTATTCGCGCTGAAGCACAGCGAAACGACGACCAGGAGCATCAAGAGCGAAGCGAAAGGCGAGACAGTGAGCGTTATTATGAAAATCGCGATGGCAAGGGCGGCGGCAACGAGGAACCAGCCCGAAAGGCCTTCCCTATAGAAAACGAAAAGGAATCCCACATAGACAAGTGCGGAGCCCGTCTCTTTCTCAGCGACGATGGTGAGCATGGGGACAAGGACTATCGCAGCGGCAAGGATGAGGTCCTTCTTGTTGCCGAGATTGAATCCCTGCCGGCTCATTATGGCCGACAGGAGCAGCGCCGTAGTGATCTTCGACACTTCCGCAGGCTGGAACGAAACGGGGCCGAGGGAGAACCACGAGTGCGAGCCCTTGATTTCCGCGCCCACGAAAATCACCGCCACTAGCAGCAGGAATACAATCAGGTATGAGGGGAAGGCAATCACTTCCCACAAACGCGGATTGAAGACGAAGAGGATGACTATGGCAAGGAAAACGCCCGAAAGAATCCAGACGAACTGCTTGCCGCTTCTTGTCGCGAAATCGAGTATTCCGGCCGCTTCTGAAGCGTGGGAGGCAGCATAAATGTTGAGCCAGCCGATGATGACCAGCAGCAGGTAGCATATTACGAGCGGCCAGTCTATCGATTGTCTGAGACTTCTTCTTCCTCTTCCGTGCGGCATGGCTTATTTGACTTTTACCTTGGACATCAAATCGCTCGAAAGTATCCTTTGCTCGACATACTCCCTTTCGGGGCGTATTTTACCGGTGAGGTATTTTTCCACCATGAGAGAGGCTATGGGGCAGGCCCATGTGGCGCCGAAGCCGGCGTTTTCTATGTATGCGGCCACGGCAATCTTTGGATTGTCCTTGGGGGCGAAGCACATGAACACGGAGTTGTCCGCTCCATGTGGGTTCTGGGCGGTGCCGGTCTTGCCGCAAATGTCCAGTCCCGGAACGGCGGCGGCAAAGGCGGTTCCGCCCGCGCTTCCTCCTCCGTTCACGGCCATATACATGCCCTCCACGGCGTAGCCGAAGTACAGGGAGTCCACCGCAGGATACAGGGCCTCCTTGTACTTGTCCTCAATCTCGATGCCTGCAGACTCCTTGATGATATGGGGGATGAAATAGTGTCCGCGGTTGGCCACTGTGGCGCAGAGATTGGCAATCTGGAGCGGGGTGGCGCCTATTTCTCCCTGGCCTATGGACAGAGATATGATGGTCGCGAATTTCCATCCTTTCTTGCCGTAGAGCTTGTTGTAGTATGCGGAGGTGGGGATATTGCCGCCCAGTTCGGCGGGGAAGTCGCTGCCCAGCGGATGGCCGAAACCGAAACTGCCTACGTATTCCCGCCAGGCGTCGAAGGAGTCCTGGATGCTGGGATATTTCTTATTGTCAAGGATGTTGCGGAAAACGTAGCAGAAGTATCCGTTGCAGGAAGTCGCCACGGCGTCGAAGAAGTTGAGGGGGGATGCGTGGTAGTGGCAGCCCAGCTTGCGTCCCTTTGCGTAGGGGAAACCTGCAGAGCAGGGGTATTTGTCGGAAGTGTGCAGGACGCCTTCCTGGAGCCCGATTAGCCCGTTAACGAGCTTGAATACAGAGCCGGGAGGGTAGGAAGCGCGGACCGTGCGGTTGAACATGGGTTTGTAGGGGTCCTTGACCAGGTCGGCGTAATGCTGGCCTATGTCGGCGAGGACGTCCACGTCTATACCGGGGCTCGACACCATGGCGAGTATTTCGCCGGTGGAAGGCTCAATGGCAATGAGCGAGCCCACTTTTTTGTTCATGAGCGCCTGCCCGTACTGCTGAAGGTCGGCGTCAATGGTCGTGACTATGTCTTTGCCCGGGACGGCTTCCTTGTCCATTTCGCCGTTCATGTAGGAGGCCTGCTTCTGGTTGTGGGAGTCGCGCAGGTAGATGTTGTAGCCCTTTTCTCCGCGAAGGTCGCGCTCGCGGGCGGCTTCGATGCCTGTCTTGCCGGCGTAGTCGCCGCTCTTATATTCCCCGGCATGGGCTTTGATGAAGTCGGCGTCGACTTCGGAGACGTAGCCGAGGAGATTGCCGCCGGCGTTGAAGGGGTAGTCGCGGATTGAGCGCATCTGCCCTTTGAATCCGGGGAATTTGTATTTTACCTCCGCGAATTTCATGTAGGCTTCCGGGCTCATCTTTTTCATCATGACGACGCTTTGGTAGCCTATGCGCTTGCGGTTGCGCGAATACTCGTTCATCTTCTCCCTTATGAAGTCGGGGTTCACGCCGAGTGCCTCGGCGAGCTGGAGAGTATCGAAGGCCTTGATCTCGCGGGGGGTGACGAGGATGTCGTAGGCGGTCTTGTTGCCGACCAAGATCTTGCCGTTGCGGTCGTAGATGATGCCGCGGGTGGGGTATATGACGTCATATACCATCGACTGGCTCTCGGCGCTCTTCTTGTAGCTGTCGTCGGCAATCTGTATGGTGAAGAGCCTGACGACGAGGACGGTCACGGCAACACCGAGGCCTGCGAGGAGCTTTATGCTGCGGGAGGAAATCATAGATCGCGCCCGTCAGAAGAGAGTATGTTGGAAATGGGAAGGGACAGGAGTACTCCCGGTATCAGGGAGAGAATGAACCTTAGGAGGCAGAACGTAAAAGGACGGGTGCCTGACGTGTCGGCCCAGATGTAGAGAATGAGGAACAGGCTCTGGGCAAGGGTGATGGCGGTGGCCATTTTTATCAGGCCGTGGCGCCTTATGGAGATATCCTCCCGGCGGCTGAAAATGGCGCTGCCAAAGACCATGCGCAAGATAGGGGTGCGCAGCAGGGCGACGGGTACGATGGCAAGCGAGTTGATGCCGGTCAGGCCCTCGGCGAGAAAATCGATGGATAGTCCGCTAAGAAAAGCGAGTATCATCGCTACGATGGTGCCATACCTGATGGGAAGCATGAGCACCATTGCCGGCAGTATGCTGAGCGTAATGTAGGGACTGACCTGCAAATAGTTGCAAATCAGAATCTGCAGAACGAGCATCAGGAGGTATGAGACGAGGAAATACTTTCGCATCAGTTGTCGGCCTCCCCGCTCTCAAGGTTTTCAAGATTGATGATTTCGTCCCGGCCGTTATTTTCCACGACGGTCACATAGCGGAGCGAGGAGAAATTCTCGAAGAGAAGCACCTCGATCTCATAAACTGCGCCGTTGACTATTTTCGACTTGCCGGCAACGCCAAGGGGTATGTCGGGAGGGAAAATGGAAGAATAGCCGCTGGTCATGACGGTGTCGCCGGGGGTGATTTTGTGCTGCAGGGGAATCTCCCTCAGGATGGCCTTGTCTTTGGACACTCCGTCCCATGCAAGGGGGCCTACCGCACCAGTTCGTCCTATTCTGGCACTCACGTTCAGATTGCCGTTCATCAGGGAGATGCCGTAGGAATAGTGTTTATCTACGGCGTCGATGATGCCGACCACTCCTTTGCGCGTGATGACGCCGGACTGGGGACGTATGCCGTCTTCGTTGCCTTTGTTGATGATGAAGTAGTTGTGCTGGCTGCCACGGCTCATCTTGAGGATGGTCGCGGGAGTGAAGGAGAAGTCCACGGGGCTCTCGCCCATATCCTTATATGCTTCAATCTGCGCCTCGCGCTCGTAGAAGTACAGCAGCTGGCGGTACATTTCAGCATTCTCCAAGGCCAGGGATTCGTTCTCCTTGCCGAGGGACATATAGTGCCGTATGCTTTCGGTGCTGCCCCAGACGACGCCCATGAAGGAATGGGCCATGCCGCTCAGGCGGAGATTCTGCATCTGGCCGTTGCGTGATATCATAATGAGCGACGCCGCCTCCATGGTTATGAAGACGACGGCTCCCAGGATGATACCAGGTAATTTGCTATACTTTCCTCCAGGCATTATCTCATAAGGAACGAGTAATGGCTGGTGTTCTTAAGGGCGAGACAGGTGCCTCTGGCGACGGCGCACAGGGGGTCTTCCGCTACGATGAAGGGGATATTCACGTTCTCGGAGAAGCGGTGGGCTATGCCGCGCAGGAGCGAGCCGCCGCCGGAAAGGAATATGCCCCTCTCCACGATGTCGGCATAGAGCTCGGGAGGAGTCTGCTCGAGGACGTGGAGGATGGCGGTCTCGATCTTGGAGATGGATTTGTCAAGGCACTGGGCAATCTCGGCGTAGGTCACTGTGGCGTCTATAGGGTGCGCGGTCATGAGATTCGGGCCGCGGACTACGAAGGGTTCGGGCTCCTCGTCGAGACTGGTCGTCACGGCGCCGACGTTGATCTTGATCTTCTCGGCCGTGATTTCACCGACTTTGATGTTGTGCTGCTGGCGGAGGTAGTACTGGATGTCGCTGGTGAAAACGTCGCCGGCAGTGCGTATGCTTTCCTGGACCACGATGCCGCCAAGGGAGATGACGGCGATCTCAGTGGTGCCGCCTCCTATGTCGACGACCATGTTGCCCACAGGGGACTCAACGTCAAGGCCTATACCCATGGCTGCAGCCATAGGCTCATAAATGAGGTGGACTTCGCGGGCGCCGGCGTGCTCTGAAGAGTCGCGAACGGCCCTGATCTCAACCTCGGTGCTGCCGGAAGGGATGCCGACTACGACCTTGAGGTTGGGGGTGAAGAAGGGGCTCCTCTTCTTGTTGACTGCGCGAACGAAGCCGCGAATCATCATTTCAGCGGCGTTGAAGTCGGCGATAACGCCGTCGCGGAGGGGACGGATGGTCTTGATTCCGGGGTTAACCCTTTCATGCATCAGTTTGGCTTTCTGGCCGAGGGCGATGCACTTGCCTGTATTGTTGTCAATGGCAACGATGCTGGGCTCGTTCAGCACGATCTGGTCGTGCTGGAAGATGACGGTATTAGCTGTGCCCAGGTCAATTGCCAGCTCTTGGTTCAGAAAAGGGAATGCCATGTACAGTTTAGATTTTTATACGGACTTCAAAAATACAAAAAAAAATTAATTTTGCAGAGATGATTTTTGTATGAGAAAAAAAATTTATGCAGTAGTCGTGGCGGGGGGCAGCGGTACCCGCATGGGCGGCCCGGTGCCCAAGCAATTCCTTACCCTCGGTGGTAAACCCGTCCTCCAGCGTTCGATAGAGCGCATACGCGCGGCATGGCCGGAAGCGCTCATAGTGACCGTCCTGCCGTCGGACTCCATCGACTACTGGCGCAGTTACTCCCTCGAGCATATCCCTTCTTTCCCCCAGATGCTCGTCGAGGGCGGAATTACCCGTTTCCACTCGGTCCGCAACGCCCTCGCAAGAATCCCCGAAGGTGCCATAGTTGCCATACACGACGCCGTAAGGCCCCTTGTCTCCGTGGACCTTCTCAAGCGTCTTATCTCTGAAATGGAAAGCGAAAGGGCCGTCGTCCCTGTCGTCCCCGTATCCGACACGCTGAAAGCCGCCTTCAGGGATGGCGACGGAAAGATACGTCCCCTAAACGAGAGCGCTCCCGACCGCAGCCGCGTCTTTGCCGCCCAAACCCCGCAGCTTTTCCTTTCTGAAGACTTGAAAGCCGCCTACGCCAAACCCTTCGACACCGCCTTCACCGACGACTGCTCTGTCGCCGTCGCCGCCGGTATCCCTGTCTCTTTCATTGAAGGGGAAAAGTACAACATCAAGCTCACCACGCCCGACGACATGAGCGTCGCCGCCGCTCTCCTTAGCCCCTAACGGTCTTCAAAAGTGGTGAGGCTGCGGCCCTCGTAATCCTTGACCCAGATCTGGCGCTCGAAAGCCTCATCGAGAGCTATAACGGTATCAGTGGACTGGATGTAGGGAATATTCTGAATGGTATTGAGAATGATATCCATCAGGTGGACATTGTCGAAGCAATAAAGCTTCACAAGAAGAGAAGCCTTGCCCGTCACAAAATGACACTCCACTATCTCCGGAATCTTCTTAAGGTAGGAAATCACCTCGTGATACTTATTGGCCTCGGAAAGAATCACGCTGATAAAAGCGCAAACGCTCAGGCCCAATGCAGAAGGCTTCACGAGAAGGCGCGAACCGGTAATGATGCCGTTCGCCTCCATCTTCCTCACCCTCTGGTGGATGGCCGCTCCCGAAACCCCGCACTCGCGGGCTATTTCCAGAAAGGGCATCCTGGCATTATTGACCAGGTAGGAAAGAATCTTCTGGTCAGTTTTGTCGATATGATGCTGGCTTGCCATAGGTTAAAGGTTTTAGTGCTATAGGTTTGGGTTATTTCTTTGCAAAGCGCCTCCTTCCGCGGGAAGTGGGCTGGGTCCCCTCGATTATGGCCTTGCAAGCCTGCTCATCAAGAGTCTCAGGATCGACATCCTTGGGAAGGCGGTAATTGCGGCCGTCGAACTTGATGTACGCGCCGTACATGCCGTTCATCACGCTGATACCGCTCTCAGGGAATTCCTTCAAGGGGGTGTTGGCCGCGGGCTTGGACAGGCTTTCCCTGACGAGGGCCTCGCACTCGGCGAGAGTGACCTTCATGGGGTCAATGCCCTTGGGCAGGGAAACGTTGCGAGTGCCGTATTTGATGTAGGGGCCGAACTTGCCCTTATTCACTACTATGTCCTCGCCGTCCATCTTGCCGACGGTGCGGGGCAGCTTGAACAGGGCGAGCGCCTCCTCGATGGTAATGGTCTCTATTAGCTGCCCTTTCTCCAGGGAGGCAAACTGGCGCTTCTCGGAAGGGCCTTTCTGGATGTAGGCGCCGTACTGGCCGAACTTTGCCGTGAGCATTTCGCCGTCGGGAGCGAGGCCGATTTCGCGGCTAAGACCGCGCACGTGACCTTCGCCGAGGGCGTCCTCGACCTTGCCGTGGAAGGGGCCGTAGAACTGGCGGATGACGCCGTTCCACTCGATTTCGCCGGATGCGATGCGGTCGAAATCCTTCTCGACGGCGGCGGTGAAATCATAGCTCATGATTTCGGGGAAATTGCCCACCAGGTATTCAGTCACTATCAGACCTATTTCCTGGGGGAGGAGGCGGCCCTTCTCTCCGCCACAAAGCTCAGTCTTGGAACTGCGGGTGATGACGCCGCCCTTGAGGGAGAGGTTGGTCACCTCAATGACGTGGCCTTCCTTGTCGCCTTTGACGACATAGCCGCGGCCGGAAGTCAGGGTGGCGATGGTGGGCGCGTAGGTGGAAGGACGGCCTATGCCGAGCTCTTCGAGCTTGCGTACCAGCGTGGCCTCGGAATAGCGGGGAGGGGCGGCAGTGAACTTGCACTCGGCGCTCACTCCGCGCTCCTCCATGACGTCGCCCGCCTTGAGTTCGGGAAGGATGACCATCTCGCCGCCGGCATCTGCCTCGGCGTCTTTGTAGAGACGGAGGAAGCCGTCGAAAAGGACGGTGGAGGCCTGGACGTTGTAGAGCTCTTCCCTGCGGTCGGATGCGACCTTGACCGTCGTGCTGAGCAGGCGGCCGTCGCTCATCTGGCTGGCGACGGTGCGCTTCCAAATGAGGTTGTAGAGCTTTTGCTCCTGGGGGCTGCCTTCGACGGCGGCGTTGGCGATAAAGGTGGGGCGTATGGCTTCGTGGGCCTCCTGGGCGCCCTTGGAGCGAGTCTTGTACTGCCTTGCAGAGGAATACTCGGGGCCGAAATTCTCTTCAATATATTTCTTAGCCGTGCTGAGGGCGAGGGAAGACAGGTTGGTCGAGTCTGTGCGCATGTAAGTGATGAGACCCTTTTCGTAGAGGCTCTGGGCTATGCGCATCGTGGTGCTCACGGGGAAGTGGAGTATCCTCGCGGCCTCCTGCTGGAGGGTGGATGTCGTGAACGGGGCGGCAGGGTGGCGCAAGACCTCCTTGGCCTCGACGTCCTGCACGCGATAGGTGGCTCCTATGCTGTCGGAAAGGAACTTTTCGGCCTCCTCAATATTGTTGAAGCGCTTGTCAAGAAGGGCTTTGACCTTGGTTGCGGCGGGGGATCCTGCAGGATGGAATACGGCCTCCACTTTATAGTAAGGCTTGCTCTCGAAGGCCATGATTTCCTTTTCGCGGTCCACGATGAGCCTCAGGGCGACGGACTGCACGCGCCCGGCGGAGAGCTGGGGGCGGACCTTGCGCCAGAGGACGGGGGAAAGCTCGAAACCGACGAGACGGTCGAGGACACGCCTTGCCTGCTGGGCGTTCACGAGGTTCATGTCTATCTCGCGAGGGGACTTGACGGCATCGAGTATGGCCTGCTTCGTAATCTCGTGGAAAACTATGCGGCGGGTCTTTGCGGGATCGAGGCCGAGGGTCTGGGAAAGGTGCCACGATATGGCTTCTCCTTCGCGGTCTTCATCGGACGCGAGCCAAACGAGCGAAGCCTTGTCAGAGAGGCGCTTAAGCTCGGAAACAATCTTTTTCTTGCCGGCGGGAACGACATACTCGGGAGCGAAATCATGCTCGAGGTCCACGCTCAGTTTTTTCTCCTGAAGGTCGCGGATATGGCCTATGCTGGCCCTGACGGTATAGTCCTTTCCAAGGAAGCGCTGTATGGTCTTAGCTTTTTCCGGAGACTCGACAATTACAAAATTACCCTCCATTCTTCACAATTTTAGTTTCGAATTGCAAAGAAAACCACAATCAGCCGAATTTTCAAAATTTAATCGCTAATTTTGTAGTTCCGGAAATGATATGATATGAAAAGTACGACTAAAAAAACGATAACCAAGTGGTTTTGGATAGTGCTCACCTTCCCCTTTGCGGCGCTTTTCTTCTTGCTCCTTCTGGTCTGGCTCTTCGCCAGGATACCTTCTTTCGAGGAGCTTGAGAATCCCGACAGCAAGCTTGCCACCCAGGTGATAGCCGAGGACGGCGAGACCCTCACCACCTTCCATATCGAGAACCGTACCTTCGTCACATACGAAGACCTGTCGGAGCACCTGGTCCACGCCGCCATCGCGACCGAAGACGCCAGGTTCGAGAAGCATTCCGGAATAGACATGAAGGGCCTCGGCCGCGTGCTGTTCAAGACCCTTTTGATGCACAATTCCAGCCAGGGCGGCGGCAGCACAATCACCCAGCAGCTCGCCAAGACCCTCTACCCCCGCAAGGAGCTGAACAGCAAAATCCCCGGATGGAACAAAGTCCAGATGGTCTGGATCAAGCTCAAGGAGTGGATCACCGCAGTCAAGCTTGAGCGCTCCTACACTAAGGACGAGATAATGTATATGTATCTCAACTCCATCTTCTTCGGCAGCGGAGCATACGGCATCAAGGCCGCCAGCGAGACCTTCTTCGACAAGCAGCCCATAGACCTCAATCTCCAGGAGAGCGCGACCCTTGTCGGCATGGTCAACAAGCCCACGAGGTACAACCCCGTCATCAATCCCGAGAAGTCCCTCCAGCGCCGCAACTTCGTCATCTCCCAGATGCAGAAGGCCGGCTACATCACCAAGGCAGAGCGCGATTCCATCCAGGCCCTTCCCATAGAGCTCTCATACCAGATCCAGGACCACAATGCCGGCTACGGCCCCTACTTCCGCGATATGCTGCGCCGCGTCATGAACGCCAAAAAGCCCAAGCGCAGCGAGTACTACTACGTCGAGGATTATTCGGCCGACTCCCTTGCCTGGGCGACCGACGACCTCTACGGCTGGCTCAATAAAAACACCAAGGCAGACGGCACGCCCTACAACCTCGACAAGGACGGCCTGAAGATTTACACGACAATCAACATCAAGATGCAGCGCTATGCTGAGGAGGCAGTCGCCGAGCACCTTGGCACCGACCTGCAGAAGGCGTTCAACACAGAGCAGCGCTATCTGCGCAACGCCCCCTTCTCCAACGACGTCGAGAAGCAGACCATAGACCAGCTCATGACCCAGGCCCGCAGATGGAGCGACCGCTACCGCGGCATGAAGCGCGAGGGCATCCCAGAGAGCGAAATCCTCAAGAGCTTCAACGAGCCCGTCAGGATGAAGGTCTTTGCATGGAACGGCCGTCGTCCCGGCGGCAAAGAGAGGGGATACACAGAGATTGACACCGTCATGACGCCCAACGACTCCATTCGCTACTACAAGGGCATACTCAGGGCGGCATTCATGGCCATCGAGCCCACCACGGGTCACATCAAAGCCTATGTCGGCGGCCCCAACTACCGCTACTTCAAATATGACAACTGCCGCCAGGGCAAGCGCCAGGTGGGATCGACCATCAAGCCTTTCCTCTACACCCTTGCCATGCAGGGCGGCATGAACCCCTGCACCCAGGTCGTCAACGTCTCCCAGTCCTTCATCAATTTCGACGGCACCGTATGGACCCCCCGAAGCACCGACAAGGACGAGTGGATTGGCAACACCGTAACGCTCAAATGGGGTCTTGCGCACAGCTCCAACAACATTTCAGCCTACCTGATGAAGCAGTTCGGCCCCGAACCCATGGTGGCCATGATGCGCCAGATGGGCATATACAGCTTCCTCGACCCCGTGGTGTCGCTGTGCGTCGGTGCGGCTGACATCTCTGTCTATGAGATGGTCTCGGCCTACAACACCTTCCCCTCCAAGGGCGTATATGTCACCCCCCTGTTCGTCACCCGCATCGAGGACAGGGACGGCAATCTCCTTAGCGAGTTCACCAACCGCAAGAGGGAAGCCATCAGCGAGCAGACCGCCTACCTCATGGCAAACCTCATGCAGGGCGTGGTCAATAGCGGCACGGGCTCGCGCCTGCGCGCCAAATACGGCCTGACCGGCCAGATAGCCGGCAAGACCGGCACCACCAACGACAATTCCGACGGCTGGTTCATAGGCTACACACCCGCCATCACCGCCGGCATCTGGGTGGGCGCAGAAGACCGCCAGATCCACTTCCAGAGCCTGGCCCTCGGCGGCGGCTCCAACATGGCACTCCCCATATGGGGAATATGGATGAAAAAAGTCCTTGCGGACGGCACCCTCGGCATCAGCGAGATGGACAGGTTCATCGCCCCCGCAGAGATGAGCGCAAGCCTTGACTGCAGCGGCGGCGACGAAGACGCCACGGCGGCCCAGGGCAGCGAAACTGAATATTACTTCGATTAACGATATGGCAAACTACAACTCCGTCGCAGTCATTCTGGGCAGTGACTCCTCCGAATGGGAGGTGTCGTGCAGGAGCGGCGAATTCGTCGCCTCACGCCTCGACGACACCCGTTTCGACATCTACGAAATTTTCGCCCGCTTCGGCAAATGGACGCTTGTCGCCATGCGCAAGCGCAATTCGATGAGGGTCACTTTTGCCGAGGGCTCACAGCCCGAAGTGGACAAGAGCGACTTCTCCGTCACCGTCATGGGCGAGAAGATTAAGTTCGACTTCGCCTACATAACCCAGCACGGCTTCCCCGGAGAGACAGGTCATATGCAGGGGTACCTCGAGATGCTCGGCATCCCCCACAGCACCTGCAGCGCCTTCGTCTCCTCCATGGTGTTCGACAAGTACGCCTGCAAGAGATACATAGGCGAAGTAGACTTTGTCCACCTCGCTCCTGACGTGTTCGTGCGCAAGGGGTCAGACCTTTCCGCCGCGGCTGAGGCGGTCGAAAAGACGCTGCGCTTTCCCGTGTTCGTCAAGCCCACCAGCGGCGGCTCAAGCTTCGGCGTGTCTATGGTCTCCTCTCCCGACACCCTTGTTCAGGCTGTGCGCTATGCCTTTTCCGAGAGTGACACCGTCATCATCGAGCAGGGCATTTCGGGCCGCGAGCTCACCTGCGCCGCGTTCAAGGATGGCGGCAAGGTGGTTTCCCTCCCTGTCATAGAGATTATTTCGGACAACGAGTATTTCGACTATGACGCCAAATACAACGGCCACAGCCGCGAAGTCTGCCCCGCCGAGATACCTTCCGCCCTGGAAGCTCAGGTGAAGGAAGTGACTGCCAAACTCTACGAGCGCCTTGGCTGCAGCGGTCTGGTGAGGATGGATTATATCGCTTCTGACGAAGGCCTGTACTTCCTCGAAGTCAACACCGTTCCCGGCATGACCAGCGCTTCGCTCGTCCCCAAGATGGTGCGCACGGCAGGGCTGGGGATGACGGAATTCCTCTCCTGCATCATCGATAACGCCTGAGCGCGGAGGGGCGTGCTTCTTTCTCAATTCATTAAAGACGCTTCTGTCTCCCTCGGGGCGGTATATTCCGCCCGGGAGGCACGTGCGGTTGCGGACGCTTTGTGCGAAGACCTCCTGGGGTTTGAGCGTCATTCCTATATATTGAATCCTTCGCTCGAGCTTTCCGCTTCCGAGGAGTTGATGCTTTCGCAGGCCCTTAAGCGTCTGCTAGGAGGCGAGCCGCTGCAGTATGTCACGGGAAAGGCATGGTTCCGGGGCCGTGCGTTCCGTGTGGGTAGTGGCATCCTGATTCCACGTCCGGAAACAGAGATGATTGTGGAAGTAATCGTAAGCCGTTTTGAGGGCAGGGGACCGCGCATACTGGACCTTTGCACGGGCTCGGGATGCATAGCCTGGTCATTGGCTCTCGAGCTTCCAGGGGCAGAGCTTGTCGGTGTGGATATTTCGGATGACGCCCTGAAGATCGCTTCGACCCAGACTTTTTCTTCCCCGTCAGACGCTTTCCTCGCCCCGTCGTTTGTAAAGGAGGATATCCTTTCGGACGATTTCCCCTCAGTCTTCCCTCCGGCATCGTTCGATGTCATAGTATCCAATCCTCCATACATAATGGAGTCACAGAAAAAGGACATGGATCGTAACGTGCTCGATTTCGAGCCCGGTCTTGCGCTTTTCGTCCCGGACTCCGACCCCATGGTGTTCTACCGGGCCATAGCCCGCGCTGCGGCCCGCCTGCTCCGTCCCGGCGGCCTTGGCGCCGTCGAAATCAACGAAGACCTCGGCAGGGAAACCCTCTCGGTCTTTACCGACGCCGGCTTCACCAACGTATCCCTCCACTCCGACTTCCTCGGCAAACCCCGCTTAATCCTATTTTCAGAAGAATAAAGGAGCCGAAGGAGCTGAAATCAGCACTGGAATAGTGTAGACTGGCGATTATTTAAATTAGCCGGGTACATTTTGCATACACGGATGGCTTTTCCGTCCTTTGCAAAAAACACTGGACTATGAAAACTTCAATTATTCTCTCGACGCTGATGACGTCATTAATCTGCCTTTGCTCCTGCAAAGAGGAACCACGGCTCATAGAAACTCCCGAAAACACCATCCCGCCCCTCACCCTGCAAGGTACCGCCGCCCTCTTCTCCTCGCTTGGTATAGGAACGGAACAGATGAAAGAAGTGAGCGACGCCGTCCTCTCGTCGGCGAGCAACGGCTACGACGAGGAGTACATGCTATCCGACCTTTTCTCTTCGCCCGGAGCCGGGGTGGGAGAAGTCTCAACAAGGGCGGAGACTCTCTACGAATATCCATTGAGGGAAATGATAAGAGAAAGGCTTTCCTCTGCCCCGGGTACCAGGGCCTCAAATGAAGTGGAAGATTATATCGAGGCCCTGAGTCTCTCGGGGATGCAGATTTACTGGCCGGACTGCGAATCGTGGGACGGAAAGACTCTCCCCGTCATCACCTTCGATCCCGAATCGGAAGCCGAGGTCAACGAAGGGTATGAACTGTTCATTGACGAGGAGGGAAAAACTGGGAAGAGAAGAGTAATGGTAAGCGAACAAATGGCCCGTGAGCGTCCTGTATGGGTGATAAACTGCAACGACGACAGCTCTTTCCTCACCCTCGAGCAGCTAAGACGTGACGATCCCGACTGGGGCAGGGGAGGAAGGGTGACTACACGCTCGGGGACGCTGCGTACGCTCTTTCTCAAGGACTTCACGATGAACCGCTATTACGAAAGCTGGTTTCGCGGAGCGTCGGAGTTCGCCGTGAAATGTGGCTCGTTGGAAGGCTTCACCGCCTCCACCGAAGCCGAGCTCCGGCTCTATCAGCCCGCGGTGACCGACTTCGTTATTTCCGTCAAACGCAAGAATTTAAACATCAAGCAGGACTTCGATGTGGTATTGATATCCGACTGGACTCAGCAGTTGGAGAGCTTCGCCTTCATGATAGTCGAAGACGACGGAGGGACCCGCACTTCGTGGAAATGCGACGCTACGGTGAAGGTCCAGTCCAAAAGCTACGGCATTACCCTTGACCTCCCTTACAACGATAAGGACGACATAGTCTGGCGGGGCAGTCTCTCAAGCAAGTATTTCGAAGAATATTCCCTCAAGACTTCACACTTCGGAGGGGTGGACGTTACGTTCGACATACGATAAACCAAAAAAATGCTAAATTTGGGGGAATGATTATCTGAATCCTATGGCAAAGATGTTCAAAGGCTGCGGCACGGCGCTTCTCACCCCCTTCCTCTCCAGTGGTGAGCCGGATTATGAAGCTTACTCCCGTTTGGTAGACAGGCAGGTCGAAGGGGGCGTGAATTTCCTCGTTCCCCTTGGGACCACCGCTGAAACTCCTGCGCTCTCCCCGGCCGAAAAAGTAAAGCTGCTCGAAATAACCAAGCAGCGCTGCGGCTCCCTCCCGCTCATAGCGGGCGTCGGCAGCAACAGCCTCCCCGGCACGCTCGCTGCCATAGACCTTCTCGCTCCCTGTCTTTCGCCCAAGGATGGCGACGCCCTGCTCGTCGTGGTGCCTTTCTATAACAAGCCCACCCAGGAGGGAATGTATGCTTATTTCAAGGCAGTGACAGAGTATTCCCCGCTTCCGATAATCATATACAATGTCCCCGGACGCACTGGGGCTAACATGCTTCCCTCCGCCGTCCTGCGTCTTGCCACCGAAGTCCCCGGCATAGTCGGCATCAAGGAAGCCTCGGGTAATTACGCGCAGGCTAGTGAAATCCTGCGCTCGGCCCCGGAAGATTTCTCCGTTCTGAGCGGCGACGACGCTATGACCTTCCCCCTCATGGCAACAGGCGCATCGGGCGTCATATCTGTAGCCTCGAACGTCGCCCCCGCTATGATGAGCGCCATGACCGGAGCTCTTCTTAAGGGCGACTTCGCCTCTGCGCGTGAGCTTCACTTCCGCCTGAGTCCGCTATTCGATGCGTGTTTTGTGGAGAGCAATCCCATTCCCGCAAAAGCGGCACTCTCAATTCTGGGCCTTTGTGGAGACACAATGAGGCTTCCGCTTTCTCCCGCTTCCGCAAAAACCGTGGAGCGGATGGAAAGCGTGCTCAAAGCTCTTGACCTGTAGCTTAAAGAATCAAATCCTTGAATTCGTAGCAGCCGGGAGCGAGGCTCTCGGTCATAACGGCTGCTGCAACGGCGCCTTCGGCAAAGCCCTGGCGCGAGAATGCCTCGTGGGTGAGCGTCAGGCGGTCAACGCCCGAGACGAAAACTGCGGTGTGCGTTCCCGGCACCTCTCCAATCCTTTGTGAAGTAAGCTCGGGCTCTTCTCCCAATGCCGCTGAAATGATACCTGCGGCGCTTTTGGCCGTCCCTGAAGGGGCGTCCAGCTTGTGAATGTGATGGATTTCTTCGACTGAAGGCTCGTAGCCCTGACCCTTCAGGACTTTGCACACCCTTTCAATGGCGGCGAACCAGGCGTTGACCCCAATGGAGAAGTTCGACGCCCAGACAAGGACTGAACCTGCCTCCTTGAAAGCAGCGAATACGGCGTCGCTATTGTCGTCCCATCCGGTTGTGCCTACTACGGCGGCCTTGAAGTTGGCGGCGATGAAGGGATAATTCTCCCTGAAAGCGGCGGGAGTGGTGAAATCTATGCAGACGCTTTCCCTTGCAAGCTCTGCGGGCACTGCCTTTATGTCTTCGGAACAGAGAGCTACTTCGAGTCCGCGACGCTTCAGCGCCTCTTCAACCATATGGCCCATTTTGCCATATCCGCTTATTACATATTTCATAGTGAGAGTATGTTATTCAAAACTGAGGAGGCTGCCATCAGCGAACCTTCGCCGGGACCTTTGATCACTAGGGGAGCTGACCCTTCGTTGCGTATGATAACGACGTTTTCAGTGCCGCTGATCCAGAAGAAGGGGCTTTCCATGCCCACCAGCTCCATTTTAATCTGCGCCTTGTAGCCCTTGGGGACCGTGGCGTCCCTGCGTATGGAAGCGACAAATCTCTGGCGCATACCCATATTGTCCAGCTCGTTTTCCCTCTCGATGAAGCGCGGCTCCCAGGCGGAGAGTTTCTGATAGAACTCGTCTATTCCGCAGTCGAAGAATTCCTTCTCCAGCATGGGCGTGATTTCCACTTCGTCTGCCTCGAGAGGGAAGCCTGCCTCGCGGGCGAGAATCAGCAGCTTGCGGAGGGCGTCCTTGCCGCCAAGGTCGGAGCGGGGGTCTTTTTCAGTCAGGCCTATGTCCTGCGCCCTGCGAAGGAGGGTGGCTATACTTTCGGTGTTGGCGCCGTCGTATGATGTGATGATATTGTTGAGCGTGCAGGAGACGACGGCCTCGATGGCGAGGGTCCTCTCTCCGCTGAACGCATTGCCGGCGATGGACTCCAATACGGGGAGGGAAGTGCCGACTGTGGTGTCGTATTTGAGCGAAAGGCCATAGTCGGCAGCGGCCGCCTTCATGGCGGAATAGCGGGCATAGGGCACGGCAAATGCCCTCCGGTTGCACGAAACTACGCTCATCCCGCGGCGGAAGAACTCCTCATAGCGGGCGCCAATGCTTTCGCTGTCGGTGCAGTCCACGACAACGGCATTGCGCAGGGCCATCTGGCCTATGGCATCGAAAAATGCGCCGCCAGAGGCTTCCTGACCGTAGGGCAGGAGAGTGTCTATGTCGGCAGGGCGTATGCCTGCGGCATTGATAACAAATCTCGAGCTGTTCGAAACTCCCGCTATGCGAAGGAACTTGCCGGAGCGCCCTGCGATTTCCTTTACGTGGTCGCGTATGAGCGCGGTGAGGGCGTGACCAACGGCGCCATAGCCTGCAATAAACAGATGAACGACCTCGAGGGGCTTGAACTCGAAAAACTCCCTGTGCATGGACATTAGCGCATCCCGGCTGCTTTCGGGGTCGACTTCCACGAAGACATTATCCCCTGCGGTCTGGACGGGACTGTGGGCGATTCTTTGCAGCGCCTTTTCCGCCCTCGCGGAGGCGTTGTCCGGAAGGGAGTTGCCAACCAGCACTATCATTTCGCTTGAGCAATTCTGCACCTTTGGGACAATCATGTCGGCGGGAAGGCGCCCAAGCTCGGATGAGGGAAGGGAAGTGAGGCCGAGAGGCCCTTCAGCGCAGTGCGGGGGATTCGCGATAATCAGCGAACCCTGGGCATCGGGCTCGAACGAGTTGAGTATGCAAATGGGAATCCCTGCCTTTCGGGCGGGCTCCACAGTGGGCGGGTAAAGCACCTTTGCGCCGAACTCTGCCATCGCTCTTGCTGAGGCGTAGGACAGGTAGGGGATAGTGGTGGCAAAGGGAATCTTCTTGGGGTCGGAAGTCATGATGCCGGGCACGTCCGTCCAAATCTCCACCACGCGCGCGCAGCTTCCGGCGGCGTAGATGGATGCGGAGAAGTCTGAACCACCGCGCCCCAAAGTCACGGGGGCGCCGTTTTTATTGGAGGCAATAAATCCCTGTGCGACAAAGACTTCGGTGTCGGGGTGCGCCGCGAGGACTTGGGCTATATTTGCGTTTGTGGCCTCGAAATCAACGTCCTGGCCTGATTTGCGCACTATCTGTCTGGAATCTATCCACTGCACGGAGACGCCACCTTCTTCTGAAAGGCAGCGAGCGATGATGCGGGTGGAAAGAAGCTCTCCGAAAGTCTGGATTTGATCTAAAGAAGTTTCGCTGATGGTCCCTTCAGCCGAAATGCTTTGGGCAAAAGCGGAGAGGCGCTCAAACTCGGCGTCGCACTCGGACAGCGCTTCGACCTTGTTCCTGTCGTTAAGCACGGACTCTATCAGGGCGTGGTGCCTGCACTTCAGGGTCTCGATGTCGGCCCCGGCCGAAGAATCGGACGAGGCGGCCTTGTGTCCTATCTTAATCAGGGCGTCGGTGCATTTGCTAATGGCGGAACAAACGACGATTATCTTCTCCTGCTTTGCGGCAGAAGAAACTATGCGCACAAGGCGTCCTATTGCTTCCGGGGTGGCGACTGAAGTGCCGCCGAACTTGAGTACCTTCATTGTATTCTAACGGAATTCTTCGAATTCGGGGAGTCCGAGGCGGCTCGTGATGTCTTTCAAGTGGGCTTCGTCACGGGGGCATATCATCAGGACGTCGGGGGTGTTGATGACTATGTAGTTTTCAAGCCCGCTTACCGCAACGAGTTTGTCGTCTTCGGACGAAACCAGGATGTCGTTTTTGCAGTCGAAAAGGAGCTGGTGGCCGAGGTGTAAGGCGTTTCCGTCCGGATCATTGTTGTTTAGACTGGCGCTTGCCGTATCCCAGTTGGAAATACTGGCCCAGTGGAAATCGGCGGGATAGACCCAGCCTTTTTCGGTCTTTTCCATGATGGCGTAGTCTATGGAGATGCCGTCAAGGTTCATGTATGCCTTTTCGAGGAATAATTTCTCATTCTCACTTCCCAGGGCATTCTCCCAGCCGGTGAATATGCTGGTGATGCCGGGAGCGAGCCTTTCCATTTCTTCCCGTATGACCTGGGCCTTCCAGATAAAAATACCGGAGTTCCAGAGGAATTCGCCGCTCTCAAAGAAAACTTTTGCGAGCTCGAAATCGGGCTTTTCGGTGAAGGTTTTGATTTTCACCGGCTTAGCCGCATCGTAGGCGTGGGAGCCGCCTTCGGCCTGGATGTATCCGAAGTTGGTATCGGGCTTGTCCGGGACTATACCCACGGTGATGAGGGCGTCGTGCGAGGCGGCGTATTCGAAAGCTTCACCCAGGGTGCCGGAATATCCTTCGCGGGTCTCGATGAAATTATCGGCAGGAGCTACGAGAACTACGGCTTCAGGGTCCCTTTTCAGTATGGTATAGGTGGAAAGTGCTATGCAAGGGGCGGTGCCGCGTCCGTAGGGTTCCAGGAGGATGTTGCTTTCGGGAATCTCGGGAATGTCTTCCAGGACCAGGGTCTTGTACTGCCTCAGGGTGACAACCAGGATATTCTCCTTGGGCACCAGGCCGATAAGGCGGTCATAGGTGTGTCGGAGGAACGACTTCCCGTTGCCGGCTGCGGCGAGGAACGGGAAGGGGCGGTTGCTCCTGCTGAGGGGCCAGAACGAAGGTCCGGCGCCACCGACCATTATTACGCAATAGTTGTGCTGGTTCATAGTCTGTATATTCGGGTCATTAATTATGTGGTCATAAGTACATGGGCACGAAGGCCTGCTTGTAATATTCAATGTCAGTCTTCCCTCCGTCGAAAACGACCGTCATTACGTCGAAAAACACTTCGGCGCTCTCTCGTCCGAAGCGGTGGAGCCAGCTCAGGGCGGCTCCGGTGAGGTGCTTTTGCTTTATGGCCGTCACGTTCACTTCGGGAGCTGCGCTCACGGGCGCCGTCCTGCTCTTCACTTCCACGAAGTGTATCCCGTCCGCATCTTCGGAGATGATGTCTATTTCAAGGTGGGAACTCTGCCAGTTCCTTGCCAGTATGCGATGGCCGAGACCTTCAAGGTAGTTCGCAGCAACATTCTCGCCAAGATCTCCCAATCGCCGTCTTGAAGTTGTCATAGTTTGTAGCTTAAGTCTTATAGTTCAGGGTTCGAAGTCATTCAAAAGTCACCACCGTCACTCCCGAGCCGCCCAGCTGTATCGATTCGTCTTTGGCGGACGCGACTCCGGGGACGGTCCTCAGGTATTTTTGTATCTCTTCCCTCAGGACCCCCGTACCCTTGCCGTGAATGATCCTTACAGAAGGGAATGAGAGCATGATGGCGTCGTCTATATAGTGAGTCACTATGTCGATGGCGTCCTGGAGGCGCTCACCGCGAACGTCCAGCTCAGGCTTGAAAGAGAGCTTGCGCTCCCTGAGCGCGGGATCTTCGCTCATGCGGGGCCGGGACTCCACGCTTTTTGTCGCCGCTTTGAATTCGTTGGAGGAAATCCTCTCCACGCGGGAAGCATCGACGGTGCTCCTTATATTACCTATTATAATAGTAAGGCTCTTGCCGGACACGCGGGCGATTTCGCCGGCCATGCCGTTTTCCATGATCCTTACTTTCTCTCCTACCTTGAAGGCTCCGCTGCGGAAGGCCTTAGTCTCCTCTGCGGAGGGTGAGGCAGGCTCCGCCTGGGCAGTGCCGCGCCTCTGCTTCCTGGCGTTTTCCTTCTCTTTGCGGCGCTCCAGCTGGGAAAGCTTGCGGTCTATGTATGCGTCGCGCTCGCGGGTCTCTTTCTCCTTTTTCGCCTCGAGGGCGGACATGAAACCCTGCAAATCCTTACGGGCCTGGAGGGTCTGCTCCTTCTCGGCCTGGGACTCGCGTATTACGCGTATGGTCTTTTCTACTTCGCGGTTGGCGCCCTTGACTATCTGCTCGGCTTCCTTTTTGGCGTCGTCGAGTATGGATTTGCGCTGCTGCTTGATTTCCTGAAGCTCCTTTTCATACTTGTCGGCGAGGCTTTCGAGGGCCTTGTCCGTGGAGCGGATTTTCTGGAGCTTTTCCTCCAGGGCGCGGCGGTTGCGGGCGATTTTGCGCAGGTTGCGCTCCATATCCACGAAGCCTTCGCCGGCGCGCTCCTCGGCGTCCTTGACTATGGCTTCGGGGAGGCCTGTCTTGCGGGCGAGCTCGAAGGCGAACGAATTGCCCGGGATGCCCGATTCAAGCTTGAAGAGAGGGGCAATTGCGGAGGTGTCGAACAGCATCGCGCCGTTGATGACGTGGCTCTCGGGGGCGGAGGCGTAAAGCTTGAGATTGGTGTAGTGGGTCGTGATGACGCCGTAAGCTCCACGACGGTCCAGCTCTGCGAGTATGGCCTCGGCTATTGCGCCGCCGGCTGCGGGCTCCGTGCCGGAACCGAACTCGTCTATGAGGATAAGGGTCCCCGGGCCTGCGCTCTCAAGGATGCTGCGTATGTCGGCGAGGAAGGAGCTGTATGTGCTCAGGTCGTTATCTATGGACTGGTCGTCGCCTATGCTGAGCATTATGCGCTCGAAAACAGGCAGCTCAGAAGCCTCGGAAGTGGGTATAAGCATGCCCCACTGGAACATGTATTGGAGCAATCCTGCGGTCTTCAGGCAGACCGACTTGCCTCCGGCGTTGGGGCCGGATATCAGAAGTATTCGCTTCTTGGGATCGAGGTTGATGGTCAGGGGGACTATGCTGCGGCCTTCTTTCTTGAGGGCTTTCTCAAGCAGGGGATGGCGGGCTTTGCGCAGGTGCATCTGTCCGTCTTCTGATATGACGGGCATACCTGCAATTATGTCGAGGGCTATCTGGGCCTTTGCCATCAGGAAGTCCACTTCGCCAATAAAGGTGGCCCCGTTCTCGAGCTCGGGAACGTAGGGGCGCAGGAAATCGCTGAATTCGCGGAGTATGCGGGCGATTTCGCGGGACTCCTCGAAGCGGAGCTCCGACAGTTCGTTCTCCAGGGCGACGACTTCGGCCGGCTCGACATAGCTCGTTTTGCCGGACGCCGATTCGTCATACACTATGCCGTTGAGCCTGCGTTTCGACGAGGAAGGCACGGGTATCAGGTATTTCCCGTCGCGGATGGAGACGGAAGCGTCTTCATCCACGAGGCCCTCGGCCTTGGCTTGCCTCAGCACGGTGGCAGCAATCTTCGACAGGGCACTTTCCTTGTCGCGTATGCTTTTGCGTATGGAGGCGAGGCCCTCGGAGGCGTTGTCCTTGATTTCGCCGTAACGGTCGAGTATGGAGTCTATGCCGCGGGCTATTTCGGGGAAGTCCTTGATCGGGGCGGCAAGGCGCTTGAGCATGGGATAGATGCCGTCCTTCATGCCGTAGAAGAAGCGGCCTATCTTGCGTATGGTCTCGAGCATGGTGCGCAGCTTCCCGAGGGATAGGGTATCTATGCTTCCGCCCTCTCCTTCAAGAATCTTGAGGAAGGGGAGGCAGTCGATGTAGCCGTTGGTGGGGAAGCTGTCCTCGAACATGAGGATGAGGCGCATTTCGTCGGTGAGCCTCAGGCGGCCGCGTATTTCTCCATCGTTGGTGGAGATGCTCTCCCCGGCGACGCGCGAAGAAGCGTAGTCGGTCGAGCAGCGGTCCGCTATCGCGGTCCTGATGCGGTCGAAGCCTAGCTTGGCTTCGAGTTTTTCATAGTCCGTAACCGCGCTCATTTTTGCTCTCCTCCTTGTTTGGCGGGTGCCGCCTCCTCTCCGAGAAGCTGCCTGAGGTGGTCTTTGCTGAAGACGTGGATGATTTCGCCTTCGGCGGCGAAGGATATTCCGCCGGTCTCTTCAGAGACGACGACTACGCACGCGTCGCTGAGCTCGGTCATGCCTATGGCCGCCTTGTGGCGCATGCCGTAGCTGGCGGGGATGCCGGTCTTGCCGGTCAGGGGCAGGGTGCAGCGTGCGGCGACTATGCGGTTGCCGTTGATGACTACCGCACCGTCGTGCAGGGGGGAGTTCTTGAAGAACAGGTTGCACAGGAGCCTGCTGTTGATGCGGGCGTCTATGGTGTCGCCGGTGTCTATGATGTTCTGCAGGGAGTCTTTCCTCACCATGACGATAAGGGCGCCGGTCTTGCTTTCCGACATGGTGAACACTGCCTCGACGATTTCAGCAATCTCTTCGTTGCCCAGGCTGCCCTGCGAGCGGCCGAAGAGGCGGTCGAAAATGCGCCAGATGCCCCCGCCCACGCCGTATCGCGAGCCCATGCGGGTCAGGAAGTAGCGGATTTCGGGCTGGAAGATAATAATGATGGCGATGACGCCCACGTCCAGGACCGTGCCCATTATGCCCGACATCATGGTCATGTCGAGGGCTGAAGCTAGTACCTTAATGAGGTACAGGATGATCAGGGCGATGAATATGTTCATGGCCGAGGAGCCTCGTATCCATCGGAACACGAAGAAGATGATGAGGCTCACCACGAGGATGTCCAGGACATCGGCAAGCGTGATATGGAGGAAGCCGAAAAGGGCTAGTGGCATGGTCATAAACATTTCAGTCTGCAAATATAATAATAATTCGCGCGTGTAAAACTTGTCGATAATTTTTCTTGACAACTTATTGAAAATCAAAAATAAAGTTGTAAATTTGCGGTCCGCAATTGTGTGTTGCGGAATTAAAACATTTATAATCAATCAATTATCTAACAATGCCTGGATTAATTGGAAAGAAAATCGGAATGACTTCCGTTTTCGGTGCTGATGGAAAGAATATTCCATGCACCGTCATCGAAGCTGGGCCGTGTGTTGTCACGCAATTGCGTACAGTTGAAAAAGATGGTTATGCCGCTGTACAGCTTGCCTATGACGAAACCACCGAAAAGCACACCAGCGCGCCTCTCATGGGGCATTTCAAAAAGGCAGGAACCACTCCCAAGCGCAAGTTGGTCGAGTTCAAGGCCGACTTCGAGGGAGAGCTGAAACTCGGAGACACCTTCACGGTCGCCGACATCTTCACCGAGGATGTCAAGTTCGTGGATGTGATCGGTACCTCTAAGGGTAAGGGTTTCCAGGGTGTTGTGCACCGTCATCACTTCGCCGGTGTCGGCGGACAGACCCACGGCCAGCACAACCGTCTGCGTCACCCCGGTTCCATGGGTGCATCCTCCTGGCCGTCCCGCGTCCTCCCCGGTATGCGTATGGCTGGCCACATGGGCAACGAGCGCGTCAAGGTCGAGAACCTGCAGGTGCTCAAGGTGCTCCCTGAGAACAATCTCATCGTCGTCAAGGGTTCCGTCCCCGGAGCCAAGGGTTCTTATGTAATTTTGGAGGCATAGCGTTATGGAATTAGAAGTTTTGAAAATTGACGGCTCCAAGTCCGGCAAGAAAGTGACGCTCGAGGAGCAGGTCTTCGGCATTGAGCCCAACGACCACGCCGTCTATCTTGACGTCATCCAGTACCTCGCCAACCAGCGTCACGGCAACGCCAAGACCAAGGACCGCAGCGAGATCGCGCACAGCACCAAGAAACTCGGTCGCCAGAAGGGCGGCGGCGGCGCACGCCACGGCTCCCTCAAGGCCAACATCTTCGTAGGCGGTGGCCGCGTGTTCGGTCCCGTTCCGCGTTTCTATCACACCAAGCTCAACAAGAAGGTCAAGAGCCTCGCCCGCGTTTCCGCCCTTTCCTACAAGGCGCAGGACAACGCCATAACCCTGGTCGAGCCTTTCACCATGGAGGCCCCCAAGACCAAGGAGTTCATCCAGATTCTCAACAATATCAAGGCCGGTGACAGGAAGGTCCTCGTCGTTCTCCCCGAGAACTCCGACAACATCTTCCTCTCCGCACGCAACCTTGACTGGGCAAAGGTCATCACTGTCGACGAAATCAACACCTACGCCATCATGAATGCCAATTCTCTGGTGCTGGTTGACGGAGTCCAGGATATCCTCGCCGAGAGAGTTAAGTAAGACCACCTTAAAAGTATTTAAAGATGGGAATCATTATTAAGCCAATCGTTACTGAGAAGCTGACGGATCAGGGCGAAAAATTGAACCGTTATGGCTTTATCGTAGACCGTAAGGCCAACAAGCTTCAGATCAAGGCGGCCGTCGAGCAGATGTACAACGTCACCGTCGCCGATGTCAATACCGTCAATTATCACGGAAAGAGGAAAAGCCGCTACACCAAGGCCGGCCTTCTCCGTGGTCGCATGAATCATTTCAAGAAGGCTTACATCACCCTTGCCGGTGACGATAAGATCGACTTCTACGCTAACATTTAAGGGAGGGACAGACAATGGCAGTCAGAAAATACAAGCCGGTAACCCCCGGCCAGAGAAACAAGGTGATCAGCGCTTTCGACGACATCACCGCGAAGAAGCCTCAGAAATCATTGCTTGAGCCCCTCAAGAGCACCGGTGGCCGCAACAACACCGGCCAGATGACCGTCCGCTATCGCGGCGGCGGCCACAAGAGGATGTACCGCGTCATCGACTTCATGCGCAACAAGGACAACTGCACTGCAAAGGTCCTCACCATCGAGTACGACCCCAACCGCAGCGCCCGTATCGCCCTTGTCGAATACGAAGATGGGGAAAAGAGATACATCATCGCCCCCAACGGCCTCCAGGTCGGTCAGGTTATCGCCTCCGGTCCCGGCGCCGCTCCCGAAATGGGCAACGCTCTTCCCCTGAGTGAAATTCCTGTGGGTACTCTCGTGCACAATATCGAGCTCCGTCCCGGCCAGGGTGCCGTCATGGCACGTTCCGCCGGTGCTTTCGCCCAGCTCGCCGCCCGTGAGGGAACGCACGCCGTCCTCCGTCTGCCTTCCGGTGAGACCAGGATGGTGCTCGTCTCCTGCCGCGCAACTGTTGGCACAGTCTCCAACCCCGATCACAACCTCGAGTCGTCCGGTAAGGCCGGTCGCAGCCGTCACCTCGGCCGCCGTCCCCACAACCGTGGCGTCGTGATGAACCCTGTCGATCACCCGATGGGTGGTGGTGAAGGCCGCGCCTCCGGTGGTCATCCCCGCTCCCGCAAGGGCCTGCCTGCAAAGGGTTACAAGACCCGCAACCCTAAGGCTGCCTCCAACAAGTTCATCATCGAGAGAAGGAAAAAGTAATTAACAGGAATTAAACAACACCAGAATTATGAGTCGTTCTTTAAGAAAAGGTCCGTACATCCAGGAAGCCCTGGAGAAGAGGATCCTTGCCATGAATGATGGCAGCAAGAAGAAAGAGGTGGTCAAGACCTGGTCCCGCGCCAGCATGATCTCCCCTGACTTCATCGGCCACACCATCGCCGTCCATAACGGGAACAAGTTCATTCCTGTGTACGTGACCGAGCAGATGGTAGGCCACAAACTCGGCGAGTTTGCACCTACTCGTATTTTCAGAGGCCATTCGGGCAACAATAAGAAATAATTAAAAAAGATTGAATTATGGGAGCTCGTAAAAGATTAATGGCCGAGAAATACAAAGAAGCCAAGAAAAATACAGCTATAGCAAAAGCGAACGATATTCCTTCTTCCCCCCGCAAGATGCGCCTTGTCGCAGACACCGTCAGGGGCGTTGAAGTCAACCGTGCGCTTGATCTCCTGAAGTTCTCCAAGAGAGCCGCTTCAAAGAATCTTGAGACCCTCCTCCGCAGCGCCATCGCCAACTGGGAGGCCAAGAATCCCGATCGCAGCCGCGACCTTGACAACGGCAACGTCTATGTCAAGACCATCATGGTTGGCGAAGGCCGCACGCTGAAGCGCATCCGTCCCTGCCCTCAGGGCCGTGCCGGGCGCATCCGCAAGCGTTCCAACCACGTCACCATCGTTCTCGATGTCAAACCCGAAACCACTCAGGAGTAAACTATGGGACAGAAAACCAATCCTATCAGCAACAGAATAGGCATCACCCGCGGTTGGGAATCCAACTGGGTGGGTGGCAACTACGCCGAGAAAATCGCCGAAGACTTCGAAATTCGCAAGTATCTCGGCAATCGCCTTGCCAAAGCCAGCCTGAGCAAGATCATCATTGAGCGCACCCTCAAGCTCATCACCGTGACGATTTACGCCGCCCGTCCGGGCGTCATCATCGGCAAGGGTGGCACCGAGGTCGACAAGCTCAAGGAAGAGCTCAAGAAAGTCACCGGCAAGGATGTCCAGATCAACATCTACGAGGTCAAGCGCCCCGAAGTTGATGCTCACATCGTCGCCGACAGCATCGCCCGCCAGATCGAGGGCCGCGTCTCCTACAGGCGCGCCATCAAGATGGCCATCGCCAACACGATGAGGGTCGGTGCAGAAGGTATCAAGGTGCAGGTCAGCGGCCGCGTCGGCGGAGCTGAAATCGCCCGCAGCGAAATGTTCAAAGAGGGTCGTACCCCTCTCCACACTTTCCGCGCAGACATCGACTACGCTCTCGCAGTCGCCAGCACCAAGGTAGGCGCCCTCGGCATCAAGGTTTGGATCTGCAACGGCGAGCGTTATGGCAAGCAGGATCTCACTCCCGCCGCCATCATGGCAGCCAATGCTAACGCCCAGGGTTCACCCCGCGCCCCTCGCGGCGACCGTCGCGAGCGTCGTGGCGGCGAAAGGGGCGAGCGTGGCGACCGTCGTCCCCGCAGGGACAACCGTGAACGCTAGTCCTTGACCGTCAAGGAAAAAATAGCACTCTTTCCGCATTCCCCCGGAGTCTACAGATATTATGACTCCGAGGGGAATGTCATATATGTAGGTAAGGCAAAAGACCTCCACAAGAGGGTCGCCCAGTACTTCGTGCCGCCCGAGCGGCTCAACGTCAAGACCCGCGTACTGGTGTCTAAAATTGCCGACGCCCAATACTCCGTCGTGGACAGCGAGGCAGATGCGCTGCTGCTCGAAAACAACCTCATCAAGCAGTACAAGCCCCGCTACAACATTCTCCTGAAGGACTCCAAGACTTACCCCTGGATATGCGTTACCGATGAACCATATCCAAGGGTATTCCTTACCCGCCGTGTATTGAAGGATGGTTCCCGCTATTTCGGCCCCTATTCGTCAGTTATGCACGCCCGCGGCCTTCTGGACCTCTTCTACTCCACCTGGCCCCTTCGCTCCTGCCGCCACAAGATAAGCGCCGACACTATCCTTCGCGGCCGCATCCGCCCCTGCCTTGACTTCCACATTGGCAAGTGCCGAGGATGCTGCGTGGGAGCAGTTTCCATTCAGGAATACGGTTCGTGGATAGACGAAATCGTTTCTCTGCTCAAGGGCGGATTCAGGGACGTTGTAAGAGACTTGGAGGAGAAGATGCGCGCTGCCGCTGCCGAGCTCGATTTCGAGACTGCCCAGCAGTATAAACTTAGGGCTGAGGCTCTGAAAAAGCATTATTCCAAGTCCGTGATTTCCAGCAGCCGTGACTATGACTGCGATGTTTTCGCCCTCATCTGCGAGGGTCTCTCCGCGTATGGCAGCTTCCTCAGGGTCAGGGGCGGAGCCATAGTGCGCAGCCTCAATCTCGGCTTCAAACTCGCCATCGAGGAGGAGCCGGCGGCCGTTCTGAGCACATTCATAGGCGAAATAGAGGAGAAATTCGGCGATTTGAGCGGCGAAGTGATAGTCCCCTTCAAGCCTGACGTAGAAATGCCCGGTGTGGATTTCAATATCCCCGTCAAGGGCGACAAGTTCTCCCTCCTTCAGTTAGGCACCAAAAACGCACGCGAATTCCAGGCCTCATCCCTTCGTCAGAAGGAGCACACTCACCCCGACGAGTACAAGGCTGAGGCGCTCGAAGATTTGCGCAGGGCTATAGGCATGGAAGTCCTTCCGGAGCACATGGAGTGCTTCGACAACTCCAACATTCAGGGCACCAATCCCGTGGCGGCCTGTGTCGTGTTCCGCGGCGGCGTCCCGTCCAAGGCGGACTACAGGAAGTTCAAAATAAAGACCGTGGTAGGGGCCAACGACTATGCTTCAATGAAGGAGATAGTCAATCGCCGCTATTCGCGCATGCTTGCGGAAAATCCTGATGACCTGCCCCAGCTCGTGGTCATCGACGGCGGCAAAGGCCAGCTCAACTTTGCCTGGCAGGCCCTGTGCGAGCTCGGTATTCAGGACCGCCTGACAGTGGTCGGCCTTGCCGAAAGGATGGAGGAAGTCATTCGCCCGGGCGACCCTTATCCTCTGTTCCTGGACCGCAACTCCCATGCTTTCCGCCTGATAACTCACATACGCGACGAGGCCCACCGCTTCGGCATAAGCTTCCATCGCAGCCTGCGCTCAAAGCAGCAGACGGCCTCCGTGCTAAGGGAAATCAAGGGTGTAGGCGAGCAGACTGAGCAGCGGCTTCTCATCCATTTCGGGAGCGTTCCGCGCATCGCCGCCGCCCCCGAGTCCGAAATTGCGGAGCTTGTAGGTCCGGTCCTGGCACGCCGTATAAAGGAGGTTATTGGATAAAAGAAAAAAAATTCATACCTTTGCAACTCAAACCGAACGTGTAACTAAAAACATAAACAACATTATGGAATACGAAGAGATCGTAAAAAAGGTTAAAGGTATCATTATCGACAAGCTGGGCGTCGAGCCCACTGAGGTTACTGAAACCGCCAGCTTCACCAACGACCTGGGTGCCGACTCTCTCGACACCGTCGAGCTCCTTCTTGAATTCGAGCGCGTGTTCGGAATCAAGATCCCCGATGAGGAAACCAGCTCCATCGCCACCGTTGGCGATGCAATCGAAAAAGTCAACGCCAAGCTCAACGGCTAAACTTTTTCCTTCCAATAAAAAGGCCGGCTGAATATTCAGCCGGCTTTTTATGTGTATATCAGTCAGATTCTTTATTCAGCGGTCTTCGGCAGGGCGAATGTGATGCGCATCATGGGATGGGCGATGGGGTCTGCGGGACCGCGAAGGATTCCGTGGTAGTAGCGGTCCGTGTCGAGCATGGCTACAACGCTTGACGAAGACGAAGAGCTTCCGTACATCGAAGCCATGAGGGCGTAGCTGTAATAGTTGGAGTAGTAGTTGCCGTAGCCGCCATAGCCTCCGTAGCCGTAGCCTCCGTAACCATAACCGCCGTATCCTCCGTACATGTTGCCGTAATAGCTGGAGTACAGCATCATGTTCATGTAGTCATTCATCTGGTTCTGCTCGGCGGCAGAGGTCTTGGAGACGACGGTCTCGTAGGCCATGGTGAGGAACCATACGTCGTAGTTGTGGATCTTATCTGTGTCTTTGAGCTTGAGGAGGGTCTGGGTGTGGTAGGTGATATCGGGGCTGTAAACCATGAGGGAGCGGTTCACGTCGCCCTGGTTCTCAGACGAGTTGCTGGAATCAGTGAGTCCGGCAAAAGAGACTTCCCCCTCGTCGTTGACTATCCTGCACGTGGGACTGAGTATCTGGGGATAGAACTGCATTTCCAGGTAGTTCTCGGGGAACTCGAAGGGGAGGGTTATCGTGGCGCGGTTGATGGAGGCCTCGTCGGGATTGCCCCTCTTGGCGATTTCAAGCCTCACTTTTTCGCGGATTTCCGTGGCGGAAAGGACGGGGCAGAGGCCGCCGGCTCCTTCTATCAAAATCTTTTCGCTCACCTTGCCCTCAAGCCCGCCGGAGTCGTGGGTGGCCACGTTGAGGCAGTACTGGGGCAGGTCTGACGAGGCGTTGTAGATCAGGGAGTCCACATCGTAGAACTTGTCGGGGCTGAAGTAGAACAGGAAGGAAGTGTCCTTGACCGTGCCGTCGTACTCGGCGGAGAAGCCGAGGGAGGCGTAGTTGCCGGAGATGTGGTAGTTCGAGACGTCGTACTGGAGCTGAAGGCTGAAAAGATTTACCCTGCCTCCGTTGCCCACGGGGTCGTCGGTTTCGATGAAGATGCCGGGGAATTTCTTGGTGTAGGACTCCATGTCCTTAGTGTCGTCCAGAGTGATCTGCATGAACTTCTCGCCGAACTCCTTGGTGAAGAATACGCCCACGGTGTCGGTGCCGCCGTTATAGAGGGGGACGCCCCGGGTGATGCGCTTCGTGCCGTGGGGGAGTTTGCTGTGGATGCTGTAGCGGTCGCCGATGGGTTCGCTCAGCTCGTATATGTTGAGCCCCTGATGTATAAAGGCGTCTTCGTCTTTCAAGACGGAAATGGTGTCGGGCACGAGCACCATGTGGAAGTAGTTGAACTTCGCATTCTTGCCGAAGTCGAGACTGTCGTATATGGGGACTAGCGTCACCGCGCTGCCGCGTCTGGTAAGGCCGAAATCATCATCTCTTACGGCGCCTACGGTGATTCTGGTCTGCGAATAGCCGGACAGGGAGTCGGGCACCTGGAGGGAGATGTCTTCAAGGGGGAATTCGGCGGTGAATATGTCGAACTGCTGGTCTGTGGCGATATAGTCTGAGCCGAGGTTGTAGTCCATGGGGATGCAGGATACGCCGCCGAGCAGCCCTGCTGCCAGCGCGACGATCGAGATGCCGCGGAAAGGATGAAGTTTCATGTTTTACAAACTGCTATATAAACTGTCGTATTCGTCGATGTATGATCCGTCTGCGTAGGAGGCCTCGTTGTAGGGGAGGACCTTTACTCCGGCTTCAGCGCAGAAAGGCATCAGCCTCTCCTGGGCGTCGGCGTCGGGGAAAATCACGGCGTCGGAATACGAGATGGCGAGTTTCGCAAGATTTATGCCATCGGGAGTAACGAGGGGGGCGAGGTCGTCGGGAGCGACGCCGCCGGCAGCTATTTTTGCTGCGAAATCGGCGCTGAACTTCTCGTCGAGGCAATCGCCGTATTGCGAAAGGACCACTTTGCTTCCTGCGAAGATGGGGTCGTCCTTGTAGCTTTTCTTGAGATAGACGGGGACGAGCTGGGAAATCCAGCCGTGGCAGTGGATGATGTCGGGAGCCCAGCGGAGCTTTTTCACCGTCTCGAGTATGCCTTTGGCGAAGAAGATGGCCCTCTCGCAGTTGTCTGCGAAGAAGACGCCGTTATCGTCCCGCTCGAGCTGCTTGCGGTGGAAATAGTCGTCGTTGTCGAGGAAATACACCTGGAGGCGGGCGGCGGAGATTGAGGCGACCTTGATCACGAGGGGTCTGTCCACTTCGCCGATGATGATGTTCATGCCGGAGAGGCGGATGACTTCATGGAGCTGGTTGCGGCGCTCGCTGATGCAGCCGTATTTCGGCATGAATGACCGTATCTCCCTTTTCTTCTCCTGGATGCCCTGGGGAAGCTGCCTGCAAATCGAAGAAATCTTCGTCTCAGGCAGATAGGGAAGCATCTGAGAATTAACGAAAAGGACCTTTTTTATGTTGTCTCCCATGGGCGTATCATTTAGTAAATGACAATTTGTACAAAGATAAGTATTTTTTTTAATATTTCGATAATTGACTATCTTTGAGGGCTATTCGAAAGCTCTCAAAGATGCAGACGGCAGTAGAAAAGAAAATGACCCGGCGCAGACTGATGCATGCCCACCTGTCCACGGTGCTAAGCATCAGCCTCGTCCTTGTGCTTGTAGGGCTGGCGTCGCTCCTGCTTCTGAGCGCCGGCAGCGTGGCCGACTATTTCAAGGAGAACATGCAGGTCGGCGTCATCCTCAAGAATGACGTTTCTGACGCCGATGCCCGGGCTTTTATTGACGAGCTCGGCAAGACGGATTTCGTCATAGGCACGCGCTACATTTCGCGCGAGGAAGGGACGAAGGAGCTTGAGTCCATGCTGGGAGAGGATTTCCTGAGCATATTCGAGACTTCCCCAGTGCCGGCCTCGATAGACCTTACGCTCGAGGCGGCATACGTTTCGGCGGACAGCCTTAAAATGGTGGAGCAGTATCTGATGCGCTCGCCCCTTGTGGACGAAGTGAGCTACAGGGAGTCGC
The DNA here is from genome assembly GCA_947302175.1 of uncultured Bacteroidales bacterium. Taxonomy (GTDB): domain Bacteria; phylum Bacteroidota; class Bacteroidia; order Bacteroidales; family UBA932; genus Cryptobacteroides. Next base: position 5,206 of record CAMYVB010000002.1, on the reverse strand, counting down.
TCATAGAGGCACTCAATCAGAACATAAGGAAGATTGCGCTGGCGCTCAGTATCGCCGTGGCGCTTCTGTTGTTCATTTCTTTTGCCTTGATTAGCAACACGATGCGCCTGAGCGTGCACGCCCGCCGCTTCACCGTCCACACGATGAGGCTTGTCGGTGCGACGAAGGGTTTCATTATGCGTCCTTTCCTCCTGCAGGCCGTTGTCCAGGGGCTGGTTTCTTCGCTTGTTGCCGTCCTTCTGCTTCTGGCAGGTTATTTCCTTGCGGGCAGGGAGTTTGCTGGACTGGCGGATGTTTTCCCGGCCAAGGTGTTGGCCCTCACCGCCCTGGTGGTGTTCGCCGCCGGTGTCGTGATTTGCCTTCTGAGCACCTGGATTGTGGTCGGGCGGCTGGTTTCGCTCGGTAAAGACGAATTATATTATTGATATGGATAATGGAAAGATGGCGGTGACGCCCAAAGGTTTGAGAATAATGATAGCGGGCTTGCTGGTGATGGTCGCCGGCTATGTCCTGCTCAGCGGCGGGGGCAGTTCCGATCCCGCTGTTTTCAACTATGCCATGTTTGATTTCCGCCGCCTGGTGGCCGCGCCTCTCGTTATTGTCGCGGGGCTGGTCGTGATGGTGGTAGGAATTATGGGCAAGTTTGACGGCCAGTCCAATCAGGGGGAGGATAAGAAATGAGTTGGTGGCAGGCTGTCATTCTTGGCCTCGTGCAGGGTCTTACGGAGTTCCTGCCGGTCAGTAGCAGCGGCCATCTTGCGATAGGTCGCGAAATCCTTGGCGTAGAGGCTTCGGGCGATCTCGTGTTCGAGGTTGCCGTCCATGCTGCCACGGTCCTTGCCACGATAGTGGTGTTTTGGGAGCCCATAGTGCAGCTTTTCAAGGGCCTGTTCAAGTTCAGGTATAACGATGAGACCGATTACGTCTGCAAGATAATCGTGTCAATGGTGCCGGTGTTCGTAGTCGGCATGTTTTTCAAGGACTGGGTGGAGGCGCTGTTCTCGTCGCTGCTTGTCGTCGGCGTTGCTTTGCTGGTGACGGCACTGCTGCTTTTCTTTTCGGACAGGAAGCCGTCGCGCCTTGCCGCAGAAGGCGCTCAGGCGCGTAACGGTATCAGCTATTTGCAGGCTTTCCTCGTCGGCGTCGGGCAGGCGTTTGCGGTAATTCCCGGTCTGTCGCGCTCCGGCACGACTATAAGCACCGGGCTGCTTTGCGGCGTCAAGCGTGAAGTGGTGGCTCAGTTCTCCTTCCTCATGGTGCTTGTGCCCATTCTTGGCGAAGCTTTCCTCGACCTGACCGGCGGCGATTTTGCCGCTTCAAGCATCGGAGTGTTGCCGCTCGTGCTTGGTTTTGCCGCAGCATTCGCTTCCGGGCTTTTCGCCTGTAAGGCTATGATCGCGCTTGTCAAAAGGGCTCAGCTCAAGTGGTTCGCCCTTTACTGCGCGATAGTGGGCCTTGTGGTCGTGGCTTTCTGCATCTTCTAGCATGGCTGACAGGCGGGAGGTATATTTTGTCTCTGACGTCCACCTCGGTCCCGGAGGTGGCGGCCTTGCCGAAAGGGAGGCTGAGTTTGTTGCTTTCCTGCGTTCCATTCCCGCCGAAACTACTCGCGCCCTGTATCTGCTGGGCGACATTTGGGATTTTTGGTTTGAGTACCGCGCTGTGGTGCCGAAAGGCTATGTGAGGACCTTCGCTGCGCTTTCTGATTTGATAGATGCGGGGGTGGAGATTGTTTTCGTGCCCGGTAACCACGACCTCTGGCCGCTTGGCTATCTCGAAGAAATGGGGATAAAGATTATGCGGCAGCCTTTCGAGGTCGTTTTGGACGGCAGTGTTTTCTGCCTCGGGCACGGCGATTTCCTTGGCAAAGTTCCTTTTCGCGACTGGCTTGTGGGCACAATCTTTCGCAGCAAGGTGCTGCGCGCCCTTTTCAGCGCCGTCCATCCCACGCCGGCTTATGCTCTTGCGCGCGCTTGGTCGCAGAGCAACAAGGAAGGGCGAGGGGAGTATCAGTTTGCGGGACAGGGCGAGCCGCTGTACGGCTGGGCGGAGGATTATTCGCGCTCGCGCAAGGTTGATTATTTCGTTTTCGGGCACTACCACTGCAAGGTGGACATGACTCTTCCTTCGGGTGCGCATTTTGTGGCCGGCGAAAGCTGGGAAAAGGGTGCGCATTTCTTTCGCTGGGACGGTCAGGAGCTTTCCTATAAATAACAAGAATCCCGGTGGGGCCGGGATTAAGGTTGCTTCTTGATATATTGCTCGGGGATTGGCGCTTTGGGCGGGGCCTCGAAGAAGATTGAGAAGTAGAATTCGTCCCATTTGCCGCTCTCCCATATTTTCACCAGCTCTTCGGTGGGTTTGTCTATTCCCTCGGGGTCGTAGGGGCTCTTGAGGTCCTGCTTGAAGAGTTTGGCGACTCCCTGCCAGAAACCGGCGGCAAAGCGGCTCCTGTAGTCTTTGACTATTTCGTAGCCGGTCTTGCCTATCTCCCTGTCGATGAGGCGCATCAGCAGCTGCCCCTGGGAAATGGTCATCTTGCGTATGGCGCCCTCGAAGTTCTTGAGCAGGTCGTTCTGGACGCTGCCTATGTAGCGCTTCTTCTCGCCGCGTTTCATATGCTGGTCCTCGATGTTGAAATCCACCTCCTCGACTATCTGCGCGCCGAGAAGCGCATAGGGGTATACTTTATTGAAATTGTACACCAGGCGCACGTACTTGCGCCATTTCGCACGGTCCACCCTGCTGCCGCGGGGGAACACCCACGCCGGCGGGATGTTGTCGACAAAAATCGTGTCGCCGCCTTCCACTATATAATGTAGTATCTTGGGGTCGCCTTTTTGCCCGGGGTCGGGGATGACTAAGCTTTCGGCCCCGGCGGCCTTGCGCTCGCGGGCGGTCTGCGCGCATAGCTTTCCCTCTCCGAAGGAGGAGAGAATTATTGCCGCGGCGCAGGCGACGAGCGTTATGAAAGGCTGTCTTTTCATGATTTTTCGCAGGCAAAAGTAAGCAAAAAAAGCGCCAAAGCGAAAGGGGTCGAAAAACGCTCCGGCGCCGTGTCGAAAATGAGTAGAAATAAATTTGACCACTAGTCGCAACTTCCTGAAAAAGCCGCAGTTGACTATTCACTTTCCGTGTCGAAAAAGCGACAGAATATTTTTTAAAATGCTTTGTAATTCAGGTTTTTTTACTATCTTTGCAGTCCCTAAAAAGGCCGTATTCTGCCCCAATGGGCTGAGTATCAGGTATTTAAGGAAAAAGAAGTTATTTTTTAAAACAATAAGAGATGTTACAACCCAAGAAAACCAAGTTCAGAAGGGAACAGAAAGGAAGGATGAAGGGCAACGCCCAGAGGGGCAACCAGCTCGCATTCGGATCCTTCGGTCTCAAGACCCTTGAGAATTGCTGGCTCACCGCGCAGCAGATCGAAGCTGCCCGTCAGGCCATCTCCCGCCGCATGAACCGTGAAGGCCAGATATGGATCAGGGTATTCCCCGTCAAGCCCGTCACAAAGAAGCCCCTCTCCACCCGTATGGGTAAAGGTAAGGGTGATCCCTACGGATTTGTCGCTCCCATCACTCCCGGCCGCATTCTTTTTGAAGCCGAAGGCGTATCCCTCGAGGTTGCGAAGGAAGCTATGAGGCTCGCATCCAACAAGCTTCCCGTCGACACGAAGTTCGTCGTCCGCAGGGACTATGTCGAATAATTAACGGAGTAGAGAAAATGAAAGTTTCAGAAGTCCGCGAAATGTCTATCGCCGATCTGCGCGACCGCATCCAGATCGAAAAGGCAAACCTTGATTCGATGAAGATCAACCACGCTATCTCTCCCCTGGAGGATACGTCCAAGTTTAAGAAGACCCGCCAGGATATTGCCCGCATGATCACTATCCTTGCCGAGAAAGAAACAAAACAGAACTAACATTGATGACTTATGGAAAGAAATCTTCGTAAGGAAAGAGTAGGTGTAGTGGTCAGCGACAAGATGGACAAGACCATCGTCGTCGCCGTCGAGATCAAGGAGAAGCACCCCCTGTACGGCAAGTTCGTCAAGAAGACCACCAAGTTCTACGCCCAGGACGATAAGAACGAGTGCGGTGTCGGTGATACCGTCCGCATCATGGAAACCCGCCCCCTGAGCAAGACCAAGAACTGGAGACTAGTAGAAATCGTTGAAAAAGCAAAATAGCATATGATACAGCAGGAAACACGTTTACAGGTGGCCGACAACAGCGGCGCAAAGGAAGTCCTTTGCATCCGTGTGCTTGGCGGTACCAACCATCGTTATGCCACCGTCGGCGACAAGATCGTCGTTGCGGTGAAGAGCGCCATGCCCGGCGGCGACGCCAAGAAGGGCACTGTGTCGAGGGCTGTCGTGGTCCGCACCAAGAAGGAGATACGCCGCGCCGACGGATCCTACATCCGTTTCGACGAGAACGCCTGCGTTCTGCTGAACGCTGCCGGCGAGCTTCGCGGCACCCGTATCTTCGGTCCCGTCGCCCGCGAGCTCCGCGAGAACTATATGAAAATCGTTTCACTGGCACCGGAGGTCCTTTAATAATTGAAAGTCATGAAAAAATTTCACATCAAGAAAGGCGACACCGTTATCGTAAATGCCGGTAACGACAAGGGCAAGACCGGAAAGGTCCTTTCCGTCCTCCGCAGCAAAGACCGCGCTATCGTGGAAGGTGTCAACATGGTCAGCAAGCACACCAAGCCCAATGCAAAGTATCCCCAGGGTGGTATACTCAAGCAGGAAGCCGGTATCCATATTTCCAACCTTCAGCTCATCGACCCCCAGTCCGGCAAGGCTACCCGCGTCGGTTACAGGGTTGAAGACGGCAAGAAGGTCCGTTTCGCTAAAAAATCAGGAGAGGAGATTAAGTAATTATGGCAAAGAAAACCACCAATACAGCAGCACCCGCCCTTGCTAAGGGTTATGTGCCTTCCCTCAAGAAGCTCTACACCGACGAAATCGTCGACCGTCTGATGAAGCAGTTCTCCTACACCACCGTGATGCAGGTCCCCAAGCTCGTCAAGATCACCCTCAACGAAGGCGTCGGCGACGGCACCCAGGACAAGAAGCTCGTTGAAGAGGCAGCCGCAGAGCTTTCCCTCGTCAGCGGCCAGAAGGCTGTCGTCACCACCTCCAGCAAGGATATCTCCAACTTCAAGCTCCGTAAGGGCATGCCCATCGGTGCCAAGGT
>CAMYVB010000001.1 GCA_947302175.1 uncultured Bacteroidales bacterium | reverse complement strand
TCGCCCAGAACTGGAACCAGCGCTATCCCCTCGTTTTCGGCCAGGGCAACTTCGGTTCGATGGACGGCGACCCCGTCGCCGCCATGCGATACACCGAGGCCAAGCTCGAAAAGATGACGGAAGACGTCCTGGCAGACCTCGATAAAGACACCGTCGACTTCCAGTACAATTTCGACGACACCATCCTCGAGCCCACCGTCCTTCCCACGAAAGCTCCCCTGCTGCTTCTCAACGGTTCTTCCGGCATCGCCGTCGGCATGGCGACCAACATGGCTCCCCACAACCTCGGTGAGGTCTGCGACGCCATCTGCGCCTATATCGACAATCCCGACATAACGACCGAAGGCCTGATGGAGCACATCCAGGGTCCTGACTTCCCCACCGGAGGCATAATCCAGGGCCGTCAGGGCATCATCGACGCCTATAACACCGGCCGCGGCCGCGTCGTCATGCGCGCCAGGGCCGAGATCGAGGAGACGGCTAGCGGCCGCGAGGCCATAGTCGTGACCGAGATCCCCTACATGGTCAACAAGGCCGAGATGATCAAGCGCATAGGCGAGATGGTCGAGGACAAGAAGATCGAAGGCATAGCCGACATACGCGAGCTCACGAGCCGCGAAGGCATACGCATCGAGTTCCTCGTCAAGAAAGACGCCAACGCGAACGTCGTCCTCAACACCCTCTACAAATACACCCCCCTCCAGTCCAGTTTCGCCATCAACAACGTGGCCCTGGTCGGCGGCCGTCCCCGCACCCTCTCCCTCAAGGAGCTCATCGCCAACTTCGTCGACTTCCGTCACGAGGTCGTGGTGCGCAGGACACGCTTCGAGCTGGACAAGGCCCAGAAGAGGGCGCACATACTCGAAGGTCTCCTCAAGGCCATCGACATCATCGACGAAATCGTCCAGATAATCAAGTCTTCAGCCAATATCGACGAGGCCAAGTCCACCCTCATGTCCAGCTTCGGATTCTCCGAAATCCAGGCCGGAGCCATCGTGGATATGCGCCTGAGGCAGCTCACAGGCCTCGAAAAGACCAAGCTCCAGGCCGAATACGACGAGCTCGAGAAGTTCATCGCCCGCTGCCAGGAGATTCTCTCAAGCGTTGACGAGCAGCTCGCCATCGTAAAGGACGAGACAGCCGAGCTCAAGCGCAAATACGGCGACAAGCGCCGCACCGAGATAACCCTCTCCTCCGAGGAATTCAACCCCGAGGACTTCTATGCCGACGAGGACGTGGTCATAACTATCTCCCACCTCGGCTACATCAAGCGCACCGCCCTCACGGAGTTCCGCACCCAGAGCCGCGGCGGCACCGGCAAGAAGGCCAGCGCCACCCGCGACGAAGACTTCATCGAGCACATCTACGTTGCCAACATGCACTCCACCATGCTCTTCTTTACCGAAAAGGGCATATGCTACCGCATGAAGGTCTATGAGATCCCCGAAGGCACCCGCACCTCCAAGGGCCGCGCCATCCAGAACCTCATCACCATAGAATCCGACGACAAGGTTAAGACTTATCTCAACGCCAAGTCCATCGAAAGCCGCGAATACACCGATTCCCACTTCGTCACCCTCGTGACCCGCAAGGGCATCATCAAGCGCTGCTCGCTGACCGACTTCGCCAACGCAAGAAGCCGCAACATGGGCCTGAGGGCCATCAACTTCAAGGAAGACGACGGCCTTCTCGAGGCTATCCTCACCGACGGCAGTTCCCAGATCATGATTGCAGCCCGCGAAGGCCTGTGCGTCAGGTTCGACGAGAAGAAGGTCCGCGCCCAGGGCAGGACCTCTATGGGCGTGCGTGGCATCAATATTGAAGGTGACAACGAAGTGGTGGGCATGATTTCCTGCAACGGAGACTCCCCCGAGGAAGCCGGCAAGACCGTGCTCGTCGTGAGCGAAAACGGTTTCGGCAAGCGCTCCGAAGTGGACGAGTACCGCCTGAGCAACCGCGGCGCCAAGGGTGTCAAGACCATCAACATTACCGAGAAAACCGGCAAGCTGGTCGCCATCAAGTCCGTCAGCGAAGACAACGACCTGATGATAATCAACAAGTCCGGTCTCGTAATCAGGATGAGCGTAAGCGACATACGCGTAGCCGGCAGGGCCACCCAGGGCGTCAAGCTCATCAACATCAGGGAAGGAGACAGCATCGCGGCGGTTTCGCCCGTAGCCGGCTCCACTCCCGAAGAAGAACAGCAAGCCGGGGATGAAGTCCCCGCCACAGATAACGAATAATAACTAAACCACATTATTATGAAGAAAATCGCATTAGCACTGGCCCTCGCGGCCTCCGTCCTGTCCCTCAACGCACAGGTCAAGTCCGTCAGCCAGGCCAAGGCTGCAGTGGACAAAGCTAAGGAAGTCTCCCTGAACCCCAAGAAGGCCGGCAACGTCAACACTTGGCTCAAACTCGGACAGAGCTACCTCGACGCATACAACGCTCCCCAGGGCGAAGCATGGGTCGGCGCCTCCAAGCAGGATCTCGCTCTCGTCGGCGTCAAGCCCGGCACTCCCGAGGAAGTGACCATCGGCGGCGAGACCTACATCAAGGAAGTCTATCCCACCTGCAACTACTACTTCAAGAACGACGTCCTCAACATTATCGAGGTCACGAGTCCCGTTGTAGACAATCCCCTCGGCGGCGCATTCGAAGCCTTCAAGGAAGCCTACAAGGTGGACACCAAGAAAGCCAAGACCGCTGATATCGCCAAGGCTTTCGAGACCATCAGCCAGAAATACGTCGACCAGGGCTACAACGCCTACACCTTCGGCGATTACGCCAAGGCCAGCGAGTATTTCGAGAACGCTGCCAACGTCTCCGCCACGGCTCCCAGCCCTGCAGTAGACACCAACTCGTTCTACAACGCCGCCCTTACCGCCTGGATGGCAAAGGATTACGACAAGGCAGACAGGATCTTCAACTTCTGCCTCGACGAGTTCAAGTACTCCGGCAACGACGGTGACGTCTATGCCAAGCTCGCCGACATCTATGAGAAGACGGAGCAGAAAGACAAAGTGAAAGCCATCCTCGAGCGCGGCTTCTCCGAGTATCCCCAGAGCCAGGCAGTCCTCATCGGCCTGATTAACTACTACATCGTCAACAACGAAGACACCAGCCGTCTTTTCCAGCTCCTCGAGTCCGCAAAGCAGAACGAGCCCAACAACGCATCCCTCTGGTATGTCGAAGGCAATGTCTTCAAAGAGCTCGGCAAGGTCGACGAAGCTGTCGCAGCCTACAGGAAGTGCTCCGAAATCAGCCCCGACTACGAATATGGCTACATCGGTGAAGGCATACTCTGGTACAACAACGCCATCGACCTCCAGGAAAAGGCTGCCAACGAGATGGACGACGCCAAGTACGAAGTCCTCGCCAAGCAGTTTGAAGAGAGCCTGAAGAATTGCATCAAGCCCTTCCAGACTGCATTCGACCTCACTAAGGACAACAGCCTCAAGGTCAGCATCGCCGAGTATCTCAAGAACGCCTGCTATCGCTTCGCTTCCGAAGACGAGAGCTACAAGGCCGCCTACGACAGGTACGCCAAGATCGTCGCCGAAGGTCGCGTCGACTAAGCGTCACTCGATGCATACTGAAACCGGCCCCCGCATGAGGGCCGGTTTTTTTGTGTCCGTATAGTCAAGTAGCTTTAGCGGGAGATGCTGTTGCCGTGCATCGAAGAGAAGAAATTCGCTTCTCCTTCTATGATATCGTTGTAATCGTGGTCCGCCCAGACCACCTTGTCAAATACCCACTTTACGTTGATGAAAGTATTGTCTTCGAGAACGTTGCGCCTCGGAGTGCAGGGATCTTCCTCCCAATAGGAAGCGAACTCGGGATAGTGCTCCCTGAAGGCAGGGCCGTCCACCAGGGCGACTTTGTCAGGAAAATCGAAGTACCTGTCGCGTCCCCATGTGAGGAGCCTGGCGTCTATCTTGATGGCGGCGCAGGGCAGGTCGCGAAATACATTGTTCCTGTATATTATATCGCTGCCGCCTCCTATCTGTACGGGAGGAGAGCTGATGCGCTCGAAAAGATTGCCTTCCACGAGGCAGGCGCAGGCACCGTCGTCATGATAGACCGCCCTTACATTCCAGGGTACGTCTATGTCATGAAAATGATTTCCACGGATGATGCCGCCCCTCTCGGAAGGGTTCCTTCCATAGTATATTGCGCCGCAGTCCTCCACGTCCTGGCAGACGTGGTGAATGTCGCACCATTCAATGACCTGATCGTTGCCGTTCATCAGGATGGCCTGGGTCGCCGAATTGAAGATTTCGCAGCGGGACACCCTGTTGCCGAGGCCCTTCATGCTAACTGCCGGGCAGGATGATTTCTCCACCAGGTTGAAATCGTGAAGGACGCAGTCGGAAACGAAGTTGTCGCCTCGGACTATGTTTTTCCTGTCACCGCCGTCAAGTATTACTCCGCCTGCAGCCACGTCGAAAACCGTGCAGGAAGACAAGCCGCAGCGGCGGCATGCGGCATCTATCGTGACCGCCTTGTGGCCAAGGCCATGAAAAACGCAGCCGTGCATCCCCACGTCGCTGCATGACGAAAGGACCACGCCATCGCCCCTGGAGGCGAAAAACTCAATGGATGAGACACTTACCCTCTCGCAGCCGTCAAGCACGAGAAGGGGCTCCTCCAAGACGCTCACTTCGAAGCTCCTTGTCCATCTCGGGAGCGCAGCGACAAGACGGCTGCCCATTTCGTCGATGGAATACTCCATCGTCTTATCCACCTCCTCGGGAATATTTAGAACACGCCATTTCTGGAAGCGCTCTCCTGGCTTAACCTCAAAGCCGTACATGGTAGTATCCTCCACTTCCAGCGTCCTGTCGGGATTTACGGACTTGATGGGGACGATTTCCTCGGCCCAGCCGTAGCGGAAAACGCCGTTTACAAAACCAACGGTCGGATCGCTCCATTCGAGGGGACGGTCTTCCCGGAAGCGGATGGTCCCGAAGCCCGGGCCATGGCTGCTATCCCCTCTTGGGTCTATTCCGGCATTAGCAGTGGCTGATGTGCGTAGCGACATGTCGGCGCTGGGGGCAACCCTCGACATCATGCTGCCGTCGAATCTTAGGGAAATGCCGGTAACGAGGACGGAATCTATGGGCAGGAAGCCATCTTCGGGCCAGGAAGCAAGATGAAATAGACGATTTCCGGCAAAAAGGAAGGACCAGGCCGGGACGCTGGGATGACCGTGACCGTTAATCGTAGGCCCTTTCACTCCAAGAGCGGTAATATCGAGGACTCTGACGCCCCTCGGGACGCCTTTGAGGCGCTTGAATTCGGACCTGCGAATCTTCTTGCTGCCCGTGATCTTCACTTTATGCCTCGGCGAAGCCGGCATTATGGCAATCCCTGATTTACCTTCTATCCTTATGGGAGAGTCGAGTCTGTAGACGCCCCTCTTGAGAAGAAGCGTGTCGCCGCTCTGCGCATTTTCAACTGCAGCGCGAAGCGAGGGCACATCGCTTACTTTCACTTTCCTGGCGAGCGCCGGGGAAGACAAAAACAGCCCCGTGGCAACGCACAGGGCTGATATTATTGAGAACTTTGAAATCATGGCAAAACTACTGCGACATGCGCTCAAGGCTGAGGGCGATGAGCTCGTTGATCCTGGGAGCGTAGTTGGTGTTGGCAGCTTTGTGGTGACGGTGGGCTATGGCGCAGCAGACCGTGCCGGCGTTGTGTCCGAGCTTTGCGGCCATGCCTGCGACTGCGGAACCTTCCATCTCGAAATTGGTGATCCTCCAGCCCTGGTACTCGAAACTCTCGAAGTCCCTGAGCATGTCGGGCATGGCAAGACCCTGACGGACAACGCGTCCCTGAGGGCCGTAGAAGCCGGATGCTGCTATGGTCATGCCACGGACGGTGTCTTTTTCGAAAGCTTTGATGAGCTTGTCGGATGCACGCACGAAATAAGGATCGGGAAGGTGCTTGTTCCAATTGACATGCTTCTTGAAGGCTTCCTCGAAGTCTGTCAGGGCGATGGAATCCCTGTCGTTGTACCAGTTGAGAAGGCCGTCGCAGCCGATGGAAATGTGGGAGAAGATGAATGATCCGAGGGGGACATCAGGCTGGATGGCGCCACAGGTGCCGATGCGCAGCACGTCGAGGGTCCTGTGGACAGGAAGAACCTCGCGGGTCTTGAAGTCGACGTTGGCAAGGGCGTCCAGCTCGGTCATGACGATGTCGATATTGTCGCAGCCTATGCCGGTGGAGAGAATGGTGAAGCGGGTGCCTTTGTACCATCCTGTCATGGAAACGAATTCACGGGAGGCCGTGCGGCTCTCGATTTTTTCCATATAGGGGACGAAGAGCTCGACTCGGCCGGGGTCGCCGACAAGTATGACTTTGTCTGCAAGCTGCTCCGGCTTTACGTGGAGATGGAATACGGAGCCGTCTGCGTTGATTATAAGTTCTGATTCAGGTATGCGCATAGTTATATCAATTTTCACAAATATAAGAAAAAATGTTTCTATTGTGCAGCAAGGAATGCTTTTAATGAATCACCGAAAGCAATGGCGGAATTGGTGTTATATCGCTCGACCAGGGCTGCGGTGCGCTCCTGATTGCCCATGAAAGTGTGGTCGAGGGCGATTCCGCCGCCGACAAAGCCGGTAATCCAATACCCGTACGCCAGATTAAGGGCTGTGAAAGCAGCGGCAGCGGCATTAAGCCCCATGGATAGCATACCCTCACCATATTCCCCGGTATAGAAATGACCGGCAGGGGGAAGGAAAGAAAGGATCATAGCCGTGGTGGAATTCTTACGCTTCGGAGCATCCCTGAAAAAGTCGCGGACCTCCCTGCTGTCCTTTCCTATGAAACGCATATACACCGCAGCATAATGCTCCGCCTTCTCGTAATTACCTGCGTAGCAATAAGAAAGGGCGTCGATCAGAAGCGTTTCCTCATTCCAGGGGCTGACTTCTTCGGCAAGGGCGCAGGCCCTTGTAAAATCGCCTGACAGGAAAGCGCACAACTGCTCGTTATACAACACGTCCTGCTGCTCGAGAGGGTCGAGAGCGTACATCCTAACCCTTTCAAGAGTCAGGTAAGCATCTTCGTATCTTCCGAGCTCCTTATAGCAATTTGCCTTGAGCATGAGCGCAGCGTTAATCTCCTCGAGCGATCCTCCTTCGAAAACCACTCTTTCACATTCCAGCGCAAGCTGCCCGGGAGACTTCCCGCTAGTTGAAAACGGAGCGCAGAGGAATATGGATATTATACAGAATAACAGTTTCTTGCGCATCGCGTAAGTTCTGGTTGCTTATGCTCACGGAGACGTAGCTGCCGTATATATTACCTATATAGAATACGGCGCAGGCAAGACCGGACACTATGGTTTTCCAGTCTTTGGGGCCGTCCTTTATCCAATGTTCGGCGGTGATGGCGCCGAGGGCGCCGGTTATAAGGAATGACGAAACGCCCTCTCCCGTGCGCCCGGCGTATATTTTCCCAAGTCCGGGGACAACGGCTGAAGCGGCTGCGGCAAGCAGCGGACTCTTTTGGGGAGTTTCGTACCTTTTCTTGTAGATGTCGGAGAGTATTTTCTCCGGTTCGTAGAGGGCCTGGTCTGAGAAAGTGAAGTTCTGAGAAGACCGGGAGAAACCCTCCGGATCGTTGCGCAGCAAGGCAAGACCCGCCCCCTGGAGGCTTTCAAGCTCCTTTTTAGGGCCCTTGTAAGAAGATAGCCTCGACAAGGCGCTATCGTATCTTCCCAGATGAGCATCCATGGCGACGCTATAGAAAAGCGCCTTCTCATAGAATGGAGAGCAGGCGTCCAGCTTTGAGAAGGACTCCAACGCTCCGGGGAGGTCCTTAAGAAAGTAATCTGTCCATCCGCGAAGAAAATCGAGGGTGTCGGACGGATGGTAGGAAGAATTGTTAAGCAGGAAAAGGGCGTCCTGCTTAAGGTCGTTGTCTATGAGATACAGGACGAAATCGTAGTCTGACGAAGCCCATTTCCTTTCTCCCTGGGCAACGCAGCAAAGCGAAATAAAGGATAATACCAGAGTCAGGAAGACCTTCTTCATTTTTTCGAAAGTCTGTAGGCCTCGGGACCCTCGTCTATATGTCTGTGGTCTTCGTCGAACTTTTCCAGGACCATGCCTATCCTCGTGCAGCGGAGGATGCGGTCTGAAGTGGCGAAAACGGCAGGGACAAAGCCCAGCTCGCGTACGGCCTGCCCGAAGAAAAGGTAGCAGGGAGGATTGAAGTAGCAGCGCCCGGTGAGCTGCTTATCCACTTTGTACAGGGCCTCTTCGACCTTAGAGATGTCTTTGGGGGCTTCCTCCTTAATTACTTTTGAAGAAAAATCGGCTCCGAGAATCAAGTCCCTGTCCGGCTCTCCTGCCTTCAAAACGGCAGGGAGCAGAAGGAAAACCAGCAGTAGGAAGCGCCTCATTTGAGCGTTGTGGGATCGATTTGGACCGGCTTTGCTCCCGCGGGGATTTCAAAATCAAACTCGGGAGCTGAAGAATCTATCTGCAGATTGGAGTAGAGGGTGCGGACGACGGTGGAATCCTTCTTATGAGCGTTGTAGGTAATGTCGTCGACGCGGCCGGGGAAGACGAAACGGCTCTCCCTTATGTAGTGGGAGAAGTATTTTTTGCTCAGGACCCTGCCGGAAGGGTCGGTGTAGCAGCAATAGATGGGAAGATAGTTGTCGTAGACTATCTCAACGGTAGGGCGGGCGGCCTCGGGTGACGTGAAAGTGCGCTTAATAAAGCCTTCTTCACGAACCGACACTGAGCCTTTGTAGCCGAAATTGGACAGACCGAGGTCGGAGGCGCGCCCGAGAAGGAAAAGCATCAGGAGCTCTTCGCCGGAGGCGAGGGCAGGGTCAGTCCTTGAAAAAACCTCATTGGAAGAGGGGAAATAAAGCTTCAGCTCTCCCTTGGGGTTGGTAAGTGCATAGTAGAAGTCGGGACGGCGAAACACCGTCACCGCACGTCCGTTGCTTGAAACGTAGACGGTTTTGGTGACGGTGCTCACTTTCCCGTCCATTACCGTTTTTACTTCAACATCCGCTGACGCCCTGCGCTGGGCAGAGGCCGGGAGAGTTAGAAGTCCGACGGCAAGGAGGATCAGTATGCGGCGAAAGGGAGTCAAAGCCCTATGCCCACATGAAGAAGCTGGTGTTCCCTATGTAGCGGGAGATGTCGTCGTTGACCGTGCCTATGATAAGCATGATAAGGTCGACCAGAGGGACGATGCCGAATATGCCGCCCAGGGTGAAGGTGTAGAGGGCCCACATGGCTTTGGAAGTGCCCATGTAGTGACGATGGACGCCGAAACCTCCGAGGAAGAAGTCGAGAATGAGGGCAACGACAGGCTGGATTGCCTTTGCAGCAACTGCGGTCGAGGAAGAAGTGGCGACGGCCTGGGCGCAAACATCAACAGAGGTGATGGCGGCGGAATTCTCGATGAGGGCGTCGACGGCTTCCTCATTTACGGTGTAGTTCGCTGCTGAAGCAAATGCTGCCATGGAAAGCAGTGCAACGATGGTAACAATGAGTTTTTTCATGATAAAACTGTATTAAAAAGTATTGCAATGCTCAAAAGTAAGCATTATTCTTGAATTAATCCTATTTTTGCAAAAGTAATTGACCAATCACAATGTGGCAGAGAATACAGACCCTTTACCTTGCAATAGCCACCGCCCTTATGGTGGCGATGATTTTTTCAGTCAAGGCCGTCATGCCCGGCGCAGAACCCGAGGCAATTAAATACAGCGCTTATCTCCCCTACCTTATACTACTTATAATAATCTCCCTGCTGGACTTCCTCGCGCTTACTTCCTATAAGTTCAGAGTATTCCAGATGCGCACCGCGGTGCTTGCAGCCATCATAACCCTCGCCCTGCAGGTATGGCTCGTGGTGGACTGGTTCGCCACCAGGGATGTGATGATTTTCAAGCTCACGTCCATTTTCCCCATAATCTGCGTCATTCTCGACATTCTGGCAGCCAGAGGCATACTCTCGGACCAGATGATGGTGGAGAGTTTTTCGCGCCTGCGCTCAGGCAAGCCCCGCAAAAGCAGGAAAAAATAATCAGCGGGAGTTGAATCTCGTAAGTATGGCCTCCTCGTATGTCTTAGTTACGGGGATGGGATCGATGGCTTCGGTCCCGAGGTCCAGATAGTAGCCGCCCTTTTCTTTCGAGAGGACTTTTACCTTCGTCATATTGACTATGTACTTGCGGTTGCAGCGCATCAGGCTGCTGTCCCGGAAACTGTCCTCGACGGTTTTGAGCCGGCAGCGCAGCATGTACTGCTTCAGCACTCCCGCCGCATCCATGTACCATACCTTTATATAGTTGTCGTCGGACTCGATGTAGTAGAGATTGTTCTGGCTGACGGAGAGCTTGAGCGTGCCGTTGTTGTCGAAAAGGGTGATTTTCTGCTCGTCCTGGATGGGGAGGGACTCGTCGGAGACAACGTCGGCGTAGTTGGTCATGCGTATTATGTTGTCCTTTTCCTGGAGGGCGAAGAACATTCCGGCCACGAGGTAAGGTATGCCAAGGGCGATGAGGCAGAAGGCGAATGCCTGCACGAGGAACACAGGGGTGATTTCGTCCGGCACACTGCGCCCCGTAAGGGGGAGGATATAGAGATAGAGGCAGTATAGCAGGGCAACGAGGAGCGCTTCAGCAACGTTCCATGCGACATAGCCGCCGAGCGTCAGGGTCCCTTTCTTGCCCGCGAGATACTGCAGCCTCTTATCGACGATTACCGCGCAAAGGGCTATGATAAAGAAAGTCACGCAGAAATTGAACACTTCGATCGCAGGCATCCCTGTCCAGGGCCCAGTCGATAAGGACAGGGTCACGGCAAGGAAAAAGATGGAAAAGAAGGCGGCTAACGTCACCATATATACCATCTGGCTCTTGCCGAGCAGATAGGATGGAGCTTTATCTCTAAGTGACAACATGACAAAACGCCGGGGAAAGGCCCTGCAAATCAGATTCCGAGATGCAGGAAATGCATGCCGAAGCGCTCGAAGGCTTCCTTTTCGAGGGCGTCGCGGTCGTCGGGATGGGCTATGCTGATAAGTAGCTTGGCCCTTTCCTGCAGCGACTTGCCGTAGAGGTCCACCGCACCGTACTCGGTCACGACCCAGTGGGCATCTGCGCGGGGGGTAACGACGCCGGCGCCTGTGTTGAGCGCGCCGACAATCTTGTTTTTGCCTTTGTTGGTGCGGGACGCGAAGGCGGTGATGGATTTGCCGCCTTTGGACATGGTGGCTCCGCGCACGAACTCGAGCTGACCGCCGGTGCCGCTGAAGATGCGCATGCCTATGGAGTCGGCGCTGATCTGTCCTGTCAGGTCCACCTCGGTGGCGGAGTTGATGGCCTTCATATGAGGGTTTTGGGCTATGACCATGGGGTCGTTGGTGTAGCCTATATCCTTCATAAGGACTGAAGGATTGTCATTGATGAAGTCGTAAACCTCCTGCGAGCCGAGGAGGAACGAGGCGACAACCTTGCCCTTGTCTATAGCCTTGTTTTCGCCGTTGATGACGCCCTTCTTGATGAGGCGCAGAAGACCGTCGGCGAACATCTCGGTGTGAAGGCCAAGGTTCTTGTGACCTCCCAGCTGGGCTGCCAGGGCGTTGGGGAGGGCTCCTATGCCCATCTGTATGCAGTCGCCGTCTTCGACGAGGGCCGCGCAATTTTTGCCTATTTCCACCTCGGTGGGGGTGGGCTCGGCGAAATCTTTGGTAACGAGCGGAGTGTCGTCCTCAACGAGGTAGTCAAAGCTGCTTATGTGGACAAGGTCGCCGTGGGCGTAGGGAACGTTGGGGTTGACGACGCCTATCCTGAGCGCCGCGGATTCTATGGCCGCAACAGAGCAGTCGACAGAGGTGCCGAGCGAAACATATCCGTTTTTGTCGGGACGAGAGACCTGCACGAGAGCGGCGCCGAGCTTGATGAAGCCTTCACGGTAGAGCTTCTGGCTCTCGCCGAGATGGACGGGAAGATAGTCTGCATAGCCGGCGTTCACGTTTGCGCGCACGTTGGGGCCCACGAAGAAGCCCTGCTCGAAGAAAATGCCTTCATACTTGGGCTCCGAGTAGGGCGCAGGACCCTCGGTGTGGAAATGGTGGAACTGGAGGCCGCGCACGTCGCCGGCATCCGCCCTGCGGCAAAGCGCCTGGATGAGGATGTGGGGCACGCTGGCAACGCTGCTGAGATGGACGTGACAGTTGGACGGGATGTGGCTAACGGCCTCGTCGGCCGACACGAAACGTATATCTTCCATAGGGATGTATCGCTTAATTTGTTATTTTTGCACCGCAAAAATAAGAATAATTCCGATGCACACAAAGGAAGAAAAGACAGCCAGTTTCGCACGCCTGCTCGAAATAATGGACGCCCTGAGGGAAAAATGCCCTTGGAACGCCGCGCAGACGATGGAAAGCATACGCCCGATGACGGAAGAAGAAGTTTACGAGCTTAGCGATGCCATCCTGAAAAAAGACTCTCCCGCCATTGCGAAGGAGATCGGAGACCTGCTCTACCACATGGTATTTTACGCTAAGATAGGCGAGGAAACGGGCGCATTTGATATTGCGGACTGCCTGGACAAAGTGTGCGGCAAGATGGTCTTCCGCCACCCCCACGTTTTCGGCGACGAAAAGGACAGGCAGTTGACAGCCAAAGAGATAGCCGACACCTGGGAGATAGTCAAAGCTAAGGAAAAGGACGGGAACAAGACCGTCATGTCCGGCATCCCCGATTCCATGCCCGCGATGCTCAAGGCCATGTCCATGCAGGAAAAGGCCCGCGGATGCGGTTTCGACTGGGAGAAGAAAGAAGACGTGTGGCCCAAGGTCGAGGAAGAGCTTTCCGAAGCTATGGAAGCGGCCGAAAGCAGCGATCCCGACGCAATGGAAGGCGAATTCGGCGACCTCCTCTTTGCGGTCATCAACGCCGCCCGCCTCCACGGCGTAGACCCCGAGGCGGCCCTGAGCAGGACCTGCTCTAAATTCCGCCGCCGTTTCGGATACGTCGAAGACATGCTCATCAGGCAGGGACGCAGATTCGGCGAAGTGACCCTGCAGGATATGGACGCTCTTTGGGACGAGGCCAAAGCCAAGGGACTCTGAGTTATGTGGACAGACAGGACTGAACTGCTTCTTGGTAAGGAGGGACTAGCATCGGTCGCCTCCGCAAGGGCCGTCGTCGTGGGCGTAGGGGGCGTAGGCGCATATGCCGCCGAGATGCTCGTTCGTGCCGGCCTTGGAAGCATCTTGCTGATAGACAGCGACACAGTGAGCGAAAGCAACCTCAACCGCCAGCTCCCCGCCCTCCGCTCCACCATAGGTAAGAGCAAGTGCGAAGTCCTGCGCGAGCGCTTCCTCGACATCAACCCCGCCCTGGACATAGAAATAATCAGCGACTACATAAATGAAGAAAACGTCGCGTCCGTCCTCGACCCCCAGCGGGCCGACGTAATCCTCGACTGCATAGACACACTCTCCCCCAAAGTCGCGCTTGTCACATACTGCCTTGCCCGCGGAGTAAGGCTGGTCAGCGCAATGGGAGCCGGCGCCAAGAGGGACGCCACTGCGATAAGGGTGGACGACATTTCCCAGACCAAACTATGTCCTCTAGCGTATATGCTGAGAAAAAGGCTCCACAAGATGGGCATAAGAACAGGCTTTAAGGCCGTGTACTCCCTCGAAGCGCCCGACCCGGATGCCATGATGCTCGAGGAGAGCCGCAACAAACGCTCCCAGGTGGGCACTATTTCCTACATGCCGGCCGCTTTCGGCTGCGTCATGGCCCAGGCCGCCATCGCCGAACTGCTTGCAGATATTCAGCGATAATTACTATCTTTGCAGGATAATTGACGCGTGCGCCCCTTGCGGGCGCCCCTTTCACTGACAAAAACATACAACTATATGGCGCAGAACGCACTGCTGGAGAAAGTACTCTCCCTTTCCGACAAATTCCAGTCTCTTCAGGACCAGCTTTCGAGTCCCGAGGTGATGTCCGACATGAAACGCTTCGTCCAGCTCAACAAGGACTACAAGGAGCTCGAACCCATCATCAATGCCGGCAAGGAGTACAAGAAGATGCTTGACGACCTGGCTTCGGCAAAAGACATCCTGGTCAACGAGAAAGACCCCGAACTCAAGGATATGGCCCGAGAGGAGATTTCCGAGATAGAATCCAGGATCCCCGACATGGAGCAGAACATCAAGCTCCTTCTCATCCCGGCCGATCCCGACGACTCGAAGAACGCCATGGTGGAAATCCGCGGCGGCACCGGAGGTGACGAAGCTGCCATATTCGCAGGCGATCTTTTCCGCATGTATTCTAAATACGCCGAGAAACGCGGCTGGAAGCTCGAAATATCCGACTGGACTCCCGGCACTTCGGGCGGCTACAAGCAGATAGTTTTCAAGCTCTCCGGCGGCGACGGCGTTTATGGCATCATCAAGTACGAATCCGGCGTGCACCGTGTCCAGAGGGTTCCCCAGACCGAAGCCCAGGGCAGGATTCAGACTTCTGCCGCTTCAGTTGCCGTTTTCCCCGAGGCCGGCGAGTTCGACATAGAGCTCAATCCCGCAGACATACGCAAAGACCTCTTCTGCTCTTCCGGTCCCGGCGGCCAGGGCGTAAACACGACCTACAGCGCCGTTCGTCTGACCCACATCCCTTCCGGCATCGTCGTCCAGTGCCAGGAGGAGCGCTCCCAGCTCAAGAATCTCGATCGCGCGATGGAGGAGCTCCGCACCCGTCTCTACAATATGGAGCACCAGAAATACCTCGACGGCATAGCCGCCAAGCGCAAGACCATGGTCTCCACCGGCGACCGTTCCGCCAAGATTCGCACCTACAACTACCCTCAGGGCCGCGTCACGGACCACCGCATCAACTGGTCGATGTACAACCTCCCCGCCTTCATGGACGGTGACATCCAGGAGTGCATAGACCAGCTCACCATAGCCGAGAACGCCGAGCGTCTCAAAGAAGCCGGCGAATAAAGGCTATTGAGCGGGGGTGAAAAAGCTGAAATGGACCTTGCCGTAACGGCGCTCCTTGACAAAGAGGGGATGCGAGCCGTATGAATGAGCGTCCGAATGCTCGAGAATAAGATAGCCCCCCGGATGCAACAGACCCGCTGAAAGAACCTTGTCAGGGAATTCATCAAGCCCCTCCAGGGCATAAGGCGGATCGGCGAAAACTATATCGAACTTCTCGCGGCAAAGGGGAATGAAATCAAAGACATTGTCCCTCACCATCACGACATTGGGCAGCCCAAGGCGCGAAGCCTCGCGCTTAATGAACGTTGCATTCTCGCGAAGCATCTCCACGCAATAGACCTTCTCTACTCCTCTCGAAGCAAACTCGAAGGAAATGGCCCCGGTGCCGCCGAAAAGATCGAGGACGTGGAGGCCCTCGAACTCATACTCGTTGTCCAGGATATTGAAAAGGCCCTCGCGGGCGAAATCCGTAGTGGGCCTGGCGCTGTAGGTGCGCGGCAAATCCAGAAACTGACCCTTAAGGCGGCCTCCTATGATCCTCATAGAGACTCGACGGATTTGAAATAGCGGTAAAGGGACATCTCCTGCTCCTGAGTCAGCGGGCTGCGGAAACGCACCGCACTGATCTCGGGATTGAGCTGCAGGGACTTCATCGCTGAGAAAATGAAGAACTGGGCGGTCGTAAAATCGGGAGCGGGATAGCAGGATGCCAGAAGGAGAGAGTCTCCTTCGGCTATGGCAAGGCTAAGGACTCCGTCACTCAGGTCCGCAAGTATCTTATTGTGCCCATCGACTGCAGGCAGGGCCATCAAAAGAAAACCAAGCGGCGGCAGGGCTTCCCCCACATAGACCAGCGAAGCATCCAGCCAACGGATTGGTTCAACCGACACCTTGGCGTCCTGAGGGAAATCAGGGAATAAATCAGAAAGAATGCACCCCGGGTCTTGCCCTTCCATGAAGGAGGCAGGCACCAGGGTGCATTTGTTTATTTCAGACACGGGGACTATGCTGCTACTCCCAGTTGCCGGCATTGTTGTTGGGAGCGGTGATGCTGCCGACCTGCAGGCCTTCGTACTTGTTCATGTCGCGGCACTCTGCATCGAGATTGATGCGGAGCTGGTTGTCCATACCCTTGAGGAGAGACTTGTAGGGGATCTTGGCCTCGAAGAGAGGGACGGGCACGCCGGAAACGGTCTTCACGATGGCGTCCATGATGACGGTGTCACCCTCGGAGAAGGGGATGTACTTGAGCTGGGTGGGATCGAAACCTTCGCGGGAAGTGAAGATGGTGTCCTTAACGGGAATCTTGCTCTCGACGGAGAAAACGAGATTCTTGTCGCCGGCTTCATACATGGCGAGGAGCTCTTCGGGCTTTACCTTGCCGCGGCGGGCTTTCTTAACTGCCTCGGTGTGGGCCCAGGCGGCGGAGTCATCGGCGGAACCGATCTGCATGATGATGGACATCTGGCCGTTGTTGTAGAAATCGGCGAGGGTGTCGATGCTGGCGGTGAACTGGCCCTTGACGGACTTGTAGGCAACTTCGAGGGTGCGGATATCCTTGAGCTGCTGGATGGCGACTTCCTTGCGGGCGTCACGCTCCTTGTTGAAGTTAACCGGCTTCATGATGCTGCTGACAACAGCCCAGACCAGGAGGACGATAATCACGGGGAGAACACACCACGTGAGGATTTTTTTCAAAGTGTCGTTCATTTATCTATAGATTTTTACTTTCCAACAGTTCGACAAAGTTATAAAATGGATTTATTAAATGCAATATTCTTACTAAATTTGCAGGTAATTTTGAAACGACGCGACAAGTGGTGCGCAGCACATGCATAAAAGACGCAGCGATAGCGGCTTTCGGGAAACAGCTCGAAAGCGCGCGCCGCATCGGCATAATCACCCACACCCGCCCCGACGGAGACGCTATAGGAAGCTCCCTTGCCATGCTGCGATTTATCCGCAGCCGCTACCCCAGGGTTGAAGAATGCCGTATCCTGCTCGACACTTCCCTGCCCTCATCCATAGAGTTCATACTCCATGAAGAGGACTGCACCAGCATCATGGTCGCAGCCGTCCTCGGCGCAGAGCCGATAGGGGAATACATAGCCGGATGCGACCTTCTCGTCGTCCTCGACATGAACACGCCCTCCCGCTGCGGGGAGATAGAGTCTTCCTTAAGGAACTCAAAAGCTCCCAAGGTCTTGATAGACCACCACATGAATCCGGAAGCGGAGCTTTTCGACCCCATGTTCTCGACCAATGAGCTGTCATCCACCTGCGAGCTTCTCGCCGGTGTCCTTTGCGCCCTCCAAGGCTCCGATGACATCCCCTTCGAGTGCTGCGACCCCCTTCTTACCGGCATAACCACCGACACCAACAATTTCGCAAACTCCGTATTTCCCGCGACGCTTGAAACCGTCTCCCTTCTTCTTAAGCGGGGTGCACGGCGCGACGAGATACTCTATTCCCTGTACAACAGCTACCCCGAGCGCCGCTTCCGGCTCATGGGCCGCCTCCTTGACAGCGGCCTCACCATTACGGAAAACGGGGCTGCGATAATGGTCCTCGACAGCGAGACTTCCGAAGCCTTCGGCATAGAGGAGGGCGACACTGAAGGATTCGTCAACATTCCCCTCGGGATAGGCCGCGTCCGCCTGAGCGTTTTCGCAAAGCAGGACGCCGGCGAGTACCGCATATCCCTCCGCTCCAAACCCGGCTGCTCGGCCAACGCCCTTGCAGTCAAGTATTTCCAAGGCGGCGGTCACGAGCTTGCTTCCGGCGGAAAAATCCCTTTCGGCCCCTCCGTCCCGACGAAGGACGAGATACTCTCCCTCATAATCCGATACACCGATGAATTCTTTCAGGCTCAATCATAAACTCCCTCTGCTCCTTGCGCTCGCTGCGTGTCTGATATGCGCCTGCGGCAAGTCCGAGCAGCAGACAGCGTTCTCCAACCAGGCCACCAAGATTGACGCCTGGGTGACGGCCCAGCTCGCCGCCCACGAAGATTACCGCGCGGTCTACCACGACGGCACCATCAAGATAGTGCTGGTCGAAGGCGACGGCGAGCCCCTGCGCAAGGGAGGCCGTCTCACCATGGACTATTCAGGCTACGACTTCAGCAACGCCTCCATGTCGGCCTCCACACTTTTCGTCACCACCATGAGCGAAGTCGCCTCCGCAGCCCGCTGGAGCCTCAGCGACGAGAGCATATTCACCCCCGTCACCATAACTCTCGGAGACGACGACATAGTCACCGGCCTCGCCTTAGGCCTCGAAGGCATCACCGCCGGCGAGGAGTGCTATATCATCTTTACCGGCGAATATGGGTTCGGAAAAAAGCCGAACGGCACGATTCCTGCAAACGCAGCTTTGTGCTACCATGTCTTCGCCAGGGAAGTAGCCAACTGATAAGAAAACAAACGACAAATGAAAAAGATAATTTCAGCTTCACCCATCGCAGCAATTACCCTGCTCATACTTCTGGCCGGCAGCTGCGCAACGCCCCAGACCACAGGCAAGAACGAACTGACGAAGCGCTATTTCGACGCATGGATACAGATCCATCACCCCGGCATCAACCCCACTCCGCTCGGCTCCGTAATCATAGCCGACACCCCCGGCAGCGGCGAAACCCTGGGCGACAGCGAAACCACCCCCTACGTGTACTGCAACTATAAATCCACCGATCTCGAGGGGAATATCAAGCTCTACACCGACGAAGCCACGGCAAAGCAGCTCGGCTCATATGCAGTCTCGACCTACTACGGCCCCCAGGTCCTGAACCGCAACGCCAGCAGCGTATCGGGAGGCCTCGACGAAATTCTTCAGACCATGAGCGTCGGAGGGTCACGCACCGCCGTCATCCCCGGCTGGCTTCTGTCCACCGAACGCTACGACAGCGCCGAGGAGTATCTGGAGAATTGCAGCGGCAGCGACGCCATCTGGACAGTCACCGTCCTCGAAGCCATCCCCGATGTAGTCCAGTGGGAGATAGACTCCATCTCCAGGTATATTTCCCGCCATCATCCCGGACTGGATTCCACGTCTTTCGGCTACTACTACATTCAGACTCAGGAGCCCCTCGACACCACTTCTTTCGAGGGTGGTGACGAAGTGTATGTCAACTACACAGGGCGCCTTCTAAACGGCCGCGTATTCGACTCCACCATCGCCGACACCACTAAAAAGTATCGCATTTATTCAGCGTCCAAAGATTACGGCCCCCTCCAGGTGACGCTCCCCGAGAGCGGCTCTGAGACCGTAACCATCACCAGCTCATCCAGTTCCACTGTCCAGGGCTTCGGCAAGGCTGTCAAATCGATGAAGGCCGGCGAAAAGGGCATATGCGTATTCTACTCCGGCCTCGGATACGGCGAAAGCTCTACAAGCACCATGATTCCGCCTTACTCCCCCTTGATTTTCGAGCTCCAGATGCTCGGCAAGAATAAGGACGGATCCATCGATGAAGGCAAAGACAAAGACTGATAAGTCGTCCATTAACTCAAATAAGGAAGAAAGAGTGGAAGGGAAAACCGCACCCACTGAGCTGGGAACCCTCAGTATAAGCAAGCTTCTGAGGATGTATGCGGTGCCCGGCATCATAGCGATGACGGCGTCTTCGCTGTACAACATCGTTGACAGCATCTACATAGGCCACATCAGGGACGTGGGCGCATACGCCATTTCCGGCCTTGCCGTGACTTTCCCCCTGATGAACCTTTCCGCCGCACTGGGCACGCTTGTCGGAGTCGGAGCGATGACCCTCATTTCCGTCATGCTGGGCCGCAAGGACTACGAAAAAGCCCGCAAGATTCTTTCCAACGTCCTTTCACTCAACCTCATAATCGGCATCGTATTCAGTATTGCGTCTCTCCTGTTCCTCGACAAAATACTGCTCTTTTTCGGCGCCAGCGAGAATACTCTGCCCTTCGCCAGGGACTACATGATCATCATCCTCGCCGGCAATGCGCTCACCCATCTCTACTTTGGTTTTAACGGAATCATACGCGTCGCAGGGCATCCCAAGACGGCCATGGGCCTTACGCTCTTCACGGTGATTTCCAACGCCATACTCGACCCCATTTTCATATTCGGTCTCGACCTGGGCATACAGGGAGGCGCCATAGCCACGGTCATATGCCAGCTCATGGCTCTCACCTTCAGCCTTAAGTTCCTGTCCAACAAGGAAATGGTCCTCCATTTCCCCAAGCCCCTCTTCCAGCTCGACTGGAAGATTGCAAAGCAGTCCCTCGCCATAGGTCTCGGTCCCTTCCTGATGAACAGCGCCGCATGCATAGTAGCAATTTTCATCAACCAGCAACTCAAGAAGTACGGCGGCGACCTGGCCATCGGGGCATACGGCATCATCAACCGCATCACCATGATATTCTTCATGGTCTGCATGGGCTTCAACCAGGGCTTGCAGCCCATAGCCGGCTTCAATTACGGTGCACGGCTGTACTCCAGGGTGAAGGAAGTTTTCTTCCTGACGGTAAAGTGGGAGACCCTGATAATGAGCGCATGCTGGGTCCTGTCCATGGCCATACCCGGTCTTGTCATCAGGCTCTTCACCTCCGACCCTACGCTTATAGAACTGAGTACCAAGGGCATGAGGGTCATGAACAGCGCCATTTTCGTCGTGGGCTTCGGCATGGTCAGCGGCAACATGTTCCAGTGTCTCGGCATGGTGGGTAAATCCATATTCCTGTCGCTGTCGAGGCAGCTCCTCTTCCTCGTGCCCATGATTTACCTCCTGCCCCTGTGGCTTCAGGAAAAAGGAGTATGGATGAGTTTCCCTCTCTCGGATCTCGTCTCCACCATCATCGCTTTCTTTATGATACGCGACCTGATGAAAAAACTCGGCGCGCTTAAAGACGGAGAAGACCCCCTGACACTCGGAAGCACCATAGAGCAGGACGATCGCAGGCGGGATATTGAGGACTTGTAGAGATGATTATGGCCCGGGGAAAGCGTCTCGCAGCTGTTCTATGCACTTCGTTCCTTCTCTTTGCCGCTTCTTTCGGATGCGGACAGAGTCCCGATGAGCCCCGTTACGTCAAGGACATCAATGCATATCTCACTAACGAGATGTCCGACATCCCCGTCCTGGAGCCCATGGACTCCACCATCCTTGCCTACATGGGCAAATGGGGCCTTCACGGCATGTCACTGAGCATAATGCGCTCCGACTCCCTCCTATACGCGAAGGGTTACGGCGAGTCTGACGAAGGAAAGAGCATGAGCCCCGGGACACTCTTGAGAATAGCTTCCGTATCGAAGCTGCTCACCGCCACCGGCATCATGGTCCTTCAGGAAAGGGGCATGCTAAGCCTCGACGACAGCCTGTTCACAAATACGGGATTGCTTTCAGAATACAGCCCTTACATAAAGGACAAACGAATAAAGAAGATTACGCTGAGGCACCTTCTCATGCACGAGTCGGGCTTTACCTCCCGCATGGGCGACCCTATGTTCTCCACTCTCAAGCTGATGAAGGACAACGGATGGAGCACTCCCCCGGACGCTGAAACCCTCGTGCGCACAGTTCTTGGCAAACCCCTCCAGTTCTCCCCCGGGACTGCGTCGGAGTACTCCAATTTCGGATATCTGCTGCTCAGCATGGCCATAGAAAAGGCCACCGGAAAGCCCTATGAGGCATGGATGCAGGAAAATGTCCTCGCCCCCGCCGGATGCATTGACATGCACATCGCCTCCAACTACTACGAAGACCGCCACGAAAGGGAGAGCCGCTACTGGGTCCATTCATGGGACACCGACGTGGAGCGTTTCGACGGCAGCGGGACCATGGTCCCCCGCTGCTACGGAGGTAGCGACATCACTTCCCTGCAGGGAGCGGGAGCATGGATAAGTTCAGCCTCCGAACTGGCAAGGCTGGTTGCTGCAATTGACGAGCGCGGCAGCATGAAGGATATAATCAGCCCTGAAAGCGTGGAGGAGATGACCTTCACTACCGACAGCCTCACCTATGCCCTCGGATGGAACGACATCTCCGAAGAAGGCGTCTGGACACGCACGGGCACGCTTTCCGGCACCAGCGCCCTTATCAAATACTACCCTGACGGGGAGTGCTGGGTATTCATCTCCAACACCGGAACGAGGCGCGGTCCCCGCTTCACCAAAATCACATCCAACCTTGCGGATACGTTAAGGGAGCGATATAGTCTATCGCTCCCTGCAAGAAATCTTTTCCTCGAGCCCGAAGGGGACGAGGGGGAAGAATGAATTATTTCGCATCCATCGCCTGGCAGGCGGTGATGGCAATCATCTTGTAAATATCGTCCACCGAGCAGCCGCGGCTGAGGTCGTTGACCGGACGTGCAATACCCTGGAGGATAGGGCCTATGGCATCTGCCTGACCAAGCCTCTGGACAAGCTTATAGCCTATATTGCCAACTTCGAGGGAAGGGAAAACGAGCACGTTGGCCTTGCCTGCAATCTCGGAGCCGGGAGCCTTCTTGGCGCCTACGGAAGGGACGAGGGCGGCATCGGCCTGCAGCTCGCCGTCTATCTTGAGCTCGGGAGCGAGCGCCTTGGCCTTTGCCGTGGCATTGACGACCTTCTCGACTACTTCGTGGCTGGCAGAGCCCTTGGTGGAGAAGGAAAGCATGGCCACCCTGGGATCGGCGAAACCTGCTACGCTCTTGGCGGTCTGCGCGGTGCAGACTGCGATCTGTGCGAGCTGGTCCTCGTCGGGAACGGGGGTGACTGCCACATCGCCCACTACCAGGACTCCGTCCTCACCGAACTGGGGGGTCTTGGTGACGAGGAGCATTGCGCCGCTGACGCAGGTGATGCCGGGAGCGCACTTGATGATCTGGAGGGCGGGACGCAGGGTCTCGCCTGTGGTGGAAAGAGCGCCGCTTATCTGACCGTCGGCATCGCCGCTCTTGATTATGAGGCAGCCGAAATAGAGGGGATCCTTTACCAGCTCGTTAGCTTTTTCGGGGGTCATGCCCTTCTTCTGGCGGAGCTGGAAAAGAAGATCTGCATACTGGGCGGTCTTCTCCGAAGTCTCGGGGTCGATGATGGTGGCGTCCTGGATGTGCTTGAGGCCGAGAGAGTCGGCGTACTCGAGGACTTTGGCCTTGTTACCGATAAGGATGATTTCGGCCAGGCCGTCTGCGATGGCCTTATCGGCTGCGGTGATGGTGCGCTCCTCGAAAGACTCGGGGAGGACGATGCGCTGCTTGCAGGACTGTGCGCGCGCAACTATGCTTTCAATGAGTGACATGATAATCTATAGCTTTTATTCTGCGTCGAGATTCTGGACTATGTGCATGGTGTCGCGGGCAATGACGAGCTCCTCGTTGGTGCATATCATTGCCACCTTGACGGCGGAGTCGGGGAGGCTGATAATCGTATCGCCTGAGGCTGCGTCGTTGGCCTCGTGGTCGAACTTGAGGCCGAGGTATGCGAAGTTCTCGCAGATGCGGCGGCGCAGGCGGGCGTTGTTCTCGCCTATGCCGGCGGTGAACACTATGAGGTCTACACCCTGCATTTCAGCGATATAGGCGCCGATGAGCTTGATGATGTCGTAGGTGAACACCTTGAAGACGAGCTTAGCCCTCTGGTCGCCCTGGGCGACGAGCTCGTTGAGCTCGCGGACGTCGGAGGTCTTGCCGGAGATGCCGAGGAAACCGCTCTTCTTATTCATGAGCTCGGTCATCTGGTCGGGGGTGAGACCTTCCTTTTTCATGATGTAGGGAACGATGTTGGGGTCGATGCTGCCGCAGCGGGTGCCCATTATCATGCC
Organism: uncultured Bacteroidales bacterium; assembly: GCA_947302175.1. Classification (GTDB taxonomy): domain Bacteria; phylum Bacteroidota; class Bacteroidia; order Bacteroidales; family UBA932; genus Cryptobacteroides. The sequence goes on along the minus strand of CAMYVB010000001.1, from coordinate 194,599 downwards.
GGCGAGAGGGGTGAAGCCCATGGAAGTGTCGAGGCACTTGCCGTCCTTGACAGCGGTGATGGAGCTGCCGTTGCCGAGGTGGCAGGTGATGATGCGGGAGTTCCCGAGATCGAGGCCGGCGAGCTCGGCAGCCTTACCGGCCACGTACTGGTGGGACGTGCCGTGGGCGCCGTATTTGCGGACGCGATACTCTTCGTAATACTTATAGGGCAAGCCGTACATATAGTTGCATGCGGGCATGGTCTGGTGGAAGGCCGTGTCGAAGGTGACTACCTGGGGAACGTCGGGAAGGACTTTCTGCATGGCGCGTATGCCGAGAAGGTGGGCCGGGTTGTGCAGGGGGGCGAAATCGCAGCAAATTTCTATCTTCTCGAGCACGTCGTCGTCAACGAGAGCGCTACCGGAGAAGAAATCGGCACCCTGGACTATGCGGTGGCCGACGGCCTCGATGTCTTCGAAGCTCTTCAGGACGCCGCTGACGGGATCCACGAGCTCTTCGAGGACCAGCTGCATGCCGACCTTGTGGTCGGGGATGGGGAGGTTCTTCACAACGGGGGTCTTGCCTGTGGGCTTATGGGTGAGTATGCCTTCGGGAAGACCTATCTTTTCGACAACACCTTTGGCGAGAAGGTCGTACACGTCGTCGCTCTTCATGTCCAGGAGCTGGTACTTGATGGAAGAGCTGCCGCAATTGATTACGAGGATTATCATAAAATATCGTTTAAATCTCGGCAAAATTACTGAAAATTCATTACTTTAGCAAACGATGGAAAGAGGGGGAGATATAAGGAGCGCCGCTGTCCCGCTTGCCGCAGCAGTGGCGGCCGGCGAGGCCTTGACGGGTCGCCTGTCCCCCCGGCTTGCGCTTATTTTCGCCTCACTTTCCCTCATGGCCGCCGCGCTCCTTCTCTACGCTTCAATACGGCGTTCTTCGCATCTGCGCTGGATGATGGTATTTGCCTTCCTCGGCCTGTTTTGCTCGCTTTCACATTCGCTTTTCCCCCCTTCGGTTCAAAATGCAACCGGCCTCGCCTACAGGGCCTTTGAAGCTTTCAAGACCCTGATAAACTCGATTCCTTTCCACAGGGCCGGCACGGGAGCCCTTGCCAAGGCGCTGCTCACCGGGGACCGCAGTTCCCTGGACAGGGCGACCATACTCGCGTTCCGGGGCAGCGGCGCTTCGCACATACTCGCGCTCTCGGGCCTGCATCTCGGCATCATTTACACTCTTGTTTCGCGTGTTCTTTCGCTCGCGGGCAACTCCCCCGCCATGCGGCGTATAAGGAGCGCCATTGTCATCGCCCTGTCGCTGTTCTACACCATGATGACAGGCGCCGGGCCCTCGATTGTACGCGCATTTATCTACATATGCCTTAGCGAGTTGTGCGCGCTTGACCCATCGCGCCGCAAGGACCCGGTGCGCATACTCGCAGCAAGCCTGACTTTACAGCTGTGTCTCAACCCTTCCATCATCTCGAGCCTGGGCTTCCAGCTTTCGTACCTCGCGATGACGGGCGTTTCCACTATTTACCTCAGGCTCAGGGCGTGGTGGCGCGAAGCTGAGGGCTACCCTATTATGCATAAAATTTGGAACGGGGCCGCCCTTTCGATTGCATGTCAGGCCTTTACGGCGCCGCTGGTGTGGATACGCTTTCGCACTTTTCCCAGCTACTTCCTGATTACTAATATAATAGTCCTGCCGCTCAGCAGCGTGTTCATCAGCGTTTCGTTGTTCACGGCGGCTCTCTCGGCGCTAGGGATATGCCCACAGGCGCTGATTTTGCTGTCTGACGCCCTTGCAGGGGCGATGTGCTTCCTAATGGAAACTATCAGTTCAATGTAGAGATTTCGAATCCGGGAGTGGTCAGAGTCTCCATTCCGCCGCCGGGAGAGGCGCATATAAGGCAGCCTTCGAGGCCGAGGCGGCCAAGCAGTTCCAGAGCCTTGTCGGGGCCCTCCACCATGCACCAGGTGGCCACGGCGTCGGCAGTTGAGGCATCGGAAGCTATGACCGTTGCGCTAAGAAGCGCGTGGGTCACGGGCCTGCTGGTCCTGGGGTCTATGGTATGCGAGAATTTGTTGCCCTCGGAGTCGAGATAGAACTTGCGGTAGTTGCCGGAGGTGACGACCCCCTGTCCTTCGGCGCCGCTCGAGTGCCATACCCCCTGCATGTCGGCGCCGGGAGTGTTGTTGCCGTCGATGGGAGTGTCTATACCTATGCTCCAGGGCTGCGCCATGGGATTGAGCCCTTCGCAGTATATTTCGCCTATGTCGACGAGCATGTCCTTGACTCCCAGGGAATGAAGATATGCGGCCACTTTGTCGCAAGTGTAGCCCTGGGCTATTGCGTTGAAATTGAGTATGGGAGGCTCCCCTGCGCCAGGGATGCCGCCACTAAGGAGCAGGTCTGCGGCGCACAGGGTGCCGTCAGGTCCCGCCGCCTCGATTATGCTGCTCTTGAGGCGGGACATGCCGCAGCGGGAGGCCGCCTTTGCTATTTTTTCTTCCGAGGGCATGGACTCGGAAGTGAAACCAAAGCCCCAGACGTCGAAAAGAGGGCCGCAGGACACGTCGAAAGCCCCCTCTGAAAGATCGAAGAACTTTCTCGAGAGGAGATATACTTCCTCCAGCATGGGGGTGGGAGTAATGCGCTCACCTGCATTGAGACGGCTTAGGAGCGAAGCCTTGTTGTAGCCGGACAGGGTGAAATCTATCTCCTTGAGGATGGCTTCCACGCCGGCCTTGATGCTGTCGGCAGGGACGCTTACCCCTTCCGTATTGAGTTTGACGCAGTAAACTCCTCCCTGGGCATAGCCGTCGAAACGGACGTAACGTCCTTGAGGAGAGCAGGAGCGGAAGGCGAGCAGGCAAAGCAGCAGAAAAAAAGTTGACAGAATGCGTCTGGACATGAGCTTTTCGGCAAAGTATTTGCACAAAGGTAGTGGTTTTTCATGATAAATTGCGATATTTGCCCTTCAGCATATGTTTGTCGAAATGAATTTAAGAAGAATAGCCGGCCTCATGGCTCTTTCAGTCCTGCTGCTTTGCGTCTCCTGTAAAGAGGACGAAGAGGAGACCAAGTTGTATTTCAACGGCTCACCCACCTTCTCACTCCCCGTGTTCGTGCAGGCGGGAGAGCTTATGACCCTCACCCCCTCCACGGTCACCCGCGCCGATGACGATGATTCCACCCTCGGCCTGGGCTGCTATTGGAAAATGAACACCCCCGGGGCAGTTGCGGACACCATAAGGCGCGAAGACGCCTCCTCCCTCCCCTACAGCTATTCCTTCTCCGTTCCAGATACGCTGATGACCATGGAGGTCACTTGCACCATATTCGCAGACGGATACAACAACACCTCGTCCTCTTCAAGCGCCATCATCATACGCACTGAAGGAGATAACAGGTCCGTCCAGGGCATAGTCTATCCCGAGGGCACAAAGATTTTCACCGACCCCCGCGACGATGTGCAGTACCACTACATAACCGTGGACGGCCGCGATTGGATGGCCGACAACCTCCGCTGGAAAGGCGCAGGCTACTCATACTACGATATGCCCGTAGTGGACCCTCTCTTCGGCCGCTACTACTCCTGGGCCGAGGCCTCAACGGCATGTCCTGCCGGCTGGAGGCTTCCCTCCAACGAAGATTTCCTTTCGCTCAACAATGCCTTCGTGGAGACCGAGAGCACCGTTCCCAACGCCCATTTCAACACAGGCGCAGGCAATCACATGGCGCCCGCGTATTTCAATAATACCGTAATGTGGGAGTACTGGCCCGACGTGGACGTGACCAACAAGAGCGGCATGTCCCTTCTTCCCATGGGCTACATAGCCCTTTCCGATGGCGGCGACGCCCTGGTATTCAACGACATACTCACATATTGCCTGCTCTGGACTTCCGACTCCATAGACGAAGATAAAGCCTATTTCCGCGCCCTCTTCGAGCGCAACGACCGCGTCACCTGCGAGATAGGTTACAAGAATTATATGGCCATGAACGTGCGCTGCATACGCACTGCCGAATAGCAGGAGGCTATCTCAGGTCTGTCACCAAAAAAGACTTCCCATAAGAGGCGGGATCCACGGTAAAGCGGGTCCCGTCTTTTTTATCTTCGGCAAAGGAAGCGAGGGTGAAAACCGCTTTGGGGCCGTCTACGGGCACGACCTCCACGCGGGCGGGAGTCTTGCCCGAAAAATAAAGAGTGACTGAGCTGAGGCCCGTGCCCTTCACCGAAGGAACGAGCTTGAAGCCGTTATAGTGCTTGCCTGAAAAAGTGAGGCTGCCTTCTTCGGCTATAGTGAAGGCCTCGGAAAGGGAAGAAAGGAGGGCGGCGGGATTGGAAAGATAATCTTTCGATGCCTCATCGACACTCTCTATATATATTTCCTTCGAATCGGAATCCACTGTCCAGCGGGTCTTGCCGTCCGAGCAGAAGAGCATATCGCCGCTCTCTACCCTGTAAGACTTGCCAAAGACACAGGCCTTTCCGCTGCCCACGACAAGGACTTCGGTGAAAATCTCATAATCGTACGAGAAGGAAAAAGGCTCAGAGGCGATGGATTTCACAAAAGCCTCAGCCTCCTTGGGAGATGCGGCGCTGAGACTAAAGAGCGAAGCACTAACCAGGTAGGCTGATATGAGGAGAAAGCGTTTCATTTCTTAAAGGCGTTAAGTATCTCCTGGAGCGTATCCAAATCCTGTACCAGAACCTGGCGGGGCTTGGAACCCTCCTGGGGGCCTACGATTCCTGCCGCCTCAAGCTGGTCCATGACGCGGCCGGCTTTGGCATAGCCCATACCCAGGCGCCGCTGCAGATCTGATGTGGAGCCCTTCTGGGAAGTCACCACCATGGTGGCGGCTTCAACGAAACGGTCATCGAGCTCGCCCATGTCGACCATGCCGCCGCCTTCGCCCTCCGCGGGAGCGGGGTCGGGAAGGTAGTATGGAGTATTGTAGGACTTCTTATAGCCCTGCTGGGATCCAATGAAGCCGGTTATGGCGCTGATTTCGCGATTGCTCACGAACCCGCACTGTATGCGCTCGCACTCGACGCCTGCATAGTAGAGCATATCGCCCTTGCCTATGAGTTTCTCGGCGCCGGGCATGTCCAGAATGGTCATAGAGTCCACCCTCGAAGCGACCCTGAAGGCGATACGAGTGGGGAAGTTGGTCTTGATGATGCCGGAGATGACGTCCACGGAAGGACGCTGGGTGGCAAGGACCACGTGTATGCCTGCAGCCCTGCCCTTCTGTGCGAGGCGTATGATGGAACTCTGTATGCTCTTCGACGATGCCTTCACTTCAGGAGAGGCACCCACGGACATGGTGAGGTCGGCGTACTCGTCAATGATGGTCACCAGGTAAGGAAGGAACTTGTGACCCTCTGTGGGAAGGAGATGGCGGTCTTTGTATTTTTCGTTGTAGAGCTTGATATTGTTCGCGCCGGCGCGGCTCATCAGCTCATAGCGCTCGTCCATCTCTATGCAGAGGGAGCGGAGTATCCTCTCGGCGTCCTTCGACTTTTTCACGATGGAGGCGTTCTTTTCCTGCTGCTCGTCACCGGCATCGGGAAGCACTGCAAGATAGTGCTTTATAAGGGAGGAGTAGGAGGAGAATTCGACCATCTTGGGGTCTATGAAGACGAACTTCAGCTCTGAAGGATGCTTCGAGAAGAGTAGGGACGAGACAAGCACGTTAAGACCCACAGACTTACCCTGCTGCGTCGCACCCGCGACCAGGAGGTGAGGGGCAGTTGCGAGGTCGAACACCTTGACTTTCTGCGTTATGGTATAGCCTATGGCGACGGGGAGTTCCGCTTTGCTCTCGCGGAAAGCCGGATCGTTCAGGAGAGCCCTGAGCGGGACTATGGCGGGCCTGTCGTTGGCCACTTCTATGCCGACGGAATCGCTCAGAGTAACTATCCTGACGCCATGGGCGTTGAGTTTCATCGCAAGGTCGTCCTGGAGAGTCTTGATGGAGGAAATCTTGACTCCGGGAGAGGGATAGACCTTGTACAGGGTCACTGTGGGGCCGACGACAGCCTTTACGTCCTCCACCTGTATCCTGTAGTCGGCCAGTGAAGCGCGAATCTTATTGTTGTTGCGGGTTAGCTCCTCGGAAGAGACTTCCTGCTTTGAAGAAGCGTGGGCGTCGAGGATCTCGAGAGGAGGGAATTCGTATTTAGAGAGCTCGTCGCGGGTGTCTATCCTCGGGAGCTCCTGCTTGATTACGGTGGAAAGGCCCTTGTCGTCCCTGATTACTTCGATTCCGCCTTCGGGAGCTTTTTCAGGGGCCGGTTTTACCGCCTCGGGAGCGACTGTATCCTTTGCGGGAACAGGGGTATTTTCAATCTCGGGGATATCCTCAATCATAATGTCTGCAGGCTCTCCGGGATCATCTTCCCCATCGTCGCCATGGCGAAGCTGCCTTAAGGCGGGAAGCCTGAACCCGCAGGCGAACATCCACAGCACGACAAGGGCAAAGGCCAAAATCAGGGACGGCACAGTGCCGAAAAGATTGATGCTCCAAGAGGCCGCGAAAGCACCCATGCGCCCGCCAAGGCCTCCGCCAAAAGCGTTGTCGGGGCCGATGACAGATGCCACGAGGGCAAGGGCGAAAGACGACACAAGAGCGAAGGAAAGCGCAAGCACCGCAGTCTTAAGCATGGACTGGGACCACTTGAAAGAGAGCAGGCGCAGGCCGGCCGCGAGCAGGGCGACAACCAGCGCGAAACTGCCAAGCCCGAAGCACTTGCACACGAGAAAATGGCCGAGGAGAAACCCGAACTTGCCTGATGCTCCCGAGGAAGGATGGTCGACTGAGAGCATCGAAGGGTCGGAAAGCAGGCTCATGTCCTGCTTCCAGGAGAAAAGATAAGAGATGCAGGCGAGAAGAGCGTAGGCTGCGATGGCGACAAGCGCTATTCCTGCGACTTTGAGAATCTTCTCCTTCCTGCCTTCGTCGAATTGAAGGGCAGCTGGCTTTCTTTTGTCCATGGCTTAAGGATCTATTTCTTTTTCCAGTGCTTCTTGTTTTTCTTGGACGAACCCTGGGACACGGAGCCTATGCCGGGACGGGCGAAATTGGCTTCGGGGGATATGCGGGAGAGGGACAGGCCTTCGGGGACCTTGATTCTATTGTCGGAAAGCCTTTCGATGTCGCTGAAGATGGTGCTGTCCTCGACACTGTCCTTGTTCCAAATGAGGTACTGCTGACGCATGTAAGTGGCAAGGGAGCGTATCATGGCGGTCTTGACTTCGCCGTCGGGCTCACCTGCGATGAGCTCTATTATGCTCTCGATATTGCGCCCGTAGTGCGTAGCCTTCACAGGCTTTTTCTGGATGGGGATGATGTGGGGCTTTTCCTGCATCAAGGCGGGGACGGGGGCGGGGTAAGGGGAATCGATGTCGAGGTCGTACCCGGCTATCATATAGAGATGGTCCCAGAGCTTTTGGGCATAATTGTCCTGCTGATGGACCCCTGGATTGAGGATTTCCATGGACTTGACGACGGCGCGGGCCTGCGCGCTGCGCTTCTCGCGGTCGGGGATGTCCCTCAGGCTTTCGGCCATCTGAAGGATGTTGCGCCCGTACTCAGGCATGGCGAGAATCTCACGTTCAGTATTGTATTCCAGCTTGATATAGTTTTCTCCGGCTTCCATTTCTCACGTTTTTTTAGACTCACAAATATAGTGTTTTTATTCTACTTTCTCTATTTCTCCCGTCCTGACATACCAAAGATAGCCCGATACCTTCACGCATCCGAGCTGGCGCAGTATCTCCATATAACGCCTTACCTGACGGTGATAAGAGGGCTTCGGCTCTCCGAACTTATAGTCTATGACTGTGGTGGAAGAAGGGGTGCGTACCACCCTGTCGGGAATGTGGCACTCCCCTTGGGCGTCTATGAGCGTCCTTTCAGTATCGGCCTTGTACGCCGGGTTGAACCACTCGCTCACTTCGGGCGAAGACAGGGCACGGGACAGAAGCTCATAAGCCTTCTTCCCTTCCTCGGGAGAGAGGATAGCCTTTTCGACGCTTCTGGAGACTGCACGCTCCAGACCGCCTTCCATATCCACCCGGGACAGAATTTCATGCAAGGCTATGCCGGAAAGACGGGGGGATGCTCCGGCGCCCGCGAGGCCGTCTTCAGAGAAGAAGTCGTATGATTCACTGTCTTCCTTGGCAACTCCGCCGCTTGCAGGATAGGAAGGATATGACGAGGGGACCGCTTCCGGAGCCTTCTTGTCTTTCCTTTTCATGCGCGAAAAGTCGTAGGGTTCGCCGGAAACATATTCATCCTCGCCTGTGTATTCCATAAGCAGATGGGAGAGAGTGGACAATTTGGACACGTCGCCTTTATCGATGGCAGAGATGACCGGGTCGGAAGGTCTCTCTGCAATGACATGGAGACTCTTTTGCGCCCTCGTCAGAGCGACGTAAGAGGCGTTCAGAGCATCTACGAGGCAGAGGTTACGTTCGTCGGCATAGTCCCTGGAGAAGCAGGTATTGGCGGCCTTGCCTGTCATAGTGATGGGGAAGGCAGTCTCCGAAGCCTCCGGAATGGCGCCTAAGGACTCGTCGGGGATGCACCAGTGGAAAGGCGGATGCTTAGTGGAAGGCGTGAGGCTTTCAGCTTCTGCGAAAGGATATATGACATGGGGGAACTCCAGTCCCTTGGACTTATGGATTGTTATTACGCGCACCGCATCCGCCCCGGCCGGAGAGCTGAGCTTAACCTTTGCATCCTTCCACCATGACAGGAAACGGGAAATGGAGTTGCCGTTCCTCGAAGTCCAGTCCAGAAGGGTGTCCATGAAGGACTGTATGTAGAGGGTCTCGGACTCGAAAAGTGAGGAATCGGCGTCCCTTAGCGAACGCAGGAGGCTCTCGCAAAGGTCGGGAAGCGAATGGAAGCAGTCGGGGAAGCTCATGCCCGTCATAGAGGCGATGTAGGAGCTTATCCGGTCGTCGGGATTTTCGAAGCTTTCCATAAGGCCTACCACCCTCCTCACGGTGACTGAGCCCTTTAGGTCGAGAGAATCGTCGGAAAGGACGGGTATTTCGGCTTGAAGCAGGGCCTGGGCCACCCTTCCGCCTATGAGGTTGGTCCTTACGAGCACCGCTATATCGCTCCAGAGAGCGCCTGCCTGACGCGCCCGGGAAATGCTCTCAATAACTTTTTCCATCTGCTCATCCTTGTCAGAGCAGAAATTCACCCTGACGCAGCCTTCCTGCGCTTCATCGGCACATGGAGTCTGCTCAACGTCAGAGTAAATGTCGCTTATCGAGAACGACGCCCCATCGAGCCTGGGATCGAGAAGGGCAGCTGCGTGGCTGAAAAAATCGTTGTTGAACTCAACTACCGCACGGCTGCTGCGCCAGTTCTCCGTAAGAGAAACTATTTCCGAGAGGGGGAAGTCGCGCTGAACTCCGCTATCGAGAAGGTCCCAGCGGGAGTCCCGCCAGCGATAAATGCTCTGTTTGACGTCACCTACGACGAGATTGCTCCCTCCCGTGGAATCGCTCTCCTTGAGAAGGGGAAGGAAGTTTTCCCACTGCACCATCGAGGTGTCCTGGAACTCGTCAAGAAGGAAATGGCGGTACCTCACGCCCATCTTTTCATATACGAAAGGCGCGTCGCTGCCATCGATCATGCGTCTCAGGATGGCGTTGCTGTCGTCCAGGCTGAGAACGTTCTTTTCCTTGAGAAGGCCCTCGAATTCCCGGGTCAGTTCCGAGGAAACTGCAAGGCCGTGAATCTGGGAAAGGATAAGCGCGGCGCTGGAAGACAATTTTCTGCCTTCCTCAAAAAGATAGCAGAAGCGGCTGAGAGCAGGAGACAGGCTTTCTTCCACAAGAGGGAGGCATTTCGGCGCTGCAGCCTTGGAGAACCAGCCGTCGGGATCCTTCGCCCTTGCGAGGAAGGCCGGCGTGGGCTCGGGAGGCGAAGGAGGGAGGGGGAAATACACGAAGTGAGGCAACTTCTCCATGAAGGAGCGGAAGAAATCGCTCGTGGAAAGGCCGGCGGCGCTAATAATATCGAGACACTCCTTCGCGCAGTCACGCACTGCCTTTTCGTAGTCGGAAATAACATCCCTGCAACGGGCGCTTATTACTTTCAGCGATTCACGCGAGAACTGCCCTTCACCCTTGATGCCCAGTCTCTCCATGACATCCTGACGCTCGGTGCTGAAAAGCTTTTCAGCCATTTCATAGAGACGCCCCTCGAAATCGGGACGCGAGCCCTTGTCCATACTTACTGAAAGCGAATCCGTGAGCCAGTCGAGTATTTCAGAATCGTCTTCGGACAGGGAATCTAGCAGGGAATCGACGGCTTCGTGGACTAGGGAAGGCTTGTCCAGCTCTATCTGGTATGCGGCAAACTGCCCGGCTTCCCTTGCAAACGCCCTCAGGGCCTGCTGGAAGAAACGGTCTATGGTGCTGACGCTGAACGAGCCATAGTCGTGGAGCAGCTCGGTAAGCGTCTTGGAGGCCTTTGCCTTCAACGCATGGGCGTCGGGGAAGAGCGAAGGCACGAATTCAGCGAAATAGTCCGACTTCTCCGGAGAAACTGCGAGTTTGTAGAGCTCCTCTAGTATGCGCCCCTTCATTTCGGCAGTGGCCTTGTTGGTGAAGGTAACGGCAAGGATGCTGCGGAAGGCGTAACTCTCATTGGAGGAGAGAAGCACGCGCAGATACGTCTGGGCCAGCTTGAATGTCTTGCCTGAGCCGGCTGAGGCCTTCATTATCCGTATCATCGCCCGCAGATGGTTTTAAAGTCACAGTGCTCGCATGCCTTCTGATTCGCGGTGTGGCGGAAAGGAACGCTGATATCAGAAATCTTCTCCAGCATGGAGAAAAGCCTTTCCTCAGCCATATTGCAGAACACCTCGCTAACGGCGACAGTCGCGGGAGGCTCCGCGAACATCTTTGCCGGCTGGTAAATGGAGTTGAAGAGCCGCATCCCGGCAAACTCCCCGTCTGACGAGACGAATTTGTCATAGAGGAACAACTGAAGGGCTATGTCGGGGCGTTTGTCGTTTTCTTCGGCAAAGAGACTCTCTATGACCTTCGAAGCATTGGTATCATCGATTCTTAAGTCCTTGTCTTCCACCATTCCGGTCTTGTAGTCCACGATGCGCACCCGGCCCGGAGCGATGGAATCAAGCCTGTCAATCGTGCCTTTGAAGCGATAGGGGCCTGACTCCCAGCGCATTTCACGCTCGAGGCCAAGAATTTGCAAGGAATCCGTCCCCCATTTTTCAAGAAGCTCCAGGTCACGCTCCAGAGTCTTTTCCACGTAACGCACCACCATCTCCTCGAAAACGAGGTTCCTGCCGGAGACTTCGGCGGTGCCGAGCTCCTTCATGATGAGAGAGCGAACGAGGGATTTTATGCGCTGCCTGTCGCGCCTGGTCTGACGCAGGTACTCGCGGGTCAGCGTGCCCCGGGCCTCGCTGTAAAGCTTTTGCATGGCGGCATGGTAGACATTTCCGGTCATGCTGCTGTCGAGCGATTCGGTCACTTCGTCGCCCGCCTTGAGACCAAGGACACGGGAGTAGTAGAAGGACACCTGGCACCTGAGATAATTCCTGAGCGCCGAAGGCGAAAATTCCATGGCCCGAATCTTCTCCACGTCCGCCTCAGTCTTGGCTATGTCGGCGGGAGCCTTTGGAAGGGAGGGGAAAGCCTTGGCTTCCTGCCTGGAGACATCGAGCCCGAAATGCAGCTGGAGCTGCCTTATGTAGCGGCTCTCCTCACCCGATTTGAGCCCTTCTGTCCTGGAATCGTACAATAGGAAGACTTCCGAGGCCCTCTGTATGAGCCTGTAGAAGTAATAGCTTTCTATGGCATCGCGCTGGTCGGAATTGGGAAGGCCGAAAGCGCGGCGAAGCTCGGGCGGGATGAACGACGCCTTGAAGGAGCGTGAAGGGTAGGTGCCTTCGTTGCAGGAAAGTATGATAACCCTTTCAAAGTCGAGGGCGCGGGTTTCAAGCGGTCCCATAATTTGCAGGCCCTTGAGAGGCTCACCCCTGAAGGGTACCGAAAGGGAACCTGCAAGCCGGTCCAGCATACGGAAGAAGGTCGCGGGCCTCAAGGGAAGCTCGTACGCGGAAAGGCGCCTCAGGATAAGGTAGTATTCCTTGGCAAAGTCCAGCTCGAGGGTAAGCGAAGTATCTTCTTTTATTGCAATTGCAATGGACGAAACTATATCGGAAAGATACTCCGTTATCTTCCTTATCACCTCCGGGGACTCGATGGAAGGGTCCTCCACGACAGGCCTGAAAATCTTGCCCGATATTCCCTCCATCCTTAGCTCGGACTCGGGGATATAGTAGCGCGCACCGGCTTTTATGCGAGCGACGAACTCCTTTTCCTCCGGGCTTGACGCAGCGCTCCTGAAAAGGCTGTTCGAGAAGATGGCATAGACCTGCTTGTGGTAGAAATGGTATCCGTCAGGGCGCTGCCTTAGATGCAGCTGCATGGCGGCCACTTCCGAAAGGAGGGCGAAGAGCTGGCTCAGGCGCATGGAGTATCCCATGGTCACGTTGACGGCCTTTACCTCCGGAGGTATGGAATTAAGAACGCTGAGAAGCAGGTTTTCGTCCGGAAGCACCACGGCCGTTTCCAAGCCGGGACTCCTTTGGGCAAATATGCGGGGAAGCTGCTTGGCCTGACCGACCGAGGAAGGGACGCTGATAACGCTCACTTTCGGCACGGGAGTGCCGTCAGGGTCGGGACGGAAATCCTGGGGGAACCTGCGCACGTTGTCCCACATGAAGTGGGATGCCCTGTTGAGGGGATCGCGTATCATATCCGAAGAAAAATCCCAGCAGAAACGCGCCAGGCCCGCATCCCTCATCCTTGAGAGAAGCTTTTCTTCGCACGCGCTAAGGGCGTTCAGTCCGGCGAAGACATAGAGCCCAGTGCCGGGGAAAACGGCCCCGAGCATGTCCGAGACGGGCCTTTGGGCAATCTCTTCAGCTACTGAGCGGAAAATCATGCCTTCGTATGCAAGACCTCGGGAGTCAAGCTCGGAGCGGAAATCATTATACAGGGGAAGAAGTACTTCCCATATGCTCAGGAAACTCTGTTTAACCGGCTTATCCTCCCCGGGAGTGCGGAAATGGGACATGAAACGCTCCATGGCCTCCCTCTGCCCTTCCGAAAGGTATTCGAATTTGTCCTGCATGCCCTTGAAATCTGACACGTTGGTGAACAGTTTCGCGGGATCGGCCATGTATTTGTCGGTGTCGTCGAAGTCCGAAAGCAGGACGTCTCCCCAGAAAATGAAATCGTCGAGACTCTCTTTGCCCGCTCCTAAACGCTTGTAGCACTCATAGAGTATGAGTAGCAGGTGGGTCCTGTCGCTTGCCACCCTACCGGAAATGCGGCAGAAAAAATCGCTGATGGTAAAAACAAGCGGCATCCTGGACGGGCGCCTGCGCTCGGAGGCAAGGGATGCCCAATACTTTTCAAAAAACTTGACTGACCGCCTGTTTGGCAGTATGAAACAAATATCTTCGCCTCCCAAATCAGCGTCGAAGTAGCGGGAGGCCACCTGCTTTAGGAATGGGACCATGGCTTCAGAATTGGAGCGAGCCGTCCGCGTAGCGTGACACGGCGTCGCGGTGGGAGATGAAAACTATGGTCTTTTTGCCCTTGAATGCCTCTGCAAGATTGTCTAGAAGCTGGATTTCAGTGTCGGAGTCGAGCGCGGAGCTGGCTTCGTCGAGTATCAGTACGCCGCCCTTGCGAAGAAGGGCGCGGGCTATGGCTATGCGCTGGGCCTGGCCTTCGCTAAGGCCTCCGCCGGCTTCGCGGCAGGGGGTATTGAGCCCATCGGGCAGAGAGAAGACGAAATCTGCCGCAGCGATGTGCAGCGCGCGTTTCATGCTTTCCTCGTCCGCATCGGGGTCGGCAAGGAGGAGGTTTTCGCGTATGGTGCCGCTCATAAGGCTGTTGCCCTGGGGAACATAGAGGAAGTTGCAGCGCGTTAGGGCTGAGACGGTGCTGCTGCGGGTGTCGTCGTATATTTCGACCGTCCCTTCCGAAGGGTCCATAAGGCCCAGCATAATTTTGACGAGCGTGCTCTTGCCCGCGCCCGTGCGGCCGGTGATGACAGTCGTGGTGCCTGGACGGAAGTCGTAGCTAAGACCGCTGATGACCGGTCTCACACCGTCGGGATAGGTGAAACCAAGGCCGCTTACCCTTATGCCGGGAGCGGTGTCGAAACTATCGTCGGGACCGTCCTTCTCGCGGGGGAGCTCATTAATCTCCATGAGCCTTTCGACGGAAGTGAGGGAGTTGATGAAGGCGGGTATGTGGCGGCTCATGTCGGCAATGGGGCGCTGGACCTGGCCCACCAGCTGCAGGAAGGCGGTCATCATGCCGAAAGTGACGGCGCCGCTGTGTATACCGTACACGCCCCATAGGAACGCAGCGGCATAGCCTCCCATGAAGCCGAAGCCCATGAATGCCCTGGCAACGGCGTTGTAGCCAAGGCGGGAAACGTTGAAAGCGGTATATTCCTTTTGCAGACCATCGAGGCTGTCGACGACCTTGTCGGCGCCGAAGAGAGTTAACACCAACGGGCGATGCAGCAGGTTTTCCTGCATGTAGCTCTGAATCTCGCTGTCTTTTGCGCGTATGCTCGCCGTGAGGCGGCGAAGGCGGCCAAAATACAATTTGCTGCCTAAGACTGCCACTGCCATGAGTACAAGGAGCACCCAAACCAGGCTGGGCGAGAGCTTCAAAAGGAAGAACGAGGCTGCCAGGAGCTGGCAGGAGGTTATGATGGCGTCGGGGAGCCTGCTGCACAGGAGGTCGAGCACGATGCGCAGGTCCTCCTGCAGACGGTTCACGGCATCGCCGCTATGGAACTTGTCACCTCCGTTCCACGAACTGCGCATAATACTGTTAAAGAGGCTTTTGCGCACTTCCCGGCGAGTCTTGACGTCAATCAGGCCTTCCCAATAATTGTAGGCCACCCTGGCGCCCAGCTGGACGAGCATGACGAGCACAAGGAGCAGGGTGAAGGTGCCAAGCGGGCGGTCGCTCTGGCCGCAGGCGATATCGACGAGGACCTTGCACAGCCACACGAACGTGAGCGAAGCGGCTACCCTCACCAGGCCCAGGATCACGGAGAGCGCAATCCTTCCCCGGATGGGGCGGACCAGGGCGTGCAGACCCTTCATGCATGTGCGGAAATCCTTCATATCAGCGCTAAGCCTCCAGTATTCCTGCCTCGAGCAGTTTGTCCACGAGGGCGGCGGCGTCCTTCAAGGCCACTTCCCTCGCCACCTCGTACTTTGATACGAGCAGGTCGGCGAGCTGCTCAGTCGTAAACTCTTTACCCTCGACTTCCTTCCACAGGAAAGCGGCGCTGGCGTTGAGGGACACCATCTTGTTGAAATTGACCTGGGCGAGACCCTCGCCCACTACGATATGGTCCTTGCCCAATGTGCGCAGGACGAATCCTTCGGCAATCTTCATCTTCCGAAAAATTTGAGAATGAACAATATATAACGCCTAAGCGGGAGCAGCATGCGCCACCAGCGTCCGTTGCCGGGAGCGTGGCCCCTGCCGTCGGGAGGCAGGATTTCAACCACGGTGCCGAGCACGTCGCCCTTAAGGCAGTTCTCAGTGCCCCTGATATTGCCGTCTCCCATGAGGGTGAGACTCTCGCCCTCGACCCCTATCACCCGGTGAAGCACAAAGCGGGAACCGCCTATGCGCGCAAAAACCATGTCTCCGACCTCCACTGTGTCCTTTTTAACGAGACGCACGCTGTCTATTTCGTCCCTGAGGAAGGGACGCATGCTCCTGCCCTTGACGCGCAGAACGGCCTCCTTCCCTTTGGAAAGGTATTCGTCAGCCATCGAGGCCAGGACATCGTTGGGGACGGACAGGGTCTTCATTTCACGGCTTGGTAACAAACTTCTGCGGCTTCGTGGTCGGGACGGCAGTCAAGGACGAAACAGGGGACGCGGGTGGCTGCGGCTTCGAGGGCGGCATGCAGGCCGTCGGCCATCTCCTTATGGAACTTTAGTCCCGAGCAGGAGGAATACAGGGAAGCGTATGCCTGAACCACGGACATGCGCTCAGCCTTGTTCTCAGGGCACTGGCGTATGCGAACTATTGCGCCCACGGGGGCGGAAAGGTTGCGGTAACAGGGGGTCTTGCCGCTCCAGGGGGAGCCGTACACAATGACAGACCCGTCGGGGAAGACCCTGAGTATGGGGTTGTCGTCGTTGAGAAGCTCGGTGCCGGGGAAGGTCTCCAGCCACTGGCGGCTGTGGGTGCTCTTGCCGGTGCCGCTCTTGCCAAGGAACATATAGGCCTTGCCGTCTCTCATGACTACGGAGGAGTGCATCTCAAGGGTGCCCATGCCGGCGGTGCGGAAGGCGTAAAGGACCATAAGGGCATTGTTGAGCGAGAAAAGGGCGGTGCGCCTTTCAGGCTCCATCCAGAGGGTGGCCTTGGAAAAATCTTCAGTAGTGTCCAGGACGCAGCAGCGGCGGGAGCGGGCAGAAGGAGCCGCCTCGAAGCGCCATCCCGAGGCAATCTTGTATATTTCTATGCGAGTCTGGTCAGGCTCCGAGGGTGGTTCGGTGTACACGGGCTCCTTTTCCACCTCCTTATACTCCGGGACTATCTCGAGGGAGAAAATAACATCCTCGGCCTCGGGTATTTCGAAAGGATTGTATTGGGACGCCATCATCCACAAAGGGGAGGATGAAGGCATGGAAAGGGCGAAGCGGTGGAGGGCCACCTGGTAGTATTTTGTCATAGCGTCAAAGATACTCAAAAGCGGGAAATATTTTTGCATAGTCGGAAAGAAAAAGTAATTTTGTATGAATAATCACGAATCACTAAACAACAACCACAGTTATGAAAAAGAAATTCAGATGCCTCGTTTGCGGTTATGTCTACGAAGGCGAAAATCCCCCCGCAGAGTGCCCGATTTGCCACGCCAAGGCCGAGAAGTTCGTTGAAGTCAAACCCGAAGCAGGCAGCCTGAAATGGGCCTGCGAGCACCACATCGGCGACGGAAGGGTCGAAGACGAAATCATCATGCAGGGTCTCCACGACCACTTCACCGGCGAATGCTCCGAAGTGGGCATGTACCTAGCGATGAGCCGCCAGGCTGAAAGGGAAGGCTATCCCGAAGTGGCCGAAGCTTTCAAGCGCTACGCTTTCGAAGAGGCTGAGCACGCCGCCAAGTTCGCGGAGCTCCTCGGCGAGGTCGTATGGGACACCAAGACCAACCTCAAGAAGAGGGCTGAGGCCGAGGCCGGCGCATGCGAAGGCAAGCTCGCCATCGCCCTCAGGGCCAAGCAGCTCGGCTACGACGCCATCCACGACACCGTCCACGAGATGGCCAAGGACGAGGCCCGTCACGGTGCCGGTTTCCAGGGCCTCCTTAAGAGGTACTTCGGAGAATAATCCCCTTCAATGACCGGCCACGCCGAAGATTTCACAAGGCTTGAGCTGAGCGCTCCGGACCTTCTGTACAACTACAGGTACTTCCGCTCGCGTCTCAGCTCTTCCACCCGTATGCTGGTGCTGGTCAAAGCCAACGCCTACGGCCACGGCGCCGTTCAGGTAGCATCCCTTCTCCAGCAGGCTGGAGCCGACTATCTCGCAGTGGCCCTTCCCGTCGAAGGCATAGAGCTGCGCCAGGCCGGCATTTCCATGCCCATCATGGTGCTCACCACAGGCACCGATTTCTTCGACGAGATGCTCGACAAGAAGCTCGAGCCCGGCATACCCAATCTCTACACCCTCGCCGCCCTGAGGGACGTCCTCAGGCGGCGGGGCGTAAAGGGATTCCCCGTACACTTAAAGATCGACAGCGGAATGCACCGTCTCGGCTTCATGGCCGATGAACTCCCGGCCCTCTGCGCCTTTCTCGCAGAGTCCCCCGAGATAACGGTGCGCTCCGTCTATTCGCACCTCGCCGTCGCCGACGACCCTTCCGAGGACGAATACACCCGCTTCCAGATAGATACTTTCATCAAGGGAGCGACAGTAATAGAGCAGAGCATAGGCTATCATCCCATCTGGCACCTGCTCAATTCCGCCGGCATAGAAAGATTCCCCGAGTACCAGTTTGACATGGTGCGCCTGGGGATTGGTATTTACGGCATAGACCCCGTCATAAGGCCCGAAGGAGTCAAGTCCCCCGCCGGCCTCAGGCCCATTGCGTCGCTAAAGGTCAAAATACTACAAATCAAGACATTGCACAAGGGCGACGGCACCATAGGCTATGGCCGTCACGGCATAGTTGCCCCCGAAGGCACGGTAATCGCCACCATCCCCGCCGGCTATGCCGACGGCCTGGACCGCCACCTGGGATGCGGCCGCGCTTCCTTCCTTCTCAACGGCAAAAGGGTTCCCACCATAGGGAACATCTGCATGGATATGACCATGCTCGACATCACCGGCGTAGAAGCCTCCGTCGGCGACACAGTCACTATTTTCGGTAAAGATCCCAGCGCAGAGGAGCTCGCAGGGATTCTGGATACCATCCCCTACGAGATTCTCACCTCCGTTCCCCGCCGCATACAGCGGGTAATCATCAGGAAATAAGCGGACGGCTTATTCGACGTCAGAGTTCCATCCCCTGACGCACCTTTTCTGCGACAGCCTCACCCTTCAGAGCCTTCAGTATCTCCAGGGCGAAAGCTTTTGTGTGTCCGGGGCCGCGGCCTGTGATGATGCGCTCACAGTTTACTGCAGGTTTGGCAAGGAACTCTGCTCCCCTTTCTTCAAGGGCGCTCTGGAAACCGTCGTAGCAGGTGAACTCCAGCCCTTCAGGGAGCTTATCCAACTTGGAAAGGACGAGGCCGGGAGCGGCGCAAATGGCGGCAAGAGTACCTCCCGTGGCATAGTGCTCGTCCATCATGCTGACAAGCTTTTTGCACCCGGAAAGATTTGCGGCGCCGGGCATGCCGCCGGGGAAGATCATAATGTCTTCTGAAGAGTCTGCAGGCTCGTTGTCAAAATCGCCCAGCATGCAGTCTACTCCGACCGCAAGGCTGTGGGCGGAAACGACGAACGGGTCATCCGCAATTCCGACCAGCTGCACGGGGACTCCGCCCCTTAGTAAAACGTCCCTGGTGGCAAGGGCTTCGATGTCTTCGAAACCGTCGGCGAGGAAAATCAGTGCTCCTTTCATGATTATCTGTTTCTTGCTATTCCTATGTAATAGAGAAGGGTCGCAATCGAGCCCAGGGCGGCGATTACGTAAGTATAAGCTGCCCAGCGAAGGGCATCGGCGGCCATGGGCTTGGTCTCGTATGTCGCTATGCCCGAGCTCTCAAGCCAGGCGACTGCGCGTTCGCTTGCGTTAATTTCGACAGGCAAGGTGACTATGCTGAAAAGGGTGGATGCCGCGAAAAGCGCTATGCCCAGCCACAGGAGTGAGGGGGTCACTTTTATCAGCAGGAGACCAAGGAGAAGGACCCAGGACACATACCTGTTCGAAAAAGAAACGACCTTCACGAGCGAAGTGCGAAGGCGCAGCGGAGCGTATCCGCTCGCGTGTTGAACGGCATGGCCGCACTCATGCGCCGCAACTGCGGCTGCGGCTATGTTGCGCTGCCCATAGACGGCCTCGCTCAGGTTGAGAGTTTTCGTTTCGGGGTCGTAATGGTCTGTCAGTTCGCCGGGAATACTGTCTATGCGGACGTCTGTGATGCCGTTGTCGCGAAGCATCCTGGCAGCGACTTCCGCCCCGGTAATGCCCGTGCGCACCGCGCTGTATTTCCTGAAACGCCTCTGGAGCATAGCCTGCACCGCGAAGCTCAGGACGGTGATTAGTATCAGTATATACCAAAGATCCATAGTCTATCGTTGCTTAAATGTTTAATCGTCAAAATCGTCGTCGCCCTCAGGGACGAATCCGTCCCAGAGGGCATCCATGTCGCGTCTTTCCTTCTTGGTGGGACGGCCCTCACCGCGTTCGCGCCTCACGAAGAAAGTCTCGACCGGAGCGTGAAGCTTGTCAAGCTCCGACTGGGGAGTAGTATTCTCTGCGAATTCGGGGACGAGCTTGGCCCCGAGGCGGTTCTCCGTTAGCTGCAAAACCTTGTAACTCATCAGGGCGCTACCCTTGCGCACGGAGATGCTATCGCCGATTTTAACGGCCTTAGAGGGCTTCGCGGGGCTTCCGTTTATCTGGACCTTGTTGCCGTTGCAGGCGTCCGTAGCGTCGCTCCTGGTCTTGTACAGGCGTATTGCCCACACATATTTATCTATCCTTACCGAGTCTGCCATTTTGTCTATATGCTTAATTCGACAAGTGTCGTGTTCTCCTGGCGGGGTATAAGCACAAACTGTTCCACTTCGGCGGGGACTATGACGGCTGTGCCCGCTGCGAAGGCAAAAAGTTCCTCCTGAGCCCCGGGAGCTGCAACTTGCACTGCGGCTTCGCCCGAGAGGCAATAGTATGCCGAGAATGAGCCGGACTGGGAGGCGTCAATTTTCAGCGGCGAGGACAAGCTGATCTCCCCTGCTTTGAATTCGGGACCGTCACAAAGGGACCTCACTCCTTCAGCGGAATAGTCCTCTGAGGCTTTAACCACCTTGCTTTCTGAATAGTTGATGAAGTCGAAAGCGGCTTCGAGCGTCAGTTCCTCATCGAAAGGATCCATTTCGCCCTCCTGCTTTCCCCAGTTGAAGATGCGGAAGTCGAGCGGCGACGACTCGGCAATCTCCAGTATTTCAACGCCTTGGGGAGCTGCATGAACGGTGCCGGGGTTAATCTTGAAGCAGTCGCCCGGCCTGACCGGCACTTCCTTGAGGAGATTCCGCACACTTCCATCCTTGCAGGCATTGTAGAAGTCGGAAGCCGCGGTGTCGGCCTTGAAACCGAGGTAGAGACAAGCTCCCTCAGGAGCGGAAAGAACATACCACAGCTTGGCTTTTCCAAGGAAATCGAAACGCTGGAATGCGGTCTCGTCGTCGGGATGCACCAGAAGGGGCGTTCCCTGCTTGTTCTTCAGGGTCTTAAGCATCACCGGGAATTGCCTTCCGAAAGAGGCGAAGGCCTTTTCCCCGACTATGCGGTCCATATACACGTCCATAACCTCGGAGAGTATATCCGTGGAAAGATAGCCGTCACGTATCATGGAATCGGGGTATCCCATATCTGCGAGGTGCCATATTTCGCCCGGAGGATCCTCGACGGGGATGAGAACCAGCGGGTAGAGTTTCTTTTCTTCTTCCATTTCGATTGTCTAAAAAAGAGTGGGGTGGTTTTCGTCAAGATCGCCCAGGATCCTCTCCATAACCGCCTGCCTGAGCATGGCGGACTTGGACTTTATCTTGAAGCGGCGGCAATACTCGTCGATGGCATTCATCTCCTTTTCGTTGAAAAGTATCACCTGGCGGTGATTCCTCACCAGGGAAGCTTTCTGCTTCTCGAGGAAATCAGGGTCGACATTCGGGATGTTTCTACGCTTTCTTGCTGCCATAATGCAAAGATAATCATTTCTCCCCGTCTTTCAAATCGAGATAACGCCCCGTGATGCGGCCGTGGGAGTCGAGGGAAAAAACGTGCGGCAGGACGCGAAGGTCGAACGAGTCGAGCAGCTGCCCCATGAGCTCGGGATTCTCTGCCATCAACTCATCGACATCGACTAAAAAAGCTTTTGAGCGCTTGCTCGAGGAGAGAACGGCATCGAGAGAATCGAGCGCAGCGGCGCAGCGCGAGCAAGTCTGCGAATAAAAGACCAGATACGCAGGAGAGCCCCTCAGCGAGCTGAGTTTCAGCGTTTTGAGCGAAGACTTACCGCAGCGCTTCAGAACTCCGGGCACCTTGATGGAGGGCAGGCTCGCCCCCTCTGGATTGCGCATAGTCAGCTCATCGTCGGCAGCCGCCTCGGAGACCATCTGGCGCAAAGCCTCGATATCCAGCCCGCGCCCGATGATGGTACCATCTCTGTCCAGCAGGAAAAGCCTGGGCGTCTGGAGCACTCCGAACTGCATCTGGAAGCCGCTCTCCCCCTCCGGATCCCAGGCATGGAAAACCCTTACCTTGGAATTGCCCTGAGGAAGTCTCTCCGAGCGGTATTTCTCCCACTCAGCAGCATCCGAGCCGCAGTACAGAGCGTAAAAATCCAGCTCCGAATCCACGTCGTTGAGATAATAGCGCAGCAGGACCGACTCCATGCTGCACTTGGGGCAGGATATATCATAAAAATACAGTATCGTACGCCTGCCTGAGCCTCCAGGGACCGTAATGGGACTGCCTGAGCTGTCCTGCATCTCGATGACGGGCGAGGGCAAGCCCACCAGCGAATTGCGGTTGAACGTGGCATAAATGCGCGCCTGATAGAAGTCGCTGCCGCTCTTGAACTTCACTTCACCGCTTTCGAACCAGCGGTCGAAAAGATGGATGGCAACAGCCTCCTCCCCCATCAGGGTGGAAGAGATGTAGTGCGAGTAGAGCCTTAGCGCAACATCCTGCTTCAACAGGGAATCCTGGCACGAAGAAACAATCATATCGCACTCTGCCTCCTTTGCAGGGGTGTCGAGGTCTTCCATGGCGGCTACGTACTGGTCGAGCAGAGAATAGAGCTTCGCCATGGAAAGCGAATCCCTCTGCGCAGCCGCACTGAAGGCAAACGAGCAGCAAAGTGACAATATGAGAAGGACCCTACGCATTACGGGGAGGAAGTACTACTCCTTCTGAAAGGAAAAGACCCGTGTCGCCGCCATGGCGCAGGATGTCGCGCACGGCGGACGAAGAGATGTGGGCGAACTCCTGGGCTGTAGGGATAATGATGGTCTCAATCTCGGGAGCAAGGCGGCGGTTAGCATCCGCAACCGACCTTTCAGTCTCGAAATCAATCATGTTGCGCACGCCCCTCACGATGTGGCGTATGCCCATTTCGCGGCAAAGGTCTACGGTCAGGCCGTCATACTTGATGCATGACACGCCTTCCATGCCCTTTGTGGCCTGACGTATGATTTCGAGCCTGGAGTCCATGTCGAAAAAGCCGCGTTTGTCCTGGTTGACGCCGGCGGCGACAACGACTTCGTCAAACATCGTAAGGGCCCTCTTCAATATGTTGAGATGGCCTGCGGTAAAAGGATCGAAAGATCCGGGGAAAAGCGCTATGCGTTTCATTATAACTGCCAGTTTATGGGAGTTTTGCCCTCGCGGGCGAGTATTTCGTTGGTCTTTGAAAAATGACGGCATCCAAAAAACGCGCCTCGGGCAAGCGGCGAGGGGTGCGCCGCCTCCAGAACGTAGTGGCGGGAGGTGTCGATGAGGTCGCGCTTGCTGCGCGCGAAATTGCCCCAGAGGAGGAAAACCACGCCGTCGCAGCGCTCGGACACCGTCCTGATGACGGCATCGGTGAATTCCTGCCAGCCAATGCCGCTGTGCGAAGCAGCAGCTCCGGCCCTCACCGTCAGGATGGCGTTCAGAAGGAGCACTCCCTGCCTGGCCCAGGGCTCGAGATTGGTCCTGCCGGACATCCTGACGCCGAGGTCGTTCTCAATCTCCTTGAAGATGTTGTTGAGCGAAGGCGGCGAAGGGATGCCGTCGGGGACGGAAAAACTAAGGCCCATGGCCTGCCCGGGGTTGTGGTAGGGATCCTGGCCGAGGATGACTGCCTTGACGGACGGGAGCGGAGTGAGCTCGAAAGCCTTGAAAATGCTTCCGCCGGGAGGATAAACCACCCGGCCGGAATCTTTTTCGCCGTGGAGGAAGCGCACCAGCGACTCGAAATACGGTTTTTCGAACTCCGGAGCGAGAGCCTCCTTCCAGCTTTGCTCAATCCTTACTTCCATCAGAATATATTGCTGATTACGTCGTTGATGTCGTGGACGTAGATGAAGTCGAGACCCTTGATGTAGATTTCCTTGATGTCCTCTACATCCTTGCGGTTCTCTTCGGAGATGACTATGGTCTTCACTCCGGAGCGCTTGGCGGCCAGTATCTTTTCCTTGATGCCGCCGACGGGCAGGACCCTTCCGCGAAGGGTCATTTCGCCTGTCATGGCATAATGGAGCTTGATCCTTTCGCCGCGAAGGGCGGAAATCATGGAGCTCACCATGGTGATGCCGGCCGAAGGGCCATCCTTGGGCACGGCGCCCTCGGGCACGTGGACGTGTATGTCCTTGGCTGCGAACTCCTCGCTGGTCATGTGGGCGAGCTCGGGGTGGGCCTTGATATACTGGTAGGCGATGGTGGCGGACTCTTTCATGACGTCGCCGAGGTTGCCTGTCATGGTCATTACGCCCTTGCCGTTGGAGACGCTGCTCTCTACGAAGAGGATTTCGCCGCCCATCTCGGTCCAGGCGAGGCCCGTCACGACTCCGGGGACTTCGTTGCCCTTCTGGAGGTCGTGGAAATTGGTCGGCAGGCCCAGGTACTCCTTGAGATGCTCTTTCTTGATGACGGTGGGGTATTCCTCCTCCATTGCCATCTTCTTGGCGGTAAGGCGGGCAATCTTGGCTATGCGTTTCTCCAGGCCGCGGACGCCGCTTTCGTGGGTGTACTCGTCGATGACGGCGCGAAGGGCGGAAGGCTCGAAGCGGAAGGCGTTTTTGGGCAGTCCGTGCTCTTCTATCTGCTTCGGGAGGAGGAAGTGGGTGGCGATTTCGGCCTTCTCTTCAGCGAGATAGCCGGTCACGTTGATCATTTCCATCCTGTCCTTGAGGGCGGGCTGTATGCTTGAAATGCCGTTGGCGGTGGTGATGAAAAGGACGTTCGACAAATCGTAATCGATGTCGAGATAGTTGTCGTGGAAGGTGGAGTTCTGCTCGGGGTCGAGGACTTCGAGTAGGGCGGACGAAGGGTCGCCCTTGAAGTCGGAATTAAGCTTGTCAATCTCGTCAAGCACGACGACGGGGTTGGACTTGCCGGCACGGGCTATGCCGCTCAGGATCCTGCCGGGCAGGGCGCCGACATAGGTCTTGCGGTGGCCGCGTATTTCGGCCTCATCGTGCATGCCGCCGAGCGAAATCCTCACGTACTCGCGGCCGAGGGCCCTGGCGACGGACTTGCCAAGGGAGGTTTTGCCCACTCCGGGAGGGCCGTAGAGGCAGAGTATGGGGGATTTCATATTGCCCTTGAGCTTGAGCACGGCGAGGTACTCGATTATGCGGTCCTTGACCTGGTCGAGACCGAAATGGTCGTGATCGAGGACCTTGCGGGCGTGCTTGAGGTCGAGGTTGTCCTCCGACATCTCGCCCCAGGGGAGGTCGAGCATGAACTCGATGAAGTTGTACTGGACGCTGTAGTCGGGCGAGGAAGTGTTGTAGCGCTCGAGCTTGACCATCTCCTTTTCGAAGATGGCGGCGACCTTTTCGGGCCACTTCTTGGCGGCAGCCCTTTCGCGGAACCTGGCGAGCTCCTCGCTGTCGTCCATGCCCAGCTCTTCCTGGATGGTGCGCAGCTGGTTGTTGAGGTAGTATTCCCTCTGCTGCTGGTCTATTTCGCCCTTGACCTTCTGGTTGATTTCCTGCTTGATCTTGAGGAACTCGAGCTGGACGTCGAGCACCGTGAGGAGCTTCATGGCGCGCATCTTCACGTCGTCGTATTGCAGGAGAGCCACCTTGTCGGCAAAGTTCTCGACGTCGATGGTAGTCGCGACGAAATTGGTAAGGAAGGCGAAATCGTCTATGCTCTTGAGGGCGGCGACTGCCTCCTTGGGGGCGAAATTTGACGAGCGTATGAGGGTGGAAGCCTTGTCCTTGAGGGACTCGGAGAGCATGCGCATCTCCTTGTCGTCCCTCGAAGGGAGGTACTCGTCGAGATAATGCACTCGGGCGGTGATGTAGGGCTCGTAGGAGAGCACGGCGTCCACGCTCAGGCGCTTGAAGGACTGTATGATGGCGGTTATCGTGCCATCAGGCATGTCAAGGGTCTTGACGACCTTGGCCACGGTGCCGTAGGGGTACAGGTCTTCCGCCGCAGGGTCCTCCACCGAAATGTCCACCTGGGGCACTGCAGCGATGAAAGAGCCGCTCTTCTCGGCGTCGCGTATGAGCTTAACTGACTTTTCGCGGCCTATCGTGATGGGGTATATGGTGCCGGGGAAAAGCACGGCATTGCGAAGCGCCAGCACGGGTATGACGTCCGGGAGCTCGGAGGGGTCGATGCGCATGGAGCCGCCTTCGCCCATGACGGGGATGATGTTCACTTCCGTACTCGCGGGAAACAAGAATTCTTTATTTGTATAATTATCCATAATAGTTCCTAAAATATATGACAATTTGGCAGGAATCCGTACTGCCAATAGTGCCCGGACTTAATGGTCAATCATCGTGCCAAAAATATGGCGCATATCAAAATGAGTCAGCGAAAAATGATTTTGAATATTGCGAAAAAACATCTATTTTTGCGTCCCCGAATTAACAAGAACTATAAAAACATAATTTTTTTTACATCATGACAAAAGCAGAAATCGTAAGCGAAGTGGCAAAGACCACCGGCGTTGAGAAGGCAGCAGTTCAGGCAGTAGTTGAAGCTTTCATGGAAAGCGTCAAGGGTTCCATCGTTGCAGGCGAGCCCGTCTATCTCCGTGGCTTCGGCAGCTTCATCGTAAAGCACAGGGCCACCAAGGCCGCCAGGAATATCACCAAGAAGACCACCATCACCATCCCCGAGCACAATATCCCCGCCTTCAAGCCCGCAAAGGTATTTGTCGCGGCCGTCAAGGAAGCAAAATAATTATTTAAATCACTAGCATTATGCCCAGCGGAAAAAAGAGAAAAAGGCATAAAATGTCAACGCACAAACGCAAGAAGCGTTTGCGCCTGAACCGACACAAGAAGAAGTAAGCCGACCCCATGGAGACTGAGATTTCTTCTGTTAAGGATCTGATTGTCGACGTAACGGCATCGGAAGTTCGGATAGCCTTGATGGAAAACCACAGGCTGGTAGAACTAAACAGAGAGTCCGGTCAGGGTCACAGCTCGAGCGTGGGGGATGTTTTTCTCGGAAGAGTTAAAAAGATCCTCCCCGCTTTGAATGCTGCATTCGTCGATATAGGAGACGAAAAAGAGGCCTTCATCCACTATCTGGACCTCGGCCTTTATTTTTCGTCTTTTGACGAGTTTGTAAAGAAGAGCAACCCTAACACCGATCTCAAAGCCCTCTATGAGAGCATCCAGATCGGCCCCGCCATCGCAAAGGAGGGGCGCATCGCGGATGTCCTCAGCAAGGGCCAGATGATCATAGGCCAAATCGTCAAAGAACCCATATCCACGAAAGGGTCCCGCCTGACTGCAGAAATTTCATTGGCAGGACGCAACATCGTACTCCTCCCTTTCGCACAGAAAGTGAGCGTATCCCAGAAAATCTCGTCCAAGGAAGAGAAAAAGAGGCTTCTGACCCTCGTCAGGAGCATACTTCCCAAGAATTACGGCGCAATCATACGCACGGCCGCAGAAGGCAAGAACGCGGCAGTCCTCGTCGGGGAGCTCCGCTCCCTAATCTCCAAATGGGAGGAATCGTGGAAAAGCATTGCAGCCGACAAGGGGATCAAACCCCTCCTGAGCGAGTACTCCAAGACCACTACCATCCTGAGGGACCTTTTCGACTCCGGATTCACCAACATCTGGGTGAACGACGAGAAGGTGTGGGAAGAGACCAGGGAATACATATCCGTCATCTCCCCCGATCAGGAAAAGATAGTCAAGCTCTACGACGGCCGCGAGCCCATCTTCGACCACTTCGAAGTCACGCGCCAGATCAAGAGCTCTTTCGGCAAGGTTGTTCCCATCAAGCAGGGCGCATACATAGTGATTGAAAGCACTGAAGCGCTCAATGTCATCGACGTCAACAGCGGCATCAGGGCCAAGACCGAAGACCAGGAAGAAAACACCTACGAGGTCAATCGCATAGCCGCGGAAGAAATCGTACGCCAGCTTCGTCTGCGCGATATGGGCGGCATCGTCATCGTGGACTTCATAGACATGGAGAGCCAGGAGCACCGCAACGCCCTCTATAAATACGTCGAAGAACTCATGGCAGGCGACAAAGCCAAGCACAACGTCCTGCCCCTCACGAAGTTCGGCTTGATGCAGATTACACGCCAGCGCATTCGCCCCGCCACGGAGATCGACACCATGGAGACCTGCCCCGTATGCCACGGCACCGGTAAAATCACCTCCAGCGCAATAATCGACGAGGAAATAGAGCGCAAAATCGCCGAAATCGTTTCTTCCAAGGGAGTACGCGAAATGAATCTCAGGGTAAGCCCCATGCTGGGAGCATACCTAAGCCGCGGCCTTTTCAACTCCTACATCAGGAAATGGCGCAAAAAATACGGCATACGTCTAAGACTGGACGAATCGACGGAATTCTCCGTCCTGCAAAATGAACTCTACGACAACAAAGGAAAGAGGCTCGATCAATAGAGCCTCTTTCTTTTTTATTTGACTTTCATCGTAACGAGCCTCACAAGTAGCGCGAGCAGGAGCAGCAGGAACGCAAGAGTACATATCCTGCCCGTTATGTCTCCGTAGCGCACGAAGAAAGTCCTCTCGTCGCTAAGACGAATGCTTCCTTCCATATGCTCCCTTTCCCACCAATGCGAGGAATTGAGAACGTCTCCCCTGCTGTTGATAAAGCCTGATATGCCTGTGTTGGCGCAGCGGGCTATCTCGCGGCGGGTCTCAATTGCCCTGAGGGAAGAGAAGCTGAGGTGCTGCTTATATCCGGGGGTGTCGCCCCACCAGGCGTCGTTCGTTATGACCACAAGCGCCTTGGCGCCTTCCTTTACGTATTTTGTGCAATATTCTCCGAAGGCGGACTCATAGCATATGATGCTGCCGAGAGGTATGTCGCGAAGGAGCTTGCCTGAAGCGTCAAGGGTCTTGAAGCGAAGCAGGGACACGCTGTCCTGACCTACGCAGCGCCCCATCACTCCCCCGAGCATGTTGTCTATTTTTGTAAAGAAACGAGGGTAAGGGGTGAGCTCGGTACCGACTACAAGCTTGCTTTTGTGGTAAATCTCGGTCCTTGAGCTCGCATCAGTAATGAGCGCCGAATTGTGCGACTCATAGCTGGAGCCGTCGCGCATCGTGCGCGCAGTGTAGGACTCGACCGACGATGGAATAAACTCGAAAGAGGACGCGCCGAAAAGGATATTAGCTGAAGGGTGATTCTGCAGGAAGGACTGGAAACGCGACCACGTGGGACTGGAAGGGTAATCCCCTACCACTATGTCCGAGGTAAAGGTCTCGGGGGCGAGGAGCAGCACTCCTGAAGCAGTGTCCCGGCCCGCTGAGCGGAGCCCTTTTTCGAACAGATCCAGCAGGATAACGTTCTGCTGGGCGCGGGGAATGGAGCTGAATTTCTCGTAAGGGTCGAAATTCGGCTGGGCTATCACCACTTCAAGCTCTTCTCCGGGAGCCTTCTCTCCCCTGTTTTCGTAGAGTTTGAGTGACACAATGACAGGGCAGGCCAGTAACAATGCGACGCCGAGCCATGAGGCCAGGCGCTCACTCAGCGGCCGCGAAAAACGCGTCCCGTCGAGGGCGGACTTGAGTATGAGGAATAACCATATGTTGCAAGCCCATATCCAGAGCGAACCACCGAGCGTCCCGGTGTACTCATACCACTGCGCAAGCTTGACCGTGCCTGCAAGCGAATTGCCGAGCGTGAGCCAGGGCCATGAAATCTGGGCGCTGAAATACGCTCTCTCCCAAGCTATCCACATCACGGCAAGGAACACATAAGGAAGCACTCCGAAAAAACGCTTTTTCGACAATCTGAATACGGCCCAGACCAGCGCCATCTGGAAGGCATTGGCAAGGACGGCGAAAATACCGCCGCCAACGGTCGCGTTGCACACCCAGAAGGTGGTTACGGCATTCCAAAGCACGAAAGCCGCATAATACCACCAGAAAAAGTGCTTCACTTCCAACTGGTCGGCGACCTCATCCATGAAGAGGAGCGGGACCAGGCCGAAGAGCGCGACCCACCCTGCACCCGGAACGAGGAAGGGAACGGACATCAGGGCCGCGAACATCAGAGTCAGGACAAAGAAGGTCAGGAAATTATTTCTCATAAGTCAAGCTGTGTCAGAATTCTTCAGGAGGCAAAGCGTTAGATCCGGTCTTCGTGTATGCCCTCCATTTATCCAGAAGGGCTTCCATGTCACCGGGAAGCGGGGAATCAAACTGCATCCACTTGCCCGTCGCAGGATGTACGAAACCCAGCGTGCGGGCGTGCAGCGCCTGACGGGGGCAAAGTTCGAAACAGTTCGAAATAAATTGGCGGTATTTAGAATATATGGTCCCCTTGCGAATTTCCGATCCGCCGTAGCGCTCGTCGTTGAAGAGCGGATGGCCTATGGAACTCATATGGACCCTTATCTGGTGGGTCCTGCCGGTCTCGAGCTTGCATTCGACCAGAGTGACGAAACCGAAACGCTCCAGAACCTTGTAATGGGTGACTGCGCTCTTGCCCTTCAGAGGGTCGTCGACTACCTTAAATCGAAGCCTGTCAGAAGGGTCGCGGCCAATATAGGCATCTACCGTCCCTTCGTCGTCCTTGATATTTCCCCAGACGACGGCCTCGTAGCGGCGGTCTATACTGTGCTTGAAAAACTGGCCTGCGAGATTGAACTGGGCCTCGTCGTTCTTTGCGACGGCGAGAAGCCCGCTCGTATCCTTGTCTATCCTGTGCACTAGTATGCCCATCCTCTCATCGTCGGCGTCAGGACCCTGCTTCAGGCCCAGATGATGGGCCAGGGCGTTGATCAGCGTCCCTTCATAATGCCCGTGACCGGGATGCACGACCATGCCCGCCGGCTTGTTTATGATAAGCACGTCATCGTCTTCATAGACTATGTCCAGAGGAATGTCCTGAGGGATAATCTCAAGCCCGCGACGCTTGTAGGGCATCACGAACTGGATTACGTCCTCGGGGCGGAGGATGAGATTTGCCTTGGCGGTCTTGCCGTTGACCAGCACATATCCGGCCTTGATGGCATCCTGGATGCGGCTGCGGGAGCTGTCCTCAAGGTGGGTCGCCATGTATTTGTCGACCCTGATGGGAGCCTGCCCCTTGTCTACGTCGAGTCTGAAGTGCTCGAAAAGGCCTCCCTCGTCGTCTGAAGGAGTATCATCCGGAAGGATCAGGTCTTCATATGAGCTATCCTCTATCACGGCTTGGAAGACATCACCTTCGAGATAAGCTCGGGATCGAGGGAAAGGGAGAGAGAGACTTCCGAACCCATGAGGATGCTCGCATCGCGGGGCGCAGGAGACTGGCTGAGCACCACGGCATTGAGAGAGTCGGAATAGGTCTTGACGGAAGCGTCGAACTTCAGGCGCCCTATGTTGAGGGAGTTGTCCTGGACGGCGTCTATGGCCCTTAGGCAGCGCATTCCGCGCACATCGGGGACAATAGTCCTGTTCTCCGTATCGCTCAGTCCCACGACGAGATCCACGTTGGCTCCGCTCTCTATCATGGTGCCGGGAAGGATTTCGGCATTGCGGTAGAGCTGCTTTATCACGTTGTTGGTCGCCATGTCCCTTATGTAGATTATCCTGCCGAGATAGAGACCTTTGGAAGAAAGCTCGGCCTTGGCCTGACGCATGGAGTAGCCCACGAGATCGGGCATGGAGACCTTCTTGGAGTTGGAGGCATTGATATTGACCCTTATGGTGCGGCCGTCCTTCACGCGGGAGCCCGCCTTGGGGTTCTGGCTGAAAACTGCACCTTTCTGCATGCGGCGTATATAGACCGAATCCGCCACAACGACTTCCAGGCCTGACTTAGCCGCCAGTTCCTGAGCCTCAGGGACCGAAAGATTGCTGAAATCGGGGACGGCGACTTCCTGCCCGTGGCGCGTAACGGCATTGAGCAAGATTGATACGCCTATAACTATGGCAGCAACGAACGCCACGGCGCCCACGAGGTTCTTAACCATCCAATTACTCCAAAAACTCATAGCTGAATTCTCTTAATAAAAGGCAAATTTAAGATTTTTTCGTCAAAAGCGAGCGGCGGTAGCAGCGCAGTCCGTATATCATCACTGCATTGAAGCATATGAGCGGCAGGACGTAGCTCACATTGACCGCGGGGTGGCCGAAGACGGTGCCAAGGTCGATGATGGTGCCCTGGAGAGGAGGAAGGATGGATCCGCCCACAATCGCCATCACGAGGAAAGCTGCGCCGAGCTGGCTGTCTTCAGGAGCGACGTCCTCGAGCGCAATTCCGTAAATGGTGGGGAACATCAGGCTCATGAACGCGCTGATGGCAACGAGGCAACCCAGTCCTACAGGACCGACGAATAATATGGCGCCTAAGGTGCATAGCGAGGCGAGAGCACCGAAGATGGCAAGGAGCTTCCTCGAATTGATATACTTCATCAGGAAGGTCGCAATGAAGCGGAAGCACAGGAACATGCCCATGGCGATGATATTGTACTTCTGGGCCGTGGCCTTGTCTATGCCGAGGTAGTCGGCATACTGGATGATGAAGGTCCAGACCATAATCTGGGCGCCGACATAGAACACCTGGGCGAGCACGCCCTCACGGTACGACACATTGTGCCAGAGGCGGCCCATAGTGCCTTTGCTGCGCACTCCCTGACCGACGGTCTTGGGCATCCTGGTAAGGGCAATGATGACAAGCATCACCACGACGACCACTCCCAGAGCCACGTAGGCATCCCTGATCACACCGAGGTCGTGCACCCTCATCGCAGCCTTGTCGGCCTCGGGAAGGGTGTTGAAAATAAGCTTTCCGCTCCCGTCGCGGCACTGGTCGCTGAGCAGGTTGGGAAGCACCACCCAGGAAGCGACAGCCATGCCCGTAAGCGAACCCATGGGGTTGAAAGACTGCGAAAGGTTGAGCCTGCGGGTGGAATTCTCCTTTGAGCCGAGGGAGAGGATGAAAGGATTGGCCGTGGTCTCGAGGAAAGCGAGACCGAAGGTGAGGATATAGAGCGAGAAGCAGAAGAAGGTGAAACTCTGCCTCGCGGCTGCGGGGATGAAGAGGAATGCGCCTATGGCATAGAGGGCCAGGCCGAGCAGTATGCCGCTCTTGTAGGAGTAGCGGCGGATGAAGAGCGCGGCGGGTACGGCCATGGTGGCATAGCCTCCGTAGAAAGCAAACTGAATGAGCGAAGCCTTCGCGGCGGAGAGCTCCATGATGGTCTGGAAACCGGCCACCATGGGGTTGGTAATGTCGTTGGCAAAACCCCAGAGCGCGAAGAGCGTGGTAATAAGGATGAACGGCAGCAAATACTGCCGTTCAACCAGTTTTGTGCCTTTAGCTGCCATAAGCGCTACTTATAGAGGGGACCGAAGTTGGCGCAGGCGCGGTAGTCGGCTCCTTCCTTGTCCATGCCGAAAGCGTTCCACGCAGCGGGACGGAAGATCTTGTCCTCGGGAACGTTGTGCATGCAGACGGGGATGCGGAGGATGGAAGCGAGGGAAATGAGGTCGGCTCCAATATGGCCGTAGGCTATGGCGCCGTGGTTGGCACCCCAGTTGTTCATGACGCTGTAGACATCCTTGAAGCAGTCTTTGCCGGGGTCGAGACGAGGGACGAACCAGGTGGTGGGCCAGGTGGGATCGGTTCTCTTGTCGAGTATGTCGTGCTGCTCCTTGGGAAGCTCTGCGGTCCAGCCTTCAGCGATCTGGAGTACGGGGCCGAGGCCGTCCACCATGTTCAGGCGCATCATGGTCATGGGCATGCCTCCGCGGGTGACGAAATGGGCAGAGTAGCCGCCGCCGCGGAAGTAGTCGCGGTCTGCGGGCATCCAGTTGGTGGCCTTGAGGCAAGCTTCCACGTCTTTCTCAGTCATGTTCCAAGGCTCCTTGATCGTGGGTTTGCCTTCGGCGTCGGACATGGCACCGGTGGCGTCAAGGGTGGTGGCGCCGGAGTTGATGAGATGGATGAAGCCGCCGGCTGCGAGGCCTTCGGGGGCTTTGCCCGTGACCCTCTTGACAGCTTCGGGGCTCCAGTAAGTGCGCACGTCGCTGAACATAACGCCGCGGTTGGTCAGCAGGTGCCCGAACATCATGCTCAGACCGTTGAGGGCGTCGTTCTCGGTGGCGAGGGTGTAGGCTTCGCGTATGCCGTTCCAATCGAAGGAGGAGCACATCAGGGACTCGGGGAAGTCGAAATTGGGCTTGTAGTCAGTCCACTGGCGCTGACCCTGGACGCCGCCGGCTATTGCGTTGTGGCCGAGGGCTTCCTCTTTGTAACCGAGCTCGAGGAGCTTGGGATTGCCGTACATCAGGTCGCGGATGATCATCATGTTCTTCACAGTGAACTCCCAGTCGGCGTCTTTTTCCTCGCGGGTCTTGCCCTTGCCCTTGCCGTTGAAGGAGTGCATGGGGGTGCCGGGGAAGATGGCGCGGTCCTCGTTGTAGTCGTGGCCTTCCTGGGGCTTGCAGTATTTGTTGACCCATTCCATGGCCTTTTCGAACTCCTCGTGGTCGTAGATGCCGAAATCTACGCGGCGAAGGATTTCGACCAAAGAGACATACTCAGCCCTCATGCCGAGGTACTTCTGCAGGAAGTCTGCGTTGACTATGGAGCCGGCGATGCCCATGCAGGTGTTGCCCATCGAGAGATAGCTCTTGCCGCGCATGGTGGCTGCGGCCTGGGCTGCGCGGGCGAAGCGGAGGATCTTCTCGGCTACGTCCTCGGGTATGGTGTTGTCTGCGAGGTCCTGCACGTCATGACCGTAGATGCCGAAGGCGGGAAGGCCCTTCTGGGCGTGGGCCGCGAGAACTGCGGCGAGATACACTGCGCCGGGGCGCTCTGTGCCATTGAAGCCCCAGACGGCCTTGGGCCAGTGGGGGTGCATATCCATGGTCTCGGAGCCGTAGCACCAGCAGGAGGTGACTGTGATGGTGCTGCCCACTCCTTCACGCTCGAACTTCTCCTGACAGGCGGCGCTTTCAGCGACGCGGCCTATGGTGGAGTCGGCGATTACGCACTCGACGGGGCTGCCGTCGCCGTTGCGAAGGTTCTTCGAGATGAGGTCCGCCACTGCGTGGGCGAGGGCCATGGTTTTGTCTTCCAATGCTTCACGCACTCCGCCCTGACGGCCGTCAATGGTCGGGCGAATGCCGATTTTGGGATAATTAGCCATTGTGATGTATTGTTATTTTGGTTTGTTGCTTTCCGTGTTATTGTAGCTAACAAATTTATAAAACAACAATCAAAATAACAATATCATAAAGAATGATTATCTTTGCACAAATTTTTGACAGATATGAAATCTCTTAGTTTCAGCGCACTAGTTATCTCCGTGATTGCAATCACGGCTTCCGTCATTTCATGTGAATACACTCCCGGTAAGGTCCGCCAGATCGAGGCCGAGAGGGACTCTCTTGCCGCCGTAATGGCCCAGAGGGACGCCGCAGCAGACGAAATGAACGTTTTTATCGAGACCATCTCGAGCTCTCTTGACAGCATCAGGATAGCTGAAAAGCTTATCACCGTGGATGTCGACGACAACGGCGAGCAGCTCCGCACCGACGCGATAAAGAACAACCTCCACCTCATGGAGGACCTCATCAAAAGGCAGCGCACCAGGATTGCTGAACTGGAAAGAAAGATTAAGTCCAACGAGCGTGACGCCGCCAAGTACAAGGTCATCATCGCCAACCTCAACGCCCAGCTGGACGAAAAGGATGCCCAGATAAGGCAGATGAAAAAAGAGCTTGACAGCAAGGACAAGACCATCACCGACCTCAATTCCAACATCGCCTCCCTCAACACCAGCCTCGCAAACGCCGAGGAGAGGAACCGCGAGCAGAATGAACTCATCGAAAAGCAGTCTTCCAGGCTTCTGAGCCAGGACAAGATTGCCAACACCGGCTACATCATCGCCGGCACGAAGAAGGATCTGCAGGAAATGGGCATACTCGGCACCGGTTTCAAATCCGGAAAGATAGATTACGCCGGCATCGACGCGTCGAAATATCACCAGGTGGATATAAGGGAATTCAGCGAGATGCAGCTCGACAGCAGGAACCCCAAGATCCTCTCCGGCATGCCCTCAGACTCCTACACCATCGAAAAGGGCGAATCCGAGTGCACTCTTAGAATCAGCGACCCCGTTCGCTTCTGGAGCGTTACTCCCTTCCTCATCATCCAGCTGTAGAGCATAAACGAGACAAAAAACCAGGCTGATTTTTCCAGCCTGGTTTTTTTATGTCGGGATGATCCGACTCGAACGGACGACCTCCACGTCCCGAACGTGGCACGCTAGCCAACTGCGCTACATCCCGAAAAGAAAGGCCGCCGTATCTCGGCGGCCTTCTTCTATTTCTAAAGCTTGTTGATGTAAACGGCGAGGCCGCTCTTGAGATTGGAAGCCTTGTTCTTGTGAATGAGGCCCATCTTTGCAAGCTTGTCAATCATTGCATAGACCTTGGGGGCGTTTGCCTCTGCGGACTCTTTGTCGGTTGTGTTCCTGAGGGCGCGGATGGCGTTCCTCGTTGTCTTTGCATAATACTTGTTATGCAGTCTGTGCCTTTCGCTCTGGCGAACGCACTTCTTAGCGGATGCTGTATTTGCCATTATACTATTTTTTTAATTTTGGTAGTGGGTAGGAGAATCGAACTCCTATTGCAAGAATGAAAATCTTGAGTACTAGCCGTTATACGAACCCACCAAAATTTTGGGACTGCAAAGGTATAGAATAATTTTTACAAACCCAAATAATTTTTTCAATTCATTTTCACTTTCCTTTTTCGGGCCACTCAAACGAGTAGAGAAGCGACTCCACCTGCCTCAGATACTGTCTCTTATCATACTTGGGAGCATAGACGAAAGCGTCTTCGGTGATGACCCACTGCCCGTCGGCACTGTAGAAGGAATGGGACACGAAAGGACCGCCCATGAAGTCGCCCGAGACTTCCCAGAAGCCACGCAGTTGGGCGAAATTCCTGTCTTTATACTTGAGGAATTCCACCGAAGGAGGGAGGAAAGTGCTCGTCGTCATATAGGAATTGTCCAGCATGCCGGGAACGTTGAGACGAAGCACTTCGTTGCGCACTTCCACCAGGCGCTCGAGGCTGAAGTCGCGCTCGTCGCCGAGGGCGGGAGTCTTGTAAAGGAGCACGCCCTGCATGGTGTACTGCTTTTCGTCGGCCACCCATGCGAAATCGGCAGTGCGCTTCTTGAGCTTGTAGCCGGAGGGGAAGTGGGGCGAGCCGCCTATGACTTCGGAAACGGCGGGGAATATGGAGGCCTCCTCATAGCGTAGGGTGTTGGCGACTATACGGTCGCGCTCGGCCTGCTCAATGGTCTCAGAAATCACGCGGGCGTTTTCCTTAACCATCTCCGTGGCACGGGCGTCCGTGGGGGCGTTAACCCAGATGACGCACTGGGGGCGGGCCCATATGTCGCTCTGGTACTTGATGCCTTCCTCGGGGGCCTGGGGGTCGATCACGAAAACTACGATGTTGCGATGGACCTGGAAGATGTTGACAAAATTGGAAGGAGTCACGTTGACGAGGTTGTAGAGCGGCTCCCTCTGGGCGAGATAAGGCGTATCGGAGGCGAGGATATCGCGCACCGCCGCGCCGCATTCACCTTCCCATGCGGGTTTTTCCATTACAACGACAACTTCACCGGCCTTGCCGCTCACGGAGGGGAGCAGTTTCCCGGACTTCCCGGACTTGCAGGAGACCAGGGCGAGAAGCGCCATAGCGCATATTATTGCCTTTTTCATATAGGGTAACTATTTGATGATTCGTCCTATGTCGTTGCCGAACGCGAGGAACATCAGCAGCACAAGCAGCGCCATTCCTACCATCTGGGCCACGGCCATGAACTTGTCGCTTGGCTTGCGTCCGGTTATCATTTCATAAATGGTGAAGAGTATGTGACCGCCGTCAAGGCCCGGGATGGGTATGAGGTTCATTACGCCCAGCATGACCGAGAGCACGGCGATAAGGTAGATGAATTCGAGCCAGTTCCACGACGAAGGGAAAACCTGCCCTATGGCGATGAAGCTGCCCACGGACTTGTATGCTCCCGTGGAAGGAGTGGCAACGAGGCGAAGGTCGCGCAGGTAGTCGCGTATTGTGGACCAGGTGTAGCGTAAACCGGCGGGAATCACCTCCAGGGGACCGTATTTGCGCACTTTCAGGCCGGGGATCTGCATGAATACGCCTATGCGCCCGAGTGTGTCAACCTCGACGCTAATGGGGAACTCCTCACCCTCGCGTGAAACGGTCAGTTCAGCGCTTCCGCCCGCATTTGCGGCTATCAGCGGCCGCGAATCCTGGGCGTAGGGAGTGGGGACTCCGCCCACCGCCACCACTTTGTCGAACTTTTGAAGGCCGCAACCGGCGTTGATGCTTTCCGGGGGAATGGAGTCTATGACAAAGGGAATGGCAAGATCGAACATACCGGGCGAAGAGAGCACCTCACCCATCTTGGAGCGGTCCATATACAACTCCACTGTATCACCTCCGCGAAGGACAGTCACCTTCCTCACTCCCCTGCGGGCGAGGTCCGCCTGCAAAGAATAAAAGTTGGTGGGGGCGTAGTCGTCGAGAAGGAGTATCTCGTCGCCCGTGCGGAAACCCAGCTCGACAGCAAGCTCGCTGGCATAGATGGCGTTGCCTTCGTTTTCCACGTAAGACTCGCCCCTTGAAGCAAGTATGCCGGTGAAAAAGACTATGGCCGAGAGGAAATTGAAGAGTACGCCGCCGAACATGACCAGCAGGCGCTGCCAGGCAGGCTTTGTGCGGAACTCCCAGCTCTGAGGCTCGCCCTTCAGGCTCTCGAGGTCCATGGACTCGTCCACCATGCCGCAAATCTTGCAGTAGCCGCCGAGGGGCAGCCAGCCTATTCCGTACTCGGTCTCCCAAATAGCGGCCTTGGGGAAGAGGCGCAGGAACCACTTTGAAGTCTTGGTGCTGAAGAGCTTGAAGCCGCCGACGTCGAAGAAAAGGAAGAACTTGTCCACCCTGATGCCGAAGATCTTGGCAAAGGTAAAATGGCCCAGCTCATGGATGACTATGAGCAGGGACAGGGCGAGGATGACCTGAAGGGTCTTTATCAGAACTACCATATCAATTCGTTGGCCTTGGCGAAGACGGCCTCGTGGGTCGCAAATATGTCTTCGAGCGAAGGCTCAACTGCAAAATTCAGGCCTGAAAGGCACTTTTCGAGTATGGCAGGTATGTCGTAGAATTTTATACGGTCCTTAAGGTAAGCCGCTACTGCCGCCTCATTTGCGGCATTGAGGGCGCAGGGGGCGTTTCCTCCCCTTTCGAGGGCCTCGAAAGCCAGTCCCAGGCAGGGGAAGCGCTCGAGGTCGGGCTCGAAGAAGCTGAGGCTTCCGAGCGCGGCGAAATCGAGTTTGCGGGAGTTGAGGCTGAGCCTGCGGGGGAAGGCCATGGCGAACTGTATGGCCTCGCGCATGTCGGGGTGCCCCATCTGGGCGATGACGGCGCCGTCCTCAAACTCCACCATGGAGTGGATTATGGACTCGGGGTGGACGACGACATGAATTTTCGACGCGGGGACGTCGAAAAGCCAGCGGGCCTCGATGACTTCGAAACCCTTGTTCATCATTGTGGCGGAGTCTATGGTGATTTTTGCGCCCATGGACCAGTTGGGGTGCTTGAGGGCGTCGCTGCTGCGGGCGGAGGCTATCCTTTCCCTGTCCCAGATGCGGAAAGGACCGCCGGAAGCAGTGAGATGTATGCGCTCAAGGGCATTACCACTCGCGCCAAGAAGGCACTGGAAGATGGCTGAATGCTCTGAGTCGACGGGCAGTATGGGGGCGTCGAACTTCTTGGCGAGATCCATCACGATGGAGCCGGCGGCGACAAGGGTTTCCTTATTGGCAAGGGCGATTATTTTGCCCGCCCTGACGGCCGCGAGCGTGGGTCTAAGGCCGCTGAATCCCACCATTGCCGCGACTACGATATCAACCCTGTCGGAAGCGACTAGCTCGCACAGGGACTCCACGCCGGAGAAAACTTTCACAGGGGTGGCAGAAAGTTTCGCGCTCAGTTCGCCCCACTTTTCCTCGTTGCAGATGACTGCGTTGTTCACATCGAACTCCACTGCCTGGGCGGCGAGCAGGTCCGCTGAATTGTTGGCTGAAATCAGCTCTACTTCAAAGAGGTCGGGGTGCTGGCGCACGACGTCGAGGGTCTGGCGCCCTATGGATCCTGTGGATCCGAGGATGGCGATTCGTCTTTTCCTTTCCATCAGAAGCTGATATACATTTCGGGATCGACGGGACTGCCGTTGTACCAGAGCTCGAAGCGCAGGTGGTCGGAGGACTCAAGGGACGAGCCTAGCAGGGCTATGGGGGTGCCGGCCGTCACGCGGTCTCCGAACTGCTTGAGTATCTTTTGGTTGTGCTTATAGAAGGTGAGCACGCCACTCTCGTGCTGGACGGCGATTGTGTAGCCGGACTCGTCGTTCCAGCCGGTAAATACCACCGTTCCGTCAAGGACGGACATCACCATTGAGCCGGCCGGGGCCGAGATGTCGGCCCAGGGGTGCAACTGGGCGTCGAAGTGGCGGGAAACTGCGCCCTTGAGGGGCGTGAAGAAATGCCTTCCCTCGAGGGGCAGTATCTTGGACTGGCCGCTCACGCTGAACTGGCCCGCCCCGAGGACTTCCTTGCGCAGAAGGGAGTCACTTTCCTCGATGAGCGCGGGGTCGGGACCCTGTTCGGCGATGTAGTTGCGACGGCGTATGACCGAGTCTATGTTGAGGGGCTCACGGGCGTCGATTACGCGGCTCAGATTTTCGGCATAGAGATCCCAGCGGGTGATGAGATTCTCGAGGGAGTCTATTTTGATGGCATTCTGGACTGCGGCGTTGCGCGAACGGGCGTCGGGATAGCCCGGAATGGTGACTCTCAAGGGGGTGAACGCGATGATGCAATACACTATCGCAGCGCCGATTAGGACCACAGCCGAAATGGAAAGCCACAGGAGATTCCTCGTGAAATCTCTCTGCCACAAAACTTTATGGCTCTTCTTTTCCACGAGTGCCAGACTGTATATGCCCGGGTCGCGGCGTTTCTTATTATTTTCTTTTGCCATAATTATTTGTAACTTTGCGCGTTTTTCATGGAAAGGTACATAGGCATAGACTACGGCAGGAAGCGCACGGGGGTTGCAGTCAGCGACCCTCTGAAGATTTTTGCTTCTCCGCTGGAGACCGTTCCTGCTGCAAATATAATAGATTATCTTCAAAAATACGCCCGCAGCGAAACCATAGTCGGCTTCGTCGTGGGCTACCCTCTCAATACCGATTCCAGGCCGAGCGAAGCCGCCGCCGACGTCGACGTATTCCTCAAACGCCTGCGCAAAGCCTTCCCCGACGTGCCCGTCACCCTGGAAGACGAGCGCTTCACTTCAGTCCTAGCGCACCGCGCCATGATAGACGGAGGCATGAAATACAGCGACCGCCGCGACAAGGCTTCTGTCGACAGGATAAGCGCGGCCATCATACTCCAGGGCTTCCTGGACAGACAAAACCGATAAGATGATACAACCGATATACCTCTACGGGTCCGAAGTGCTCAGGACCCCGGCCGCCGAAGCGGACCTGACGAAAAAAGAAGAGCTCACAAAACTGATAACCGACCTCAAGGACACCCTCGCCCAGGCCGACGGCTGCGGTCTTGCCGCCCCCCAGATTGGCGTGAGCCTCAGGGTCCTCATCGTGAACGGCGACATAATGACTGACGTCTACGACTACCTCAAAGGCTTTTTCCGCGTAATGATAAACCCCGTTATCATAGACGAAAGCCCGAAGAAGTGCGAATACAATGAGGGGTGCCTCAGCGTCCCCGGCATCTACGCCGACGTGACCCGCCCCGCCGAAATGACCGTCGAATATTACAACGAGAATTTCGAAAAGGTCACCGAGCATTTCGACAAATTCGCCTGCCGCATGATTCAGCACGAGATGTCCCATCTCGACGGCACTCTCTTTACCGACCTTGTAGCCCCCATACGCAAGAAGATGATTTCGAAAAAGCTTCAGAACATCTCAAGGGGCCATGTCTCAACACGTTACAATGCAAAAATAAAATGATCATGATAAAAAAGGAGAAATACTGCATCCCCGTCGCAGAAGAGATGGTGGTGACAGTTGAGGGCCTGCTTTCCGCATCCGGCAGGCAGATAGACGACGGATGGGAAGATTGGGATGGAGACGATAATTATTGATGTCAAAACAGCAGAAACGATGAAAAAGATTTGGATTCTTATAGCATCCGCTGCTGTCATGACAGCAGCAGTGAGTTCTTGCCGCAGCAACGAGCCCACAGAGCAATTTGAAGAAACCGCGCCCATGACCGTACACTTCACTTCAATGGCTCCCGGCACCCGCAGCGCATTCGGCGACCCCATTACGGAGGGCAGCGTCACCCGCTACCCCTCATTCTGGACCGTAAACGACAAATCCATAGAGATTTCGCTCAATTACGAATATGCCGTTACCGCCGGCGTCAGCCAGAGCGAAACCGACGGTGAGGGCCACATCACGAGAGTGGACTTCGACGCCTCTTTCTCCGGCATCGAAACCTCCTCCCCCTACACCTTCTACCTTGTCTCCCCTGCCTCGGCCTTCGTATGGCCCAGCAGCAGCCGCGAAGCATGCTCCGTGACAGTCCCCGGCACACAGACCCCTTCCCCGGGCTCCGTCGACGAGGCAGCCCACATCATCGTGGCCAAGTCCGAAGCCTACACGACCATGCCCACATCCGTGGAAGTCGACTTCAGCCACATTACAGCCTACTGCAAGCTTTTCCTCACCGGCCTTAGCCTGGGCGAAGGCGTGAGCGTGACTTCCGTCGTCATCTCTACGGACGACGCCCCTTTGAGCGGCTCGGTCTGGTACAAGTTCACAGACGGCAGCTGCACGACCAGGGAGGCTTCATACTCTGTCGTAGTCAACACTTCCGCGACCGACGTGGCGCAGGAAGAGGCCATATGGTTCGCATGCGTCCCCGCAAATCTCGGGGGCAAAGAGCTGACAATCAAGGCAAACCTCTCCAACGGAGGCACTTTCAGCCGCACCATCACCCTCAGGGAAGGATTCAGCTTCACTTCCGGCCACATCAGGCGCATGAGCGTCGATATGTCCCAGGCCGAATACGAAGGACCTTCCCAGGGCGGAACCGTCTACACCCTGGCCACTTCCATCAATGACCTCTCCGAAGGCGACGAGCTTATCATCATGAACAAGAGCAATGCGCCCGAATTCGCGATGACAACTGCATCCAACGGCAGCGGCAAAGGCATGGGCGCCACCTCCGAAGGATTCACAGTGAGCGGCAACGAAGTCACCGTGACGAGCCCCAACATCCTCGTTCTGGCTGTCGCCTCCAAGTCCGGCAACTCGATGCAATTCAAAAACGGCGACAATTACCTCGGCAGGCATCCCTCAAACGGCGGTTCGGCGTGGCTTGCCCTCGAAAACAGGAGCGGCAACGTCAACACCGCCACCGTCACTTTCAGCAACAACAAAGCGATAGTGAATTATAAGTCCGACAACTACTACAACTTCTATGTACGCTACTCCAACAATTACTTCAATGTCAGAAGGGATCAGAGCATGGAGTACACCTGCGCCATATTCAGGAAGTCGGGCACCTACTCCCATGGATTCTGCGACGACCCCGTCCTCGGATACCGTTTATACGGCGCATATCTGACCACCGGCAATCTCGTGTACAACCCCGGTTCCGACCAGTTGAGCCGCGAGTACTCCGCCGACGGTTCCCTCGTAACCTTCTCCGTCAACGACCCCTGGTCCGACAAAGTCCTCACCTTCGGAGGCATCCCCGTCAAGGCCGCCGCAGGCGAGAGCTTCACCCTCTCTTTCAGCTACTTCGACGGCACTTCCTCTCAGACAGGCCGGCAATACGAAGTCACTGTCCTGGGCGAGAACGGCGCCACCCTCTTCCTTTCCGACGGCAAGGGTAATGGTTTCATTGTCAAGCGATAGCAGTCATGAAAAAGTATATAATCTCCATAGCGGCACTACTGCTTGCAAGCGCAGTAACTGTTTTTGCCGTACCCGCCTTTCCGGGCAAAATAGTCAAGACCCAGCCTGACGGCTCGACAATAACCATACTCCTCCACGGCGACGAATTCCTCCACTGGGAGACCACCGAGGACGGTACTGTCGTAGCGCCTGACGCCAACGGTTTCTACGCACCCGCTGCGAAACCCGTAGTGGAAATGTGCGGCGGCCGCGAAGCTGCAGCGAGGGAAGCCGCAGCAATACGCGCCCAAAGGCTCTCCGCTGCCAATAATGGTCCGTCTATTGTCAAAAACAGCGTCAAGACCTATCACTTCCCCGTAGTCCTCGTACAGTTTACCGACAGGCAATTCACGTTGGAAGACCCCGTGACGGCGTTCTCCAACCTTTTCAACCAGGAAGGTTACTCGGACAACGGCGCCACCGGCTCCGTCCACGACTACTACTGGGAGAACTCCATGGGCACGTTCAACGCCATTTTCGACGTCTACGGCCCCTACACCTACAATGGCAGTGTCGCTGACAATACTGAGCATGCTGATGCGGCAAAAATCCTTTGGGCAGCCATCAAGTCTTACGGCAGCCAGATAGACTGGAGCCAATACGACAATGACAACGACGGCAGGGTGGACATGGTGTTCATGTACTACGCCGGCTGGAACCAGGCTGAAGGCGAGACCGCCTCGATCTGGCCCCACAAATGGTCTTTCAGCGGCGCAAGGGTAAGCACAAGCTCCATAAGCGGCAAATCCTTCTCCACCTACGCCTGCTCTTCCGA
Organism: uncultured Bacteroidales bacterium; assembly: GCA_947302175.1. Classification (GTDB taxonomy): domain Bacteria; phylum Bacteroidota; class Bacteroidia; order Bacteroidales; family UBA932; genus Cryptobacteroides. Next base: position 149,828 of record CAMYVB010000001.1, on the reverse strand, counting down.
ACTCAAGGGCACTGCCCAGAACAGCGGCGGCATGTGCGGCATAGGCACGGCAACGCACGAATTCTCCCACACCCAGGGCCTCCCCGACTTCTACGACACCAACTACAACACCAACGGAGAGGCCGGAGCTACGTACAACTATGACATAATGTCCAGCGGCAGCTATAACAACGACGGGCGCACCCCTCCCTATTTCAACGCCGAAGAAAGGCGCATGATGGGCTGGCTGAGCACCATTGGGGAGCTCCCTTCAACGGACATCACCATTCCTTCCATAGACAACAACGTCGCCTACAGGCTCAACACCCAGAATACTTCCGCCAACGGAGAGTACTTCATCTTCGAATGCCGCAGCGGCAAGGGATGGGACGCTCCCCTGCCGGCCGGTCTCCTTGTCTATCATGTAGATAAGTCAAGTAAGTACAAGATTTCTTACGACGGCTACTCCTACTCTGCCGACGTCTGCTGGTCATATTACGACTCCGCAATCAATGCCGACGGCAGCCATCCCTGCTTCTACCTTATTCCTTCGGCAGATGTAGACAATCTGAACTATACATACGGTTCGTCAGGCATCCCCTTCCCCGGATCCGCCAACGTCACAAGCTACATTCCCAAGGACTGGGCAGGCAATTACTACGACATTCTCTCCGATATTTCCTTCAATGCCTCCGGCACATGGAGCGGCAATACCACTGCGGTAGTCACCATGACTCGCACCTCCAACTACAGGGGTCTCAGCGGCACAGTCAGCAACTATTTCGGAGAGACTCTCAGCGGCGCAAGCGTGAGACTCTACGCCCACGACGAAGCATCTTCTATCAGCGCCCCGTCACTGAGCGCCCCCCTGCTGATTTCCGGCAACACAGGAGCAAATCCTGTCGCCACTACCAGCACCGACGACAAGGGACAGTTCAGTTTCAACCTGTCCCTCTACGAAGGAAGCGTTATCGACATCGAAGTGCGAAAGGACGGATACATCACCACCTACGAATCTATAACTCTCGCCGAGAGCTCCATAGTGTATCACGACGTGATGATGTACGGCATTTCCCAGACCTTCAGCTCGACGCTCACCAAGTGTGACGAGTCCTATGGAGGCGGAGGCATGGGATACGGCGAAGGGTCCGACTACACGATGCTCGGAAGCGTAAAATACACTGCCGAGCAGCTCAAGCCCTATGTTGGCCGCAAAATCAAGAGCATAGACTTCGTCTACAATCTTGGCGACGCGGGCACTACATCCGGTGTATATGCATTGGTCGATTTCGGCACCACCCGCAAGATAGTCCAGCAGGTAAGCGGGTCAGTCTCCAACCAGTGGACCGTGGTCGACGTTTCTTCCGCAGGCCTGACCATCCCCGAGGGCGCAGACTGCCACTTCGGTTATGCCCTTGAGAACTGCACGGCCACCCATCCCTGGCGCTATACGGCAAACGATTACCAGGAAGGCGGTTTCGAGTACGTTGGTTACACCAGCGGCACGACGACCTGGAGGACCAGCGTATCGTGGGGCTCTACCGGCAGATACAATATTATGGTCAAGGTTGAGCTGGAAGAGCTTGCAAGCACCGACTTCAACTGCATAGCAAATCCCGGCTACGGAACCTACAAGGTCGGCCAAAGCTTCGCCCTGCAGCTCAATGAGGCCACTGGAAACTCCAGGCCCGACGGCACCGTTAGCTGGTTCTTCGACGACGAGCCCGTGACTGGCACCGGCGTTATCCTCAAATACCCCGGAATTCACGTCGTTGAGGCCCGTTTCAGGACCGTCGAGGGCAAACAGGCCTCGGTTGAACTTGAAATTAACGTAGAGCTGTAGCAACTATGGCTGAAATCTGGGAACACAACAATACCTACTCCTTCTTTCGCCACTGGGTGGATTTCTGCACCCGGCGCAGTTACCGCAAGATCGAGACCGTAGGGACCCTTCCCGAGCCCGAGGGAAGGGCGATGATTATCGCTCCCAACCATGCGAACACCCTCATGGACGCCCTGAACACCCTGCAGCTAAGGAAAGAAGGGACGGTGTTCGGCTCCAGGGCCGACATATTCCGCAAGCCCATGATTGCCGCCATCCTCCATTTTCTCAGGATGGTGCCCATGGCGCGCCGCAATAGGGATACCGAGGAGGAAGTAGCCCGCAATAGGGAAACCATGCAAGAAATTGACAGGGTTCTCGCCCACGGAATGCCCTTTGCCATCTACAGCGAGGGCACCCACCGCACCAAGCATTCCCTGCTCCCCATCAGGCGCGGCATAGCACATATAGCCTTTACCAGCGCCATTCAGCGCCCAACTATCATCGTTCCCGTGGGCCTGGACTACAGCGACTGGTTCCATTATCGCGCACAGTTGAGGATCAAGATAGGGCAGCCCATAGACGTCAACGCCCTGCTGCCGTCAACCGAAGGAATGAGCGAGAGCGAGCGCGACCACGTCCTTCAGGACAGGGTCTATGAGGAGCTCTCCAAGCTCATTTTCTTTCTTCCTGACGATGAGACTTATGACGAGCGCCTCTCTGCCGCAAAGGCTGCTCTTCCCCGCCCCAAACGCGGCCGGGACATCCTTCAGGCGGTGCTTAGTTTCCCTTTGTTTGTAGTGAGTGCCGTTCTCAGCCTGCCCCTATGGGGCCTTGCGGAGTACCTTTGCCACTTCAAGGTCAAGGACAGGGCGTTCCGCAATACCGCACGTTTCGGCGTGAGGCTCATAGGGTGGCCGCTCTTTCTGATTATCTGGGCTATAGTGTTCTTCCTCACCATGCCCTGGTACCTGGCTGCAGCGCTCCTGCTGCTCTACATCCCGTCCTACAGCATCTTCTACGACTGGACCAACCTGGTCCGCGGCCAGCAGCAGCCCCTCTGGAAAACAGAGAAATAATTATTCTTTATCCTGCAGGGAGGCGGTGAAGGACTTGGCGCGGTCGTAACCGTCGCGAGGAGCTCCCCACATCGAAAGGAAAATCAGCACGCCGACTATACCGACGAAGATAAAGGTGATAAACACTGCGCTCCAGCCGAAATGGTCGGCAATGAGTCCAATGGCTATGGCCGCAAGGGCGGAGCCGACATAGCCAAGGATACCGGTCAGGCCGTTTGCCGTCGCTGAAGCTTCTTTCGTCGCCTGGTTCGCGGCGCCTATGCCGATCAGGGCCTGAGGACCGTAGATGCAGAAACCGCCGAGGGCGAGGATAAAGATGGAGAGCATGGGGTTAATATTGGGCAGCAAAGCGAAGAGGCCGAAGAAAAGAACGGCGCCGGCCATGCTGACGACGCACATCCTGTGCGCCTTGCCCTTAAAGAGATGGTCCGTGGCCCATCCGGCGAAGATGGTCCCAAAAATAGCCAGCAGCTCAAAGAATGCCACCGACCACGCTGCGGACTTGATATCCATGCCGCGGTGCTCAGTTAGGAACTTAGGGCCCCAGTCGAGCACGCCGACCCTCAGCACATAGACGAAAATATTGGCGATGGACAAAGTCCACACCCACCTGTTCTTGAACACCATGTGACGAAGGAAAGCCTTGTGGGCGCCCTTTTGACCGGCGGTCTCGTCCTTGCCGGTGTGGGTGCCTTCCACCTCGGGAAGACCGACGTCCTGGGGCCTGTCCTTAAGACCTATGATAATGAGTATGGAACCGGCCAGGGCGAACATTGCGGGAATCCAGAAGCACCATTTCCAGGCGCCGTAGTGCCCGGCGTAAGAGATGATCCTGGAGGTCTGCTCGGCGGCGGGAAGGGCGTCCCAGCCCTTGATGCTGCCCGCGAGATTGGCCGCAATCCTGCTGATGACGGACTGGTCGCCGGTCATGTCTGCGCCCATGTTGGACATTATAAGACCGCACACGACGGAGGCAGCTATGGCGCCTATAGAGTGGGAAGTGTTCCATATGCTCATCTTGGTGGCCAACTGGCCCGGCGGAATCCAAGTGGGGAGCATCCTCGCGCAGGGAGGATAGCCCATACCCTGGAAATACTGGTTGAGCACAATCGTGATGCCCATCACGAGAATCAGCATATTGACGAACTGGGGACCTTCGTGCACGCCTGTAATCAGGTAGCTCAGATCGGCGCCAAAGCCGAAGCAGAAGTTCGCCAGGGCGCAGAGGAAGAGGCCTATGGCCATGAAGACCTTGGTGCTCACCTTGTCAACTATGAAGCCGTTGATGAAACGGGCGAGACCGTACACCAGGGAGCCCAGGGCTATGACTATACCGAAACTCGTATTGGATATGCCGTATTCGGCCGTGAGGCCCGGCATGGCGATGGAGAAATTCTTGCGTACGAAATAGAAAATCGCGTAGCACACCATCGAGACGATGATAATCCTCCACTGCCAGAGGTTGAACCTCTTCTCCTGAGGGAAATTGTATTTGCTCTTGTTTTCCATTGGAAATCAGTTAATTCTAGATATCAAGCTTACCCTTGACCTCGTGGTGTTCCTTTGTCCTGTACACTCCGCCCAATCCGTTTGCAACATACCAGTCCCACTCGAGGCAGACTTTGCGCTCTCCCGAAACGGACTCGGGAATGGCGGTGCTGATGTCGAAAGCGAAGCACTTGCTGGTGAGCTCAAAGTCGTTGATGGAGATTTCTTCATTCTCCAGCACGTCGCCGTGGCCGTTGTGCCTCAGATAGAAAAACAGGGTGTCGGAAGCGCTGCTGCGCACGTCGTCATAGACGAGATTGATGTCGTGGGGGCTTACAGAATTATACTTCTGGCTGTAGCAGACAGCGAAGTCGAGCCTCTTGTAGGCCTTTTCGTATCCATAGTCTATGTAGAGGCAGACGCCGTCGCCGCCAAGGGCCTCGGGGTCGGCATCACTCAAGACCACCGTGCCCTGACTGAAAACCTTCTCGTAATCAGTGAGGCGTATGCGGGACACGCCGTCCTCTCTAGTTTGACTGTAAACGTCGCACCTGATAAGGATAATATCCTCCTGCTTCCATTTGCCGTCGGTCTTGTCCTCCTCCACGAAGAAGGACATGGTGCCGGAGTTGAATGTCAGCATACCGTCCTGGCCTACGTCGCAGTATCCGACCACATCGTAATAGCTGAACTCGATGTCTTCAAAACATGATGTGAGGCAGAATAGTGCCGCCACTAAAGATATGAGTAATGATTTTTTCATAGTCATGTATTATTTGCCGGTAAAGGGATTGACTGCCTTGGAGGCAGCTACGAATTCGCTCTTGTAAGTGTCGCCGTCCACGGTGACGATATTGATGCCGGAAGTGCCGTCGCCAAGGGTCAGGCCGGAGGCGCTGGTGGTGTAGTATCTCACCCCGTTATGCTCGCAGAAGCGGGAACGGTGGAAGTGGCCTGAAAAGACGGCATCGACCCCGTAGCGCTCGCAGACGCTGAAATAGAAGTCGCGGTAGACTTTCTGGAAATTGAAGTAGTCGTCCTTCTCATCAGGGTCGCTCTTTACCACGGGACAGTGGGTGAAAAGGAATATATGCTCCGCATCACGGTTTTTCCACAGTTCCATGAGCATCCACCTGCACTGCTCCTCCTCCTCGTCGAAACAGCCGTCCTTGAGGAAGCAGGAATTGATGCCTATGAAGGCGCAGCCCTTGTGATTGAAAGAGAAGCGGTCATAGCCGTAACGGCGGAGATAGTGGGCCAGGTCGCCTTCTTCGCGGGGCTTGAGGTCGTGGTTGCCGGGGATGTGCCATACGGGGATATCCTTTGAAATCTGACCCATCAAGGCGTTGTATGCCTCCCACTGGACGGAGTTGAAGCGGTTGTTGGTCATATCTCCTGTGACGACGACGAAATCGGGATGGATGCGGTTGATGGCGTCCACGGTCTCCTGCAGAAGGGTCAGACCCTGCTCGAAAGACTCGGGCTTTTCCTTGAAACCGAGCTGGGGGTCGGTCATCTGGACGAAGAAGAAAGGCTTGGAGGCCAAAAGGGGAAGGGCGGCCGCAAGCAGGAGTATGGTAAGTATGGCGCGTTTCATTGCAAACATGATTGACCAATCCAAAGATAAGCAATTATTTCTTATATTTGTCATCCGAAAAACCGCAATCATGAACGAAAAGGTCAAATGCCTGATAATCGGAGGCGGCCCTGCAGGCTACACTGCCGCCATTTACGCTTCCCGCGCGTCGCTGAGCCCCGTCCTCTACGAGGGCCCGGCTCCGGGCGGTCAACTTATGACGACTACCCTGGTGGAGAATTTCCCCGGTTTCCCCGAAGGGGTGGATGCGTTCCCCCTGATGGAAGGCATGCGCGCCCAGGCGGAGCGTTTCGGCGCCTCGATTCGCAAGGCCATCATCAAGGAGGCCGACCTCTCGTCAAGGCCCTTCCACCTCAAGACTTCCGAAGGCGAAGAGATTGAGGCCGAGAGCCTTATCATTGCCACAGGCGCCTGCGCCAAATGGCTCGGGCTTCCTTCCGAGGCCGCTTACCGCGGTAAAGGCGTGTCTGCATGCGCCACCTGCGACGGCTTCTTCTACCGCAAGAAGACCGTGGCCGTGGTCGGAGGCGGAGACACCGCCTGCCAGGAAGCTGCCTATCTGGCGGGACTCTGCAAGAAAGTCTATATGATAGTAAGGAGGGACGTCCTGCGCGCCTCAAAGGCCATGCAGGAGAAGGTAATGTCCTGCCCCAATATAGAGATTTTGTGGAATTGCAATACCCGTGAAATCCTTGGAGACGGGGAAAGCGTCACAGGCGCCAGCCTCCTGAGAAATGATGGTACTGTTTTTGATATCGAAATCGACGGATTTTTCGTCGCCATTGGCCATCACCCCGTGTCGGAGCTTTTCGCTCCCTGGGTCGCGACCAATCCCGAAGGCTACATAGTGACCGAAGGAAAATCCTCAAAGACCAGTCTCGAAGGCGTTTTCGCCGCCGGAGATGTCCAGGATCCGGACTACAGGCAGGCCGTCACGGCCGCCGCTTCCGGATGCCGTGCAGCCCTCGACGCGGAGCGCTTCCTGAGTGAAAAAAGATAAAGACAATGAAATTCCATTACGGAAAGGCCCTCGCGGCCGTTTTTATGCTTCTCGGCATGTTTTCATGCAAGTCGGAGTATCAGGCTCTCCTCGAAGGTTATGACGAGGAGGCCAAATACGCAGCCGCCTTCGACTATTTCAACCAGGGCAAATTCTCCAAAGCCTCTCAGCTCTTCGAAAGCCTTTCAGTCACCACCAGCGGCACCTCTCGCGACGACACGATTCACTACTACTGGGGTCTGAGCAACTACCGCTACAAAGACTTCTACACCGCCGAGACCAATTTCCAGGAATTCACCGAGAAGTTCCCCCGCAGTCCCTTCGCCGAGAGCGCCAGCTTCCTTAGAATCGACTGCCTCTACAAGCAGACCCTCCGCTACGAGCTCGACCAGTCTTCGAGCGTCCAGACCATCACTGCCATAGGGGAATTCCTCAACAACTTCCCCCGCACAGAGCATCTCGACGAGTGCCGCGACATGCTTTCCGACCTGTCGCTCCGCCTCGACCGCAAGGCATACGAGGGCGCCAAGCTCTACTACAAGATGGAGGACTATCTCGCCGCCCGTATCGCCCTGAAGAACGTCCTTAAAGAAGATTCCGACAACTTCTACCGCGAGGAGATACTCTACTACACCGCCAAGTCTTCCTACAAATACGCCCAGCTCAGCGTCCCCGAGAAGCAGCGCGAGAGGTATCTGACCTTCATTGACGACTATTTCAACTTCGTCGGCGAATACGAGGAGTCGCAGTACCGCCGCGAGATGGACGCTCTCTACCGCCGCGCCCAGAAGGCCCTCGGCCGCAGCGTTGAAGACGGCGAAGACGACGAGACCTCTGAAAAGGACTTCGAAAAGGAGCGCAAGCTTCTTCGCAGCAAAAGCGAATAGAAAAAAATGAAACTTTCCGCCCCTGGCGGAGTGTACCAATAGTGGAAGGAGGATTTTCCTCCTCCACTTTTAATTTTTTATAAATGGAAAAGAACAGCAAGAAAGTCCCCGACAACACCATCACCAGGGACACCAAGAACCTCGCCGCCCCCACCGGCAACATCTACGAATCCGTCGTAATCCTCTACAAGAGGGCCAACCAGATATCCCTCGCCGAGAAGAAGGAAATCCTGAGGAAGCTCGACGAAGTGCGCAACGAGCGCGACACAATGGAGGAAGTATTTGAGAACAAAGACCAGATCGACATCTCCAAATACTTCGAAAAGCAGCCCAAACCCGACCTCGTAGCCATCTCCGAGTTCGAGAACGGCGAGCTCTTCTACCGCAAAGCCGGAGAGGAGGATGCTTAGCTCCCTCCACATACGGAACTACATACTTATTGACTCCCTGGATGTTGAGTTTCCGGGGGGTCTGGTAATCATAAGCGGCCGCACCGGAGCCGGCAAATCAATCCTTCTCGGCGCCCTTTCCCTTCTGACAGGTGCAAAGGCCGACGCCTCCCTCATCTCTTCAGGAGCCGACAACTGCGTGGTCGAGGCCGAATTCAAGACCGACGACCCTGAAGTCAAGGCCATAGTGGAGGAAGGCGGAGCCGAATGGGAAGGAGGCAATCTTCTCGTTCGCCGCGTAGTGCACAGTTCCGGCAGGTCACGCTCGTTCATCAACGACTGCCCGGTGCAGCTCTCCACCCTCTCCGACCTGTCTTCCAGGCTCGTGGACATACACGGGCAGCACCGCACCCTCGCCCTCGCCACTCCCTCCTTCCGCCAGTCCATACTCGACTTGTATGCCGGCTGCGGCCCTCTCCTTAAAGACTGTGCCGAGACTTGGGAGACCCTCAGGGGACTCTCCTCCCGGCTGAAGGAGATTGAAGGACGCCGCTCTTCCCTTGAGAAGGACCGCGATTACAACGAGGCCCGCTGGAGCCGCCTCGACGAGGCACGCCTGTGCGAAGGCGAGCTCGAAGAGCTGGAAGCCGAATGGAAGATCCTTTCCAACGCCGAGCAGATCAAGGAGGCCTTTTCATCAGCGGCGGAATTGCTCTCCCCCTCTGCCCCCGAGGCTGCTTCCGTCAGTTCATCCATGCGCGAGGCCTCCCGCTTGCTATCAAAAATCGGCAGTTATTCTCCTGCCGCCGAGGCTCTTGCCACCAGGCTCGAAGAAGCCCGCATAGAGATTGACGACATAATCGGCGAGACCGAGGCTGAAGCTGAAAAGCTGGAAGTCTCTCCCCAGCGCCTGCAGCAGGTGGAAGAGCGCATGTCCGAGCTCTATTCCCTCCTCACGAAATACGACTGCAAGACAGTGGAAGAGCTCATCGCCGAGCGCGACTCCCTCTCTTCCCTCCTCTATGACAGCACCGCCCTAGACGAGAGCATCGCAAGCCTACGCGAATCAATCGAAAAGGAAAGGGCGTCATACGGGAAAATATGCAAAGAGCTGAGAGCCATGAGGCAAAAAGCCGCCCCAGAGCTCTCCTCCTCCATCGAGTCCGAGCTCCATTTCCTCGAACTGGAGAAATCCATCTTCACCATCGAGCTTACGCAAGGCGAAGAAGGCCCTGCCGGGGCGGATGCAGTCCAGTTCCTCTTCTCATCCACGGGCAAGAACCCCATCGAGGCCTCGAAGTGCGCCTCAGGCGGTGAACTTTCCCGCATCATGCTCTGTCTCAAGGCCGTAATGGCCCGTTACACAGGCATGCCCACCATGATCTTCGACGAAATCGACTCCGGAGTATCCGGCAGCGCCGCCGACAAGATGGGCACCAAGATTTGCGCCATGGGCGAAAACATGCAGGTTTTTGCCATCACGCATCTCCCCCAGGTAGCAGCCAAGGGGCAGGCCCATTTCCTCGTAAGCAAAGGGCAGGACGACAATTCCAACATCGTGAAGCTCTCGCCCGAGGATCGCGTCACGGAGATTGCCCGTATGCTCAGCGGCTCTTCCATCACCGAGGAAGCCCTAGCCAACGCCCGCCGTCTCCTTTCTGAATAGTTTACCTAAAACAAATAACATTATGAAAATTTTCAAGACTCTCGCCATTTTTGCAATGGCTCTCACCATGTCCGCCGTATCCCTCAGGGCTGAAGTCAAGCTCAACGCTTCTAACGGCATCGCCGCAGGAAAGGCCCTCCTCGCCCTTTACCAGCAGTACAAGGCCGACGGCAAGCTGGACATGTCCAACACCGCCAACATCACCAACCTCATCTCCCTTGCCACCAACGTGCAGGGTCTGACCAGCAGCTCCACCACCAAGACCACTCCCGCCTCCTTCGTCACCGGTCTTATCAACGGCTCCAGCAAGCTCGTAAACAAGAGCAACTCCAACTCCGTCCTCGGCGCTCTCGGCTCAATAGCCAATCTCGACCTGTCGTCGCTCAGTTCCGCCGCATCCGCGCTTGGCAGCTCATCCACTGCTGCTTCCGCCGCCGGCAGCCTCCTTTCAAAGATAACGGGCGGATCCGGCAGCACCGGAAGCAACACTGCAAGCAATACGGCCGCCGCTCTCAGCGCAGCGTCCACGCTTACCAACCTTTTCAAGACCCTCAAGTAAGTGCATCCTTTCCCCATAGAGGAATCCACCGCCCTGGAGTTTGACTTCATGGGCGAAATCAAGGCAGGCTTTCCTTCGCCCGCCGAAGATGTGCGCGAGCACCTCGACCTGAGGCGCCTCCTCGTACGCCATTCTGCATCGACCTTTTTCTTCCGCATAGACGGGGTTTCAATGGTCGATGCAGACATGGACGAGGGGGACATCATCATCGTGGACCGCGCCGTGGAGCCCTATAATGGCTGCAAGGCAGTATGCTTCATTGACGGCGAATACACCGTAAAGCGGGTCGAAATACGCCCCGACGGCGCCGTGCTGCTGCCCTGCAACGACACCAACAAGCGTTTCAAGCCCATACCCGTGGGCAAGGACGACAACTTCCTCATCTGGGGAGTCGTCACCTACGTAATCAAGAAGGCCTGAGGCCCATGTTCGCCCTGGCCGACTGCAACAACTTCTTCGCATCATGCGAACGGGTTTTCCGTCCTGAGCTGAACGGGAAACCCGTTATTGTGCTGAGCAACAACGACGGTTGCGCCGTGGCCCGCAGCAACGAGGCCAAGGCTCTCGGCATCAAGATGGGCGACCCGCTGTTCAAGATTCGCCACATAGTCGAAAAACACGGGGTCGCTGTATTCAGCTCTAACTTCGCTCTTTACGGAGATATGTCGCGCCGCGTGCAGGAAGTACTGCGCATGTTTGCGCCGTCGGTGGAGCAGTATTCCATAGACGAAGCGTTCCTCGACCTCCGCGGCATGGAGCACTGCGATTTCGACGCCCTTGCAAAGCAGATTTCGCGGGAATGCCAGAGGCTCACCGCCATACCCGTTTCCGTGGGCATTGCGCCCACTAAGACCCTTGCAAAGATTGCTTCCAAGCTATGCAAGCGCTATCCAAAACTTCGCGGAGGCTGCTATATACACCGTCCCCAGGACATTGAGAAAGTGCTTTCCACCTTCCCCGTGGCGGATGTCTGGGGCATTGGCAGGCGCTCGCAGGCAAAGCTTGCTCAGATGGGCGTTGAGACCGCGCTGGATTACACGCGCCTGTCCGAGACCACGGTCCGCAAGCTTTTCGCCCTACCGGGATACCGCACCTGGAAAGAATTGCGAGGAGAAGCCTGCATCGAGTTCGAGGATATGGTAGAGCCTAAGCAGAGCATCTGCGTTTCACGCAGTTTTGCCAGTGAAATACGCACTCTTCCCGAACTCACCGAGCAGGTGACTAATTTCGCCGTCAGTGCCGTGGACAAGCTGCGCAAACAGGGCTCCATGGCTCTCGAGATTTCGGTGTTTGCCATGACCAACCGCTTCAAGGAGAACGAGCCGCAGTCCTACGCCGGCCGCTGCGTCCCCTTCGCTTCGCCCACCGCAGACTACAGGACCATAGTCTCGGCATCTGTCTCCGCATGCGCCGCCGTTTTCCGTCAGGGTTATGGCTATAAGAAAGCCGGGGTGGTGATTACGCGTCTCATCCAGGAGTCAGGGCACACCCCGTCACTTTTCGAAGATTTCGACGGGGCCCGTAAGGAGGCCTGTCTTTCCGGCGCCATCGACTCAATCAATCGCACTTTCGGGCCCGGCGCCGTACTTTTCGGCATCCAGGGCGACGGCTCCGTCCGCATGGCCCGCAACCACCAGTCCCCCCACTACACCACCCTCTGGTCCGACCTCCCCACCGCCAAAGTAGAATAGCGGCTGGCAGTTTAGCTATCTGCGTGCGCGGGCGTTGTGGAGGCTGAAGGAAATAATTTCCTTCAGCCGCGAAGGCAGCGGACTCATTACGCGCTGTGGGGTGTCATAAAAAAATCCGCGTCAATGGACGCGGATTTTTCTTCCTATGCGAAGAGTTGTCTTCGGGGTTATGTTGTTCCACTTGCAAAGCTGATTGACCGTGGTGCCGTACTTGCGGGCAATGCCGCCTAGCGTGTCGCCGGAGCGTATGGTGTGGTACCGCATTGCAGCCTCTTCGGCTGCGCGGCGGGCGGCCTCTTCCCGCTCCTCGCCCTCGGCAATCAGGATTTCCTCTTCGACATCCTCAGACTCAGGGACGTAGCGGCTGCTGGAGCTGAGGTATTTTTTCTTGAGGTTGAAAACGCCGTGGCGGAGCGTGCCGGTCTCGAAATCAATGAGCCACTGGGGGTCGAAGGCGTAGCCGCGGTAACGCGATTCGAAATGGAGGTGGGGGCCTGTGGAGCGGCCTGTGGAGCCGCCAAGGCCCACCTGCTGACCTGCCGTTACCCATTCATCACGAGTAACAAGAATCTTTGACAGATGTCCGTAAAAGGTCTCAAGACCGTTGGGATGGCGGATTACGACGAGATTGCCGTAGCCGCGCACATACTTCGCGATGCGCACCTTGCCGTCGAATGCGGCCATGACGGGAGTACCGACTGACAAAGGCAGGTCCACTCCCTGATGGCGGCGGCCGCGGCGTATGCCGAACTTGGAATACACCTTCGTCCGGTAGGGGCAGCAGTACTCGCTGCTCTGGTCTATGAGCCAGAGAGTCACCTTGGGCGGCAGAAGGGAATAATCCATCTCGTACGCATCGGCCCTTTCGTTCCAATACTCATTGAAATAATCTTCCTGGCTCAGAACGTCGCCGTCCTTTACGTATTTCCAGGTGTTGTCTCCGAACAGGACTATCTTGATGAGCGGATTGCCGGTGTCCAGCGTGTCGACGCTCATGGGGCCTTCGCCGGGGATGAGGGACTTGACGGGCCCGGATATGTCCGGCCTGAGGAGGAGCCTGTCCGCGCGCTGCCGCGTCATGGGCTTGGGAGTGGTGTCGAGCTCAAACGGCTGGGCCCCGGCGAGGGGGCCCAGCAACGCAGCGATAAGACCTGCTATTAAGGTCTTATTTATCATTTTGCTCCGAATTTTTCAGTAAGAAGCTTCCTTACCTTGCCAACTTTTTCTTCCAGAAGCTCGTCGCTCACGGCTTCGCAAATGAAGCGCAGGTAGGGCTCGGTGTTGGAAGGACGGATATTGAACCACCAGTCGGGGAACTCGACGCGGTAGCCGTCGAAGTCCATCTGGGCGGTGGGGTTCTCTTCTGCGGTGAACATGGCCTTTACGGCATCCATTGCGCCCTTCTTGTCCTCGAGGCGGAAATTGACTTCGCCGGAGTTCTTGTACTTGGCAATCTTGTCGATTTCGCCGCTGAGGGTCTTGCCTTCCTTCTTGAGGGCGGAGATGATGCGCAGCACGATGATGGAAGCGAGAAGGCCGCTGTCGGAATAGAAGAAATCCTTGAAATAATAGTGGCCTGCGAGCTCACCACCCCAGAGGCCGTCGATTTCGCGAAGCTTGGGAGCGGCGAAGGCGCGGCCCACTTTCCAGGTGTGGACTTCGCAGCCGAGAGGCTCGAGGAACTCGGCCACGGCCTTGGAAGAGCGTATTTCCTGCAGCACACGAGGGTTCTTTGCACCCCTTTCGCCCATGAAATACTTGCTCATGAGGGCTATCATGAGGTCGGGGGCGACAAAGCGGGACTTGTCGTCCACGAACATCACGCGGTCGGCGTCGCCGTCATAGATGACGCCTATGTCGGAGCCGTGCTTGGCGACGAGCTGCTTGAGGGGCTCAACGTTCTTGGGGATGAGGGGGTTGGGCTCGTGGTTGGGGAAGCGGCCGTCGATGTTGTCGAAGATATAATGGTGCTTGTCGCCGAAGACTTCGTGGGCGAAGAGGCAGGCCATGCCGTTCGACAGGTCGAAGGAGACGTTGAGGTCGGAATAGTCGCCGAGGTACTTTTTCATGAAGGCAAGATAGTCGTCATGAATGTCCATGGGATGGACCTGGCCCTTGTGCTCCGCCTTGGGTGTGGGTTTTCCTTCCTCTATCCACTTTTGGATCTGGCCGAGACCGGCGTCAAAGCCTACGGGAAGAGCCTTCTCGCGGGAGACTTTCATGCCGTTGTATTCGGCGGGGTTGTGGGATGCGGTGATCTGGACGGAGGCGGGGAAATCGTAGTTTGCCGTGCCGAAATAGACCATGGGTGTGCTGCTCAGGCCGATGTCGTATACGTCAGCGCCGGCGTCGGTGATACCCTCCACAAGGGCGTCGTGAATCTCGTCGGAAGAGACCCTGCAGTCCCTGCCCACAAGTACTTTGGCTGCTCCGAGAAGGCCGGGAATGAAGTATCCGACTTTGTATGCGGTGTTTTTGTCGAAATCGACTCCGTAGATACCACGGATGTCGTATGCATGGAATGCTCCCATATATAAGCGGTTTAGATTTTAAAACAATAACTTACATTTTTGCGAATATACAAAAATTTTTCGATAAAAAAGCCCGGCGGGGCCGGGCTTAGTGATTATCTGAAGGAGGAATTAGAAGCGGATGTAGGTCTCGAGCCAGATCTCGTTGAAACCGGGAACGGCAAGAGTCTTGTCGTCATGACGACGGTACTCCAGCTGGAAATTCAGGTTCTTGTGGAGGCGGAAATTCAGGATGCAGGAATACATGTCGTGTCTGGTGGCCGCGGTCTCACCGCTGCGGAACTCATCCCACTTGCCATAAACCTTGAACCAATCGGTAACGGGCACGCCGAGAGTCACATAGAACGCGTCGGCAGCACCGCTCTGCTCCTTCTCGGCGCCGAGAGCCGTAGCCCACTCGGAACGGAGAGTCCAGCCCTTGCGGTCGAAGGAAAGGCCGGCGCTCATCCTCTCGCGAGCGAGAGAAACGCCGTCGCCGTTGATCCAGTTACCCTTCCAGCCGAACACACCGAGCTTCAAGCCCTTGATGGGCTGGAGCTGTATGGTGCCTATGATATCCTTGCGAAGGTCCTTATCAGTGAGGTTGATACCCTGACCGTTGTAGACGCCAAGCTGGTAGTGGAACAGGTTGTGCTTGTCCTGACCGACGGGCAGGAAGTCGCCCTGCACCTGGATACCCACGTCACGGCCGCCCATATTGGCCTCGCCGAGACGGTCGCCCATGCCTGCGAATTTCTGCACGAGGAAGGAGAAATCACCTGCGCCGACGTCCCAGGGATTCATGGGGTTCTCGAAAGTGAAGGCCCTCTTGAACTGGCCCATCTTGACGGAGAAGAACTTGTAGCGAGCCCACTCCACATAGAAGTCCTTGACGTGAGGGTTGGTACCGTTGAGCTGGACCTGGATGCGGTAGTTGAAGTCATTGAAAATGCTTCCGTCCACATAGGCACGGATGAGGCGGCAGCCAAAGCCGGGACCGCCATTGGCACCGTCCTTGTCGCTGTACTTGTAGGAACCGATGATATAAGCACCCACCTTGGGTTTGCTCATAAAGCCGGTCTGGGAAATGCCGTATTCGGGCTTGGCGGCTTCATCCTCGGCAGCAGCCGCTGCAAAGGAGAATGCTAGAAGTGCGCTAAGGGCAAAAAAGATCTTTTTCATCATCTTTCGCTGGTTAGACTATGGGGAAAGGGAAAAGGACGGTAAGGAGGAAGTAGCCGAGCACGAGACCGACTACGCCGATGATAACACCGACCTTGGCCATCTGGGAAGTCTGGACGAGGCCGGTGGACGAAGCGATGGCATTCGGAGGGGTGGAAATGGGGAAGAGCATGGCGAGTGAAGCGCACATTGCGATGTAGGGAATCATGGCATACATGCCACCGAGAGCGGTGAACTGGGCGTTATTGGCCGCAGTGGGATCGCTCATGGCAGTGCCGACGACCACGAGTATGGGGACAAGGAGGGCGGCGGTGGCGGAGTTGCTGATGAAGTTGGACAGGAGGTAGCACACGAGGCCGGCGACGACGAGAACGAGGACGACGTTCATCGTGCTGAAAGGTATGGCGTTGATAAGCGTTGCTGCGAGGCCGGTCTTGTTGAGGCCTGTGCCGAGGGCGAAACCGCCTGCGACGAGCCAGAGTACGCTCCAGTTGATTTCCTTGATGTCATCCTTGGTGAACACACCGGTGCAGGTGTATACTGCCAGGGGGATGAGGGCCACGATGTTGGAATTGATCTTGGTCCAGGTCTCGGTGACCCAGAGAAGGATGGTCACGAAGAAAGTGATCCATGCCACATAGTCCTTCCAAATCCACTTGTGGGCCTTGGTCTCTATCTTAAGCTCGATCTTGTCGGACTTGAAGGGGAAGAAAAGCTGGAGGAGAATCCATGCAAGGACGATCATGATGATGACGAAGGGGATCATCCTGCTCATCCAGGTGGCGAAGCCAATCTGGTAGCCGGCATTCTCGAGGGCGCCGATTGCGATGGCGTTGGGAGGGGTGCCGATGGGAGTGCCTATGCCGCCGAGGTTGGCCGCGACGGGGATGGAAAGGGCGAGACCCACCTTGCCGGTCTCACTCTCGGGAAGAGACTTGAGGACCGGGGCGAGGAATGCCAGCATCATGGCTGCGGTGGCGGTGTTGCTCATGAACATCGAGAAAACAGCGATGATGATGAGGAAGCCGAGGAGGACGAACTTGGGCCTTTTGCCGAAGAGGCCGAGCAGGCCCTTTGCGATGACGGCGTCCATTCCGTACTTGGAGGCGATAATCGCAAGGACGAAGCCGCCCAGGAAGAGCATGACGACAGGGTCGGCGAAAGAGGCCATGATGGACTTGTAGTCCACCAGAGTGCCGAGCTCGGGCTTGCACATGAATCCGAGTCCTTTGTTGGACACGGTCAGGAGCATTACCACTATGACGAGGAGCGAGGTAGTCCAGTTGGGGATGATTTCAAACATCCACATGAGCGCTGCGAAAACGAAGATTGCAATCATGCGCTGCTGGACGACGGTGAGTCCTTCGATGCCGAATGTAGATACGGGGAGGGCCCAAAGAAGTACCGTGGCTATCAGCACTATAGGCAGAAGTACACAATACCTGAGGTTAAATTTTGAGTTAGCCATTGCTATAAAAAAATATTTGCGTCGGTTTAAGCGGCGCAAATATAATAATAAAAATCAGGAACTGACCCGATAAGGGGCTGAAATCTCCTAGATGACGCCCTGTTCGAGCATGGCGGTTGCGACCTTCATGAAGCCTGCGATATTGGCGCCCTTGACATAGTCGACGCTGCCGTCGGCCTGGGTGCCGTATTTGACGCACTGCTCGTGGATGGACCTCATGATGAAGTGGAGCTTGTCGTCCACTTCCTTGGCATCCCAGCTGATGTGCTCGGCGTTCTGGGTCATTTCGAGACCGGAAGTGGCCACGCCGCCGGCGTTAACTGCCTTGCCGGGAGCGAAGAGCACGCCGTTGTGCTGGAAATAGTGGATGGCGCCGGGCTGGCAGCCCATGTTGGAGACTTCGCAGCAGCACCAGCAGCCGTTCGCGGCCAGTTCCTTCGCATCTTCCTCGGAGAGTTCGTTCTGGAAGGCGCAAGGGAGGGCGATGTCCACAGGAATGGACCAAGCCTTCTTACCGGCGGTGAAGAACGCCTTGTCCGGGAACTGGGTGGCCATATCCTCGACCATGTTGCGGTTGGAGGCACGCATGACGAGCATGTAGTCGATCATGTCCTTGGTGATGCCGTCCGGCATGTGGCAGACACCGTCCGGACCGGAGATTGCGACGACCTTGGCGCCGAGCTCGGTAGCCTTGAGGGCTGCGCCCCAGGCGACATTACCGAAGCCGGAAAGGGCGATCTTCTTGCCCTTGATGTCCTTGCCCGCCTTCTCGAGAAGGTGCTGGGTGAAATAGAGGGCGCCGAAGCCGGTGGCCTCCGGACGGAGGATGGAGCCGCCCCAGGTGCCGCCCTTGCCGGTCAGCACGCCGGTGTTGTACTGGCGGGCCAGCTTCTTGTACATGCCGTACATGTAGCCGATCTCACGGCCGCCCACGCCCACGTCGCCGGCGGGAACGTCCTGGTCCGGGCCGATGCAGTTCCAGAGCTCCAGCATGAAGGCCTGGCAGAAACGCATGATCTCGTCGTTGGACTTGCCCACGGGGTCGAAGTCGGAGCCGCCCTTGGCGCCGCCCATCGGAAGGGTCGTGAGGGCGTTCTTGAAGGTCTGCTCGAAACCGAGGAACTTGAGCATGGAAGGAGTCACCGCCTTGTGGAAGCGCAGGCCGCCTTTGTAGGGACCGATGGCGCTGTTGAACTGGATGCGGTAACCGGTATTGGTCTGCACCTCGCCCTTATCGTCCACCCACGTTACGCGGAAGGTGAAGATGCGGTCGGGCTCGACCATCCTTTCGACTATCTTAGCCTTCTCGAATTCGGGATGCTGGTTGTAAACTTCTTCGACTGACTCGAGAACTTCGTTAACTGCCTGCAGGTATTCGCTTTCGCCGGGATACTTGGCTGCAAGGCGGGCCATGATGTCTGCTGTTTTCATTTTTGTTTGTGTCTTTATGCGGTATTAAGTTGTTATTCTACTTCCCAGGTGGAGCCGCTGCGAAGGAGGTCGTCCACGCTGTGTATCTTTGATTTGACCATGACGTCCTTGACCTGGTCGCGCACGCCGTCGTCGTAAGTGACGTCCTTGACGTCGCGGATGATGCCTAGGGCGACGGGGAGCTCGGGGCCTTTCATTTCGGCGAGCATCATGTGCATTCCCATATTGTCGCTGTGGGCGTCGTGGACGAGGATGTCGTCCTCGGTGTAGCCGTCCTGACCTATGGTAACGGCCCTCAGGCCCATGCCGTCGAGCACGAGGCCCTTGTCGCGGTTCTTGCCGAAGATCATCTTTTCGCCGTGGCGAAGGACTATCGTGCGGTCAGCCTTGACTGCGGGGTCGCTCAGGGACTTGTGGGCTCCGTCGTTGAAAATCACGCAGTTGGTGAGCATCTCCATGACGGAAGTGCCGTCGTGAAGGGCTGCTGCTGTCATGATTTCCTCATTGAGCTTGAGCTCTATGTCGAGCGAACGGGCGAAGAAGGTGCCCTTTGCGCCGAGAACGAGGCTGCCGGGGTTGAAAGGATGCTCCACGGTGCCGTAGGGAGAGGTCTTGGTGATGGCGCCGAACTTGGAAGTGGGCGAATACTGACCCTTCGTAAGGCCGTAGATCTGGTTGTTGAAGAGGATGATGTTGATGTCGATGTTGCGGCGTATGGCGTGGATGAAATGGTTGCCGCCGATGGCGAGGGCGTCGCCGTCGCCGCAGGCCTGCCATACGGTGAGGGTGGGGTTGGCCACCTTGATGCCGGTGCTGATGGCGGTGGCGCGGCCGTGGATGCTATGGAAACCGTAGGTGTCCATATAATAAGGAAGGCGGGAGGAGCATCCTATGCCGGACACCACGACGTAGCGTTCCTTTTCATAACCGAGGGCGGTGCTCACCTTGGGGAGAGCCCTCTGGAGCGATGCCAGGACGGCGTGGTCGCCGCAACCGGGGCACCAGCGTACCTGCTGGTCGCTCTTGAAATCCTGTGCTGTGAGTGTGGGCATGGCTTACAGTTCTTTGAGGATGCGGTCCTTGAGCTCGCTCACGAGGAACGGCTGTCCCTGGACCTTTCCGAATGACACATATTCGTGGGCGGGAAGTATGCCGCGAAGGTAGGCGGCAAACTGACCGCTGTTGAGCTCGCAAACGAGTATGCGGCTGAAGCGGGAGAAGACCTCCTCCGTATTGGCGGGGAGGGGGTTGATGTAGTCGAAATGGGCGTAGGACACGTCGACGCCTTCCTCGAGAAGCTCGTGGACTGCGGTGGAAATGTGTCCGTAGGTGCCGCCCCAGCCGACTACGAGTATCTTACCTTCCTTCGCGCCTTCAAGCTCGAGTGCGGGGAGTTCCCTCGCGACTCTCGCCACCTTTTCGGCGCGCTCGCGCACCATCATCTCGTGGTTGGCGGGATCTGTAGAGAGGACGCCTTCGTGGGTCTTCTCGAGACCGCCTACCCTGTGCTCGAGGCCTTTCTGACCGGGGAGGGCCCAGCTGCGCACGAGGGTCTCGGGATTGCGCTTGAAGGGCTGGAAAGTCTCGCCTTCAGGAAGGGACCCCTGCACGAACGGAGGCTTGATTGCGGGATAGTCGGCCATGGAAGGAATCCTCCAGGGCTCGGAACCGTTGCCAAGGAAGCCTTCGGTGAGGAGCATGACGGGGGTCATGTGCTCAAGGGCTATCTTTGCGGCCATGAACGCTGCGTCGAAGCACTGTGCGGGGCTGCGGGCTGCCAGGACGGGCATGGGGCATTCGCCGTTGCGGCCGAAGAGGGCCTGCATGAGGTCGGTCTGCTCGGTCTTTGTGGGAAGGCCTGTGGAGGGACCGCCCCTCTGGACGTCCACTACGACGAGCGGAAGCTCGGTCATGACTGCGAGGCCGAGAGCTTCGCTCTTGAGCGAAAGACCGGGGCCGGATGTAGTCGTGACGGCAAGATTGCCAGCGAACGATGCGCCGATGGCGGTGCATATGCCGGCGATTTCATCCTCGGCCTGCAGGGTCTTGGCGCCCAGGCTCTTGTGTATGGCGAGCTCTTCGAGTATGCCGGTGGCGGGGGTGATAGGGTATGAACCGCAGAAGAGGGGCAGGCCGGACTTCTCGGAAGCTGCGAGGAGGCCCCAGGCTGTCGCCTGGTTGCCGGTGATGTTGCGGTAGGTGCCCTTGGGGAGGTCGGCTACGGGCTCGACTACATAGGTGTCGGCTATCGCCTGGATGTTGGAGGCATAGTTGAAGCCGTCGGTGAGGACCTTCTTGTTGGGCTCTATCATCTCGGGGTGCTTCTTGGAGAACTTGCGCTCGAGATAGGCGAAGATGTGGTCGAGGGGACGGTTGTAGATGTAGCAGGCCATGCCCAGGGTGAACATGTTCTTGCACTTGAGGACGGACTTGAGGTCCATGCCGCTGTCGGCGAGGCTCTCCTTGGTGAGGGTCGTGATGGGAGAGACGAGCAGGACCCTGTCCTCCACGCCGAGCTCGGCGAAGGGATTGTCGGTCGTGAAACCGGCTTTCTTCATGCCGGCCTCGTCGAAGGCGTCTTCGTCGACGAGTATCATCGCTCCCCTCTTGCACCATTTGGCATTAGCCTTCAGGGCCGCAGGGTTCATGGCGACCAGAAGGTCGCAAAAGTCTCCGGGAGTCGTAACCTTGCCGCTGCCTATATGGACCTGGAAACCGGACACGCCGGATACGGTGCCATGGGGGGCACGTATCTCGGCGGGATAGTCGGGAAAAGTGGAAAGTCCGTTTCCGTAGACGGCGGAAGTATCTGCAAAAAGAGATCCGGTGAGTTGCATACCATCTCCCGAATCTCCTGCAAACCTTATTACAACATCCTTAGTATCAACTACTTTGTGTTGCATTGGGTATTATGTGGTTTTGGATTATTTCGCTGGAGCTGCCTGGGCTTCTGCCTGGGCCTGAAGCTCGGCCTGGAGGGTTTCGAGGGTCCTGCCTTCGGGGATGCCGAGAGCCTTGCGGGCTGCAGGGGTGAGGTCGGTGCTCTGGGCGGGATCGAAATAGAGGAAAGTGCTCTGGTCCATCACATAGATGTAACCGCCGTCCTTTGCGAGCTTGGACACTGTATCCTGGGCCTTCTGGTAGATGGGGGCCATGAGCTGCTGCTGTTGCTGCTGGAGCTCCTGCTGGATGGTCTGGTTGAACTCTTCAAGCCTCTGCTGGATGTCGGTGAGCTCTTTTTCCTTGCTCTCCTTGATTGCGGGAGTCCAGCTGGCAGCTTTCTGCTGATACTGCTGCACCTTGGTCTGGTACTCTTCATACATGGACTGGAAAGTATCGGAAGCTTCCTTCTGGGAAGCGGTCATTGCTTCGCGGGCCTTGTCGGCTTCGGGCATGAGCTGCACGAGCTCGGTGAAATTGACGTGTGCAAATTTGGGCTGTGCGTTGGCTGCGAAGGTGGCGAGGGCCATTGCGGCGAACAAAACGATTTTTTTCATATCGGATTTAATTGATTATTGTTTTCTGTTATTCTAGAATTGCTGACCTATCATGAAGTGGAACTGGCTGCCGCCGTTGGTGCTGTCGTCGAAGCCGTAGCCCCAGTCTACGCCGAGCAGACCCACCATAGGGAGGAATATCCTCAGACCTACGCCCGCTGAGCGCTTGATCTGGAAGGGATTGAAGTCCTTGATGTCGGCCCAGCAGTTACCGCCTTCAGCAAAGACCAGGGCGAAAATCGTGGACTGGGGCTGGAGGATGATGGGGTAACGCAGCTCGACGGTGAACTTGTCGTATACGTTGCCGGCGTAGGCCGTGCCGTTGGCGTTGTAGGTGGTGTAGCGGCGGGGAGTAAGGGAATAGTTGGTGTAACCGCGCAGGGAGACGATTTCGGAACCGTAGGTGTTGTAGCCGGACATACCGTCACCGCCGACGAGGAAGCCCTCGAAGGGAGAGTAGCCCCAGCTGCTGTTGTAGCTGCCGAGATAACCGAACTGGAAGCGGGTCATCATGACGAGGTCTGCGACCAGGTTGGTATAGATGGCGCCGGAGAATTTCCACTTGTGGTACTCTATCCACTTGAAGCGGTGCTGGGAGTCCCAGGTGTCGTAGTTGATGTCGCGCCAGCTGGCCACGGGAGTGGGCTTGCCGTTGGCGTCGAGATTGCCCCAGTCTTTCTTCCTAAGGAGGGAATAAGGAGGCGTAATCTGCAGGGAAGCAGCGAATTCCGAGCCGCGGCGGGGATAAATCTGCTGGTCGTACGAAGTCCTGGAGAGGGAGATTGTGTAGCTCAGGTTGTGGGACAGACCGTCGTCGAAGAAGAAGTATCCCGAATACCAGTTGTGCAGGTCGTAGGACTGCCAGCTAAGGCCGTTGTATAGGACGAAATAGCTGTCAGGCCACTTCAGGCGGTTACCCAGGGAAGCCGAGAAACCGTATATATCCATCATGCGCTCGTGGCTGAGGATGTTCAGATAGAGGTAGGAGTCGGTCTGGCGGGTGTAGTAGGCCGACAGGTTGAGCGACGTGGGCTTTTTGCCGAAGAGCCAGGGCTCAGTGAAGCTCGCGGTGAGGGCCGTGTAGTAGGTACCGTTGGTCTGGAAACGGAACGACAGGTTCTGCGCGTCGCCCAGAGGGACGGGACGCCAGGCGCTCTTGTCGAACATGCGGGCGGTGGAGAAGTTGTTGAAACTCACGCCCACGGTGGCGACGAAGGTGTTGCCGCCCCAACCGCCGGAAAGCTCCAACTGGCTGGAAGGCTTCTCGGTGACGTTGTAGACCACGTCGACGGTGTTGTTGAGCTGGTTGGGGATGATGGAGTATCCTTTCGATCCGTCCATGATGGCCTCGGGGTCGAACTGGCCGAGGGAGGCGATTTCACGGATGGAGCGCTCGAAGTCGGACTGGGAGAAGAGGTAGCCGGGACGGGTGAATACCTGGCGGCGGACCACCTTTTCGTTGGTCAGGTCGTTGCCGTTGATGACTATGTTGTTGAGCGTGGCCTGCTTGCCTTCGGAGATGCGGAGCTCCACGTCGACCGAGTCGTTCTGGATGTTGAGCTCGACGGGGGTGATGTTGAAGAAGAGGTAGCCGTTGTCGCGGTAGAGCTTCGAGACGTCGTAGTCGGTCTGCTTGCCGCCGCCGTTGAGGCGCTTCTCCATGGTGACGACGTCGTACACGTCACCCTTCTTGATGGACAGGATTTGGTTCAGCACGTCGGTGGAATAGACGGAGTTGCCGGTCCAGGTGATGTCCCTGAAGTAATATTTGTCGCCCTGGTCGAAGACGAAGTCTATGCCGAGGCGGTTGGGCTCAACGTAGTAGATGGAGTCCTTGATGATGCGGGCGTCGCGGTAGCCGGCCTCGTTGAAGGTGCTGATGAGGTTCTTTTTGTCCTTTTCGTACTCCTTCTCGTCGAATTTCTTGCTGTTGAAGAAGTTGTACCACTTGTTGGACTTGGTCTTCTTCATCGAGCGGGCGAGCTTGAACTCCTTGATGTCGTCGTTGCCCTCGAAATTGATGGTCTTGATTTTGATTTTCTGGCCCTTGTCGACTCCGAAATTGACGCGTATTGCGTTTTTGATCACGGTGTCGCGGGCGGTAGTGATATCGACCGTGCAGTTGAGGAAGCCCTTTTCTGCGTAGAATTTCTTGATGACGTTGGTCGAGGCTTCGGCCACGTAGTCCGAAAACTCGCCGCCGCGGCGCACGTGCAGGCGCTCGAGCAGTTCCTTCTGCTCTCCCTTCTTGACGCCGGTGAAAGTCCACCTGGACACCCTGGGACGCTCTTCAATGCAGATTTTGAGGTACACGCTGTCGCGCTCGGCGCTGAAACGGTCCACCTCCACGCCCACGTCTTCGAAGAAACGCTGGCCCCACAGCCTCGTGACTATGGAGGAAAGGGCGTCGCTGGGGATGGTTATTTCCATGCCCTCCTGCAGGCCGGTCAACTGGACTATCTGGGACTCTGTGAAATAGTGGTTGCCTTCGACGGACACGCCGCCGAGTATATATTTTTGGGGGCGGTTATAGTCCACTTCGAAGCCGTCCTGGGCATACGTCACGGCGCCCAGAAGCAGCATCAACGGAACCAAAACTGACTTTATCTTGTTCATCGGATACTTTCAATCAATTTGCAAATATAGTCAATTATTTCACTTTTCCATACCGGCGGTCCCTGCGGGCGTATTCCTCCAATGCTGTCCTGAGATGCTCCTCGCGGAAATCGGGCCACAAAACGTCGGTGAAATAAAACTCGGTATAGGCTGTCTGCCAGAGCATATAGTTGCTGATGCGCTGCTCGCCGGAGGTGCGGATAAGAAGGTCGGGGTCGGGGAAGGCGGCGGTGGAAAGGTACGCTGCAAAATCCTGCTCGCCCACGCTGCGCCCAGGGTCGGCGGCAAGCTCGGCGGCGAGGCGGCGGGCGGCCTGGAGAATATCCCATTTGCCGCTGTAGCTAAGGAAGACTATGAGCGTGAGCACGTCGTTTTTCGCCGTCTTGTTTTCCAAATCCTCAATGGCGGAGAGGAGCGAAGGGGCGAGGCGGGCGCGGTTGCCCACGACTACAAAGCGCACCCCGTTGTCCATGAGGGTGGAGAGCTCTTCAATCATAGTCTTGCCGAGGAGCTTCATGAGGAACTCCACTTCGGCGGCGGGACGCCCCCAGTTTTCCTCGGAGAATGCGAAAACCGAGAGGTATTTCACTCCGAGCCGCACGCACTCCTCAGTGCATGCGCGGACACTTTTCACGCCCTCCAGATGGCCCTGGATGCGTTCGAGGCCCCTTTGGCGGGCCCACCTGCCGTTGCCGTCCATTATGACGGACACGTGCGCGGGAATTGCTTTTTCCATCGTCACCGTAATGATTCGTTCCTTGCGTCTTCGCCCCAGAAAAGCTTGCTCCTGAGGGCGGACATGAAGTTGGTCTCAAAGAGCCGGACCCTCTTTAGCGAAAACTGTGCCACTGAAACCGTAAGGCTGGAGTCGCGACTGATGGTGAGGTGGCGGTTGTCGTGGGACAGGGTGACCGCCTCCTCGCGGGAGCGCAGGGACAGGCTGAGGACGCTGGAGGAAGGCACGATGAGCGGACGCACATTGAGGTTGTGCGGCGCTATGGGGGAGATGATCAGCACCTTGGAGTCGGGGGTGCATATGGGACCTCCGACGCTGAGCGAATAGGCTGTGGAGCCGGAACTCGTGGCGATGAGCAGGCCGTCGGCCCAATAAGTCGGGAGCGTATCGTTCCCTACGCGCACGTCCACGCCCAGCATGGAAGGACCTATGCGCGTCAGTGCAATCTCGTTGAGCGCAAAGCAAGGCTCGCCGTCGCCGTCCGAAGTGACTGAGCTCAGCACTTCCCTCTCCTCGATGACATACTCGCCTGCGAGCAGCGCGGGCGCCACCTTGGCGGGCGGGCAGTCCGACAGGAAACCGAGGCGCCCGAAATTCACTCCAAGCACGGGGATGCCGGCCCTGAAGGCCATCTCGGCGGCAGTGAGATAGGTGCCGTCGCCGCCGGCGCTGAGTATCAAGTCCGTCCCCTCGCGCAGCGAGGAAGGGGAATCGGCAAAATAGGGCTCGAACGGCTCGAGTCCCTTAATCATGTCGCGGTAGCGGGAGTCTTCCCTCAAACGGGAATCTGCTGCGTAAACTGCTATCCTCATCTCTAATCTCAAATAGAGTCCAAAGTTAGGCATTTTTATCAATTATTATATATTTTTGCCACTGCTTATGACAAGACTGAGCGTTAACATCAACAAAATCGCCACCCTGCGCAATGCCCGGGGCGGCAATACGCCCGACGTCGCCCTCGCCGCTCAGCGCTGCGAAGATTTCGGCGCCGAAGGCATCACCGTGCATCCCCGCCCCGACCAGAGGCACATACGCTACAGCGACGTACGCCAGATACGTCCCCTCGTGCGCACCGAGTTCAATATGGAGGGCAACCCCATACCTGAATTCATGGCTCTCGCGCTCGAAGTCCGTCCCGACCAGGTGACCCTCGTCCCCGACGGGCACGACGCCATCACCTCCGACGCCGGATGGGACGTAGCCGCAAACGCCGACTTCCTGAGAGGCATTTGCAAAACCCTGAGGGACAACGGTATACGGAGCTCCATCTTCGTGTGGCCGGACGCCGCTGCGGTGCGCGCTGCAAAGGCTGTGGGAGCCGACAGGGTGGAGCTCTACACCGCCCACTACGCCGCAGATTTCCCCGCCTCGCCCGAAAAGGCCATAGCCCCCTACCTGGAGGCCGCAAAGGCTGCCAAGGAATGCGGCCTGGGGCTCAACGCCGGCCACGACCTCAGCCTCGAAAACCTCTCGTACTTCATCAGGACCATACCTTGGACGGACGAAGTCTCCATAGGCCACGCCCTCATCAGCGACTCCCTATACATGGGCCTTGAAAAAACTATAGCGGCATATCTTTCGCAAATACGAAATTTTTAGCTACCTTTGTATCTTGCAAAACATCGCAGAATAATCAAATAACGATAACAATGAAAAAATCTACCATCATCTCCGGCATCGCCGCCATCCTCGGCGCCGCCGTTCTTGCAATCTCCTGCCAGCAGTCCACCGGCAACAATGAAAACGAAAATAACGACGCCGCAGCCCCCGCCAAAGGCGCCATCGTTTTCTTCAACCTCGACACCGTCACCAGCGAATACGACATGGCCAACGACCTTCGCAGCATCGTCGAGACCAAGGTCAACAGCATCTCCGAGGAAGTGAACCGCCGCGGCAACAAGCTCCAGAAGGACGTCAACGCCTTCCAGGAGAAGATCGACAAGGGCCTCCTGACGAGGAGCGTCGCCGAAGCCCAGAGCCAGAAGCTCCAGAAGCAGCAGAACGACTTCCAGAACTATGCCGCCCAGAAGCAGCAGGAAATCGCCGAAGAGCAGTCGGTCATGATGAACCAGATCGCCGACGCCATAAAGACCTTCGTCGACGAGTATGCCACTGAGAAGGGTTACTCCCTCGTCCTCACCACCCAGGGTGACGTCCTTCCCGCTCCCGTGGTCTTCGGTGTCGAAGAGCTCGACATCACCCAGGCCATCATCGACGGTCTCAACGAGGCCTATGTGAAGGAAAAGGCAAAATCCGACAAGAAATAGTTTTCCGGTTTGCGAATAGCATACCTATCCACTTTTTACCCCTTCAGGGGGGGCATTTCCCAGTTCAATGCCAGGCTTCTTGGCGAACTGGGAAAGTCGCATACTGTACAGGCCTTCACGTTCAAGCGCCAGTATCCCGACTTCCTTTTCCCCGGCAAGACGCAGAAAGTAGGTCCTGACGACAATGTCGCCGACGTGGGCGCCATCCCCGTGCTCGACACGTCCAATCCCCTGAGCTATCCCGCTGCAGCGCGTGCCATACGCGCCTTCCAGCCCGACATCCTCATAATGAAATACTGGATGTCGTATTTCGCCCCGTCGCTCGGATACGTGTCCCGCCGCCTCAAAGGCAGCTGCAAGGTCATCCCCATTCTTGACAACGTCATCCCCCACGAGCAGCACTTTTTCGATAAGCCCCTGACCCGCTATTTCCTTTCCGGAGCCAGCGGCTGCGTCTCGATGAGCGCCGAGGTGGACGGCGACCTCCTGAGCCTGGGCACAGGCCTTCCCCACACCGTCATCCCCCACCCCGTATACGACCATTTCGGAGAGTCCATACCCCGCGAAGATGCAGAGAAGCGCCTCGGGCTCGCTCCCGGCCGCAAGAACCTCTTGTTCTTTGGTCTCATTCGCAAGTACAAGGGGCTTGACATACTTCTCGAGGCCTTCCGCGAGCTTCCCGAGGACTACCAGCTCATCATAGCCGGCGAGTCCTACGGTCCTTTCGACGAGTACCAGGCCATCATTGACAGCCTGCCCGGCAAGGAGCGCATAAAGGTATTCAACCGCTATATCCCCGACGAGGAAGTCAAGGTTTATTTCAGCGCGGCTGACCTCGCAGTCCTCCCCTACCGCAGCGCCACCCAGAGCGGCATCAGCGCCACGGCAGTCAATTTCGGCGTCCCCGTTGTAGTGACCGATGTCGGAGGCCTGAGGGAAACGGTAGGCGAAAGGGGCTCAGGCCTTGTCGCTCCCGCTCCCGAGCCCTCGCTCATAAGGGATGCCGTCCTGGAATACTTCGCTTCCCCCGAGCTCCAATCCTCCCTGAAGTCCTCCATCAGCGAGGAAAAGTACCGCCTGTCTTGGGCCGGTTTTTGCACTTCCCTCCTCCAATTCGCCCAAAGCATAGACAAATGAAACGCATCCTGACCATCTTTGCAGCAGCATTCATTCTGCTTTTCTCCTCCTGCTCCATATTGTTCGACGCCCGTGCCCAGAACCCTTCCGGCGAAAACGGCGCGGCCGTGGGCGAGCAAGTGGAAGGCAAAGACTATTTCATATATGTGGCCAAATGGTATGACGACCTCGAGCGCATAGCCGAGCAGTTCTCCATCGATAAGGACATACTGAAGGCCTACAACGGCATGGACTCCTACCAGACCACCCGCCGCCAGAAGGTCAGGATCCCTCTCCACCCGGAAAGCGTAGTTCTCCCCGTGCAGGGCGAGGAGCCTCAGGCTCCTTCCACGGAAGTTAACCGGCAGACGCCCCCTGAGGAAGAATCCCCTTTCCTCCCCTTCCCTGAGTTCCAGGAAGAAGAGAAGGAAGCCGGGCTTGCGGACCTGCTGAAAGTCAGGGGCGAGTCCGGGACCCCGGTAGTTGGTCTGGCTCTCCCGTTCTCGACTGCCCGCGGGCGCAATGACGCAGCATTTGATTTCTATTCCGGTCTGCTCCTTGCCCTCAAGGATTTAGCAGAGGCTGGTATAACCGTTGATCTGAAGGTCAAGGACTGCTCCGATTCGACTCATTTCGACCCTTCGTCTTTCGAAGGCTGCGACATAATTATCGGCCCCCTTTCTCCTCGCGACCTCGAGCGCACCCTGGCTGTTTCGGACAGCCTGATTCCCGTGGTTTCGCCCCTCGATCCCAAGGCAGAGACCCTTGCGGCCGCCCATCACAATTTCATCCACGCTCCCAGCCCCAATGACGCCCAGATACGCGACATAGTGGAGTGGATACGCGAGGATTTCCGCAGCGGCGACAGGGTCTTCCTTATGAAGGAAAGCGGCGCCGATATGCAGAGGATTGAGCAGCTGCTTATGGACGCCGGTCTGGAATACAAAGTGGTCGAGTACGGCATACTCGAGAACGCCACGCTGGAAGACAAGCTTACGACCATGATGTCTCC
The DNA here is from genome assembly GCA_947302175.1 of uncultured Bacteroidales bacterium. Lineage (GTDB taxonomy): Bacteria > Bacteroidota > Bacteroidia > Bacteroidales > UBA932 > Cryptobacteroides. Next base: position 119,836 of record CAMYVB010000001.1, on the reverse strand, counting down.
CATCGCGATGAACCACGCCATCGTCATCTCCGACAAGGAAGCTTTCGTGAACGATGCGCTGCGCAACCTCACCATCATGACCTACAAGGAGATTCCCGTCACGATGTACGCCCCTTCGCGCATACGCAACTTCGAGACCCTCGACGTGGAGAGCCTCCACAACGTAAGTGCGCACGTAAGCTGCTCATACCTCGTGAATTACGATTCCCCCAAGGTCAAAGCTTTCCTGCCTGTCTACAGGGCCCTCTACCACGCCGAGCCCACTCCGTTCGCATATCAGGGCTACGATACGGCAATGTACTTCATCCGTCGCATGGCAATCCAGAGCGAAGATGACGACGACCGCGCCAAGGGACTGCAGTCCGACTTCCTCTTCAGCGAAGAAGGCCGCGAACCCGGCTCAGGCTACATCAACAGCGCCGTGCGCCGTGTCATCTACGGCCCCGACTTCGAAATCATCACCCTCTCCCGCTAACCGCCGGAGCATCCTCCTCCCTCTAGACGGTAATTTCGGTCCCTGAGCTTGTCGAAGGGCCGCTCAGGCTGCCAGTTTGATTCGTTGTGCGCGGGAAGTAATAGTCGCCATCAGGCGACCGGCCGGGTCGGGTATTTGCCGTCAGGCAAATACGGAAAGGTAGTAGGCCGCGGGGGTCATTCGGGGGCAGAGCCCCCGCAAATATCCCTGAGCATGTCGAAGGGCCCTCTCGGGAACAAAAACGGCCTATGGCGTGCCCGAAAGGCGTTTTAAAGACTGATTGGGCACAAAAACCCCTCATTCCGTGCCCGAAAGCGGCCCCTGAGCTTGTCGAAGGGCAAGGGTGGGTGCGGGTAAGCGATTTAGGGGAAAAGGGGATGTGCGCGGGGCAGTGCAGGGAGCGGTGCCGAAGGCATGACGCCGTGTGTCTGACGACCGTTATGGGCCGCCAGGCCCATAAAAGGGAGAAGTTAGGCGTCAAGCGAGCGGGTGGGCCCCCTTTTCCCCGCATGAGCGCGCCCGCACCCTCCCTGCCCTTCAATCAAGAGACTAAGTGCTGTCGGGTGGGATTCGGGCCCTAGCGCCAGATGGTGTAGAGGGGGTCGGAGGGATAGGGGGTGCGGCCGGAGGCGCGCAGGAGGCCCGAGAGACGGGAGCAATAGGCCTCGTCAGTCGATTTTTCCAGCACAATGGTTGCGTCCTCAGGGATGCGGTCGCTGAGCCAGTTCCGGAGCTCGTCAGGGGGGACGGCTACCCCACGCCGGCCTGCTCCTAAGTAGACGTCGATGTTTTCCGGGCGGTAGAGGCCTACGGTGTAAACCTGGCCGGGAGATTCGCCGGTCAAACCGGCGAATGACGACGAGAGACCACCAGCTTCGCCGGGGACGAGGGCGGCTCCAATACTCTCGACCCGGAGGATGTCATCGCAGAGGGGACCGTAGCTGCTGATGCGGTTAATTTCAGGAAGTTTGAAAGACAGGCAGAAAAGGCCGGCAAGGAGAGTAACTCCCAGCGTCAGCACTCCCTTCTGCCACCCTGCGCCAAGACCGCAAAAGACGGAAATCCCGGCCCACACAGCAGCAATCCCCACAAGAGCCATCATCCCCGTGCGCAAGAACGCAAAGTCGGAAAGGAAATCAATATACCCGAGCGCAAAGAAGCCCGCGAAAAGCGCCAAGCCTATGAGTATAAAGAGCCCCGCAGCGAAGCCCATGCCCCATTTCATCCACCCGCGAAGCCCGGTGCGCGAAGAAAGTAGGGCAAATCCATACACGAGCATGGGAAATATTGGCAGCAGGTAAAGCGCAATCTTCGAGCTGAACAGCGAGAGCATCACCACAGCGACGAGGCTGACCACCGCGAAAAAGCCTTCCGGCGAAGCAGCGGCAGAATCCTTCTCCGGCGAAGCCGCAGCCGAATTCTCCGGCGAAGCCCCCTCCAGCGAAGCAGCCCCTAAAACCTTCCGCCTCAAAGACATCACGACCGAAGGCACAGTCAAAAGGCACCACGGGGCCGTAACGCCCCAAATCACAATCAGGTAGAACCAAAAAGGCTCCTTATGCGCAAAAGCATTCACCGCCCTTCCGGCCGTCTGATGGAAAACGAGATTATCAAAATACTCCTTCCCCCCTTCCAGATAAACCCCGCCAAGCCAAATGGCGCTGAGCCCGCCGACGATAAGGAAAAAGCGCCAGCCAAACCACCTTCCAAGCCCCTTCCAGTCGCGCCTCAGGAAAAGCCGGACAAGCACGCAAAGCAGCGGCAGCAGCAGCCCCACGGGCCCCTTCGTAAAGAGCCCAAGGAAGGAGAAAAGCGCAAAGAGCGACGGCTTCCCCCGCCAAAAAGAGTAGAGCGCAAGCACTATGAAAAGGCACATCAGAAGGTCCATCCTCACGTAGACGGCCATCCCCAGCATCAGGGCCGAAGAAAGCAACATCACCGCGGCTGCCCCGCGCGTGAGAGCATCAGCCCCCTTAAGCGCCCATTTATCCATAACGCAGGCTATACCGAAAACGCAGGCGAAGGACAAAAGCGCCAGCGGAAGCATATAATGCCCCCCGAAAAGCAGCTTGCAAAGCTCTATGAACCAAAAGTATAGCGGCGGCTTATCGGCATAAGCAGCGCCTCCGTTAAAGAGCGTCAGCACGTGACCGGACGAGAAAGACTCGTCGGCGATGCTGAGGTAGCGGAGCTCATTTGCAGGGGAAAAGTCCCTGAGTGCCATCAGCGGCAACAGGCAGACGAGAGCGAAGGCGAAAACCGTCCCGACCGGATGCGACTCAAATAACTTCTTCATCCGACCCCTTGCGGCTGCCAAGCTCTATCATTATGTTCCTGATGGAAGGGAAAATGCTTATCTGCCCGGCCACGAGCACCCAGTCGTGACGTATGATACCGTAAACAATCAGCATCATAGAGCCTGCGACGGCAAAGGTCCAGAACGACAGCGGGAGCAGCGATTCGCCCCTGCGGAAACTGTGCGCCCACTGCACCACAAAACGCATCTTGTAGGTAAACTGGCCGACGAGACCGAAAATCAGCAGTCCCAGGGGCATATTCTCGTTGGGCAGGAAGTCCGCCTTGAAAGAACTGAAATCAGCCAGTATGAGCCCCAGGGCGAAAAGCGGGATAATAGCCACCATCCAGGGAATGGCCCTGTTTGTCTTTTGGAAAAGACCGAGAGCCCTGATATTCCAATAATAAATATAGAACGAAAGGAACTCTCCCAGAGTGATCGAAAGGTCCTTGCGAAGGTAGCCGTAGAACATGAAAACTGCTGAACCGGCGATACTGAGGAGCCAGAATGACGACGGAGACTCCACCTTCTTCGACTTTTCCGAAGCCACCCACTGCACAAGCACCCTCATCGTAAAGAAGAGCTGGGCGACAAGGCCTATGCAATATATCCACAGCGGAGAGTCCATACTAACTCAAATTGTCAGATTCAACGGTATAATTGATATAGCGGGGCTTCATCCAAAGATAGGCAAAACAGTCCGCCATAGGCCCTGCAAGGCGGTTCCAAAGGTGGAACTTAGATTTCCCGGCAGTGCGGGGGCGGTGGGAAACCTCCACCTGAGTAAAGCTCCCGCCCTCCTGCAAAAGCACCAGCGCAGGGATAAAGCGGTGCATGCCCTTGAACAGCGGCAGCCGCTTTGCGGCATCGGTGCGAAGCACCTTCAGCGGGCAGCCCGTATCGCGGGCGCCGTCGTGGGTGAACATCCTCCGCCATGCATTGGCAAAACGGCTCTGGAACCTCTTGGAGGGAGAATCATTACGCGACGCGCGAACGCCTGTAGCGAGGCTGTGGCCGCCGAGAGCAGCGAGCAGCAAATCGAAATCGCGGGGGTCGGTCTGCAAATCAGCGTCTATGTAGCCGCACAAAGGCGAATCGCAATAATCTATGCCTGCCTTGAGAGCAGCACTGAGCCCGCGGTTCCTGTCAAACTTGATATAGAAAAAAGCCTCATTACGCGAGCAGGCCTCCTTAATAAGCTTGCCACCTCCGTCAGTCGACCCGTCGTCAACGAAAAGCACGCAAGCCTTCTCGGGGCAGGCGGCGATATACGACGACAGGGAGCGCTCCAGAGCCGGAACGTTCTCCGCCTCGTTGTAGAGGGGAACGATGACGGTGAAAGAGTATTGCGAAGTCCTGTTCACTCCCTAAGTCTTACTCCTGGCGGAAAAGGGACGCCGCGCCTATCATGGCAGCCTGGTCGAGAAGGGAGGAAGTCCTCACCTCCACGCCGGCGGGCAGGCCTGCGAGCAGGGGCTCGCTGAACAGCATATAGTTGCGGGAAATATTGCCGCCGAGAATCAGGGTGTCGGCGCCGAACTTCTCCAGCACGGGAGAGGCGAATGCAGCAAGGTCGCGGCCGAAATCGGCAAAAACCTGCTTTGCCGCCAGCTCGCCTTCGCGAGCCGCCGTGGCAACTTCCTTTGCGCCGGGTACTTCCTTGCCGGTGAGGGCGAAATAGCTGCCCGTTACGCGGCGGGTGGAGAAACTCGCGTCCACGATGGTGTCGCCGAAAGGTAGGTTCCACACTTCTCCGCCTGCAGGAACGCGGTCGGAAGTCTCGTCGAGGACTCCGTCAACGACAAAGCCCGAACCGACGCCGGTGCCGAGGGTGAGCGCGAGGACCCTGCTGCGGCCCTTGCCGCTGCCGCCGAAGCACTCGCCTAGGGCGAAGGCGGAAGCGTCGTTGACAAAGCGGAATTCGAGGGAATGGTTGCCAATCGTATCTTTCAGAGCCTCGCCAAGGTCCATGCCGTACAATGCGGCGAACTTATGCTCCATCAGGGGGATGCCCGCTGCATAATCGAAGGGTCCGGGGAAAGCGAGGCCTATGCACTGCACCTCCGCGCCGAAGGCTTCCATGGTGTCCTTGAGGTTCTCCTTGAAGCAGGCGAGGATTTCCTCTTTGGAGGAAGTGTGGTCCATGGGGGTCACCACGGGAGAGCTGACTATTTTCTTTTCGTCGAGGTCGACAACGGACGAGCAGAGGTGGGATCCGCCCACATCCACTCCTATGGCATATTTACTGTGCATCATATCTTTTGGCTATTGACTCGCTAAGTTAATCTATTTCCCCGATTTCTGCAATTGTTTGGGGTACTTCACCGTGAAGCAGGCGCCGCCGAGCGAGAATGAGGTCGAGTAGCTTATGGTGGCGCCGCACCTGTCGAGTATGCTGCGGCAAATGGCGAGACCGAGGCCGGTGCCGGAGCTCTTGGTCGTGAAATTGGGAGTGAAGAGCTTGGCCTGGTGCTCGGGCGAGACTCCGTAGCCGTTATCCTCGACCACGATGTCGTAGAAGCCGGGAGTCAGGGAATTGCGCAGCTGGATGAGGATATTGCCCCGGGTGGGCGTTTCCCCGCGCTCCTCTTCCTCCTGACGGCGGCTTTCCACCGCCTGGATGGCGTTGGTGACGAGATTTACGAGCACGCGGGTGAGCTGGGGCTTGGGGCCCATCACCTCCGCACCTTCGTAGCCGAGATAGGAGAAGTCTATACCTTCCCTGCTGTCAAACATGGAGAGCTCCTGCTTAATCATGGCGTCGAGGTCGATAAGAGTAGCCTCCTGGCTGTATAGCTTGGCGAATGTTGAGAATTCGTTGGCCGTGTCGGAGAGTATGTCAATATGGTCCAGGACTACGGCGGAGACTTCGTCGAACTTTTCCTCCCAGCCGGGAGCGTTCCTTTCCTTGAGACGGAGCAGACGCTGTATCTGGAGCTTCATGGGCGTGAGAGGGTTCTTGATTTCGTGCGCCACCTGGCGCGCCATTTCGCTCCAGGCCTTGTCCCTTTCGGCCTGTGCGAGCTGCCTTGTACTGCGCGTAAGGTCGTCCACCATGCGGTTGTACGACTCGACTATGGAGCGTATTTCGTCGTCGTTGTCATAGCTTATGTATTCGAGGCTCTCCACGTCGGAGGCGCTCATCTTCTTGCTCATAAGCTCGAGAGGCTTGAACATCCTGGAGACCACGGTGCGGGTCATGAAGCGGGCGATGATGAGCAGGATGAGGAATACCGTGAGGATGGTGATAAAATGCTGGACCGCCTCCATTCGCAAGTCGTAACTCTCGCCTGTGTAGGGGGAGCTCATGATGCAGAGCATCTTGCCAGAAGAAGTAAAGATGGGGGCGTATAGGGCGTTGTAGCGCTTGGAGCCTATCTTGTCCTCGTTTATGTAGTAGCGTTTCTTTTCGTGGACTATGTTGTGGAAGGCGTCCTCGTCGAGACGGCAGCCTAGAATCTCACGGTCGAATATCTCAGGCAGGGTGGAATCGAAGACGCGGCCTTCGGTGGTGTAGAGGGAGATGTCCGAGTTCGAAAGGTTGCCGGCGCGTTCCAGTTCGTCCCTGAAGTCCTTGCCCGAGAGCTGTTCTATGTTTTCGGCACCCTTGCACGCGTACTCCACGAGCGAGCGTATGTTGGCCAGCTTGTCGGTCATCATGGCCTGCTGGTTGTGCTCGTTCCTCTGGTAGACGAAAAACACGCTGACCGAGGCCATGGTGACAAGGGTCACGATGAGCGACATAACGAGCACGCTGATTACCCTCGAGCGGAAGTAGTGGCGCTCGGAGGAAGGGGTGCGCTTGCGCACGCGCGTGAGCAGGAGCGAAGTGACCAGGAGAAATGCAGTCAGGGCGAGGGAGACCATGCCGGTCACATAGCGGCTGACGGAAATCACGGGTCGGGAAATGAGTATCGCTTCCTCGGGGGTGATTCGGTTGATGAAATGGAGATAGCCGCCTTCACGGAAACGGGGGGCGGGCGTCTCGAATATCATGTGGTACTGGTCCTCGTTGAGAGCGGTGGGATAGGCGAAATTGCCCCTGAGCGACGTCAGGTCGCGGCCTGAGTACTTGGCATAGTCGTAGGTGCGGGGTATGAGGACCTTGCCTGAGCTGGAGATGCCAAGAAGGCTCGAATAGCCCTTGTCCTGTTTGTTGGCTTTGGGCTCCAGCTCGAGAAACATATGGGTTAAGCCGCTGTAGGGAGTGTAGTATGCGAAGACTCCGGTATATACGGCATGGACTCCGCCGGGGTTGGTATACAGGAAGTGGGAACCGGGGGAAATGACCTCGCCGTCCTCCAGTTTGCGCCTTGCGAACTCATTGTCGAAAACGGAAGTCCCGTCATCGGGAAGCAGTACGACGGATATGTCGTAGTCCTGGATGAAACGGGAAAGGTAATTCTCCGATATGCGGTTCAGAATCACGTCCTCGCTGCCCTTAACGCCCGAGAGGGCGGAAATCACGTTGTCCCGCTCGATGGTACGCTCGAGTGAGCGAAGGTGGAGCTCTGAAACTATGTCCCTGTCCACCGACAGGCGGTTTGCCCACACGGCCTGGCGGTTCTGCTCCTTGCGGAATCCGGAGATGGACGTAACGGTGATTACGCTGATGGCGAATATGGCGGCGACTGCTACCCTGCAAAACGGAGAGAAGGCATCAAAACGCTTGTGGGTGAAGCGCTTGAGCGCGGGCCTTAGCATCTGGAGCAGGAGCGGCACCGTCATCAGGAGCGCAAGGAAGGCGAAATAGACCAGTCCGGAATAGAAGGAAAGCTCGCCCAGCTTGTAAAGCTCGAGATTTATGCTGGAATTGAGCGTAATGCTCCTCATCGCGTATATGGTGTACGCCCAGACGAAGCCGATCAGAAGAACCGAAGTGACTGCCACCGCTCCGAGAGCGAAATCGGGATGCTTCGACCTTTTAATGTCGCGCAGCAGCTCCATGCGCACAAAGTAGCAGCAAAGCACGAGCACTATGACGAGCACGTTTATAATCATGACTGCGCCAAGGGAGTATAGCAGCCCGCCGTCGGCATAGAGCGAAGGCGAGAATAAGGGGCCCAGCACGCCCGGTTTGCGTCCCATGAAATACAGGAGCAGCGTCACTGCGAGCAGCAGCGGGAAAGTCATGTGAAAGCGTCCCAGCGTCTTGTCGTTGTGAAGGAAGAGCAGCGCGGCGACGACGAAGAGCAGGTACGCTATCCAAAGCAGGAGGGAGCGCACGCTCCCCTCGGCGGCGGTGTCGGAGCGCAGGAGCTTGAACACGTCGTCACCGCGCAGGGTGACCGCCACTCCTCCGGTCTCCGAGAGCGGAACGACCGACAGGACGGGAGAAACTCCGAGCTTGGGATTAACCTTGTTGGCGGAACGCGAATCGTTGTCGTCAGTTATCTCCAGGCCGCCTATAATTGTAATATTGTCGTATTCAGCCTTTTTTATGAGGAACCATTTCGGCCCCATGTTCATAAGGGCCGGCACGACGGATGCATACGCAAGCGGGGACTCGTACTGGGCCTTGGGATTGGCGAAGAGCTGGAAGGAGCTGCGGGGGGAAAGGTCGTCGTTTTTAAGGGGGAACTGACCCCTCCAGGCGCGGAGCGTGTCGTTATGGTACCTGTACACCACCATGTCGGCGGGAAGCTGGCCTTCCCTGAGGCACTCGTCGCCGGACTGCATGGCAGCCTTTTCCATCTCTTCTTCGAGTACGGCAAAGCGCCTCGACAGCCTGCGCTCCACTTTGCGCACATTGTCGGAGGCATCGTAGCCTCCCTTCCAGGTAAATAGGGACAGGCACAGGATAACCACTGATGCCATCGTCAGCATCAGGGCAAGTAAGTCCTTGGGGGAAAGGCACTTTGGCAAGAGTTTCATTCGTGATGGTAAGGTTCTCCCCTAATGATGGTGAACGCTCGGTAGAGCTGCTCTGCAAAAATCGTTCTAACCATCTGGTGGGTAAAGGTCATTTTGGACAAGGACATAAGGGACGAGGCCCTTTCGTACACTTTTTCCGAGAATCCGAAGGCCCCGCCTATCACGAAAACCATATCCCTGGAGCCGTGGGCCATCCTCCCTTCGAGAAGCGATGCGAATTCCTGCGAACTGAACATTTTCCCCCTCTCGTCGAGTAGTATGACTTCGTCCGAAGGCTTGATTCGCTTAAGGACGGCTTCGCCTTCAATCTCCTTAACTTTTTCCTGCGGCATCGAAGGGGCTGCTTTCAACTGTGGGATTTCTATTAGTGAGAACGGGACGTAGCGGGAGAGCCTCGAAACATACTCTTCGAGCCCCTCCTTGACCCACTTGACATCGGTCTTGCCTACGGTGATAAGACTTATCTTCATCCTTCTGCTGCAAAGATAAGCAGGTGGCTTGATATTTGCAATCTTGAAGGCCCGTTACAATATGAACCATTTTCATAAAATACTCCTTCCGTCGCTGCTGCTTTCGCTGCTGCTCCTGCCCGGACTAAAGGCCGAAGCCCAGAGCAACGAGTTCGACGTTTTCATCCCCATTTCGAAGTATCTTTCCCAGGGCGATGCCGCCAGCCTTTCCGCCTGGTTTGCAGACAATCTTGAAGTCAGTATAGAAGGTAAGTCCTACAATTCCAGCAAGACCCAGGCCCGCCAGATTGTAAGGAGTTTCCTCGACACCAATCCCCCCCGCGCTTTCTCCATCTCCCATACGGCAGGGAAAAACAATCTCAAATACGCCATAGGCACCCTTAAGACCGGCGACGAGACCTACATGGTCACGATTTTCGTCAATATAGACAACTCCAACCCCGCTTCGGGCTACAAGATACAGCACCTCACCATAGAGCCCATGCAATAGGGGTCTTCTCCTCAAGCATAGTGAAAAACCCGGCCGCTTTTCGCGGCTGGTTCCGTCATATACGCCCTCTTGCAAAGAAAAAAGCAAATAATTAAATTTGCGGTCTGTAAGGATATATTTTATCGATAAATAAAGTTTTATGGCAACAACAGCTGATTTCAAAAACGGTCTTTACATCGACTACAACGGCAAGCCCTGCGTCGTTGTTTATTTCCAGCACGTAAAGCCCGGCAAAGGCCCCGCCTTCGTAAAAACCAAGCTCCGCAACCTCGAAAACGGCCGCATCCTTGAGAATACCTTCACCGCCGGCGCCAAGATCGACGTCATCAGCGTCGAAAGGCGTCCCTACCAGTTCCTCTATGACGACGGCGAAGCCTTCAACTTCATGCACGAAGAGACCTACGAGCAGATCACCCTTCCCCACGACGTCGTCGAGAACGCCGACCTCATGAAAGAAGGACAGCACGTGGAAATGATGTTCCTCACCGAGCCCGAAGAGAGGTGCCTCACCTGCGAGCTTCCCACCTACGTAACCCTCCAGGTCACTTATTCCGAGCCCGCCGTCAAGGGTAATACCGCCTCATCGAGCGCCATGAAGGAAGTCACCCTCGAGACCGGCGCCAAGATCATGGTCCCCCTCTTCATCGAGACCGGTGAGACCATCACCGTCAACACCACCGACCGCAGCTACGGCCAGAGAGTGAAATAATCCATAAAAAGGACATTATAAAATGCAGGCTGCCGAACCACGGCAGCCTGTATTGTTTTACCTGGCGGCAGGGCGTTTGAGAGTGGATAGCAGCCAGCCCACGAAGAAAAGGGTCAGGGTGCCGAGCGCGATGGAAAGATTGACGTGAATCAGATACGGCAGATGCAGTATCTTCTGGCCGAAGGTGATGTATATGACTACCACGACGCCGAGCACCGTTGCGATGGCAGCCTGCAGCGAAGTGGTGCGCTTGGAGTACGCGCCCAGCAGGAATAGTCCCAGCATGCCGCCCGAAAGGACACTCTGCATACCCCACCATGCGGTCAGGGCGCTCTTTACATTCATCACAGCCACTGCGACGCATATCGAGGCCACAGTCAGCAGGACGGTAGTGGCCCTGAGGAAGCGCAGATTGCGCTCATTGGAAGCCTTAGCGGGACGGAGGCGCTTGTAGTAGTCCTCAAGCAGCACCGTGGAGCCTGAATTCAGCGTCGCAGCAATAGTGCTCATGGCGGCGGCGATGATGGCGGCGACCAGCAGGCCGCTGACCCCGTGAGGCAGGCGGTTGACTATGTACCAGGGGAAGACGGCGTCGGACTGCACTGCGACGTCGTCGGGAATGAGGCCGGGGTGGGTCTGGGAGAATATCCAGAGCAAAGTGCCGGTGAAAACGAAAAGCAAGGTGCCGGGAATGTACATCATGGCGCCGGAGAAGGCCGAGCGCGAAGCCGAGCGGTCGTCCTTGGCCGCCACGTAGCGCTGGGTGAAGCTCTGGTCTATGCCGTAGTTCTGGAGATTGACACAAAGGCCGTACATGAACGCGACCCAGAAGGTCTCAGTCCCCCACTCGGCGATTGAGAACGAGCCGAGGCTGAATTTGCCTGCATCCCAGGCCATCTTTATGCCTTCACCAAGCCCGACCGGAATATTAAAGCACAGGCTCACGATGACCGCCACTGTGCCCAGCAGCAGTATGAGCGACTGGATGGCGTCGGCCCATATGACGGCCTTGAAGCCACCGAGCATGGAATATAGCATGGTCACTACGCCCGTCACCACTATTATCCAGAAGCAAGACATGCCCAGCACGGATTTGAGCGTGAGCGCGAGGAGGAAGAGTATTACGCCGCTTCGGGCCGTCTCCATCACGAGGAAGCAGGCGCTCGCGTATATGCGTGCCCAGGGGCCGAAACGCTCTTCGAGGAAGCTGTAGGCGCTCACCGAAGTGGATTTGCGATAGAAGGGGACGAACCATTTAGAGGCCACCAGCGCCGCAATGGGTATGGTGAGCGTTAGGACGAAACAGTTCCAGTTGCTCAGATAGGCCTTCGCCGGGAGCGCAAGGTAGGAGATGGAGCTCACCTGGGTGGCGAAAATAGAGAGCGCTATCGCCCAGCCGGGGATGCGACCGCCGCCGGTGGTGAAAGTCCTTTCGTCCTTGCCGCCTTTGCGGAAGTAGAAGGAGCATCCGAAAAGGGTGATGCCTGTCAGATAGACGGCGATTATGATTAGATCTATTGTGCCGGCATGCATGGCTGTCAGATTTTCAGGGAAGAAACGAAGGCGGCGACCTGCTCGAGGAGCCACTTTGGAGTGGACGTGGCGCCGCTGACGCCTACGCTGTCGCCGGGGCGGAACCACCCGTGCTCAATGGACTGCGGAGAGCTGATGCGGTAGGTCCTGGGGTTGAAAGAGCGACAAAGCTCGGAAAGGACGGCGCCGTTGGAGCTTTCTTTCCCGGTTACGAAAAGAATCACGTCGTGGCTGCGGGCAAATGAGCTCAGGCTCTCGTGGCGGCGCGCCACCTGGGTACATATGGTATCGTGGACAGAAAGCTGCAAAGGGTCAGCCATTGCGGCTCTCAGCCTTTCGCAGAGGCGCGCGTACCCGTCGGGGCTCTTGGTGGTCTGGGAGAAGATTTCTATGGGGCCGCCGGTGCGGATTTTACCTTCTGAAAGCATTTCTTCGAGCATGGCCTCGCTCTCGACCACAAGCGCGTCGCCGTCCACCTGGCCGAGAAGGCCAAGGACCTCGGCGTGCCCCACGCGGCCGAAAATGATAAGCTGGCCGCCTGTCGGGCGGAGACGAAGGTAAGCCTTGCGTATGTCCTTCTGAAGCTTGAGAACTACAGGGCAGGTGCAGTCGAGGACTTCGTAATTCTTTGCCGCCGCACGTTCATAGGTCTTGGGGGGCTCGCCGTGGGCGCGTATCAGCACTGGCACTCCGCCACCGGGCGCTATTTTTTCCAAGCTGTCAAGGTTGACCGTTTCGAGGCCATTGGCGCCGAGGCGCGAGAGCTCTTCCTCGTTGTGCACTATGGCACCCAGGGAATAGAGCTTGCCGCCGGGATGCGCATCTAGGAAGCCCTCCGCACTGCTTATGGCGCGGATGACTCCCCCGCAGAATCCGGCATGGGGGTCTATTTCTACGCTCAGGGCGCTCATTCCAGAATGCCGAAGCGGCCGCGTATGATGCCTTCCACCCAGGCGAGCTCTTCGCCGAGGGTCATTTCGGAATTGTCAAGGATGAAGGCGTCGTCGGCGCGGGATAGGGGTGAAGTCTCGCGATGGGAGTCAATCCAGTCCCTGTCCAGGAGGTTCTTTTTCACCTCCTCGAAATCGGGATTGCCGCCTTTTGCGACCATTTCGTCGAAACGACGCTGAGTGCGCACCTCGACCGAGGCTGTCATGAAAATCTTGAGGCCGGCATTGGGGAATACCGTGGTGCCTATGTCGCGGCCGTCCATGACGACGCGGCCGGCAGCTCCCGCCTCGTGGAGCTTATTGTCCACGAAAGCCCGCACGAAAGGCACGGCAGAGATGGGGCTCACCTGGTTTGCAACCTCCAGTGACCTTATCTCTTTCTCTACGCAGCGTCTCCCGATATGGGTCAGGCTGCCTTCGGTAGTCTGGACAAAGTGCAGATCGAGGATCTCGAGCGCCTTTTCAAGGGCGGGGAGGTCGATATTTGAGTCTTTGTCTATCAGGCCGTTTTCCCGGGCAAAGAGGGTCACTCCCCTGTACAAGGCTCCGGAGTCGAGATAAAGGAGCGAAAAGCGGGAAGCTATCATCTTGGCGAGCGTACTTTTGCCCGTCGAGGAATAGCCGTCCACCGCTATGATTATATCGGGTACTGTCATAGTCTTGACGGGGTTAATCAAGAAGGAAGGCCGAGAGGGCGGGGAAATCGCGGTAGTCTTCGACTAGGATGTAGTCCAGGCCGCCGAGACGCACGTGCGAGTCGTTGCCGCCTTCGCCCATGTCGTCGCCGAAGAAGATGACTTCCTCGGGCGTGTAGCCGTGTTCGGCGGCGTAGGCGATTATTGCGGAGTACTTGTTGTACTCCTTGGGTGTGAAGTCAAAGGAGGTGGTGCCGCCTATGAACACTGAGTAGTCCTTGAACACCTCGCACACTTCGGGATACATCGCGCGGCGCTTTGCCTTGTCGGGGTCGAAGGCGAGCTTGACCTCCACGGGGGCCTTGGTGCCGGCCAGGCCGAAGGTCACCATGCCTGAAGGGTGATACTCGAGAGGCTCTCCGTAGTACTCGGTGTAGCCGTATTTCTCGCGGAAATAGCCCGTCTTTTCGAGGAAGAAGGCGGTATCGATGGGGACCGTCGTCTCGCGGACTATCTTCCACTCGCCATCCACCACGTCGCCGTGGCTCATGCCGTAGTTGCCAAGTATCTCTATGGGGTACCCGCCCATCTGGTTGTGTATGCGGGTGGCGTTGCCGCCGCCCACCATAAGGAGCTTATAGCGCTCTCCCAGCTTATCCAGGGCCGCGCGGGCCGCTGAATCGAGGGGGGTGCGGTGCTGGGTGAGGGTGCCGTCCAGGTCCATGCAGACGAGCCTCTTGGGGACTCGCTCGATTTTGTGGCTGCCTTCGCCGAGGGTGAATACTCTCGTGGAGCCCTCAAGACGGCTTGACTGGGCCGTGGGGCAGGAAGCGCCGTATGTCAGGGGAACGGCCTGCTCCACCACCTCCCCTTCGGGGACGTTGACTACTATAGGACGGGGGCCGGACGCGCAGGAAGCGGCGAAGAGTCCGCATATGATAAACAGATATGAGAGCGTTTTTTTCATAATCTCGCTGATTATTTACGTGTTAGTGATATTGCCTTGAGGTCTTTGACCGCAAATCCGGCGGGGAAGCCGCCGCGTATGTTGTGCTTGCCGAAATAGCAGAGCTCGTAGGTGTCGGCGCGTATGAGCATCTTGTAGCAGACGGCGCCCTTTTCGGGCTTGGAAGGGGCTACGACGTAGCTCACCACGGTGTTTTCTGCGGCCTGGGTGAAGAGCTCGTCGGCCTCGTCTTCGTCCATCAGGACCATGTTCTTGTCTTCGTAGGAGGGGTCCCAAACCTTGGGAGAAGCAAGGTCATCCTCGGAGAAGACTACTTTCAGGTCCTTATCCTTCAGCAGAAGGGTGGGGTTGCCGGAAAGGCCGGCGTAGCTCACCACGTCGGAAGTCATGGCTTCTTCGACATAGCGCTGGATGATGGTGATGAAGGCGGGAAGGAAGGCGAACTCCCTGCCGGAAGGGGAATCGGAAGCCGCGCAGGGCAGGTTCACTACCTCGAACCCTGTCTTCATGGGGTCTTCATCCCCCTTGCTTCCGCTCTTTTCGAGGCAGAGGACGATTATTCCCGGATCGGCTTCGCGGCCGCTCGCTGCGCTCGCCGCCACCAGATAGTAGCACCCGGGCACCTCCTTTCCCTTTTCGTACTCCTCGAAGGTGCAGAACTCGTACGGGGAGAGCCTCCAGGAAGCGGAAATCTGCTCCTTGAGGGCGTTGTTGAACAATTCGCTGCCGGAAAGGACCACGCGGGTGGTTTTCTCGGGGAAATCGGAAAGGCGGACCTTGCGCGTAGTGACCGTGCCCTGGGCCGCACACGGGGCCTCAAACAAAGCTGCAAGGCAGAAAAGGGCGGCTATGAAGGGAATGAATCTTTTCATCTCGGGACTGATTTTGCATCCTCTGCAAATATAGAGAAAAATGCTTATTTTTGTGCGTTATGTCGGATTACGTAGTATCAGCCCGTAAGTACAGGCCGGACTCCTTCGGGAGCCTCCTCGGACAGGATGTCATAGCCAGGACCCTGCAAAACTCCATAGCCCGCGGCAAGATAGCGCACGCCTATCTTTTCTGCGGCCCCCGCGGCGTGGGCAAGACCAGCACGGCCCGCATATTCGCCAAGGCGATCAACTGCTCCAATCCGGGGCCCGATTTCGAGCCCTGCGGAGAGTGTGAGTCGTGCGTCTCCTTCAAGGAAGGCCGCTCCTACTGCATACACGAGCTCGACGCCGCGTCCAACAATGGCGTCGAAGACATCAAGACCCTGCTCGACCAGGTGCAAATCCCCCCGCAGGTGGGCAAGTACAGCGTCTACATCATAGACGAGGTGCACATGCTCTCCACCGCGGCCTTCAACGCCTTCCTCAAGACCCTTGAGGAGCCGCCGGCGCACGCCATCTTCATCCTGGCCACCACCGAGAAGCACAAGGTGCTCCCCACCATACTCTCCCGCTGCCAGACCTACGACTTCAACCGCATCAGCGTCTCCGACATGGTGGCGAACCTCCGTTCCATAGCCGCCAAGGAAGGCATCACCATAGAAGACGAAGCGCTCCACGTGATTGCCCGCAAGGCAGACGGAGCCATGCGCGACGCGCTCACCATTTTCGACCAGACCGTCGCCTTCTGCGGCACCGACATAAAGTACGACGACGTCCTGCGCAATCTCAACGTCCTCGACTACGAATACTGCTTCAAGCTCACCGACGCTTTCCTCTCAGGCGACTACAAGACCGCGCTCCTCACTTTCGACGAAATCCTCAGCAAAGGCTTCAACGCACTGCATTTCGTCCTCGCCCTGAGCTCCCATTTCCGCGACCTTGCGGTGGCAAAGACCTCGGGCATGGAGTCGCTTCTCGACCTCCCCGCTTCGCTAAAGGAGCGCTATGCCGCCCAGGCCTCGAAGTGCAGCTTGAAATTCATCTACGACGCCCTCGGCATCACTACCGCCTGCGAGGCCGCCTACAAGGCTTCGGTCAATCCCAGGCTTCACATAGAATACGCCCTTATGAGGCTGAGCTTCCTGCAGGGTGTGCCCGAAAGCGCTCCTGCCGCCGCTCCCGTTGCGCCGTCTCAGGCCGCCCCTGCTCCTGCTGCTGAAGCTTCGCCGGCCGTTAAAGCTGCACCCGTTGCACCTGCCGCGCCTGCCGTTTCTACTGCACCGATTGTTGAGGCAGCCCCCGCCGCCCCTGCTGTTGAAGCTGCGCCTGCCGCACCCGCTGCGCCGACTCAGGCCGCCCCCGCTGAACCTGCCGCACCCGCCATTTCTGAGCCCGAAGCCGCCGCCAGCGTTTCGACGGCGAAGGAAGAGAGAGCTGCAGCCAGAAGGCGTATGAGCACTGGAGCCTTCCAGTCCCTGTCCCTCTCCGGCATAGGCAATCAGGACGCCAAGAACGAAAACGCAGCCTCTGAAGCCGCCGCCGAAGTGGTCATCCCCTCAGACGAAGAGATTTCAGCCAAGTGGAAAGACCTGGCATTCAAATACAATTCACGCCCGAGGCTAGCCAACGCCCTTGCCAACGCCCATCTTTCTTTCGAGCCCGTCGAGGGAAGCAAGACCGTCGTCTTCACTGTGACCAACGACGCCCAGCAGAAATGGATAGAGAGCAACCTCCTGCGCGAACTTGAAAAAGAGTTCTGCGCCATCATGGGCTGCCCCGCGCTGAAACTCGTCGTCAAGGCAGAAGAGTTCGTCCCCGAAGAAAAGATATACCTGCCCTCCGAGCAGGCCAAGGACCTGATGGGCCGCAACGATGAGGTGCGAAATTTGGTAATCGACCTCGAATTAGACGTTTAAGACTTTTCAACATGAAACTGCACTGCGAAAATCTCGTCAAGAAATACGGCATACGCACCGTCGTCAAAGGTGTGTCCATGGAAGTGGAGCAGGGCGAAATCGTCGGCTTCCTCGGCCCCAACGGAGCCGGCAAGACCACCAGCTTCTACATGATCACCGGCCAGGTGGAGCCCAACGCAGGCAGGATTTTCCTTGACGACGAGGAAATCACCGGCCTGCCCATGTACAAGAGGGCCCAGAAAGGCCTGGGATACCTCCCTCAGGAGGCGTCCGTATTCCGCCGCATGTCCGTCGAGGACAATATAATGTCCGTAATGGAAATGACTTCCATGACTAAGGAGGAAAGGGAGTCCAGGCTCGAAGACCTCATCTCGGAGTTCAACCTTTCGAAGGTGCGCAAGAGCCTCGGCATACAGCTCTCCGGCGGCGAAAGGCGCCGCTGCGAGATTGCCCGCGCCCTTGCCATCAGCCCCAAGTTCATCCTCCTTGACGAGCCTTTCGCCGGCGTCGACCCCATCGCGGTGGAGGACATCCAGTACATTATCGCCACGCTGAAATACAAGAATATAGGCATCATCATAACCGACCA
Organism: uncultured Bacteroidales bacterium; assembly: GCA_947302175.1. Taxonomy (GTDB): domain Bacteria; phylum Bacteroidota; class Bacteroidia; order Bacteroidales; family UBA932; genus Cryptobacteroides. The sequence goes on along the minus strand of CAMYVB010000001.1, from coordinate 102,060 downwards.
CAACGTCGGCGAGACCCTTGCCATATGCGACCGCGCCTACCTGCTTTACGAAGGCACGATACTCCAGCAGGGCACGCCTGAGATGCTCGCTTCCGACGAGGATGTGCGCACCAAGTACCTCGGTGCCGGTTTCATACTGAAGAAATCCGCTGCTGCGGAGAGGGCGATGGCCAATTTTTTTACTGACTTACGTAGTCCCGAACATTCTGGGCAGACACAGTCTGATCCCCAAGAATAAGCAGCCTCTCAACGACATTTTTCAGCTCCCTGATGTTGCCGGGCCAGCTCTTCTCCTGAAGGGCTTTGACGGCGGCGGGGGAGAATTTCTTTTCGGGCATGCCGCTTTCGGTGCATATCTGCTTTACGAAATAGTCTATCAGCAGGGGGATGTCGCTCTTCCTTTCGTCCAGCGAGGGAACCTTGATGATGATGACGCTGAGACGATGGTAGAGGTCTTCGCGGAAATTGCCTTCCGCGATTTCTTTCATAAGGTCCTTGTTGGTGGCCGCAACCACCCTGACATTCACCTCTATATCCTTGTCGCTGCCCACCCTTGAGAGCTTCTTTTCCTGGAGGACGCGCAGGACCTTGGCCTGGGCGGCGAGGCTCATGTCGCCTATTTCGTCGAGGAAAAGCGTGCCGCCGTCCGCCTGCTCGAACTTGCCCTTGTGCTGCTTGATGGCGGAAGTAAAAGACCCCTTTTCGTGACCGAACAATTCACTTTCAATGAGTTCTGACGGGATGGCTGCGCAGTTAACCTCTACGTAGGGCATGGCGGAGCGGGTGCTCTGCTCGTGCAGGCTGCGGGCCACTAGTTCCTTGCCTGAGCCGTTGGGACCGGTTATCAGGACGCGGGCGTCCGTAGCTGCGACTTTCGAGACAATATCGCGTATGGCGTTGATGGGGTCGGACTCGCCCACCATCTGCTGGCCGTAAACGCGTTTTTTGAGGATGCGCGTCTCCTTGACGAGGGAGACTTTCTCCGTGGCGTTCTTGATGGTAATGAGGATGCGGTTGAGGTCGAGGGGCTTCTGGATGAAGTCGAAGGCCCCTTTCTTGATGCACTCGACGGCGGTCTCGATGTCGCCGTGGCCGGAAATCATCACGACTGCGGCGTCAGTACCCTCGGCGGAAATCTTATCCAGGAACTCGATGCCGTCCATGTTGGGCATCTTGATGTCGCAGAAAATGATGTTGTACTTGTCTTTTTCGGCCATAGCGAGGCCCTCGGCCCCGTCTTCGGCGGTATCCACTTCGTACCCTTCGTCCTTGAGGATTTCCTTCAGGGAGTTGCGTATGGCACGTTCGTCGTCAATTACCAGTATCTTCATAACGTCGCAAAGTTAAGAATTTTCTATCTTTGTAGAAATACGAAATGTCAACTCGATGACCAAGCTAAAGACTACTGCCGTAATTATGGTCTCGGCCATAATTCTTTTCTCAATCCCCATGGCGGCGGGGACTTCTTCCAAGTCCAATTCACGGAGCATCTATCACAAGGGCTGGACAGACTTTAACAAAAACGGAGCCAAAGATATATATGAAGACCCCTCAAAGTCGATAGACGAGAGGGTCGAGGACCTCCTCGGCCGCATGAGCGTGGAGGAAAAGACCTGCCAGCTGGTCACCGTCTACGGCTACGGCCGCGTCCTGCCCTGGGCCACCCCCGTCCCCGAATGGAAAGAAAGGGTTTGGAAAGACGGCATAGCCAATATTGACGAGCACCTCAACGGCGTGGGCAACGGCTACAGGGACCATTACGACCTCATCTACCCCTTCTCCAACCACGTCAGCACCCTGCACGAAGTCCAGCGCTTCTTCGTGGAAGAGACGCGCCTCGGCATCCCCGCAGAGTTCTCCAACGAAGGCATACACGGCATGAACCACACCAAGGCCACGCCCCTCCCCGCCCCCATCGCCATAGGCAGCACATGGGACAGGGGTCTTGTCCTTGAGGCCGGGCGCATCGCCGGGCGCGAAGTCGCCCTGATAGGTTATCACAGCGTTTACGCCCCCATTCTCGACATAGCGCGCGACCCCCGCTGGGGGCGCATAGTCGAGTGCTACGGCGAGGATCCCTATTTAGTCGGAGAACTTGGAGTGCAGATGGCGTCAGGCATACAGAGCCAGGGCGTAGGCGCGGGCCTGAAGCACTACGCAGCATACGGAGTGCCCGCCGGAGGGCGCGACGGCCGCTGCCGCACCGACCCCCAGATCAACCCCCGCGACCTTCAGCAGCTCTTCCTGCGCCCCTTCGCCAAGGTCGTCTCCGAAGTCCATCCCATGGTCGTCATGAGCAGCTACAACGACTGGAACGGAGAGCCCGTATCAGCCTCCTACCGCTTCCTGACCGAGCTGCTGAGGCAGACCTACGGTTTCGACGGCTATGTGGTGAGCGACAGCAACGCCGTAGAGCATATGTTCAGCAAGCACGAGATAACTCCCGACATGGCGGGAGCCGCCAAGGCCGTGCTCGAAGCGGGTCTCAACGTCAGGACCAATTTCCAGCAGCCCGAAGAGTTCGTACTCCCCATTCGCCAGGCAATTGCGCGCGGTGAAATCAGCATGGAAACCATAGATCAGCGCGTCCGCGAAGTCCTGAGAGTCAAATTCCGCATGGGTCTTTTCGACAATCCCTACACCGGCAACGGCGCCCTTGCGGACAAGGAAGCCGGCGCCGCCAATCACGAAGAATTCATCCTGCGCATGGCGCGCGAATCCCTTGTGCTCCTTAAAAACGAAAACGAGACCCTGCCCCTCGACCGCAGCAAGGCCGGGAAGATCCTTGTCACCGGCCCCCTTGCGGACGCCACAGGCTACATGATAAGCCGCTACGGCCCCAATGGCCTCGACTGCATATCCATACTTCAGGGCATACGCGAAGCGGCTGGTCCTCAGGCGGAAGTCATCTACAGCAAGGGCTGCGAAGTGACCGACCCTTTCTGGCCCGAAAGTGAAATCCTTCCCCGCGAAATGTCCGAGACCGAGCGCAGCATGATGGACGAGGCGGTGGCGGCGGCAAAAGAGGCCGACGTCATCATAGCCGTGATGGGCGAAGACGGCCACTGCGTGGGCGAGAGCCTTTCGCGCACCAGCCTCGACCTTCCCGGCCGCCAGAGTGAACTCATCCGCGAACTCTACGCTACAGGCAAAACGGTAATATTGGTTCTGGTCAACGGAAGGCCCCTAACCATCAACTGGGAAAACAAGTTCCTCCCCGCCATACTCGAGACCTGGTTCCAGGGCAATCTGGGCGGCAGGGCAGTTGCTGAGGCCCTATTCGGCGACATCAACCCCGGCGGCCACCTCACCGTCACCTTCCCCAAGTCCATAGGCCAGATCCCCTACGCCTTCCCCTTCAAGAAAGGCTCGCACGGCACCCAGCCCGCGACAGGCCCCAACGGCGGAGGCAAAACGCGCGTGCTCGGCGCCCTCTATCCCTTCGGTTACGGCCTGAGCTACACCACTTTCGCCTACTCCGACATACAGGTAAGGCAGCTCCCGGGCAGCGGCACCTGCTCCTGGAGCGGCGTCACTTCTCCCCGCTACGAAATCTCCTGCACCGTCAGCAACACCGGGAAACGCGCCGGCGATGAGGTAGTCCAGCTCTACATACGCGACCGCCTAAGCTCCGTCGTAGCCTACGACAGCAGCCTCTGCGGCTTCGAACGCGTGAGCCTCGCCCCCGGCGAAAGCCGCAGCGTCAGCTTCATAATTGGCCCCGAGGAAATGCAAATGCTCGATAAAGACATGCGCTGGACAGTGGAGAGCGGCGAATTCGAGCTGCGCATAGGCTCCTCAAGCGAGGATATACGCCTGAAGGAAATTATTACCGTTGAATAGCGCGTCCCCGCGGCCGGATAAGAGGGTCCAGCAGGGCCACGACGCCGGGAAGCACGAAAAGAACCAGAATCAGGATGGCACTGGCACCTATCGACAGGCTGCCGAGGATGCTGCTAATCATCTTGTCGTTCAAGGACAGGAAGATGGCGAACGGCACAATTACCAGTATCAGCCCCGAGGTCAGGATCGAATGCGAAGCCCCCGAATAAGCGCGGCAGAGAGCGTCCTTGACCGGCATGGTCCTGCGGGCGGACAGATAGTACTGCATGAACACTATGCAGTAATCAATGGTGGCGCCCATGAGTATGCCCTGAATTATCAGATATGACAAATAATAGAGGGTCTGGCCGCCGAGGCCGCTGGCCCAGATGTTGGCATAAATACCCGACATGACGGTTATCACCAGAGGGATGGGGACGAGGACGGAGCGGAAAGTAAGCGCTACGATAAGGAAAATCGCTATCACCGTCAGTATGGTCAGGAGCAGCACTTCCTTCGGAAAACCGTCTTTGAGCTCCTTGTACATTGCTGAGCCTCCAACGAGGTAATGCTCGTGGGCAAGAGACCCGTCAGAAAGCGAATAAAGATTCTCTATAAACCTGAACGTCGAATCCGACTCCTCGGGGAAATCGCTTATAACAATCCCGGCAGAATGAGCCGTGCCGCAAAGATTGTCCCTTGCCTGGGCCACCATCATTCGGGCGCTGTCCACCATAGCCTTGGAACTGTCAGGGACAAAAGCTGCGAGCGCGGGGTTAACTATCAGTGTATCTGCAATATAATTAAGGAGCTGCTCAGCTGACATGGTGAGCGTCGAATCCGCATAACGCTGCGCTCCGGCATACAGATACAGCAGGTCCAGCTGGTCCTTTTCGACAGCAATCCCAGCCCGGGACAGAACAGAGTGGACCTTGGCCGAGCTATATCTCTTATTCGACAAATACATATCCATGAGCTCCTCCATCGGCGTGGGCTCCGTTGCCTCAGTTTGCTCCTCCTCCACCTCGGCCTGCTCAGTATTTTCCTGAGCCAACAAAGTTTTGTCATCCGGGGCGGCGGAAGGAAGCTCGCTTTCAGTTTCAAGCTCAGCAGTCCTTGTATCTTCCTCCTCAGGATGAGCAATCATAGGCCCGGCATCGTATGCTGCCTGCAAATCCTTTTCCAGTTGGTCTAGCTGAGAGGCCATATCCTTAGGCATCATGCGCGCATAACGCTTTTTCGAGAGCAAATCCTTACGAACCAAGCGTATGGTTTCGAGTGGTGCCATTTTCTGCCCCTTCTTTCCAAGCAGCCTGAACACCATATCCACCGACACCGGATCATAATCGATGAACAAAGCCGTCTCGTATGAATCCAGGGGCGTTACGGCCTCTTCATAGGTGTACTTCAGGGCCTTCAGCGTATCCGCCTCAGTCAAGGCAGTAAGAGTTGAATCCACAACGGGCTCTATCCTTTCTAAGGAGTCGTCAGGGGTCTGGATGAGAGGGTCTTCGCCCTCAGGCTCCAAACTCGGAGTTTCGTCCCCGTCAGTCGCCTCTTCCGGGCCGGAAACAGCAACATCGGCATCGAGCGGCAAGACCAATGGCATAGAAGCCATATCAATACCTTCCGGCATCATCCCTGCCTCTGAAAGGTTTTCAGCAAAAGAAAGCAGCTCCTGCAAGGAAAAACGCTCGTTGCGACGGGGATTGTAGTGCGCATAATACACCAGCGGGAGCAAATCCGGCGGGAAAGAGGCGGAGGAAAGCGAGTCTGAAGACAGCCTCCCAAGAGCCTCAATCATAGCGGAAGAAGTAAGCTGCCTTCTGAATAACGAAGGGTAGCTCAGGGCCATCTTTACTCCCCCAATATTTGCAACACTGTCCAGCAAAGGCACTATAGCCTCCTCATCCTCATTGGAATACAAGAGCATTATGGCATTGTCGGAAGACAGCGCCTCAGTAGCCTCGCTGTCCCAGGTCGGGGAGAAAACCAGCTCAGTTCTCTCTTTCAAAACCGCAAAGGTGACAAAAACACCGACGAAAACGACCGTCAGCGGCACCCTGAACCTATACTCGAAGCGTGACAAAGGCCCTGCAGGGAAAAGCGGTACCTTTTTCTTAGTCTTTGCCAGCGGCTTATCGGCCCAAACGGCGAGCGCGGGAAGGACCGTGAAATTGCAAAGGAGCGAAAGCGAGACACCCTTGGCAAGCACGATTCCGAGGTCCGCGCCAATCTTGAGCGTCATGAAAACCAGCATCAAAAGGCTCACGATGGTCGTGAACGCACTGCTAAGGATTGACGGTCCTGCGCCATACACGGCCCCCTCCATGGCAGCGGACGTAGCTTTTCCCTGCCCCCTTTCCTGCCTGTAGCGGTTCATCAGGATGATGCAATAGTCCATGGACAGCACCATCTGGAGTATGGCCGAGAGCATGTGGGTCATCACCGACACGCTCGGCAGCAGGGCATTGGTGCCCATATTGATAAGCACCGCGAACAAGGTCGTCAGGAGGAAAAGCAGCACCTCCATCACAGACGAGCACATGACGAGCAGCACCGTAAAGAGCAGGCACACGCCGATGGCTATGGCTTTGGGAAACTCCTTGGGAATGAGCTGGGTACCGTCCACTAATGCCGTGCCGAAGGTGGACATCTCTTCCTCCATCCCGGGGATCTCTTCCAGCGCTAAATCCAGCCCCTGCTTCATAGGCGAGGAGTCAGGAAGGTAGAGCGTCATATTTGAATTCACGTGCACCCGGGGCACCAAAAAAGCGCAGAACCCGGACAGCAGGGCCATCAGAACGAAAAGCGCAGCCCTGTAACGCACAAGGAAATGCGAAAGTGCCTGTCCGAAGGGAAACGCTTTACTCATCAAGGGAGAAAGAAACTAGAAAATCCAGATAACGGGGTTGCGCAGCGGGAGATTGCGAATGACTTCCTCATTCTCGGGGAAATGCTCAAGCTCTGCCCACTTTTCGAACCAGTCGGAAACGATACGCGCGGGACGCGAAACCCTTTCAAGCTCCTCTGAAGGAGCCACGCCGCCTATCGAAGACCCCGAAGGAGCCTTGCCGAATTCCTTCACAACTACGGCTGCGGGCAGCTTCGAAAGCGCCTTGTGGTCGCAATGGAAGCGGTTCCAGGCAAAGACAAGGGAAGGATGCGCCACAGGCCACTCCTCCCAGAACATAACGTCAGGGTCCTTGGGCCAGAGCGATTTATCAGCGATGTAAGGGTACATGAAATCGAGCGCCTGCACGATGTTGCGGCCGTTGTCCGTGACGAAAGTCCAAAGGTCGTCATCGGGCGTGGAAAGGGTCTGGCAAACCCCTACCATCACATCCATATTGAAAAGCGAATAACCGTAGCCCTTGGTCCTTGCAAGCTCCATGGGGAAACTCCCGTCCTCTGCCATCTCCGGCAGGAACTTGTATTTGAAGCGGTTGCGCGCAAACATCTCCATCTCGGTCCATCCTACATACTTGGCAAAATTGCCCACCTGAAGTATCCAGCACACGCCGTGATTGTTGCCGCAGCGCATCTCCTTGATGCCCTTGGGGTCCTTGAAGAGCCAGTCGGTGTATTTGTAGAACCAGGCTTTAGTCGCTTCCTCCAAATCCTCAGGCAGAAGACCTGCGTCCCTGAGCCTTGAGAGGACCTGGACGACCTCGACCAGATGGATGGTGTCAATTATTCCGTAATTACTGCCGGTGGTGCGCCCGTGAGTGGCCTGGGCGTAGTCCAGACGAGGGTTCATCATGGTCTCGGAATCGGCGAACCATGCCCTTATGTGCGGCAGTATGGCCTCTGCGTACTTTTTATCCCGGGTGAGTATCCAGGCGGAGCACAGATTGGAAACAATAATGCTCATCCTGTTGAGCGCCCTGCGATGCTCGTTGAAGTTGTCGGGATTGGAATACCCGTCACGACCTATGTACGGCGCGTCCGAGTCCGAAGGGTCAGGCCAGCGGTAATCCGCCTCGGAAAAGAAATCGTGAATCCCGCCGGCGCTTTCCTCCGCGGGGAAAGACGTAATGGTCAGCGGCTCGGCGTTAAGATCCCTTTCGGCACGCTCCAGAATACCATCCTGCAGCACGAAGGAAACTCTCTCCTTTCCCATCTCCTGACAGCTTTCGCCACAGCCCCAAAGCATTGCAATTGCGGCAAAAAGAACCCCTGATTTTCTCATAAAGCCTATTTACTAGCCTATCTGGGAACCGGGGTTGACCACCTGCTCGGGAGTGACAAAACGCATGGAGCCGTCGCCCTGCTTAGCCATAAGTATCATTCCGCGGGACTCTATGCCCTTGATGGTGCGGGGCTTGAGATTGGCAAGTATGCAAATCTCGCGGCCCAGCATCTGCTCGGGAGTGTAGTACTCTGCTATGCCGGAAACTATGGTGCGCTTGTCAAGGCCTGTGTCTATAGTGAGCTTCAGGAGCTTGTCGGTTTTGGGCACACGCTCGGCCTCGAGCACGACGGCCGTCCTTATGTCCATCTTCTCGAAATCCTCGAAGGAGCATTCCTCCTTTGCGGGAGCTACTGCCTTGGCGGCTTCAGCCTTGGCTGCGGCTTCCCTTTCAGCGCGGATTTCGTCGAGCTTGCGAAGCTGCTTCTCAATGGCTTCATCCTCAATCTTGGCAAAGAGCAACTCGGCGGGGGCAATTTTGTGGCCCTCTGCCATAATATTCTCAGAGCCAAGCAGATCCCAAACAAGGTCTTCGCGGCAGAGCATCTTCTTAAGACGCGCGGAAGCGAAGGGAGTGAAGGGCTCGAATGCGATGGCAAGGTCGGCGCAAATCTGCAGCGAAACATTCAGGATGGTAGCGCAGCGGTCCATGTCGGTCTTTGCGACTTTCCAGGGCTCGGTGTCGGAAATGTACTTGTTGCCTATGCGGGCTATTCCCATGGCGTCCTTGAGGGCCTCCCTGAAATGGAAGCTCTCTATGTTGCGCTCGAGGCTTTCGCGAAGGGCGGGAATGGCGCCGAGCGCCTCCTTATCGACGTCCGTCAGAGGGCCGGCGGCGGGGACCTTGCCGCCGAAATACTTGTGCGTCAGGACTATGGCACGATTGACGAAGTTGCCGAAGATGGCGACGAGCTCGCTGTTGTTGCGGTCCTGGAAATCGCGCCAGGTGAAATTGTTGTCCTTGGTCTCGGGAGCGTTGGCCGTGAGGACATAACGCAGGACATCCTGTCCTCCGGGGAAATCCTCGAGATACTCGTGGAGCCATACGGCCCAGCCCTTCGAGGTGGAAATCTTGTCGTTCTCGAGGTTGAGGAACTCGTTGGCGGGAACGTTGTCGGGCATGATGAAGCCGCCGTGGGCGCGCATCATCGAAGGGAAGATGATGCAATGGAAGACTATGTTGTCCTTGCCTATGAAATGAATAAGGCGGGTATCCTCGTCCTGCCACCATTTCTGCCAGGTGCCCCAGCGCTCGGGATTGCTTTCGCAGAGCTCCTTGGTGTTGGAGATATAGCCTATGGGGGCGTCGAACCACACGTAGAGGACCTTGCCCTCTGCGCCCTCGACGGGCACGGGAATGCCCCAGTCAAGGTCGCGGGTCATGGCGCGGGGCTGCAATCCTGCGTCGAGCCAGGACTTGCACTGGCCATACACATTGGGACGCCACTCCTTGTGGCCCTCGAGTATCCACTCGCGCAGCCATTGCTCATACTCGTTCAGGGGCAGATACCAGTTTTTGGTTTCCTTGAGGACGGGAGTGGACGAGCTACGCTTGCTGCGGGGATTGATAAGCTCCTCGGGAGAGAGGTCGCGTCCGCATTTTTCGCACTGGTTGCCGTAGGCGTCGGGGTTGCCGCAATGGGGGCACTCGCCCACTATGTCGCGGTCGGTCAGGAACTCCTGGACTTCCTCGTCATAGTACTGCATGCTGGTGCGCTCCTGGAGACGACCTTCGTCGTAGAGCTTGCGGAAAAAGTCGGAAGCGAAACGGTGATGGGTGGGGCTCGTGGTGCGGCTGTATATATCGAAGCCTATGCCGAAACGCTCGAAAGAGTCTTTGATGATATTGTGATAGCGGTCCACTACGTCCTGGGGCGTGACGCCTTCCTTGCGGGCGCGCTGAGTCACGGGCACTCCGTGCTCGTCCGAGCCGCAGACATAGAGCACGTCCTCGCCCCTCATCCTGAGGTAGCGGACATAGATGTCGGCAGGGACATAGACGCCGGCCAGGTGGCCGATATGCACGGGGCCGTTGGCGTAGGGCAGTGCGCAAGTTACCAGGGTTCTTTTAGTTTTCTTATCCATACTATTTGTTTATTTTATCTTTCACGTTTTTTTGCAGGCGCTGGACAGAGACGGTCTCGGTCATGAGTTGCATTATGCGCTCGGGATCGGTCTCTGAGGCCAGTTCCCGCCGCAAGGCGTCGAGCCTGCTTTCGAGCTTGCGGTCCATATAGTGCAGGATGGTCCTGGGGACGCGGGAGGCCAGCCAGGAGTCGCGGGTGGTCATGGAAGCCTCGAACGACTTGACCGTAAGGCGGTGCTTTTCGATTGAAAGCTGGGCGCTCACGAACGAAATGACCCTGTCGGGGCTGTTCATCAGGGAGCGGAGGATTTCCTCCTGGCTGCGTCCTTCGTCGTAGGCTGCGACATAGGCTTTGAAGACGGAATCGTATGCGGGGTTGATCATTGCTCCGCCGTCACCCTCAAGGGCGCCTATGATGAAATCGGCCACGGTCATCTCAACTCCGTCGCCGGGGTAATACTCCGAATCGCTCTCAAAATGCAGGAAGTCGGTGCCGTACTCCAGAAGGAAGTGCAGCAGGTCCCTTTCCACGGGGGCGACTATGCGGTCGGTCTCCAGTTGCGGGAGAGTCAGCTCGCCTTGAGGAGCTTCGGGCGCGGGTCCTTCCTCCGGGGAGCCATACTGCTCCGCGGGGGCGGAATAGTCCTGCCTGCGCTGCTCCCTCGAGGCTGCCGTCCTTTCCTCGGCAATCATGCGCCGGCGGCGGTCAGTGATGCGGTTGAAGATTATTCCTGACTCAATATTAAACTTGGAGGAGACGGTTTCCACATAGACGGAGCGCTTCACCGCGTCGGGAATCAGGGCTATCGTGTCTGCGATGTCGTTGATCAGCGCTGCTTTCTTCAGCGGGTCGTTGCCGGCCTCGCCGAGAAGGCGGTCGGTCTTGAACGAGATGAAATCCTGCTCGTGAGCGGAGATGTAGTCCTGCACCTCGCTAAGAGTATGGCTCTTGGCATAGGAGTCGGGATCCTCGCCTTCGGGGAGTAGTATTATGCTGACGTCCAGGCCTTCGGCAAGGGCGAGGTCGGTGCCGCGCATGGCGGCGTGTATGCCGGCGCTGTCGCCGTCGTACATGATGGCGAGCCTGTCGGTGAACTTGTGGATGAGGCGCAGCTGCTCGACGGTGAGCGACGTGCCGCAAGAGGCGACGACATTGCTAATGCCCAGCTGGTGCATCATCACGACGTCCATATTGCCCTCGACGAGTATGCATTTACCCTGACGGGCTATCTCGCTCTTAGCGAAGAAGATGCCCAGAAGGTTGCGGCTCTTTGTATATATCTCGGTCTCCGGGGAATTGACATATTTGGCGGGGTTGTCGGCGTGGAGCGTGCGGCCGCTGAATGCTACTACGCGGCCCGAAACGCTGTGAATGGGGAACATCACCCGTTCGCGGAACTTGTCCGCAAGGGAACCGTCCTCCCTTTGGACGGCGAGCCCTGCGCCAAGGAGGTATTCGGCCTTGTAGCCCTCTGCAAGGGCGGCGTCCACGAGGCCGCTGCGACCGCCGGGAGCCCAGCCGAGGCCCCAGTTGCGTATGGTCTCGTCTTCCAGGCCGCGGCTGCGGTAGTAAGCATAGCCGACGGTGCGGCCCTCACCTTCATCGAGGGCGGAAGCGAAGAACTTCGCTGCCCACTCGCTTACCAGCATCAGGCTCTCGCGCCTCTGACGGGAAGCAATCTGTTCGGCGCTCTCCTCCTCTTCCTGGATTTCTATGTGATATTTGGAGGCAAGATAGCGAAGAGCCTCGGCATAGGAGCTCTTCTCGTGCTCCATCACGAAACCTACGGCCGAACCGGCCTTGCCGCAACCGAAGCACTTGTATATGCCCTTTGCGGGAGAGACATAGAAGGAAGGCGTCTTCTCATTGTGGAAGGGACAGCAGGCCACATAGTTGGCCCCGCGGCGCTTGAGCGCAACGAAGTCGCCGACCACATCTTCGATGCGGGCGGCGTCCAAAATCTGATCTACTGTCTCCTGCGGAATCATAGGGAGACAAAATTAGTGATTATGATGCAATCTCGCAAAGGAATTTTACCCTGACCAGACGCACTTCCATTTCCTCACAGTCGTCCTGCAGGGCGGCGATGGCATCCTCGAGGGAATCCGACTCGGCTTCCTCCTTGAAATAATCGTATATTTCCTCTATCGTATCGTCATCGACGTTTTCGCGGATGTAGTAGTCGAGGTCGAGCTTGGTGCCGCTGGACACTATGGCTTCTATCTCGTCCATGAGCTCATCCATGCCCAGACCTTTGGCACTGGCTATGTCTTCGAGGTCGAGCCTGCGGTCTATGCTCTGGATGATATAAATCTTGAGGGCCGACTTGCCGGGAGCGGACTTAATGACGAAATCCTCGGGACGGAGTATCTCGTTCTCCTCCACGTATTTGGCGATGAGATTGACGAACTCGCGGCCGAACTTGCGGGCCTTCCCTTCTCCCACTCCCTGGCAGTTGCGCAGCTCCTCCAGGGTGACGGGATATAGTATGGACATATCTACAAGGGAAGGGTCGGTGAAGATTATCCAGGGCTGGAGGCCCTGGCGGCGGGCCATGTCTTTCCTAAGGTCCTTGAGCATGGAGAGGAGCGTAGGGTCGCCCGAGGCATCGGGACCGCCCTTGCCGGGCACGGGATCGTCGTCGTCTTCCTCTTCGCCGTTGGTAAAAGTGCGGTCCTCGACGAGCGGGAGTTCGTAGGGATAATTGTAGAAGGCTTCGCCCTCTTCTGTCACGCCTATGAGGCCGTAAGTCTCAATTTCCTTTTCCAGCAGGTGCCTTATCAGGCCCTGATGGATGACAGTGCACCAGAACTTATCGGTATGGGCGGAGCCTGAGCCGAACTCGGGGAGCTTGTCGTGATTGTAGGACTTGATTATTGCGTTGGATTTGCCGGCGAGGATGCAGGCAAGGTGCTCAAGCTTGAATTTCTCGGGAAGGGACTTTATCAGGGCTATCACCTTCTTCATCTCGTCCCTGCCGTCGAAACTCGGCTTTGGATGGATGCAATTGTCGCAGTTGCAGCAGCCGTCCTGGAGGAAATCCTCGCCGAAATAGTTGAGCAGGAGTTTCCTTCGGCACTGGCCGGACTCGGCGTAGGCCACCACTTCGGAGAGCAGCTGGCGGCCTATCTCCTGCTCGGAGACGGGCTTGCCCTGCATGAACTTTTCCAGCTTGAGTATGTCCTTATAGCTGTAGTATGCTATGCAATTGCCTTCCTGGCCGTCGCGGCCCGCACGGCCGGTCTCCTGATAGTAGCTTTCTATGCTCTTGGGGATGTCGTAGTGGATGACGAAGCGCACGTCGGGCTTGTCTATACCCATGCCGAAGGCAATGGTGGCAACGACTACCTCGGCCTCCTCCATCAGGAACTTGTCCTGGTTGTCGGCCCTGGTCTTGGCATCTAGTCCCGCGTGGTAGGGCACTGCCCTAATGCCATTCAGGCACAAGAGTTCGGCGAATTCTTCCACCTTTTTCCTCGACAGGCAGTAGATGATGCCGGACTTGCCGGGATTCTGCTTGATATAGCGTATGATATCGCGCTCCTGGTCCACCTTGTCCCTCACTTCGTAGTAGAGGTTGGGACGGTTGAAGGACGAACGGAAGATGCGGGCGCCCTGTATACCCAGGGTCTTGAGTATGTCGCTGAGGACCTTGGGGGTGGCTGTAGCCGTGAGGGCGATTATGGGCTCGCGGCCAATTTCCTCCACCATAGAGCGGATTCGGCGGTACTCGGGCCTGAAATCATGTCCCCACTCGGATATGCAATGGGCTTCGTCTATCGCATAGAATGAGACCTTTATCTCCTTGAGAAGAGCGACGTTGTCGTCCTTGGTGAGCGACTCCGGAGCCACGTAGAGCATCTTCGTGCGGCCCGAAAGCAGGTCTTCCTTGACTTCGGCTATCTGCTGCTTGCCAAGCGAGGAGTTGAGGAAATGAGCTATGGCGCCATTGCCGTCGTCGAAACCCCTTATCACGTCCACCTGGTTCTTCATCAGGGCGATGAGCGGAGAAATGATGATGGCCGTGCCCTCCATGAGCAGGGCGGGCAGCTGATAGCAAAGCGATTTGCCGCCCCCCGTGGGCATGAGGACGAATGCGTCTCCTCCCGACATGAGGTGGGAGATGATCTCTTCCTGTTCTCCTTTGAAGGAATCGTATCCGAAGAAGTCCTTAAGTTTTGCTCTGAGGGTCGCGGACGGTATCACGTGGCCTTGGGGTTTGAGGGTTAAACTTAGTCTAGAGTATGGATGGTGAGACCGGAACGTAGCTTGGGCTCGAACCAGGTGGTCTTGGGAGGCATAATCATGCCTTCGTCGGCAATGCGCATAAGCTGCTCCATAGATACGGGATAGAGCGCGAACGCGACGGCCATTTCTCCGGAATCTACCCTTTCCTTCAGGGCGCCGAGGCCGCGTATGCCGCCGACGAAATCTATCCTCTTGTCCGTGCGCAAATCCTTGATGCCAAGGAGTTTGTCGAGCACGAGGCCGGAAAGGACCGATACATCGAGTCCGCCAATGGGGTCGGCATCGTCGTAACGGCCGGGGCGGGCGGTGAGGCTGTACCATTTGCCTCCAAGATACATGGAGAAATTGTGAAGGCAAGCGGGCTTATAGTCTTTTTCGCCGACGCATTCCACTTCGAAGTCTTCTCCGAGCTTTTCCAGTAGCTGCGAGGGGGCAAGGCCGTTCAGGTCCTTGACTACGCGATTGTAATCGAGTATCTTAAGCTCGCTCTCGGGGAAGCACACCGCCATGAAGAAATTGTACTCTTCATCGCCGGTATGGGCGGGATTGAGGGAGCGCTTCCACTCGCCCACGCGGGCGGCGGCGGCCGTGCGATGATGGCCGTCGGCTACGTAGAAGGCATCGATCTCATTGGTGAACGCAGCGGTGATGGCGTTGATCTGACTGTCTTCATCTATCACCCAGAGCTCGTGGCCGAAACCGTTCTCGTCGGTGAACTTGAACTCGGAGGGGCCGGCAATGACCTTGGACACAATGGATGCAAGGGCGGCGTTGTCGCGGTAGGCGAAGAAGACGGGCTCAATGTTGGCGTTCTGTATCTTGACGTGGACCATGCGGTCGTCTTCCTTGTCCTTGCGCGTCAATTCGTGCTTTTTAATCTTGCCGGAGGCATAGTCGTCGGTGTGGGCGCAGAGTACGAGGCCGTACTGCGTCCTGCCGTCCATGGACTGGGAATAGACGTAGTAGCAGGGCTTGGAGTCCCTTCGGAGCCATCCCTTTTCCTGCCATGCCTTGAAATTGGCGACGGCGCGGTCGTAGACCCGCTGGTCGTGGTCCTCGAGCATGGGATCGAAGTCGATTTCGGGCTTGGTGATGTGCAGGAGCGACTTTTCGCCTGCCATAGCGAGGGCCTCGGCGGAATTGAGGACGTCGTAGGGAGGAGCGGCGACCTCGGTGACGAGGTCTTTAGGGGGCCTGAGGGCCGCAAAAGGTTTGACTCGAACCATGGAGATCGTTATTTGTTTACCTGGAAACGCGTGTTGCCTGTCTCGAAATAATCCACTATCTGGCGGGCGGCGGCAAGACCTGCGTTGACATTGGCCTCGGAGGTCTGGGCGCCCATTTTCTTGGGAGTGGCGAAGAAGCGCACGCCGAACTTTTCGCTCAGGGCAGCAGCGTTGCCGGGAGCGACGTCGGTGATGTACTTGAGGTCGGGACGGTCCTCGAGCGCTTTCTCGAGACCGGCCTCGTCTATGACTTCCTTGCGCGCCGTGTTCACGAGAACGGCGCCCTTGGGCATGCTTGTGATAAGCTCATACCCAATTGAACCTATGGTCTCGGGGGTGGCGGGGATGTGGACGGAGACGAAGTCGCAGGTGGAATACAGCTCCTTGAGGGAGGCCGCGGGCTCTGCACCGCCTTCGATGATCTTCTCGGCGCTCAGGAAGGGGTCGATGGCCTTGACCTTCATACCCAGGGCCTTCGCCTTGGCGCCTACGAGACGGCCCACGTTGCCGAAAGCCTGGATGCCGAGGGTCTTGCCGGCGATTTCAGAGCCTGTCGAGGGGGTGAACTGGCCGCGGGAGATGAATATCATCATGGCGACGGCGAGCTCGGCCACGGCATTGGAATTCTGGCCGGGAGTGTTCATTACCACTACGCCCTTTTCGGTCGCGGCTGCGAGGTCGACGTTGTCGAAGCCTGCGCCGGCCCTGACCACTATCTTGAGGCCGGGGGCGGCTGCGAACACGTCGGCGCCTATCTTGTCGGAACGGATGATGAGGGCGTCGGCACCGGCCGCGGCTGCGAGAAGCTCCTCGCGGACGGTATATTTTTCAAGCGTCAGGAACTCGTGCCCTGCAGCTTCTATGATTTCCCTTATGCCCTGCACGGCGGCGGGGGCGAAAGGCTTTTCAGTGGCGAGAAGTACCTTCATATCCTATGCGTTTAATGCTTCGAATTCCTTCATGCACTCCACGAGCGCATCCACATCCTCCTGGGTGCAGGCGTTGTAGAGGGAGGCGCGGAAGCCGCCAACGCTGCGGTGACCCTTGATGCCGACCATGCCGCGCTCCTTGGCAAAGGCGAGGAAGGCGTCTTTAAGATCCTCCTTGCCGGGGGCGGGGACGAAGCATATGTTCATGATGGAGCGGTCTTCCTTGGCTGCGGTGCCCTGGAAGAGGGAGTTGCGGTCTATCTCGGCGTAGAGGGTCTCGGCCTTGCGGACGTTGATTTCGTGTATAGCTTCGACGCCGCCTATGCCCTTGAGCCACTTGAGGGTCTCGTTCATAAGGAAGATGGAGAAAACGGGAGGCGTGTTGAACATGGACTCCTTGTCGATGTGGACGCGGTAGTCGAGCATGGTGGGAAGATAGCGCGTGACCTTGCCCAGGGCGTCTTTCTTGATGATGGCGACGGCAACGCCGGCAGGGCCTGCGTTCTTCTGGGCGCCGGCATAGATGAGGGTGTATTTGGAAACGTCGACCTTGCGGCTCAGAATGTCGGAAGACATGTCGGCGATGAGGGGGACGGGGCAGTCGAGGTCTTCCTTGATCTCGGTGCCGTATATGGTGTTATTGGTCGTGATATGGAGATAATCGAGGTCGGCGGGGATTTCGAAGCCCTTGGGGATATAGCTGTAGTTCTTGTCTTCGGAGCTTGCGATGGCATAGGCGTTGCCGAGACCCTTGGCCTCCTTGAGAGCCTTGTGGGCCCAGACGCCGGTGTCCAGATAGGCGGCCTTATTCTCCAGGAAGTTCATGGCGACATAAAGGAACTGCAAGCTTGCGCCGCCGCCGAGGAAGACCACTTCGTAGCCCTCTGGTATGCCAAGGAGCTCCTTCCACAGAGCGCGGCATTCATTCATTACATCTTCCCACTCCTTCGTGCGGTGGGAAATGGAGACGACGGGGACCCCCGTGCCTTTGAAGTCTTTCAAAGCCTCAATCGCGGCATCAATGGCCTGCTGCGGGAGAACGCAGGGGCCGGCAGTGAAATTATGTACTTTTTTCATTGTAAAATGAATTTTTTAAATTCTTTAGCTAAGTTAGCTATTTATTCGACAATTTGCAAGCGTTACAATCGGATATTTTCGAAATCTTTTCACAAAAATCAGCTTCCTGCGACAGCCTCACTTTCACCTCCATCGAGCAGGCCAGACCGAAGTCCTGCGCACTCGGGAGAAGGTCCATATCCTTTACCAACTTCATTACGTCATTCATCGCCATATAGCCGAATTCTATGCGATAAGGCGCGCAGGCGGTCTTTTCCGCCTTCTGCGCATTCGCCAGGGCATCGGCGGTGGCGGTCTTATATGCTCTAATCAGGCCGGGGACGCCGAGTTTTACTCCGCCGAAATACCTTACCACGACGACAAGGATGTCGCTCAGGCCCGCCGAATCAATCTGGCCGAGGATTGGGCGCCCGGCCGTGCCGGAAGGCTCACCGTCGTCCGAATAACGGAAGAATTCCCCCTCCCGGCCTATGCGGAAAGCGTAGCAGTGATGACGGGCGTCATGGTATTCTTTCTTAAGGGAATGGACTATGTCCTTGACCTCATCCTCCGTCTCGACGGGAAAGGCAAAAGCAATGAACCTGCTGCCCAGCTCCTTGTACAAACCTTCCGAGCGGGCGGCTATGCTCATATACTTATCCTTCAATTCCTGCATATATCAAAAATACGTATTTTGACTTTCATATGCAACGGGAATCAAATATTTTGTATTTTTGCCCTGCAAAACAAAGGCAAAGCTATGGCATACCAGTACAGAGTCACGCTGAGCGGCATCAAGGGATTCTTCCGCGTCTACAGGATGAGTCCCTCGAGCACCCTTTATTCCTTCCACAAGCAGATGGGAGCCGACATGGAGTTCCCGTCCGACCAGCTTATCCTTTTCAAGGCTCTCTCCGCAGACGGAGAGGTTGTCGCCAGATACGGTCTCTTCGACCTTGGAGACGGCGCAGTGGACCGCGTAACTCTTGCCCAGACAGTGAAAAAGGGCATCACCTCCTTTGTCTATTTCTATGATGTCCAGGACAAAAAAAACGTCATCGTGACTTTCGAGGGCGAAGACTCCGAAGTCGAAGGCGCTCCCAGGCTCGCCGAGTCCAAGGGTCCGGACCCCATAGACTTCGAGAACGGCTACGTAGCCTTCGAAGACCTCCCCGTCGAGGAGCGCCATCTCCCTTCCGACGAGGATGAAGCTCCCAAGAAAAAGAATCCCCTTGCAGGCCTCATGGCCGCCCTCGACGAGCTCGACGACGAAGATTCTTCTTCCTTCTCCGACGACGACGATGATGAGGACGACGAGGAAGAGGACGACGACGAAGACGGCAAGGAGATCTACGACGGCAGCGAAGAGCTGAGGATTTAGCTGTGAGTAAGCGGCTAATAATCATTCTCGGCCCCACTGCGTCCGGCAAGACCGACTACAGCCTGGAGCTGGCTCAAAAATACTCCTCCCCCATCATCTCATGCGACTCGCGGCAGATTTACCGCGAAATGAAGATTGGCACCGCCGTACCCTCAGACGAGCAGCTCGCGCAGGTCCGGCACTATTTCATACGCACCGTCCCCGTCACTCAGTACTACACCGCCGGCATATACGAAAAAGAAGCCCTCGCCCTCATAGGCAGGCTTTTCGACGAGGGCCACGACACCCTCGTAATGACAGGCGGGTCAATGTTCTATATAGACGCCGTGTGCAACGGCCTCTCCGGCATACCGTCAGCCGACCTTGAGTTCCGCGAGAAGCTCCAGGCAAGGGTAAAGGAGGAAGACAGCGAGTGGCTCGCTTCCGAGCTCAAGAGGCTCGACCCCGAGGCCTACGCATCAATGGACCTCAGCAACACCCAGAGGCTGTACCGCGCCGTAGAAATATGCCTTCAGACAGGCAGGCCCTACTCGTCATTCAAGCCCATCGAAAGCGGCAAACGCGATTTCGAAATTGAAAAAATCGGCATCGAGCGCTCGCGCGAGAATCTCTACGACAGAATCAACCGCCGCGTCGAATCAATGATGAAGGAAGGGCTTCTCGCCGAAGCGGAATCCCTTATCCCCTACCGAGGCTGCCAGGCCCTCAACACCGTAGGCTACAGCGAATTATTCGACTACTTCGACGGCAAAACCACCCTAGACGAGGCCATACGTCTCATCCAGCGCAACACCCGCCACTACGCCAAACGCCAGCTCACCTGGTGGCGCCGCGACCCCTACATCCGCTGGATCACCCCTTAAAACAAAAGTGGCTGCAAAGGCTTTCGCCTGCAGCCACTCTGCTATAAAGAGGGGGAAAATTACTCTACGACGGGAGCTTCTTCGACGGGCTCGACGTAAGGGAGAACCTCGACGACCTTGACGTGGAAGAGAAGGGTGCTGTTGGGCTCGATACCCTGGGTGCCGCGCTCGCCATAAGCAAGAGCTGCAGGGATAACGAGGTCGATCTCGCCACCTTCACCGACAAGCTTGATACCCTCCTGCCAGCCGGGGATAACCTGGCGGACAACGAATTTGGCGGGCTCGCCATCATCCTGGGTCTGGTCGAAGACAGTGCCGTCAAGAAGGGTGCCCTTGTAGAAAACCTTCACGGTGTCGGCGGAACCTGCAACCTTATCCATGTTGCCGGGGGCGACGATCTTGTACTGAAGGCCGCTCTCGGTGGTCTCGACGCCGGCTTTCTTCTTGTTCTTTGCCATGAACTTCTCGCCTGCTTCCTTGTTCTTGAGGCCGAGATAAGCCTGCCTCTTCTCAAGGTACTCGGGGAAAACGATGTTGATGGTCTCGGGATTGATCTTGAACTGCTCCACGAAGGAAGGATCCCTGGGATTGCCCTGGGACTTGATGAAGTCGTTCATGCCCTTCTTGATCTGAGCTTCGTTCAGATCACCGAAATTGTAGGACTTGATGAAGCTGCCGAACTGGATACCGACAAGGTAGCTTATGGAATCGACCAGAGCCTTGCTGGGAGTGACATCCTTGATGGTAAGGGGCTTTGCGGGAGCCTCGGTGACTTCTTCAGTCTGGACGGCCTCTCCTTCGGGAGCGGACTCGTCTGCAGGCTGCTGATTGCATGCAACCATGGACATCACCACGGCTGCGAATGCGGAAAGAAAAGCTAATTTTTTCATTTTATTGATTGGTTTTAAAGTTCCCATGCGAGGGCGGAAGCGCCGAGTATGGCAGCATCCGACTCCTTGAGCTGCGAGAAGAGGATCTTGACCTTGCCCTTCCATATGGGGAGCAGGTTCTCATTCATCGAGTTCAGGATAGGTTCATAAAGGAATTCCTTCGAACGGGCGAGACCGCCGAAGAGGACTATGGCCTCGGGAGCGCTGAACGCCACGAAATCGGCGAACGAGCGGCCGAGAAGCATGCCCGTGTACTCAAAAACGCGTATTGCAAGGGCATCGCCGGCCTTTGCAGCCTCATAGACATCCTTGGAAGTGATATCAACGACATCGCGGAGTATCGACTCCTCCTTGGAAGACTCGAGCCACTCGCGGGCGGTCTTGGCCACTCCGATGGCGGAGCAATAGGCCTCGAGGCAGCCCTGCTTGCCGCAGCCGCAGGTGCGGCCGTTGTAACGGACGACATTGGTATGACCGAGCTCGCCGGCGAAACCGTCATGGCCATACACGACCTGGCCGTTCACGACTATGCCGCTGCCGACACCGGTGCCGAGGGTAATCATGATGAAATTCTTCATGCCGCGGGCAACGCCGTAGGTCATTTCGCCCACTGCCGCCGCATTGGCGTCGTTGGTCAGCGACACGGGGAGGCCGCCGAGCTTCTTGCTGAGCATCTTGGCAAAATCGACAGAGCCGTTCGCCGCCCATGCGAGATTGGGTGCGAAAGCGATGGCTCCGGTGTAATAGTTGCCGTTGGGGGCACCTACACCTACGCCGCGAATCTGGCCTTCCTTGTCGGCCTCGGCGATTATCTTCTTGATGGCCTCCGCGAGGGCGGAAATATAGGCATCGGCATCCGTGCCGAAGGTGTCAGTCCTGATGACGGACTGGGCGAGGACTTCGCCGCGGGCGTCTACGACTCCGAGTTTGGAAGTCTGTCCGCCTACGTCTACTCCTACTACAAACTGGGTTTCATCCATAGCTGTAAGGTATTATTCGACAGGGATGTCTTTATTGACGTTCTTGCAACCGATAAGGGCATAGTAGAGCAGGAAGCAGAGCATGGCGATGACGAGCCAGTAGCTGTTCATGTAGCCTGCGACCTTTGCGATCCAGTTCTGGATGAAAGGCATGATACCGCCGCCGACGACCAGCATCATGAAGATACCGGAAGCGGACTCGGTGTACTTGCCGAGACCCTCGACTGCGAGGTTGAAGATGGCGCCCCACATGACGGAGGTGCAGAGACCGCAAAGCACGAGGAAGAGGCAGCTCAGAGGCACCTGGAACATGGCGAAGCCGTCAGCTGCGCTGTAGCCGGGCATGTTGACGGTGACGGTCTTGGGGATGAGGATGGCAACGAGCACGAGAGCAATTGCCAGGCTGCTGACGCAGATCATCTGGGTGCGGGTACTCACCTTGCCGGAAATCACGGTGCTGCTGAGACGGCCCACCATCATGAGCAGCCAGTAAACCGCTGCGACTGCGCCGCCGATTGCGGCACCGTTCACGAGTATGCCGGCGCCCTTTTCAGAAGCGTCGGAAAGGTAGAATATAATCTGGGCGGGGATACCGACCTCGATACCTACATAGAAGAAGATGGAGATCGCGCCGAGCACGAAGTGACGGAAATTCCATGCGCTGTGCTCATAAACGGTAGAATTGCGCTCCTGTGCGGGCTCGGGAATCTTCACGAAGGAAATAATCACGAATGCCACGGCAAAAACACCCATCGCGATGAAGAGCAGGGGGGTAACGTCGGCCATGGAAGTGGAAGCGGTAACGGTGCCGATGAGGGCGCCGACCAGCAGAGGAGTGAAGGTGCCGGTGAGGGAATTCAGCGTGCCGCCGATCTGGATGTACTGGTTGCCCTTGTTGCCGCCGCCGCCGAGGATGTTGAGCATGGGGTTCACGACGGTGTTGAGCATGCAGACGCAGAAACCGCAGACGAATGCGCCGAGCAGGTAGACGTAGATGGCTACGTTATCGGCAGCGACCTTGCTGGAAAGCCACTGGATGACGATGCCGGCAAAACCCGTTGCAAGAGCTACGAGGGTGGTCTTCTTGTAGCCGATCTTGACGAGCATCTTGCCTGCGGGGATACCCATGAAGAGGTAGGCCGCGAAGTTCATCAGGTTGCCGGCCATCTTGGACCACTCGAACTTGTTGCCCCAGATGTTGCCGAACGGAGCCGCCATGTTGGTAACGAAGGAAATCATCGCGAAGATGAAACACATGGTCACGATGGCGACGATGTTAGTGTTTTTCTTTGACATATCGGATTAGTTTTAGATTGTATTCTGTGTCTTCCTAGAGAGACTCTATGTTCTTCTCGTTGAGGAGGTTCTTGCCTTCGGGAGTGTAGGCGTAGGCAAGACGGTCGGCGTAGTGCTCCTCGACCTTGCCGCGGACTATCTTCATGGTGGAGTTCATCATGCGGTTGGCGATGGTGAAGGGCTCGTCGCAGACCACGACGGCGGCGGGAAGCCAGCGGTCGGGGAAGAGGTCGGCGTGGGGACCGCCGGTCTTGTAGCTGTCGATTTCGCTCTGGATCTTGCGGAGCATCTCGATCTTGCCTTCGCGGCTCTTGGGATCGAGGCCTTTGGAAGTGGCGTATTCGGCAAGATTGTCCTTGTCGGGAACGAGCATCACGACAGTGTAGGGATCCTGGCTATTGTGCAGGACGACCTGGTTGACATACTTGGAGACCTCGGGCAGGCTGTCTTCGAAGCCTTCGGGAGAATACTTCTCGCCGTCGGAGGAAATCAGCAGGCTCTTAAAGCGGCCGGTGACATAGAGGAAGCCGGGATCGAAGGGGCAGATGTAGCCCATGTCGCCGGTGTGGAGCCAGCCGTCGATGACGGTTTCGGCCGTGGCCTTGGGGTTCTTCCAGTAGCCGGCCATGACGTTCTCGCCGCGGATGACGATTTCGCCCTTGGTGCCGTGGGGAACCTCATTGCCCTGCTCGTCGCATATCTTGCACTCCATGGGGGAGACGATGCGGCCCGATGAGCCGAAGATGGCGTGACCTGCGGAGTTGGCGCAGATGATAGGCGTGGCCTCGGTCAGGCCGTAGCCCTGGAACATGGGCATGCCGACTGCGCAGAAGAAGCGCTGGAGCTCGATGTCGAGAAGAGCGCCGCCGCCAACGAAGAAGCGCATGCGGCCGCCGAAGCTCTCGCGTACTTTCTTGAAGAACACCTTGTCGGAGAGCCACATGAGGGGCTTGCGCCAGGCGTCTTTCCAGCCTCCTGCGTTGTAATACTCTTTATTGTAGGCTATTGCGTTCTTAACTGCAAGATTGAAGAGCTTCTCGACGAAGGGACCCTTGGCCTTGATGCCGTTCTCGATATTCTTCTTGAAGTTGCGGGCGAGGGCGGGGACGGAGAGCATCACGTGGGGACGGGTCTCCTTGATGGCCATGGGAACGTTGCGCAGGGTGGCGAGCGAGTTCTTGCCTATGGGGACGAAAGCTATGCTGCCGCCGTAGGACATGAGGGTGTACATACCGGCCACGTGGGCGAAGCAGTGGTCCAGGGGGATGATGATAAGGAGCACCTCGTTCTCGCCTATGCTGATGACGCTGCTGCCCTGCTTTACGTTGGCAGTGTAGTTGCGGTGGGTCAGGAGTATGCCCTTGGGGTCGGCGGTGGTGCCGGAGGTGTAGCTGATATTGGCGTAGTCGTCAGGGCCGATGGAGGAGTAGCGCTCCACGAAGGCTTCCTTGTTGTTTGCGAGGAATTCGTCGCCCATCTTCTGGACTTCGCTCATCCTGATTTCGCCTTCCTGCAGGCCGTCCACGAAGAATGCGGTGTCGTCAAAAACGATAACCTTCTTGATATCGGGGCACTCGGGCATGATGGCCCTTATCTTGGGGAGCTGGTTGGCGGAAACGAGGACCCACTTGGCTTCGGAATGGTGGATGCGGAACACGAGGTCCTTGCCTTCGCCGAGGTTGACGGAGAGGGGGACGTCTGTCGCACCGGCATAGAGGGCGCCGAGCTCGGCTATGACCCACATGGCGCGGCTCTCGGAAAGGAGAGCTATCTTGTCGCCTTTTTCAAGGCCGAGGGCCATCAGGCCGGCTCCGACCCTGTATGCCTGCTCGCGAGTCTGCTCCTGGGTGATTTCGAGCCAGGTGCCGTCCACTTTCTCGCGGATGTACACGTTCTTGGCATATTTGTGGGAATAATGTTCGACAAAATCGATGATGGTAGGTCTGGCTTTACTGTCCATAGTTTATGTCATTGGGGGTAAATAATCCGTATAGCTGGGCGTCGATCATGTCCGTTACCTTGGCGAAATCCT
Organism: uncultured Bacteroidales bacterium; assembly: GCA_947302175.1. Lineage (GTDB taxonomy): Bacteria > Bacteroidota > Bacteroidia > Bacteroidales > UBA932 > Cryptobacteroides. The sequence goes on along the minus strand of CAMYVB010000001.1, from coordinate 77,058 downwards.
CGGGCTTGTTGCCGAACTTGATATTGTCGGCGTCGATGACGAGGAGATTGCCGTCGTAATCCTTGATCCACGCTTCATAGCGTTCGTTAAGACCGGTGATGTAGTCTATCCTTATGCTCTTCTCGTACTCGCGGCCCCTTTTCTGGATCTGGGCGATGAGGTTGGGGATGGAAGAGCGGAGGTAGATCAGCAGGTCGGGCTTGCCGACCAGTGACATCATCAGGTCGAAGAGGTCGGAATAATTCTCGAAGTCGCGGGACGACATCAGGCCCATTGCGTGGAGGTTGGGGGCGAAGATGCGGGCGTCTTCGTAGATGGTGCGGTCCTGGACTATGACGTCTTCACAGCGGGAGATGTCCACCACGTCCTTGAACCTCTTGTTGAGGAAATAGATCTGGAGGTTGAAGGACCAGCGCTCCATGTCCTCATAGAAGTCGGAGAGGTAGGGGTTGAAGTCCACCGATTCGAATTTCGGCGTCCATCCGTAATGAGCGGCGAGCATCTTCGTGAGAGTGGTCTTGCCGCTGCCTATGTTTCCGGCTATTGCTATATGCATCTTTCTGTCGGTTAAAATTATACAAATGTATCAAAAATATCAGAAAAGGCCAAACAACAGGGCATCAATCTTATCGGTGACGGAAGCGAAGTCCTCCGGACGGTTCTTGAAATCGAGATCGTCCACGTCGATAATCAGGAGGGGGCCCTTATATGAAGCTATCCACGCCTCGTAGCGCTCGTTCAGGCCGGCGAGGTACTCAAGGCTCATGCCCTGCTCGTAGTCGCGGCCCCTCTTCTGAATCTGGGAGACCAGGTGAGGCACGCTGGAGCGCAGGTATATCAGCAGGTCGGGGAGCGAAACCATGGACATCATCAGGTCGAAAAGCTGCATGTAGGTGTCGAAATCCCTGTCGGAGAGATTGCCCATTGCCTTGTTGTTGGCAACGAAAATATAGACGCCTTCAAGTATGGTCCTGTCCTGGATGATTACGTCCTGCGACTTTGAAATTTCGAGGAGGTCCTTGAATCTCTGGGCGAGGAAATAGGTCTCGAGATTGTATGACCAGCGGGGTATGTCGTGGTAATAGTCTTCGAGATAGGGGTTGTAAGTCACGGATTCGTACTGCGGGGTCCAGCCGTAGTGCTCCGAGAGCATCTGCGTCAGCGTGGTCTTGCCGCTGCCTATGTTTCCTGCTACGCCTATGTGCATCTGATGATATCTTTATACAATTTACAAATTTAGCAAACCTTTTCGTATTTTTACGGCCGTAACCCTCAAGATATGGCAAAAATATTTTCTTTCACCTGCAACCCCTACGGCGAGTGCTGCTACCTTGTCACCGACGACGAAGGGAACGCCGTCGTCATCGACCCCGGATTCCTCTCTGAGCAGGAAACCCTCGCCCTTAGGGACGCCCTCAAAAAGACATCATCCAGCCTCAGGGCGGTGCTTCTTACCCACGCCCATTTTGACCATATCTACGGCGTCGGGGCCTGCGTCCGCGACTACGGCGTCCCAGTCTACATGCACCCCGCCGAAAAGGTCGTGCTCGAAGGTGAAAACGAGTTCGCCACCCGCTGCGGCATGCCCTTGCCAGACACTTCGTGGCCCTGGCTCCCCGCTGAAGGCGGCAAAACTCTGCAATTCGGCAGTCTGAGCTTCGAAGTCCTCGAAACCCCCGGCCACTCCCCCGGCAGCGTAAGCTACCTCCTTCGCAGCGAAAGAACCCTTTTCAGCGGCGACACGCTATTCCGCGGCACCATAGGCAACACCCAGCTCCCCTGGGCCGACTACGATGCTGAAATCAAATCAGTTATGGATGTAATTATGGCCCTCGACGCCGACATCGAGGTCCTACCGGGGCACGGCGCTCCCACCTCCATCTCCCACGAGCGCACGTCCAACCCCTTCCTCCAGCCCTTCAATTACAAAGACCCCGACACCGGCTACGTCGACGGCATCGAGGTCTGAGTTATTTGACTTCGATCCAGCGGCCGGGAACGGAGGCTGAGACGGAAGCGTCGTACATTGCGGCGCAGTTCACTGCGGGCAGGTAGAAGCGTCCGGGATAAGTGGCCGTCAGGTCTATGCTCACCGTCACCTTGGCGGCAGCGGCAAGAGAGAAGAAACTGTACACGCGGTCATCCCTGAAATCCTGATAATCAAGGCCCTCCGGCACAGTCCAATCCTCTGAGACAACCCTCTGGTTGCGAATCTCCCAACCTGAAGGGAAACGGTGCGCAAGAGCGATATTGCGATGCGCGGTGCGGCTCTTATTGGTCACCGTCACCACCGCCTTGAACGTAGTACCCCTCTCGAGGGCATCCACGGAAACGCTCCTGCCATCGGCATCGACATACTTTACATCAATCTCCAGGCCCGAGCTCAGCGCCTTCTCCTCACCCATCTCGGGAATACCCTTCACCGAAACGACGGCATTCACCGGAGCATTGGTATTGTTGGAAAGAGAGACTGTAGCGGCGCCCTTAGCCCCTATCGGAGCAACATCGACGGCAGCAAGGCTCCTCGAAGACTTGGCCTTGAAGGTCTTGCCGTCATAAACGGCCGAAGCATCCACGCCTGAGGCAGCACCGCCTGCGGCGGCATACTCGCACATAGCCTGCAAAGCCCACGCAGTAGTCTGCGTGCTCATCCACTGAGACTTATCGTTAAGAGCCGTGGCGATGGAGCGTATCTGGCCGAAAGCCTCCTCATTGCGCCCGACGAGGATATTGACCCTCGCCGCAATGGCGGTATTGCGAAGCTCACTGCCGAAATAGGAATAATACAGGCCGGCTTCAGGCTCGGTATAAGGCAGGTTCTTGGTGAGATTGAGAGCCACGTCCTTCTTGCCGTCGAGAGCATAGGCAGCGGCAAGGAGCCAGGTGGAATTGTTGGACTTCCTCTTCGAAGAACGGAGATTGTTCATAGCGCCCCTCTGCGGCTTGCCGCCGGAAGCGAGCACATAAAGACCGTAAGCGCGCACGAACTCGCCAGTGTTCTTCCCCTTCACCATATCCGACACATAATTGGTCAGCGAAGAGACGAGCTCGTCAGGCACGGCATAACCCGCCCTGCGGGCCTCAAACAGGAAATACAAGGCGTAAGCCGAACCAAAGACCGAAGTGGCGCCACCGTTAGCGCCCGGCCAGTAAGAAAGCGAACCGTCGCTGCGGCGGAAGCTCTGGATACGGCGTATCGCAGCCTTGACAGACACTTCGGCCTGCTTTGCGGAAGCGGCGTCCAGCTCCATTAGATTGCCAAGATACAGTTGAGGAAGGGCGCAGGAGACCGTCTGCTCTATGCATCCGTAAGGATAGGAAAGCAGGTAGCCTAGCCTTGAACGAAGGTCAATGGGAGGAACGGTGGAGAATTCCACCTGCATAGAATTCGAACCTTCGACGCCGAAGATATCTGCCTCCACATCCTTTTTCGCCCCGGCCTCAAGCAAGACAGTCTTGCTCCTTATGACCTCGGGATTGGGATGCAGGACGTCGATTTCAATCTGCTGCGAAGAGGAGTCCCGGGAAGACTTGGCAGTGACGCCTATGTGGCCTGTGCCGGTCTTTTCGGCTGCCTCCACCTCGAAATAATACACTTCCTGGCCGACCTTGCTGCAACTGACCTCCATCGATGCGGGGCCGGTAATCTTGAAGGCCTTGTCGGTAGTCAGGGTGACATTGACCTTGCCTACCTTGTCCTCCATAGCCATCAGCGTTACGGGGATCTTTATCTTCTCACCTACGCAGACCGTGCGGGGAACGGAAGCCGAAACCATGACGGGCTGGCTCACTTCGATATTCTTCGAAGAACTGCCCTGGGCCTTGCCGTCAGTAGCGACGACCATGGCGCGGAGTGACCCTATGTACTGAGGGATGGCGACGTTGTGGGTAGCCGTCTTGCCGGCCTTGAGATTGAAGGGGCCGAGCCAGGCGACAACGGGGGTGAACCTTTCAGCCTTGGTGCGCTTCAGGGTGCCGGACGCCTCGTCGTCGCCGCCTATGGCGAAGAGCTGCTCAATGCGGCCGCCGTAGGCGCCTATGACGTCGTCATAGACGTCCCAGGTGCGCACGCGGAGGGCTTCCTTGGCATAGAATGACTTCCAGGCATCGGGGGTCTTGAAGCCGGTAAGGCCCAGAAGGCCCTCGTCCACAAGGGCGACTACATAGCTCATAGGACGTCCCGCCTGCTCCTTCACGCTTATCTTTATCTCGCTCTCAGGCTTGACCTTTTCGGACGCGACGATTACGGGCTGCAGGTGCGTGGACTCGTCCTCCACGGGGAGATTGACTACGCCGTAGAGGCGTATGGGAGCGTCGTTAAGCGCATTGCCGTGAGGCTGGATGAGGGTCACGCTGACATAGGCGTTGGGCATCATGGCAGCGTTGACGGGTATGCTGACGCGGGTTTTGCTTGCAGAGCAAGAAACCACCCTGGTTTCCAATATCTTGCCTCCTTTCTCGATAGTGACTAGAGCACTCTCGCCCTCGACCGAGGGGAATGAGACCGAGGCGTTCTGCCCGGGGGCGTATTTTTCCTTGTCGCAAGTGACTGAGAGGGCTGTAGCGCCGGTTTCGGAGCCTGAACTGCCGTCCCAGTTCTCGTGGACATTGCAAATCATGGAAGTGGAGTGGCCGCCTTCGACGTCGCTCACGCGCACATAGTAGATGCCCGCAGGGGCTTCTTTCCAGTCGTAGGAGAAAGATGCCGCGCCGCCGGAGGTGGAGAACTCCTTCTCGAAGAGCAGCTCCTTGCTGCTGCCGGACATATAATTGGCGATTTCACGGGAAGCGTTCCACCACCAGGACCAGTCCACGAGGTAGACTTCGGCGCGCAACTTACTTACGTTCACGCTCTTACCAAGGGCGTCCACGGTCACGACATCGAACTTGTGGGCGGCTCCCTTTTCCAGATAGTCGTCGTCCCAGGAGGTCTTGTTCATGGAGGTCCTCATGCCGACGTAGGCGGAATAGGGGGAATAGTTGAACTCGGAATAGCCGGTGCTGAAATCGCCTGAGGGCTCGTAGGCGCGGATGGTGAAGCCGGCCTTGAGAAGGCCGGGCGCCGACTTGCCGCCGCCGACAGACAGGGATATGCTGCACTCGCCCTTCTCGTCGGTCACCTTGTCGTGGTAGGTGAAACTTTGCGTTTCGAATGCGCGGGCGTCGTCTTTGAAGTCGTAGCTTTCATAGCCCTTGAAGGAATTGCCGGAAGCGACAAGGTCGAGCGCGGTGCCGACCTTCAGGCCGCTGCCGGGGGCCCCGTAGAGCCATTTCACGGCGATGGTGCCCTTCTGGGAGGCATCGGCGCTTATGTAGGGCGCGTCGACAAGAAGCTCGATATCCAGCTTGTTGGGCTTCACGGTCTCGACCCTGAGGGACTTGGTGAATACTGCGCTTCCCACGGTCACGACTGCGCTCCATCGGCCCGTGCGGGCGTCCTGGGAGGTGACGAAGGGGAAGTGGAATATGTTGCAGCCGTCGTAGCGGACGGTGCTGGTGGCGACGGTCTGGCCGTCGGGGTTGCGCAGCTCGGCCACGACAGGGTGCCCCGCAGGGAGGGGATCGCCGTCGAACATCACTACGGCGCCGACGTGGATGGTGTCGCCGGGGCGCCAAACTCCCCTTTCGCCGAAGACATAGCCTTTGATGCCGTCGGTATGGGTGGTGCCGGCCACATCGAAGTTGCTGGTGCTCAGCGCTTTTTCTTTCTTGATATCGAGATACGACCAGTTATTGGCGTTCGAAGCGGTGACAAAACGCGCTTCGCCGGGAGCGGGGAAGTTAATGCGGCCGTCGCGGTCGGTCACGCCCTTGCCGAGCTCCTGCTGCACGAAGTCGTAGACCTTGACCCTTGCGCCCTGCACGGGCTTGCCGCTGAGTATGTCGAAGGCGAATACGTCGAGACTCCTGTCGCCCTGCTTGGCGATGAGGGCGAGATTGCTGGCAAGAAGGTCGGTGTGGCGCTCGTCGTAGGTATCCCAGTCGCCGAATGCGCTTTCGCTGAAATAGTAGTCCTCGTCCGCGAGGGGGTCGCAGCCAAGGATGTCGACCCTGTAGATGGCGCCCGGCTCGGGGCGCACCATCTCATCGAGGCCCAGCGCATAGACCCTGGCGGTCCTGAGGTGCTGCGCTTCAAGGGCGCCGAGGGTGATGGTGGTATCGCAAATCTTCGTCGCGACCCTGTTCATTTCGTAGTTCCTGTCGTACCTGTCGGTCTGCATGAACTGCAGGATGTTGCCGGGGAGGACCTTCCTCACCCTGACGCGGGCTTTGGCGTAGCCGACTGAGCTGAAAAGGAGGTCGAAACTGCCCGAGGTGGGAAGTATGTCGCCCTTGCTCAGGAACTTGATTCCGGGCACTATCTCTTCTTCGGATGAGTCCTCTTCCTCCCGGCCTGAAGAGACCTGGACTGCGAGGGGTGCAGAGGGAACTGCGCTTTCCTCGCCGCCGGATACCGCTTCATCTCCCGATACCGCGACCGGGACCGCCTCAGCAGCCTCGGAAACGCCGTCAGAGGCCGACGAGGGGGCGTTTTTGCCTGAACCGCCAGAGCGGCAGGAACTTAGAGCAAATAATGCCACTAAAGCAAGAAAAAACAGGTGTCGTATCGCTTTCATCGCTGGAAAAATTTGTACTTTTGTTCGGTTTGAACAAAGTTAGCAAAATACTTTGCATTTTGTGCGGCGCGGTGCTGATTTGGTATTTATTCTGCCTGCCTCGCGATCTGTTCCGCACTCCGCGCTCCGCCACGCTCCTTTCGCGCGACGGGGTCCTTCTCGGGGCGCGCATCGCTTCCGACGGGCAGTGGCGCTTCGGGCCCACGGGCGAAGTGAGCGAAAAATTCGAAAAATGCATCATCTGCTTCGAGGATAAACGCTTCCGCCGCCACATAGGGGTGGACTTCGCCGCGGCGGCAAGGGCCCTGAGGCAGAACGTGCGCGGAGGCAAGGTGGTCAGCGGGGCCAGCACCATCACCATGCAGGTGATACGCCTCAGCCGCCCTGACGCCCCGCGAAGCGTCCCCGAAAAGCTGCTTGAAGCCATCCTAGCAACCCGCCTGGAGCTGCGCTGCACCAAAGACGAAATCCTTCGCCTATACGCCTCCAACGCTCCTTTCGGCGGCAACATAGTCGGCCTCGAGGCTGCTTCGCAGCGCTACTTCGGCTGCTCCTCGGACGTCCTTTCCTGGGCCGAAAGCGCCACCCTCGCCGTGCTCCCCAACTCGCCCGCCCTGATTCACCCCGGACGCGGCCGGGAGCGTCTTCTCGAGAAACGCAATTTCCTGCTGGACAAGCTCTGCGCCGAAGGCATAATCGATTTTCTGGAATGCGCCCTGGCCAAGGACGAGCCGCTCCCTGACGCGCCGCACCCCATGCCCGATATGGCCTACCACCTGCTCGAACGCGGGCGCAAGACCTTGGGTGACGGCGAATTGCGCTCCACCCTCGACGCCTCCCTTCAGCGCAGGGTGAACGCCATCGCCGGCCGCCATTTCGGGGAGAACCACAACAATCTCATTGACAACATGGGCATCATAGTAGCCGACGTGCGTACGGGCGAAGTGCTTGCCTACTACGGCAATACGCGCGGTCTCACGGGAGGGGGCACGCTCCGCGGCGCCGACGTGGACATGATACCCGCACCCCGCTCGAGCGGCAGCACACTTAAGCCCATGCTCTATGCCGCCATGTTGCAGGACGGGCATATCCTCCCTTCCACTTTGATAAAGGACACCCCCTATAACTATAACAATTTCTCCCCTCACAACTTCTCGCGCAGTTTCGAAGGCGCAGTCCATGCCGACGAAGTCATCGCCCGCTCGCTCAACGTGCCCTCGGTGCGCATGCTTGAACAATACGGGGCGGAGCGCTTCCTGTTATTGCTGCGCTCCATGGGCTTCAGCACCATGACTCGAAGTGCCGGCCATTATGGCCTGTCTTTGATCCTGGGCGGCGCAGAAATCAGCCTCGAGGACCTCGCGGGGGCCTATCAGCGTATGGCCGCCAAGCTCAACGGACTGCCTTCCTTCAGCGCCCTGCACTGCTTCGAGGAAGCGCCGTCCATCGAATCCGCCGACGTTCCCCTTTCTGAAGGCGCCATCTGGGCCACATTCGAAGCGCTTTCGAAAGCCAACAGGCCCGAGGAAGAAGCGTCGTGGATGGACCTTGGCTCCTCGCGCAGGATTGCCTGGAAAACCGGCACGAGCTGGGGAAGCCGCGACGCCTGGAGCGTAGGAGTGGACGGAGGCCACGTCGTGGCAGTGTGGGTGGGCAACAGCGACAGCGAAGGGCGCTCGGGACTCACCGGCGTTTCTTACGCAGCCCCCGTCATGTTCGAAGTCTTCTCTGCCCTGCCCCGCTCCTCCTGGTTCACCATGCCCGAGCACGACATGACTTATATGGAAATATGCCCCGCAAGCGGCCTTCCCGCAGGGCGCTACTGCCCCGAAAGGGAAAGAGTCATGGTGCCCGTCGCCCCAGCCGCTCCCGAGGAATGCAGCTACCACCGGGAAGTGCATCTCGACGCGGAAGGACGCTACCAGGTCAACAGCGACTGCTGCCCCGTCAGCGAAATGGTCACCGACACCTTCTTCGTGCTCCCTCCCGCCCAGGAATGGTACTTCCGCAAAGTGCATATCGAATACAAGAGCCTGCCCCCCAAGCACCCTCTTTTCGAATCCTCGTCTTCGGACCGCAATCCCGTGGCCATCATTTACCCGGCCCCCGGGATGACCATAATCACCACCCGCGCCCTGGACGGAAGCCGCAAGGGAGCCGTCCTGAAAGCGGCGCATTCCGACCCCTCGGCAGTGCTCTACTGGCACATGGACGGGCAATACATAGGCTCTACCACACTCGAGCACGAACTGCTCTACGCCCCTTCTCCGGGCGAGCACCTGCTCACTGTAATGGACGGCGAAGGCTTCCGCCGCAGCGTGCGCTTCAGGGGAGAATGAGCATGAAAAAGGCAAGTGTCATACTGTTTTTCCTTTTGGGAGCCCGGGCGCTGTTTGCCCAGTGCTTCCCCGGCTTGGAATCCTTCTCCGGCGGCTCCCCCTGGCAGGAAACTGCGCCGGGGAACGCGATTGAAGTGATAGGAAGCGGCCCTCGCTATTTCGATGCCCTCACCCACGATATCCTGGAGGCGAAGGAAAGCATAGAGATGGAGTGCTATAAATTCTACAACGACGAGAACGGCTCCCGGGTGTGGAAAGCTCTGCTTCAAAAGGCCGCCGAAGGCGTGGAGATACGCATTGTCTTTGAGAATATTGCCAGTCCCTTTTTGAAGGCCGATTATTATGATGAATTGGCTAGGGCAGGCATCCGGGTGCGTCTCGCAACAGACCCTGACTTGCCCATTTGGACCGTTTTATCAAGGCTCCAAGGCAGGCTTCACCGCAAGACCTCGATAATCGACGGACGTATAGTCTATATGGGAGGCATGAACCTCAACGACAACTATGCGCTCCACTATGACGACACTCAAATACGCATCGAGGGCCCGTCAGCGGAGTGTTTCAGGACGGAATTCTACTCTCTGTGGTCTTTTGTCGGGCCCTCTGAGGATGCTCCTGAAGAATCCGCCATCCATATATGCGGGAATGTCCCCGTCCAGCTGATCAACGGAAGACAGGGGAACGACCTCCTTTATTCCGCCATAATCAATATCCTTGATAATGCCCGGGACTATGTCTGGATGCAAAACCCCTATCTGAGCCTCGACGGCGACATACTTGGAGCACTTTCCGGGGCCGTCAGGCGCGGGGTGGACGTGCGTATAATGATACCGGCCAAGGGAGACCTGTGGATGGCGGACCGGATGAACGAAATAGCTGAGGATGAACTCCTTTCTATTGGCGTGCGCGTTTTTCTCTACGAGCCCCGCTTCAACCACAGCAAAACCATCGTCGCCGACGACTGCCTCTGCGGCATAGGCTCGGTAAACCTCACCAACAGGAGCCGCCGCCTCAATTTCGAAGATATGGTCTTTATCCAGGACTCCGGGGCCGCCATGGAGCTCAAAAAGCTCCACCTCGAACGCGAAGAAATGAGTCACGAAATCTTCCCGGACTCATACCCGGGCCTCCGCCCCGGCGTCGCCATCATCCGCCCCCTCTACAAGCTCTTCCATCCCATAATCTAAGCCCCACCAAAGGTAATACGATAGCCAGGGAGATATGCGGGCAGCAGTTGTCAAAAAAATGGTATTTTTGTTTTCGGTCCATATCTGATTAGACTCACGACAAATGAAAAGACGCGAATTCATAAAAACAACTGGTCTTGCCGGCGCAGGGCTAGCGTTAAGTGGCTGCAAACCAACAGCCTCATCAAACCTGCCCAAACCATATATCCTCAAATCAGGCGGATTGGCTCCTCGTATGAAATTAAGCTGGCGGCCATACGAGTTGGAACTGCGCCACACTTTCACTGTCGCATCCTATTCTAGGAAGACCACGCCTGGAGTCCAGGTGGAAATCGAATACGACGGTTTCAAGGCCCACGGCGAAGCATCCATGCCGCCCTATCTCGGCCACAGCGTGGAAAGCGTGTGCGCCTTCCTCGAAAAAGTGGACCTGAGTCAATTCAGCGACCTTTTTCTTCTGGAGGACATTCTTGCCTATGTCGATTCCCTGTCTGAGGGCGACGAGCCGGCAAAGGCGGCCGTGGACATAGCCCTGCACGACCTCTATGGCCAGCTCCTCGGCCAGCCTCTTTACAGGATTTGGGGCCTCGACCCTTCAAAAGCGCCTTCCACCACTTTCACCATAGGCATAGACACGCCCGAAGTCGTCAGGGAAAAGACCCTCGAATGCGCGGGAAAATTCAATATCCTGAAAGTGAAAGTGGGCCTGGACAACGATGAGGAGATGATACGTACCATACGCAGCGTGACCGACCTCCCCTTAGCCGTCGACGCCAACCAAGGCTGGAAAGACAGGCAGAAGGCCCTCGACGAAATAGGCTGGCTCGCCGAAAACGGCGTCGTGATGGTCGAGCAGCCCATGCCGAAAGACCGTTTGGACGATATAGCCTGGATTACCGAGCGCAGCCCCGTCCCCATTTTTGCCGATGAATCCATCCAGCGTCTTCGCGACATCCCCGCTATCAAAGGCGCATTCAGCGGAATCAATATAAAACTAATGAAATGCACCGGCCTTCTCGAAGCCCGGAAAATGATGACATACGCCCGTGCGGAAGGGATGAAAGTCATGCTCGGATGCATGACAGAGACTTCCTGCGCCTGCACTGCCGCCGCCCACCTGAGTCCCGGCGTCGATTTCGCCGATCTCGATGGCAATCTTCTCATAAGTAATGATTTATTCGAAGGGATGACTGTTGTCGGCGGCAAGATCACCCTCCCCGACCGTCCCGGCCTCGGACTAATAGAAAGGCGAAAGTGACTTTCGCCCACACAGGAGGTCAGACGCTACAGCGTTTGGCCGCCGATGAATTCACGCATGATGGAGGTGGGAGGGATGGCGGCGATTTCCGCGGGCTTGAGGGCAGTGACGGTCTCAAGGAACTTCAGGATCCTACGGGCCTTTTCATAAGCGGGGGAAGAGACCGAAATACCCTCCAGAAGGGGCTCGGCGTAGTATTTCAGCAGGGGAACGTCATAAAGGGTCGAGGAATTGAAAACGACGTTGGCGTTCTCCTCGAAGGGGAAGATGTTCTTCTCCTCGCCGCGGCGCACCGACTTCCAGCGGATTATATTCTCCTCGGGCGAAATGCCGCGGACGCGGTTGTCGCGAACTATCCTGCGCAAAAGCCTCTTGTCCGTGGTGGAATTATGCTCCTTCACGCCGCCCGGCAGGGCGGAAAGGGCGGAAATATATATCCTGAAAATACGACTCTTGTCCACTGAAGGCGTCAAATCCGGATTCAAGGCATGGATGCCCTCCAGGAACAGTATATCCCCTGCGCCGAGGCGTATGGTCTTTCCGCTCGGGCGTTGCCTTCCGGCAACGAAATCAAACTTGGGAATCTCGACCTCCTGACCGTCAAGAAGAGCATTCAAATGCTTGTCCAGCAGGTCTATATCCATGGCGCCGAGAGCCTCGAAATCGTAATTGCCCTCTTCGTCGAGGGGAGTTTGCTCTCGGGGAAGGAAGTAATTGTCCAGCTCTATGACCCGGGGCGTAAGACCGAGCACGCGGCACTGCTGGGCGATGCGAAGGGCCGAGGAAGTCTTGCCGCTTGAAGAAGGACCGGAAATCATGACGATCTTTGACGAGGCCCTGCGGTAGTAAATCTGATTGGCAATACCCGCGTACTTTCTCTCCTGACGGGCTTCGCAGAGATTGATAAGCTCAATCCCGCGGCCTTCCTGCAGGGTTTGGTTCAAGTCTTCGATGCTGGTTACGCCCACTGCCTCACACCAGTCTTTGTATTCTTGCCTTGCGGCTTCTATCTTAGTCATAATCAATGTAATATTTCTTTAAGGAACGGACCTGTCACCGACTCGGGATCAAGGGCAAGATCCTCCGGCGTGCCACATGCAACTATCCTGCCGCCTCCCTCGCCGCCGTCGGGGCCCATATCGAGTATCCAGTCGCAGGACTTCAAAATGTCGAGATTGTGCTCAATAATTATAATCGTATTGCCCTCGTCCACGAGCTTCCCCAGCACGCCGAGCAGCACCTTGATGTCCTCGAAATGCAGGCCGGTCGTGGGCTCATCCAGGACATAGAGGGTGTTCCCGCTGGCGGGATGGAAAAACTCGGTCGCGAGCTTCATCCTCTGGCTCTCGCCGCCCGAAAGGGTCACGGCCGACTGCCCCAGATGGATATATCCGAGACCCACATCCAGGAGGGCCTTAAGCTTACGCGCAATCTTAGGCACGGGCTTGAAGAACTCATAGGCCTCGCTCACCGGCATCTCCAGCACGTCGTTGATAGTTTTGCCTTTGTAGCGCACCGCCAGGGTATCTTCCTTGTAGCGCCTGCCTCCGCAAACGGGGCACTCCACATGGACCGAAGGGAGGAAGTTCATCTCTATCTCCTTGATGCCCGCGCCCTTGCATTCCTCGCAGCGTCCGCCGGGGACGTTGAATGAGAAGCGTCCCGCCTTGAAGCCGCGCACCTTCGCATCCGGAGTTTCCTCGAAAAGGGTGCGTATGTCGCCGAAGACGCCGGTAAAGGTGGCAGGATTACTGCGGGGCGAGCGCCCTATGGGGCTCTGATCCACTTCTATAATCTTGTCTATCAAATCGATGCCGAGTATGTCCTTATACGGGAGCGGCCGCATCTTGGCATGCTGCAACTTATTCTTAAGCGCCGGCATCAGCGTTTCGAGCACCAGGCTCGACTTGCCGCTGCCGCTCACTCCCGCAACGCCAATGAGCTTCCCCAGCGGGAAGTCGGCATCGACGCTCTTGAGATTGTTGCCCGTGGCGCCGCGAATGCCCAGATTCAGGCCGCTACCCTTGCGCCGCATTGCAGGCACTGGAATGCTCTTTTCGCCACGAAGATATTTGAGAGTCTCGGAATCGCCCACCAGCTGCGATGCGGGGCCGCTGAAGCATATGCGGCCGCCCTGCTCGCCGGGGCCGGGGCCCACGTCCACTATCCAGTCGGCGGCGTTCATTGTCTCGGCGTCATGCTCGACCACGATGACCGAATTGCCGTTGTCGCGCAGCTTGCGCAGCGAAGCAATGAGCTTGCGATTGTCCCTCTGGTGCAGGCCAATCGAGGGTTCGTCGAGTATGTAGAGGACATTGACCAGCTTGGAACCAATCTGCGTGGCTAGCCTGATACGCTGCCCTTCGCCGCCGGAAAGGGAGGCTGTGGGACGGTCGAGAGAAAGGTAGTCGAGGCCCACGTCCAGCATGAAATCCACCCTGTCTGTGAGCTCCTTGAGTATGTCGCGGGCAATGGTGCGCTCGCGGGGCGTAAGCTCATTTTCGAGGCTCCCGAGCCAGCCTCGCAGCTCTCCCAGCTCCATGGCGCTGACCCGGGCGATGTCCTTCCCGGCAACGCGGAAGCAAAGCGCATTCGCGCTCAGGCGCGTCCCCTTGCAAACGGGGCAGACCACCTTATCCTCAATGTCGCCCACAACTCCTTCGAAGGCAACCATCTCAGTCTGAGCCCCTTCGCCAATGCGAATGAAGTCGTCGGAGCCGTAAATGATATGAGTCAGCGCCTCGTCGGGGAGGCTGTTCACGGGGTCATATATTGAACATCCGTACTTGCGGGTAATGGCGCGCACGACGTCGAACTTGCGGTTCTCCCTGAACGGCCCGAGCGGCACAATGGCCCCCTCAGCGATGCTCAGCGAGCGGTCGGGGATAATGGCGTCGGGGTCAACGTTGACTATCCTGCCAAGCCCCTTGCAGTGCGGGCAGTAGCCCTCCGGCGAATTGAAAGAGAAAGTGTGGGGCGCCGGCTCCTGGAGCGACGCGCCCGTCACCGGGTCCACGAGGTGCTTGGAAAAATGACTTATTTCGCCGCTCTCGATGTCGAGCACCGCAACCGACCCCTTGCCAAGATTGAGCGCAGTCTCAACTGAGGAGCGTATGCGCTTGGCGTCACCCTCGCCGGGCTTGAGCTTGTCCACCACGAGCTCTATGAAATGCGCCTTGTAGCGGTCTACGGCGTCCACCGTGGCGAGCTCCCTGATCTCGGAATCAATGCGCACCTCGGTGTAGCCGCGCTTTCTGAGCTGCTCGAAAAGCTCGCGGTAGTGACCTTTTCGGCCGCGCACCAGAGGGCTGAGCAGCAAACACTTGCGACCGTTGAAGCGCTCAATGGTGAGCGACACGATCTGCTCATCGGTGTAGCGCACCATTTCCTCCCCGCTTTCGGGGGAATAGGCGCGCGAGGCCCTGGCGTAGAGCAGGCGGAGGAAGTCGTAGGTCTCGGTGATGGTACCTACGGTGGAGCGGGGGTTGCTGCCCGTCGTCTTCTGCTCAATGGCGATGACGGGGCTCAGGCCCTCCACGCTCTCGACTTGCGGGCGCTCAAGCACTCCCATGAAATGCTTGGCGTAGGGCGAAAGGGTGTTCATGTAACGGCGCTGGCCCTCGGAATAGAGGGTGTCGAATGCAAGCGAGGACTTGCCGCTGCCGCTGAGGCCGGTCACGACGACGAACTTGCCGCGGGGGATGTCCACATCCACGTTTTTGAGGTTGTGGGCGCAGGCGCCGCGGATTTCGATGTTTTCCTTGAATTTTTTCTCGCTGCTTTCGCTCATGGAAGAGCAAATATAGGAAATTTTGGCATATCTTTGCTCGCCTTAGTATCTGAGCGTCAACATGTGGATTTGGCTTGCAATAGGCTCGGCGATAATGCTTGGCTTGTACGACGTGGCGAAAAAACAGTCGCTGCGGCGCAACGGCACGCTCGCCGTGCTCTTCCTCGCCACGGCGTTTTCCACCCTTTTCCTCGTCCCCTTTTTCAGCGCCGGGCCGCTGGAGAACCACCTGCGTCTCGTTTTCAAGGCTTCAATGGTCACGCTGTCGTGGATTGCGGGTATGGAGGGCCTGAAACGCCTGCCCATCACCATCGCCAGCACAATCAAGGCCACGCGCCCCGTTTTCGTGCTGCTGTTTTCCATCCTGTTTTTCGGCGAAAAGCTTAACGCCCTGCAGTGGACGGGCAGTATAGTCGCCATCTTTTCGCTCTATATGCTCAATCTTTCGGGCAAGAAGGAGGGCATAGAGTTTACGCACAACGCGGGCATCGCGTGGATGGCGGTTTCGGTGGTGTCGGGGGTGGCCAGTGCGCTGTACGACAAGCACATAATGGGCTTTATGGAGCCGCTTTTCGTGCAGAGTTGGTGCAACCTTTATATCACTTTGCTGCTGGGGATTTGCCTGCTGTTTTCGCGTCTTTTCGATAAGGCGCATTTCGCTCCCATACGCTGGGATTGGAGCATACTGCTCATAGCAGTGTTCATCACCTGCGCCGACGCTCTCTACTTTTTCTCGCTGAAGGACCCCGGGGCGCTGCTTTCGGTCATTTCGATGATTCGTCGCAGCAGCGTCATCGTGACTTTCGCCCTTGGCGCGGCGCTGTTCAGGGAGAAGAATCTTCGCAGCAAGGGTATCGCTCTCGCCGTCCTGCTGTCCGGCATGGCGCTCATCGTCTTCGGCTCCGCGTAGGGTCTTTAATTGTTGATAGGACGCTGCGCTGGCAGCTTTGGTTCACTCCCATCAGAACGGTCGCTCACCAAACTGCCAGTCTCCGCTGTCGGGCATTAACTACCCTCTCTCGAGCTCTCGGATGATGTCCTTCTCTTTGATTGATTGGCGTTTATCGTATTCCTTTTTGCCGCGGGCGAGGGCGATGACTATCTTGGCAAAGCCGTTTTCGGCGATATAAAGCTTCACGGCAACGATCGTGAGGCCTTTTTGCTTGTTGGCCGCGGCGAGGTGGCGGAGTTCGCGCTTCGTCAGGAGCAGCTTGCGGTCGCGGGCGGGCTCGTGCTGGCCCCATGAGCCCCAGAAATACTGGGCGATGTTGAGGCCGCGGACATAGAGCTGGCCGGAGAGGTCGAAATAGCAGTAGGCGTCCTGGAGGGAGGCTTTACCTGTGCGAATGGACTTGATCTCGGTGCCGACGAGCACTATACCGGCGGTATAGGTCTCCAGGAACTCGTAGTCGAACGAGGCCCTTTTGTTGCTCACCTGGATTTTCTTTTTTTCGGTCTTCTTCGCCATTTCTTCCTTATTGGGAGGGCAAAAATAGCAATTATTTCTCTTTTTCTGCGCGAATTTGTTTGTACCTTTGAGGCAGTCAATAATTTGAGTCATGAAAATACGCAGCTTCATTTCGCTCTCAGTCGCGGTTGCGATGCTCTTCCTCCCGGCCGCCTGCTCTGTTTCAAGCAAGACTTCCGCTCCCCTGAAAGAGTCTCAGATCCAGCCTCTCTTTACTCAGGAGCAGATGCCCGACCTTGTGAAATGCCTTCCTGCACCTCCCGCGCCGGGCAGCCCTGAATTCGCTTATGACAGCCTGCGTTATTTCTGGGGCAAGGAGCAGAGAAAGGACGCTGTCCGCGCCGAGACCGCAGCAAAGGACGCCGCCTGGGAGATAGACGAAGTGTTCGCGCGCTTCAACGAAGCCTTCGGCATGGAGATTTCGCGCTCAACGACCCCTGCCATATGGGAACTACTCATGACGGGGATAAAGACCATAGACCTCATCCGCATCCATCCCAAGGCCTATTTCCACCGCATACGCCCCTTCGAGTACTTTAACGAGCATATGTACTCCGAATGGGAGGAAGCAGGACTTCGCGGCGAAGGCTCATACCCTTCAGGGCACACCATTCGCGCCTGGTCCATAGCCCTGATGCTTGCGGAAATCGCCCCTGACAGGGCCGAAACCCTCTACGCCCACGCCTGGGAAATGGGCCAGAGCCGCGTAATAGTCGGTGCCCACTGGCAGAGCGACGTTGACAACAGCCGCGCTGCCGCATCCATAGGCTACTCCTTCGTCCAGACCAATCCCATTTTCCGCGAAAGGATGGAAAAGGCGAAACAGGAGTACGCATCACTGACGAAATAAGGCAAAACCATTCCCTTCGACAGGCTCAGGGAGCGCTTATTGCCCGAAAGCGGAGACTGGCAGTTTCCTGAGCGACCGTGTTCAGGGAGTGAAGGAAAGCTGCCAGCGCAGCGTCCTCTATACTTCGACCCAGTGGATGACGAGGCCGTCGCGCTCCATGCCGCGGAACCACGTCATCTGGCGCTTGGCAAACTGATGAATGGCATTCGAAAGGAGCGTAAACATCTCCTCGTAAGACAGAACGCCAATGACAAACTGCGTAACAAACTTATACTCAAGCCCGTAGTAAATCAGGTCCTCCGCAGGAATCCCGCTCGCAAGCAGCCCCTTCACCTCCTCCACCATCCCGTGCTCCAAACGATACCTGAGCCTCTCATCAATCCTGCGATTACGCTCCTCCCTCGACACCAGCGTCCCAATATAAAAAGTCTTTGACGGCAGCGCCTCAGGCGGCACCTGCACGGCGTCAGCCTCCTTATCAAAATCGTAGGAACGCGTCGCCGCCTCAATATAAAGGCCCGTGCCCCCGCAAAGCAGAGGTATGCGCCCGCGCGAACGGATGTCGGCATAAACCTTCGCAAAATCAGCCTGATAGCGGTACACATTGTACCTGCTCCCCGCCGGCGCGATATCAATCATATGAACCGGGACCTCACCGTACTCCTCTATATCCTTCCCCGTCCCAATGTCCATGCCGCGATAGACCTGCCTGGAATCAGCTGAAATAATCTCCACGTCGCCGATCTGACGCGCCAGCGCCACGGCGTAGCGCGTCTTACCCGACGCCGTGGGCCCGAGCACGCAGATCATATCAATCTCGCCCGCCCGGCACGCCGCCCCCAGAGCCTCAATATCAATCACTTCCGGCTCCGGCAGCTCAATCGGCATAGTTAGTCTTATGTGCGGCATAATCTAATCATTATCAATTTCATGCTGGCAGGTGCCTAGCAGTTTTGGTAACGTGGTCGCCCATGACCCATGAATGGGAGGGGCCCACCGCCTGCGGTGGGAGGGACGAGCAGCCTGAAAGGCTGCGAAGGTGGACAAAACTGCTAGGCACCTGCAAGCCATAATGACAATTAGGGAGTTATGAAATGCCGGGGACCTTCGACGGAGCGCCAATAGGCGGCATCGAAGTCCGCAGGGTGCTCGAAAGGACCGTCGTGATCGAGCGTAAAGGCCAGATAGGTGATCTTATAGCCCTGCTTCAAAAACATACGCTCATAGAACGTCTGCACTTCGTAAAGGGCGTCCACATCCTTCTCAGCGCCCGCAAGAGACTCGCGGGGAGTGGCGTAAAGGTCGGGAGTGGCAGCAAGGATGCGAAGACCGTTGCAACGAGCCACAGCGAGCGAATACTCGTACAAAAAGCGGCTGTCAGTCTTGAGGCGCACAACCCCGCCGGACTTAAGGAACTTGCGGTAGCGCTCCAAAAAGACAGGCGAAGTCAGGCGGCTGTTCTCGCTCTTAAGCTGGGGGTCAGAAAAAGTGAGCCAAATGCCCGACACCTCACCGGGAGCGAAAAAAGCATTTATCATCTCAATGCGAGTGCGAAGGAAAGCGACGTTGCCAAGAGCGTGCTCGTGAGCGTATTTCGCTCCTTTCCAGAGCCTTGCGCCCTTGATATCAACGCCAATGTAATTGCACTCGGGGCAGCGCTGCGACAAATCGATGGTGTACTCACCCTTGCCGCAACCAAGCTCCAGCACGATGGGGCGGGGAGCGTCAAACATGCGCTCGTTCCAATGCCCCTTAACAGCATGGTCGCGAAGATTGAAAAAACCGTCCGCAAGCAGCTCCGAAGCCGAAGGCTGCAAAAGGCACGAGAAAGTCTCATTCTCGGCGAATTTCCTTAGTTTATCGTGACCCATAGAAAGGCGCTGTTAAAAATCCGCAGACTCGTAAGCCCTGTCGCAAACGAGCCCCATGCCCTCAAGCCCCGGCGCCGAAGCCCGAAGCTCCAGCTCCCAAAGCCCGTACTCCACCGGCACAAGCCCTCTGCGGTAAGGCACCAGCAGATCGGACGAAGCATCGTAATACAAGGACTCACAATATGTTGCGCCCGAAGGCGAATGCAAATACACCTTGATGGGAAAACCCTGCGGAGCGCGCCCCTTATCGAGCGAAGCGTAAAACGAAAGGGAATAAGTGCAAAGCGAATCGCTCATATCCAGAGCGAAGGTATATATGCCGCTCCCGTCCGAAAGACGGAAGCTGTCGCTGCGAAGCGGACGCGAGCAAGCGGCCAAAAGAATCAGCAGCGCAAATCCAAGAAGCGGGAAGCTGAGACTACTACTACTTCTTCTCATCCGACTCTCCTCCCTTGGCCCCGCGGTCGCGCCTCGGGCGCGAACGCTTCTTCCTGCCCTTCGAGGGACGGTCAAAACGGGTGATGCTATCGTCGCCGACGGCATCCTTGAAATCCGGACCGAGGACCTGGGGCGAGGGCTCCGAGCGCAGCGACTCAGGCTTCTCCCCTTCCCTGTTCATCTCCTGTATCTCCCTGACCTCATCGGCGGTAAGGGCGTAAATATCAGCAAGCGAAGACTTGTCGTACGAGAAATACAACAGCCCGCGCAGTATGTCCGTCTTGACGAGGAAAGCCTGGCCGTCCTCGAACTCGAGAGGCTCGACGACCCTGGGGATCTTCGAAGCGGCTTCCTGATAGACGGGAGCCTCGTAATTGAGGCAGCACTTGAGCTTGCCGCACTGGCCGGCGAGCTTCTGGGGATTGAGCGAAAGGTCCTGCACCCTCGCAGCGGAAGTGGAAATGCTCTGGAACTGAGTCACATAATTGGCGCAGCAAAGCTCCCTGCCGCAAATACCCAGACCGCCTATGAGACCGGCCTCCTGGCGGGCGCCAATCTGCTTCATCTCAATCCTCACCCTGAACTCCTCAGCGAAAACCTTGATGAGCTGCCTGAAATCCACCCTGCCGTCGGCGATATAGTAGAATATGGCCTTGGTGCCGTCGCCCTGGTACTCCACGTCGCCTATCTTCATCTCGAGGCCCATCTCGGCAGCGATGCGGCGGGCCTTAATCATTGTCTCGTGCTCGTGCTCTATGGCCTCCTGCCACTTGGCTATGTCGAAGGGACGGGCCTTGCGGTAAATCTTGCGAAGCTCCGCCGTCTCGGGATCGATGCCCTTGCTCTTCATCTGGCGCTCGGCCATGATTCCGCAAAGGGTGACTATGCCGAGGTCGTGGCCTGTCATGGCCTCCACGACGACGAAATCCCCTTCCGAGACGCTCTGCCCTGAAGCATTGATATAGAAGCCCTTGCGCGTGTTTTTGAAGCGCACTTCAAAGAGGTCCTTGTACTTCTCGGAAGGCACGCCCTTAAGGTGGTCCTGGTCGCGGAGCTTGCAGCAGCCGTTGCGATAGTTGCACTCGCTCTCGCCTGTCTGCGGGTCGGTGACCACGGTGCAGCCGCGGAAGCAGTCGTATTGTATGGATTCGTTGTCTCTTGTAATCATATCATGAACATTTTATCCACGAGGTCGCAAAGGACTATCTTCTGGTTGACGTTGCGGTCTATCATCATCGAAGCCCTGTCTATGACGGGAAGGAGCGAGCGTGGATAGGATTTCTTGAGGGAAGGAGCGTAGCGCTCCGCAGCGGACATATCTTCCTGATGCACGTGAGCAACGGAAGAGAGCCCCTGGGAGGCCAGGAAAATGACCCTCATCATTTCTGAAAGGTAACTAAGGAAAGACTTTATCCTGTCTCTCGAAGGAAGGGACGCAACCGCCTCGCCCGCCTCCAGCGCAGCGGCAAGGTCGCGGGAAGCGACGGCGTCCATAAGGGAGACGAAAAGCTCCCTGTTCAATGCATTCTCCTCTCCCCCGTCCCCTATGGGACGCCCCGCGGACGATACCCTTACCAGCTGGCAGCGGGAAGCTACGGTGGGAAGGACCTTTTCCGGAGAATGGGTAATGAGGATGAAAATGGTCTTTGCAGGCGGCTCCTCAAGACTCTTGAGCAGCCTGTTGGCGGCATCGGCGTTCATCTTCTCGGGAAGATAGACGACGACCGCGCAGAAATTCCCCTCGAGGGGGTTGAACGCTATCTGCGAAAGGATTTCCTTCGCATCAGCAACGGAAATAAGCGGCGACTTGCCCTCTATGCCGAGGGCTTCCTCCAGGTCGCGCTCGCTGAACCAGGGGTTCGAGAGCACCAAATCCCTCCACTGCTTGATGTACGACAGCGATGTGGGCTTGGCCGATGAAGGGATGATGGATCCACCCGTCACCGGGAAAACGAAATGGATGTCGGGGTGGATGAGCTTGGAGATTTTGTTGCAGGACGGACATTCGCCGCAGGAGTCCTCGCCCTGCCTGTTGGTGCAGCCGAGATACTGAAGAAAGGCCATTGCAAGCGGAACCGCTCCGCCGCCGTCGTCCTCGTGGAACATAAGGGCGCCGGGGATCCTTCCGGAAGAAACCATCCCGGAAAGCATCTTGCAAACTTCTGCATTAGCCTTGAAATCAGCGAATCTCATACTTCCCTGCTTGAAACATACGACGCCACTCCGTCGAGATAATCGCGGGCCTCTCCCTCAGGAATGCATCCGAGGGCTGATTTAGCCTTGCTTATATACTCTTCGAGCACAGCCTCAGACTTTTTAACTCCATCCTTCTGACGAACAGCCAGGCAGACAGCCTCCTCGTTGCCGGGGGCTTCAATTTGGCGTATCATGGCCCGGAGGGACTCCTCTTCCTCTTTTGAGCAGTCTTCGAGAGCGCAAAGCAGAGGAAGGGTTATCTTTTTTTCCGAGAGGTCCAGGCCGACAGGCTTGCCTATGGAAAGGGAGCCGTAGTCCATTATGTCGTCCTTGATCTGGAAGGCCATACCTATGCTCACGCCATACTCGCGCATGTCCTCAATCACATCGGTTGAAGCGCCGCAAGCCATGGCCGCAGCTACGCAGCACACTTCGAAAAGGGACGCAGTCTTGAGGTAGATTATGCGAAGATAATCTTCGCGGCTCGTGTCGGCATTCTCTGCCTTCTGGAGCTCAAGGAGCTCACCTTCAGCCAGATCGCCGAGGGTCTTGGAATATATGCGTGTGAATTCCCCGCCTCCGGAGTCGCAGCTTATCACGAGGTCCATGGCCTTGACGAGCCAGTAGTCGCCAAGAAGCACCGCAGCCCTTGCCCCGAGGAGGGAATGGGCCGTGGGGACGCCGCGGCGGAAGCTGCTGTCGTCGGCCACGTCGTCGTGGAGGAGGGTGGCGTTGTGGAGAAGCTCCGAAGCGGCGGAAAGGCGGCTGACCTTATCCGAGGCCGCGCCTTCCAGGGCCTTGCCAATCAGCAGCATGAGCTTCGAGCGGAGGCGCTTTCCCTGATGTGAGAGCAGGTGGGCATTGGCCATATCCAGGAGCTCGATGCCGCTCCTGAGGGACCCGGTCATTATATCCAGGACCCCCTGTTCTTCCTTCTTGAGATAATCGCTGAGCTGAGAAGCAAAAGCCATACGGAGTCTAAATCACTTTTTCAAACTCTTCAACCGAAGAGACAAAAACCGCGAGAGAGCGGGACACGGAGTCCAGCATGCCGGTCTCTACATAAAAGTCGAGCAAGTCGCGCAGGCGGTCGTAGAAGCCTTCGTGGTTCACTACTATTACCTTTCCGCCGTAGAGGCCGAGCTTTGCGAGCGTAAGGGTCTCGAAAAACTCATCGAGAGTCCCCACGCCGCCGGGAAGCGCCACGGCAAGGGCTGTGCCTTCCCTCATCTTCACCTTGCGGTCCGACATGGACTCTGTCCATATGACTTCGTCCAAAGAGGGATGGACGTATTGGGCCATGAAGCGGGGAATGATGCCCACGGCGTGTCCTCCACACTCCAGCGTGGCGTCCACGACTACCTTCATCGTGCCCTTTATCGTGCCTCCGGAAGAGATTTCATATCCTCGCGAACAAGCCGCACGCACGTAATCACGTGCGGCGGCATTGTACTTGGGGTCTATATTGAAACTCGCCGAACAGTAAAAAACCGCTCTCCTGCCCGCCATAGAACTAGAAGAATATGGCGGCGGAAATGACGAGGCCGTCGAATCCCCTCTCGGTCTTGATGTTGTTGGAAACGTTGTTTACGAGAGAGTCGAAGCTGTCGTTCTGGTCGAGATTCCAATAATACTTGGCAGAAATCTGGAGCTTGCTGAAAATCTCTACACCTGCGCCGATGCCAAGGCCATACTCGAGACGATCGGAAAAGTCGTCGAAGGTGATTTTGGTCTTGCCGTCCTCGTCCTTGAGGAAGCCGGAAACGGCGCAGCCCACGAAGGGTTCGGCAAAGACATAAGGCCTTACGACCATGAGGTTCAAACCCCACTGTACCTGCAGGGGAATCTCCACATAACCCATCTTGGCAAGAGCGCCGACTTCCGCGGCGGAATTGGAATTCTTGAGTGCCTCGACCGTGGAGGCCTTGACATTATAGAGGAGCTCAGGCTGGAGGGCGAAGCCTGCTCCCAGAGGGTAATTGTAAGCAAAACCAAGCTGATACCCTGCTGCGGAGGTGATTTTCGCCTCGGAAATGTTGAGCTGGGAAGAGGTGAAGCCTGCAACGATTCCGGCGTGCTGGGCGGAGGCGCTGATACCCATAAGAAGGGCGGCAGCGATGACCATGATCTTTTTCATAAGTTATGCTATTGATTTGATGATGGATTCAATCTCGGATTTAGAGACGACGCCTACCCTCTTGTCGACCACCTGGCCGTCCTTGAAAAAGAGCAGGGTGGGGATGCTCATGATGCGGAACCGCATGGCGATTTCCTCTGCATCGTCCACGTTGCACTTTGCGACGGTGATTTTGTCGGCATACTGGTCTGCTATTTCGTCCACGGTGGGAGAAAGGATGCGGCAGGGGCCGCACCATGCTGCCCAGAAGTCTACCATCACGGGCTTGGAGCCGGCGATGACGTCTTCGAAATTAGTATTTGTAATAACTTGTGCCATAATTGCTGGTTTTATTATTTGACATCGATGTATGTGACTACGTTTTCGGTCGCGGTCCCGTTGCCCGTGGAAAGGGCGGCGGAAATCTTGTAGCGGCCGGTCTGGGAGAGCTGGAACTCGCGGTCGGCCTGGGAATAGGTGGCCTTGGTCCCGGAAGGGGACGTGACCGTCCAGGTCGTGGTCTCGTACTTACTGTTGTAGTTGTAGATGACGAACTGGAAGTAGTCGCCGACGCTGTATGAATCCTCTGCGTAGATGAAAGCGGCCGGCATGAGGGCGAGCTCGCCCACTATGGTGCCGTCGTTGGGATAATTGATACCCAGCCAGTATTCCTGATTATTCAGAAGAGCGCTGTATATTATCTCGAGATGCTGGCCGAACTCTACTGCGCCTGCCGACTCTTTAAGGGTGATACTTGCATTATTTGCTAAAGTAAGATAGCCGGGGTCAAGCTTGTCGTCTCCGGTATAATCCCATCCGGTAATGTCTTCAATGATATTACCTTGCTTGTCAGACCTGACTATGTCGATATAGCCGTCGAAGGGCTGGCTGCCGCTATTGAGAACGGCGCCGCAATTTATAGTGAAAGGTGTGCCTGTGCTGAAGGAAGTGGCAGTAGTGCTGAAGCCAAAATACTTGACATTATTGTATGTGAAGGGATAGAAGTAAATCTTGTGGTAGTATGTCTGAGTGCCTTCGGGATCGGGGAAGAAGTCGAAAATTGCGCTGCAGTAGTACTTGAAAGCACCGTTGGGGGTGGTGATGTCGTAGATGTAGTAGTAGCCGTTGTAGTCGCCGCCCCAGCCGAAGTTGAAGTGGAAGACCGTAGCGCCACTGTAGGTGCCGTAGCCGTCGAGGACAAACTGGTGGCCGGAAGAATCGTCATCATAGCCCGAATACAGGACGGGACGCTTGTCTACTTCGTTCTTAAGGAGGTTTACCCAGATGCTGTTAGAATAGTCGTTCTGGTCAAGCATCACGGCGTTCTTGTTGATGCCGAAGTGCTCTGCGAGCTCGGTCAGTTCGACATTCGCGCCGGAGCCGCTCGCGGAATAATAGGCCTGGGTTATGGCTCCAAGGTCGGCGATGAGCTTTCCGAGATTGTCCATAAGGGCAGTGTTGCTGAGATTATTCCTGACGGCGTTGATATTTGTAAGCGTCCTGAGGTTCTCCCAGTCGTAGGTGGTGCCAAGCTGATAGGGGAAGGTGGGATACTTGTACCGGGTGTCGCCGCCGGAATAATCTTCAACGGTGCCCGTAGCCGCAGTGGGCATGTTGACGCCTTCCTGGCCGCTCATATAGGTGAGGACCTCGGCAAGGGCAAGGGGAACGCAGCCTGCAGGAGGATAGGTAGTGCCGTGGCCGGAAGTGATTGTGGGGCAGTACTTGTTGAAGACCTGCTTACCGAAATAGTAGCTGTCGTTGTTGCCCTGGTCCCATTCGGGAGTGAGGCGCTCTACCTTGCCGGTAACGGTGCCGGTAATCCTGGAGCTGGCCCTGGTGCCGATTAATTCGTTCCACCGGTCCCTGGCGTCGAGCTCGGGAATGGTGCGGGTGCGCACATAATAAGCCATGGCGTCCATCCACCATTTGACGTTTTCTGGCATGCCTTCCACTTTGAACCTGCCTTTTTCGGAGATGGCGAGGATGGGGTGGGCGTTGTCGTCACCTGCGATGATGACAAAACCGCCGCCGTCCCTGGTGACGACGTAGTAAGGAGGAAGTTCGTCCTCGGCGGCATCGCCGCTAAGGCCGTCCCATGCGAGCGAAATGGTGGTGCCGGAAGTCCTCGTGGAGGGAGCGGCATCGTCGCTCAAAATCTTTTCAGCAACCTTAAGAGCCGTCTCTTTGGAAACGGGAGATGCAGAAACGATACTGGATGAGAATATTGCAAGAAGTGCAACGAAAACAAGGGTATTAATCTTTCTCATGGCTTACTCCTCCTCAAAAGTGATGTAACCGAAATCGGAATTGGTGTCGTAGAGCCAGACCCTGCCGTCGAACTTGCGAACGACTTTCATGCTGGAAGTGCCGGCCACGACTGCTCCCGTGTTGCCCATGACCTCGATCTTCGTGGAAGCGTTGCCTCCGACGGTGAGGGTCTTGGGAGTGGTGATGGTGAGGGCGAAACCGTCTTCCATGTCCTGAAGACGGACTTTGTGCGAAGTTACTTTGCCGGAAGTGACATCAGCCCATGAATACTGGCTCTCGCCTTCGGTGTAGACGCAGCACTCGGTGAAGGTGGAGCTGGATGCGCCTGCGCCGGAGAAGGCGCCTGCACCCTCGTGGTTGAGGAAGGCTGCCTTGTAGGCGGCGGTGTAGGAAAGGGCGGGCATGGGACGTATGACGTTCCTCTCGATGGCGGGAGTGTGGCCGGAGGCGGAACGCTTGAGCATTGCGTTGCCCTCGGTGTCAGCGACCACGACGTTGTAGCCGGAGGCGAGGGTGCCTGCGGGAAGCATCACGTAGAAAGTGGTGCCGGCGGCGGTGAGGTCTGCGCCGGAAGTGCCGCAGTCGAGCTTGACTGCCTTGCAGTTGACGCCGCTCCTGGTACCGACCATCTGGAGGGCGGGAGTGCCGTCGAGGCCCGAAAGGGTGCCGGTGCCTGCGAGGAGCTCGTCACCTTCGGTATATACGGTGACGGAACCGACTTTGCCCGTGCCGGAAATGGTGAGGGCGAGGGCACCGAGGACGTTCCTGAACTTGATGCCGTCTATCTCGGTAGCGTAGCCGCAGGAAACATTGGCGCCGGGGCCAAAACTGCCCGCTGCCCAGGCCTGGGTGGTGGGAAGGCTCACTGCGATGGACGAGCCGCTCATTGAAGAGGCGGCATCGGCGGGATAAACCGCATAGAAGGGGCCTGAACCGATGGTTGGGCCTGTGAAGGTGCCGGAAGCGGTGCCGGCTCCGGAAGCGAGAGTATAGACAAGGCCTTCAGTGTGGTTGGCCGTGAATACGCGGATCTCGTCGCCGGTGTTCCATACGACGCTGCGGCCGTCCATTGAGGAACGGGTGCCTTCGTCGGCGATGTAGGCGGTGAAACTTATCTGACCTTCTCCAACGGCATTTCCGCCGGGAAGATTCTCGGTCACGTCATCTTTGCAGGAAACTGCAAACAGGGCGGCACTCATGGCCGCAATTACGAAGAATAAACTCTTTTTCATAATCTTATCAGCCATTAAGTTAATCCCAAATTCCGGAATTTCCGTCCTCAAGGTTTTCATTCGAAACACACAGCACGGACTCCGTAACAAAGTCCAGGACCTCCAGGTCCGGACGCACGTAGTTCAATTCTTTTCCCATATGTTTTAGTTCAACATTCTGCATTTTTCGCCAGAATAAACAAAAATAACAAATTATTTGGTAATCAAAGGGCACGTATCAATATTTTGCCACCACGTCCCACACGAAAGCCCTGAGACCGAGATCAGGGGAAGCCTCGTCCGTTTTCCTGAGCGCATCCATGATGGGGCGCACCAAATCGTCTTCAACAACAGTCAGGACTGCCATGTTCTGCACGGGCCAGGCGTGCGAGCCGTAATGCGGCTCTCCGTCCACTCCCCCGCGTCCCAGGATATCGTTCCAGCGGGTGAAGCCCCTCTGGCCGAGGGAATCGAGAAGGTCAACTATCTGGTCGTTGTACGCTTGATTAAAAGAAATGAATATAGCTTTCATAAACACTTACTTCTTTAAAGCCTTTTTCTTCTCCCTGCGGGTCTCGATGGCGCAGTACATGGCAGGAATGAGGGCAAGGGTGATAAGGGTCGAAATCGTAAGACCCCAGCAAACGGTCATACCGAGGCCCTTCCACATCTCTGAACCTTCGCCCGTGCCGAGAGCCATGGGCAGCATGCCGAGCACCGTGGTGAGCGTGGTCATAAGGATAGGACGCAGACGGCTGCGGGCCGCCGTAACCGACGCCTCCACGACACCCATGCCCCTTTCACGGCAGAGTATCGTATAGTCAATCAGCACGATACCGTTCTTCACCACAATACCGAGCAGGATGATGATACCGACCATCGCCATCATACCGAGGGCGGTATTCGTGGCCCAGAGGCCAAGCAGCACGCCCACGAATGCGAAGGGCACCGAGAACATGATGACAAGCGGCGCAAGGAAGGACTCGAACTGCGAGGCCATCACCATGTAAACGAGTATCACGATGAGGATAATCAGCACGATGAGGTCGGCGAACATGTCCTGCTGCTCCTCATAGTCGCCGGCGATGACGACCGACAGCTCGGAAGGAATGTCGCTCTGATCAATAATCGCCTCCGTGGCCTCCACGGCCTGGCTGAGAGCTTTGCCGCGGGCGACGACGCCAGTCACCGTGATGAGACGCTCGCGGTCCTGGCGCTCGATGGTGGGCGGCACCTTAGTCTCGACTATGGTGCCCAGCTCCTTCATCCTCACGGGACGGCCGGCGGCGTTGTAAACAATGATATTGCCTATATCCTCCACGCTGGTGCGGAACTCTGGCGCATAGCGCACGCGAATGTTGTATTCCTCACCTTCCTCGCGGTAGAACGAACCCACGGTGCCGCTCATTGCAGCGCTGAAGGCTGCGCCAGCCGTGCTCGAATTAAGACCGTTGAGCGCGAGCTTGGTGCGGTCGAAATCTATCTGATACTCAGGAGTATACTGGTCGCGGCTCACTATAGCCTGGGAGTAGGCGTCGCACGCGGCCATCTTTTCGCGAAGCGCAGCGGCGACGATGTCTGTCGTCTCAAAATCGTAGCCGTAGACTTCCACCTTGACCGTGGACATGCCGCCCATGCCCATGCCGCCCTCGGTGACGTTAGCCTTGTGCACCTCGGGGAAGCGGGCGATGACTTTGCGCACCACGTCGGCGATTTCGGCGGTGCTGCGCTTGCGGGTCGTCATGCTGCCCACGTTGATATTCATCGTAATCACGTGCGAACCGTTGTTGCGCATGCTGGCGAAAGTGTTGTCGGAATCAGCCTGGCCGAAGGTGTAGTTGAAGCGCACGATTTCGGGGACCTCCTTCTTGATTTCGTCGTACATCCTGCGCGCGAGGTCGCCGGTCACGGCCTGAGCGGTGCCGACCGGCATCTCGACGCTCACCTGCAGACGACCTTCGTCGCTGTAGGGGAAGAACTCGGTCTTAAGGCCGGGAAGGAACGCCACCATTGCGGCGGCGAATATCGCAAGCGCGCTGAGAATAACCACCTTACGATGCGTTGTGACCCAGCCTATCAGCTTTGCGTAACCTTCTGAAATCTTATCGAGCGCCTTGTTGATGGGGCCGAAAATCGCCATATGCAGCTTGCCCGTCTTGGGGCCCGCCTTGAGCATGCGCGAGCAAAGCATGGGCACCAGGGTGAGGGCTGCGGTCGTGGAGACTATCATGATGATGCTCACTATCCAGCCGAGCTGGCGGAACATCATGCCTGCCATGCCCTTGATAAGGGTCAGGGGCAGGAACACGCAGAGCATGGTCAGCGTCGAAGCGATGACCGAGATGCCCACTTCGCCTGTGGCGTGGACCGCCGCCTCCTTGGGCTTTTCGCCGCGCTCGAGATGGGTCGAAACGTTCTCGAGCACCACAATTGCATCGTCCACGACCATACCTATCGCAATCGAGAGGGCGGACATGGAGATGATGTTGAGCGTGTTGCCCGTAGCAAACAGGTACACGAGCGAGGCAAGGAGCGCCACGGGGATCGAAAGGATGATTATGAAAGTGGCCCTCCAGCGCCCGAGGAACACGAACACGACCAGCATAACGACCAGGAAGGTGATGATAATCGTGTCGCGCAGGGTATTGATCGTGTTGATGATGTTGTCGGACGAGTCGATGACCGTGATGATCTCGATGTCGGAAGGAAGGGTCTTTTCAATCTTTTTGAGCTGCTTCTTGACGCCTTTGATGACGTTCACCGTGTTCGCTCCGCTCTGCTTCTGGATGGCGATGGTGGCGCAGCGGCGGCCGTTGGTGTAGGATTCCTGCTCCTTTTCCTCGTTGCCGTCGCGGACTGTTGCGACATCGCGCAGGTACACCGTCCTGCCTCCGCTCGAGCCCACCACAATTTCGAGGAGCTCGGAAGGGTCGGTGAATTCCTGCTGGACGCGGAGATTGTAGGTCTCGGAACCTATGTCAATGCTGCCGGAAGGGAGGTTGCGGTTCTCGGCTGCGATGATCTGGGATATACTGCTGATACTCAGGCCATAAGCCTGGAGCTTGTAGGGGTCGCAGTAGACCTGGATTTCGCGTGTGGGAGCGCCGTTGACGCCCACGGTGCCGACGCCGCTGACCCTTGCAAGAGGAGTCGCGACCTTGTCGTCGAGTATCTTGTCGAGGCCGGGGAGGGACTCGCTGGCCGAAGCGGAAAGTATCATCACGGGCAGGTCGTCCATGCTGAACTTGAAGATGACGGGGACCGAAGCGCCGTCGGGCAGCTGGGAGTTGACCATGTCCAGCTTGTCACGGACGTTGTTGGTAGCCTCGTCAATGTCGGTGCCGTATTCGAACTCGAGGGTGAGGATGGCGACGTTCTCTTTCGAACGGGAAGAGAGTTTCTTGAGGTCCGCCACGCCGTTTAGCGAGTTCTCGAGCACCTTGGTGAGGTTCTGCTCTATATCTGAGGCGCTGGCTCCGTTGTAGGAGCTCATCACCATGATGGTGTTGGCGTCGAAATCGGGGAACTGCGCAATCGAGGTCTTCGACAGCGAAAATATGCCGAAGATCATGAAGGCCACGAATACTAGCGCAGTTGTGACCGGATGGTTGACCGCACTTCTGTATATGCTCATTTCTCAGCGGGGCTTTGGAAAGTGACTTTGGATCCGTTCCTTACCATGGACTGGCCCTTGACTATGATGGTCTGGCCCTCCTCGAGGCCGGAGAGTATCTCGTACTCGCCCTCGGTATGGCGGCCAAGGGTGACGTCGCATATGCTGACGGTGTTGTCGGAGTCTATGACATAGACGCTCCTCACTCCCGAACCCTGCTGCTTGACGACTGCACCGTCGGGCACTACCATGCTGCGCCTGAGCTCGAAGGTAATCTTCACGCGGGCGTACATGCCGGGCCTGAGGACGCGGTCAGAGTTGGGAACGGTTATTTCAGCGGTGAAAGTGTGGGACGCAGGGTCTATCGTGGGATAGATGCGGCTCACCTTGCCCTCGAACTCGCGGCCGGGCAGGGCGTCGGCGGTGATATAGACCTTGTCGCCGCGGTGCACGCGAGTGTAATCGGCCTCGGAGATGCCTGCAAGGAGCTTGACAGGAGTAATCTGCTGGACCACGTAAATGGGCTGCGACATGGAGTAGAAGTCACCCTTGTCGTAGTTGCGGGCGGTCACCACGCCGCTGAGGGGAGAGCGCAGTATGGTGTTCTCGAGAAGGTTTTCGTAGTTCTTTTTATTCACCTTGTAGGAGAGCTCCGCGGCCTCGTAGTCGGACTGAGAGATGCCGCCCTCGTCCTTGAGGGCTTTGAGACGGCCCAGCTCGGTGGAGTCGTTGACAAGGCGCAGGCGCGACTGCTCGAGCGAGACGGCGTCCATCTCGGCGAGTATCTGGCCTTCGCGCACGAAATCGCCCACTTCGACGTTGATGACCTTGATGCGGCCTGCCGCCTGGGGGACTATATTGTTAACCGCCCAGGCCTGGACGGTGGTGGAATAGACTTCTTCCTGGGGGACGTCTTTGACTGTCACGGTGGTGGCAACCACGTTGACGGGGGCATCCTCGGAGGCGGGACCGGCGGCGCCGGACTTGGTCGAGCCGCTCTTGCAGGACACTGCAAGTATGGCGATCACGGTGGCAGCTGCAAATAGTGCTGTTTTTTTCATATCAAGTGTCGTTTTATTCGGTGAAATCGTATCCGAGCGTTTCCTCGAGATTGGATTTGGCCACGAGGAAGTCGTACACGGCCTGGGAGACGCTCAGCTGAGCCTGGGTGAGGGAAAGGGCGGCGCTGCTCAGCTCGGTGATGGTGCTGCGGCCCACTTCGTAGGTCTTGGAAGCTATGCCGTAGGCCTTGCGGGCGGTCTGTTCGGCGGTGCAGGCGGACTGGTAGCTCTTCATCTTGGTCTCCATCTGGCTGAGATACTGGTGAAGGGCTATCTCCAGCTGGCGCTCGGTGTCGGCCCTCTGGAGGGAGAGCTGCTCGTAGCGGTTCCGGCTCTGGCGGGTGGCGTAGTAGCGGCGGCCGCCGGCGAATATGGGAATCTGGAGGCTGATTCCAACATAGGAATAGGGCGACCAGTTGTACTCGCTGAACTTGTAGTCGTTGGCCATGGCGTTGATGCTGTAGTTGAAGCCTAGCGACAGGGTGGGAAGGGAGGCGTACTGCTGGGCGCGTATATTGTCCATCAGTTGGCGCGCCTGGATGTCGAGCTGGCGCACGGTGGAGTTGTTTTCGAGCGTCACGCCGTCGAACTCGTGGATGTCGCGGAACATCTCTGCGGAGAAATCCTGAAGGCTGCCCTCGACGTCGATCTCTGAAGCGAGGTCCATGCCGATGACGGCCTTCAGCTGCCAGAGGGCGAGGTATATGGCGTTGTCGGACTCATAGACCTGGGGGATGGCGTTCTGGACTGAAGCCTTGGCGCGGTTGTACTCGAGCTCGGAGGCTTTCTGCACATTGTAGCGCCTCTCGGTCTGGCAGAAGCTCTCAAGAGCGTTGTCATAGACTTCCTTATACACGTTGTATGCTTCCTTTGCAAGGAGCACGCGGTAATAGGCCTGCTTGACCTGCGTAACCATAGAAAGGCGCGAAGAGCGAGCCTTTTCAACTGCCAGCTCAACGTCCTCGCCGGCTATCTTGATGCTCTGCCAGAGCTGGGCGTTCACTATGGGAAGGGAGGCCGAAACGCCTGTGCTCCAGGTGTTCCAGCGGCCCACCTCGATGCCGCCGCCGGCCGTCCTGCCGGTCGAGCCCGCGCCTGATGAGCCGGCGCGTGTGGCTTCCTGCGAGAGGGCCTCGGCGGTCTGTTCTTCGCCGCCCGCCGCCATGCCGCTTATGCTGCCCATGTCGAAGTCCATATACATGACCTGCTTCTTAATGGTGCGCTGGTATGAGGCGCTTCCGTCAATCTGGGGAAAGAGGGAGGAATAGCTGCCCTTCTTGGCATACTGGCTCCTCTCCACTTCCATATCCGCCACCTTGACGGATACATTTTCGCTAAGGGCTATCTTGAGGGCGTCCTGCAGGCTGAGAACCACCGGTCTCGAGGCTGTGTCCGCCACTTTGTCGACTATCTTCACGGGGCTCGTAGGCTCCGCCGGATCGATGGGCCTGTACTGCGCGCCCGCAACTGCCGGCACCAGGCACAGCACCACCGAAACCGAGCAAATT
Organism: uncultured Bacteroidales bacterium; assembly: GCA_947302175.1. Taxonomy (GTDB): domain Bacteria; phylum Bacteroidota; class Bacteroidia; order Bacteroidales; family UBA932; genus Cryptobacteroides. Next base: position 43,264 of record CAMYVB010000001.1, on the reverse strand, counting down.
AATAATTTCTGCATAGTATCTTTACTACTTAACTAAACGTCGGCATTTCCCTGACGGCATACCGATAACTATATTAAGGTGCAAAATTACAACAAAAATCGCACCTACAAAAATCCGTTACGCCAAGAGCGCAGGCTGGTTCAGCCAACTGCGAACGTGTACACCCCCGCACACGTCCGCAGTTGGCTGAACCAGCCTGCGCTCCTCTTTTAATCGTTGAGAGAGTGGGCGTAGCGGGTGGGAGCCTTCTTGGCGGGAGCGGCAGAAGGATGGACGGCGCGGGCAGGAGTGCTGCTGCGAAGCGATAGGACTATCAGCACGATGCCGGCAACAATGAAAGGAATCGAAAGCATCTGGCCGATATTAAGATTGAAAAACTGCGGGAAAACAATCTTCGCGACCTTCGTATACTCGAAAAAGAAACGAGTACCAAAGCACCACACCAGGAAAAAGCCGAAGAAAAAGCCGCGATTCACCTTATCAAGCTTCTTCCAATAAATCCAAATCATCACAAGCCCCATAACAAGGTACGACAGCGACTCGTACATCATCGTCGGATGCCTCGGCACCGTCTCACCACGAAGATCGAAAACAACGCCCCACGGCAACGTAGTCGGAATGCCGTAAATCTCCGAATTGAACAAATTGCCAAGACGGATAAAGAAAGCGGCGAAAGCAACGGCGATGCACAAGTGGTCCATCAACCAAAGGTAGTCGAAGCCGTTCTTCTTGCCGTAACGAGCGGTATACCACCACATTGCAAGAAGGAGCATAATCGCGCCGCCGTGACTAGCCAGACCGCCCTTCCAAGGCATGAAAACCTCCAGGAACCCCTGCCATGAGCCGAAATAATACTGCGGATCATAGAAAATACAGTGGCCCAGGCGGGCGCCTATGATGGTGCCCGCAAGAAGCGTGTAAAGGAGGGAATCGAGCAATTTCTCGCTGATTCCCTCACGCTTAAAGAACCACTTGAAAATGTACCAGCCGAGAATGAAGCCTGCGATAAACAGGAGGGAATACCACCTTATCTGCAGGGCCCCGAGCTGGAACAGAACGGGGTTTACATGCCAATGTATGTACAGCAGGGCTGACATCCTACTCGAGGATGGCGGCTATGCCGGGAAGGGTCTTGCCCTCGATAGCCTCGAGCATGGCGCCGCCGCCGGTGGAAACGTAGCTCACCTTATCGGCGAAGCCCATCTTCGTCACAGCTGCGACTGAATCGCCGCCACCAACGAGAGTATAAGCGCCCTTTGCGGTGGCCTCTGCGAGGTCGCGGGCGACGGTCAGGGTGCCGTTGGAGAACTTCTCTATCTCGAACACGCCGACGGGACCGTTCCAAAGGATGGTCTTGGACTCGTCGATAACCTTCTTGAACATCTTGAGGGTCTCGGGACCGGCATCAACACCCTCCCAGTCATCGGGGATGTTATCGGTGGAGAACACCTTGGTCTCGGCCTCGTTGGAGAACTCCTGGGTGCAAACTGCATCCTGGGCCACATGGACCTTAACGCCCTTCCGGGCGGCGGTCTCGAGGATAGTCAGTGCGGAAGGGATGAGATCGTCCTCGTGGAGGGAAAGACCTATCTTGCCGCCCTTTGCCTTGATGAAAGTATAGCCCATGCCGCCGCCGATGATGAGGTTGTCCACCTTGCCGACGAGGTTCTCGAGAACTGCGAGCTTCGAGGAGACCTTGGAGCCGCCGATGATGGCGGTAAGGGGCCTCTTGGCGTTCTTAAGGACATTGTCGATGGCCTTGATTTCGCCTTCCATCAGGTAACCGAACATCTTGTCGTTGGGGAAATACTTGGCGATGAGGGCGGTGGAAGCGTGGGCGCGGTGGGCGGTGCCGAATGCGTCGTTCACATAGCAGTCTGCGTAGGAAGCGAGCTTGGCAACGAAGGCCTTCTGGCTCTCCTTCACAGCGGCCTTGGCGGCCTTCTTCTCTTCCTCGGAAGCATCCTCGGCAAGGCCGCGGGGCTTACCTTCCTCCTCGGCGTAGAAGCGGAGGTTCTCGAGAAGGAGGGCCTCGCCGGGCTTGAGGGCTGCAGCCTCTGCGTCAGCCTTCTGGCAGTCGGGAGCGAACTTCACGGGAACGCCGAGCTTTGCGCTCACATGGTCCACGATGTGGGAAAGCGAGAACTTGTCGGTCACGCCCTTCGGACGGCCGAGATGGGACATGATAATCAGCGAACCGCCTTTCTCAAGGATTTTCTTGAGGGTGGGCATGGCCGCACGGATGCGGGTGTCGTCGGTGATATTGAAGTTCTCGTCGAGGGGGACGTTGAAATCCACGCGGACGATGGCCTTTTTGCCGGTGAAATCGTAGGTGTCGATGTGCTGTTGCATATTGTATTGAATTTAACTTCGTTTAGGGAAGGCAAAAATACGAATTATCGCTCTAAAAATGAAATCAAAACTCCGCGCGCACGAAGATGCTCAAGGGAAGGACCTTGCCGAGGCGGTCGCGAAGGGCAAGTTCGCCGCTCGAAAGCTTGTACTCCCCGGGGCCGAAGGCCTCGCGCAGGACAGTCTCGCCGAGAAGCGGAGAATAGCCGTTGGAATAGAGATTGAGAATGAGGAAGCTGCCCTTCGAAGGCGAAAGGAGCTTCGAAACGTCTTTCATAAGGGAGAAAAGGCACTCGTCGAGCTTCCACTTCTCGCCGTCGGGACCGTGCCCGTAGGCGGGAGGATCGAGCATTATGCCCTGGTACTGATGCCCGCGGCGAATCTCGCGCGCGACGAACTTCATCGCATCCTCAACGACCCAGTGTATGCCCTGCATGCCGCTGCGGGCCGCATTATCGCTGCCCCACGAGACCACCTGGCGCACGGAATCGAGATGCGTCACATCAGCCCCCGCAGCGCGGGCGGCGAGAGATGCAGCGCCGGTATAAGCAAAGAGATTGAGCACCTTAGGCGCCTCGAAAGGCTTGCCCGACGATGCGGCAGTCTCCTTCGCCGCAGCGACCAGCGAGGAAGTGCGGGAGTAGATATACTCCCAGTTGGGAGCCTGCTCGGGGAAAACGCCCACGTGCTTGAAGGCGGTAAGACCGAGCCTCAGCGAAAAATCGAGCCCCTTTTGGGAACCGGGATAGCGTATGTACCAGCGGTCAACCGTGCCGCCGCGGCGCTCCCAGGTGCCGCTGTCCTCCTTGCCTGCGCGGCCGAAACCGGCGCCGGGGCGGAAGCGGACGGAAGTGAGGGAATTCCATTCCCTTTGACTCAAACCCTTGCCCCACAGAGCCTTGGGCTCTGGGCGGGAAAGTATCTGGGAGCCGAAGCGCTCGAGCTTTTCGCCCTCACCGCTGTCTATGAGCTCATAGTCTGTCCAATAAGTCCCGGGAAATTCAGCAGCCATCAGAAAGTGAGTTTACAAATGAATACCTGCAAGCCGTCCGGAGCAAGACCCTCCACGTAGTACACGTCGCCGTCTGAGGCCATCAAAAGATCGACCTTCTCGCCTGGACGAGCCTCGCGGTTGAAATTAATCTCGAACTCCCTGAGCGACTTTTCGAAAGTCAGCTCCTGCGGGAGGCAGTCCATCGCCCAGGAGATATAGCGGGTGTTGTTGGCATGCCCGTTGGGATCCACGTCGGAGTAGCGGACGATGTGCTCCCCTGCCGGGCTCAGCGTCAAAGTCTTGGGTATCACCACCTTGGTCGCGGAAGACTCTATAGCGTGACCCTCGATCTGCGCCTCGGCGGGAATGATATCGGTAACGGCGGAAGGCCTGAGGGCCCTGCGCTCGGAAAGGTCCATGATCACCCACGAGGAAGTGGCGTCGATAAGGCTCTCCCCATCCTCCGATTTCATGGAGTAGTCCCTCAGGAAAAAAATGGAATCCAGGCCCTTGTGCCAGGTGCTGAGCTCAACGGTGTCATAGCGCTGAGGCATCTTGTGGAACACTATTCTCTCGCGCGCGATGACCCAGACGGCGTTGTGCGCCGCGATAAGGCGCGGATCGTCGAAAGCGAGGTTACGGGCATCCACCGTGGCGATTTCCTGCGTCAGTTCCATGAAGGTGGAGGGGCGAAGGCGTTTGCCCGCGTCCACCATGTATGTGGTAATGAAAAGCTTGCTCTTTTCCATTACTTATTTGCGGAGATAATGTCCCTTATCGCCTTGTCGAGCTGGTCGGCCATGTCCTTCGATTCGTATGCGTTCAGGACGTCCTCCATGCGGTAGATGTAGTTGACGACGGTCTCGAACTCGTCCCTCGAATAGGGGTAGAACTGCACGAAGAACTGCGCGGAAACGAGCAGCGAATTGGAGAAGCTCTCGGCAAGGGCGCGAGCCTTAACCTTCTCTCCCAGCTTGAAATAGTACGCGGCCATCTCCGTCACCATGTAGTCGTTGGCGGAAAAGCCGAGGCAGGCGGTCTCGAGAGGATAGGTGGAGGCGGGAACGCACTCCTGGCACATATCGAGCATCTCGAGAGCGCGCTCGTTCTCGCCCGCCTTGATGAAGGCATTGGCGGCCGAAACGAACATGCCGCGCTGGTTAATCACTCCGAGATGGGTTATGAGGTTCTGATAATCAACGAAGTAGTCCTGACGCTTGAGGGAGTCCCAGCTGAACTTTCCGGTCATGAGGTCGTACAGGTAATCGGTGTCCACCAGGCCGGGATCGATTGCGCTGACCTTATTGTTGATGGGAACCAGGCGGTAGGAGAAGCCGTCGAACATGAGGTAGTCGGCCAGGCCGATCTCTATATCGCCGCCCTTATTGAGCATATTTATGGGCCTGTCCCACTCGTAGTTGGACAGCAGGTCGAGCATGAAGAGCTCGGGCTTGGTGAGGTAGTTCTTGCCTTCGGGTATGGTGAGAACTATCGAGTCTGGCACCATGGAAGCGAATTTCCCGGGAACTATGCCCGAAGCTATCGCATTCTCCTTGTTGACGGGGATAATGAGCTTTCTTGCAATGATATAATCGACCTTGCGGCCGCCCTGGGTGGTGAGCTTGATGTCGGGGTGCTTGAACACTGCCATCACATCCTTGATGGGCATGGGCACGTTCTTGGTGTCGTATATATAGACGTACTCGTTGGTGCCGTAGAGATACATCTCGTGCGGGATGGTGAGCTTCAAAGGAGCGGACTCGTTGACAGCCCAGGTCATCTGGTCAATATGCCAGTCGGTGCCGAGCAGGGAGGTGTTGCATATCCTCACGTCCGTGCGGAAGCCCTCCACCTCCTGGGCGTACCAGAGAGGGAAAGTGTCGTTGTCGCCGTGGGTAATAAGTATGCCGTTCGGTCCCGACGATGCGAGGTAGTTCTTGGCCACCTCGACGGCGGTGTAGCGGTTGGAGCGGTCGTGGTCGTCCCAGTTTTCTGCGGCCATCAGCGCAGGAACGCAGAGGCAGGCGGCGGTGACGATGGCGGCGGCGGGAGCGGCGCCCTTCTTACCGACAGCTCCGGAGAGCCAGGCCCAGAGGCCTGCGACTGCAAGGCCTATCCATATGCTGAAAGCATAGAAGGAGCCTGCATAGGCGTAGTCGCGCTCGCGCACCTGATAAGGCGGCTGATTGAGATAGAGCACAATGGCGATGCCCGTCATGAAGAAGAGCAGGAACACCAGCCAGCAACCGCGCTTGTCGCGCGCGAACTGGAAGAACAAGCCCAGCAGACCGAGCAGCAGGGGAAGCATGTAATAGTGGTTCTTGCCCTTGTTGTGCGCAAGGATGTCGGGAGCGAGGCTCTGGTCGCCGAGGCGCGCCTCGTCCAGGAACTTGATGCCGCTCTCCCAGTTGCCGTAGAAGAGGTCGCCGGGAGTCTGGCCGTGTATTTCGTTCTGGCGGCCGGCGAAATTCCAGAGGAAGTAGCGCCAGTACATCCAGTTCATCTGATAGTCGAAGAAGAACGACAGGTTGGCGCCCATAGTGGGCTTTTTATGGTCGGCTCCTGCAACCTTGCGTCCCTTGCCCTCGGTGTAAGTCTCATAGAACTCTATGGAGCGGGGGTCGGAATTCCACATGCGGGGGAAGAGCATCTTGCCCTCAGGGCGGTAGCTGGCGTCCACGGGGCTCGTGACCTTCTTGTACTTGCCGTCGAGCGGAGCCCAGTACTTGCCTTCCTTGAGGTCGTAGGGGGCGTCGAAATACTGGCCGTAGACCAGAGGCGAACTGCCGTACTGCTCGCGCGAAAGGTAGCGCACGAGGGTGAAGGGGTTGTCGGGCTGGTACTCGTTGGTCGGGGTCTTGACGCTGGAGCGTATGACCACTATGCCGAAGAGTGAGAAGCCCACGACGACCACGGTGAAGCTGCACAGGGCGGTGTTGAGAAACACCTTGCCCTTCCTGAACGTGACGAACAGGCCCCAGAAGCACAGGCCCAGAAGGGCGGCCATGAAGAAGACGGCGCCGCTGTTATACGGCAGTCCGAGCGCGTTGACAAAGAACAAATCGCAGTACGCGGCAATCTTGGGGAGCCAGGGAATCAGGAGGAACACCATGAATCCGAGGATCACGACCGAAACGAGCATTATCTTGACGCACTCCCAGAGCGTATAGCCGCTCTCCTCCCTCTTGCGGTAGTAATAGAGGAAGACTATGGCGGGGATGGTCAGAAGGTTCAGAAGGTGTATGCCTATCGAGAGGCCCATCATGAGCGAAATGAACACTATCCAGCGGTTGGCGTGCGGCTCGTCGGCCACTTCGTACCACCTCGTCATCGCCCAGAAAACGAGGGCGGTGAAAAGCGACGACATCGCATAGACCTCACCCTCGACTGCAGAGAACCAGAACGTGTCGGAGAAGCAGTATGCGAGCGCACCCACTGCGCCGCTGCCGAAAACCGCAATCGCCGAAGCGGGGCTCCAAGTCCCGTCCTCGCGCGGCCTGATGAACCTCTTAGCAAAAAAGACTATGGTCAGATAGAGGAGGAAAATGGTCAGCGCGGAGCACAGGGCGCTCATTGCATTCACCAGGACGGCGGCGTGCATATTGTCGCCGAACATGGTGAAAACGCGGGCAAAGAGCTGGAACACAGGGTTTCCCGGGGGGTGACCCACTTCCAGTTTATACGAAGATGCGATGAATTCGCCGCAGTCCCAGAAAGAGGCCGTGGGTTCTATCGTGGAAAGGTAGGTAAGCGCGGAGACGGCAAAAACGAGGGCCGCCGTCACGCGGTTCCATCTATTGAATCTTTTTTTATCCATTCGATTCCGCTTATAATCAGACAAAGATACAAAAGGAATTCGTTATCTTTGCAAAAATTGTTAAGCAAGATGTCGGACAGCGATTGGAAAAAGCGCCTCGGCGTGGTCTATTCCACCAACCCGGATTTCCAATATACTATGGAGGACACCCAGGCGCAGGCCGAGACCCTGCCCCCCTCCCGCCAGAAGCTCACGGTGACTATTGACCGCCGCCAGAGGGCTGGTAAGCAGGTCACGCTCGTGAGCGGATTCGTGGGCAGCGACGAGGACCTCAAGGCCCTCGGGAAGACGCTCAAGACCCGCTGCGGCGTGGGCGGCACCGCCAAGGACGGCGAAATAACGATTCAGGGCGACCTGCGCGACAAAGTGACCACCCTCCTGCAGGAAATGGGCTACAAAGCCAAACGCGGCAACTGATATGACTATACTCCAGGCAGCATTCCCTCCCGTCGATTCAGCATTCCGCGCAGGCGAACTGCTGATGGGCAGCGAAGTCGTGCGCAGCGCCGAAGCCCTCGCCCCCACCTGGGGAAGTTACCCGCTGAACCGGGCGCTCGTAATCGTTGCCGCCTTCCTCGTGGTTCTCTTCATCGGCGAATTCTATCGCTGCGCATCCGACCTTCTGAAATACGCCGACCGCTGGAAATGGGCTTTAACCATCGAGGAAAGCATCCCGCTCGCCCGCTCCCGCGACGCCTGCGCCCTTCTCTCCGTCCTGCCGCTGACTCTCGTCCTCGACCGTTTCGGCGTTTTCGCCTTCCCCTTCCCCACAGTGATTCCCGAGTCATGCGGGGTCGTTATCACCTTCGGCATCCTGGCGGCCTGGTTTATCCTTCGCAGCATCATTTACTACCTTCTCTCCCCCTCGTCCGGGTCTTCGCAGAAATTTGCCACAGCCAAGCGCACCGAAAGGAATTTTGTCGTGCTGATGACCTGGATGCTGCTTCTCGTCGCCGGAGTCCTTTCCGCCTTCAATGTAGGTGACGCAGCCTCAAGGATATGCATAATTATCGTTCTTTGCGTTAGTTACGTCCACTTCCTCGTGAAAAAAGCGCAAATTTTAGGCTCATTTTGCGCTCCATTGTCAACATTTTTGTATCTTTGCGCCCTCGAAATCATACCCACCGCTTTGCTGGTGTATTTGTGCATGATTTAGAAGGCTATGAAGAAGATTCTCGTTTCTCAGAAAGAGCCCGGCAACAAGGCTCCATATGACGCTCTGACATCGAAATACGGCGTGGAGATAGACTTCCACCCTTTTTTCACGGTAGAGCCCCTCACATCCCGCGAATTCCGCACCCAGCGGGTCAACATACAGGACTACAACGCCGTGGTGTTTTCGTCGCGCCACGCCATTGACGCATACTTCGCCCTCTGCGAGGAGCTGAGGATCAAGGTCCCCGAGTCGCAGAAGTATTTCTGCTCCACCGAAGCCGTGGCCATGTACCTCCAGAAGCACATAGTGTACCGCAAGCGCAAGATTTTCTTCGGCACCGGCTCTCCCGATTCCGTCGCTGCGCTTATCAGTCCCAAGCACGCGGGCGAGAACTTCCTCATCGTCACTTCCGACTCTTCGAACAGCGCTCCCCTGACACGCCTGTTCGACGCCAAGGGCCTCAGCTACAAGACCGCAGTCTTCGTAAAGAGCGTGACCGCCGACCTCAAGGACCTGGACTTGAGCTCCTACGAGCTCGCCGTCCTCTACAACCCCGCCGACGTGAAGTCCCTTTTCGAGAACTACCCCGAGTTCAAGCAGGGTTCCCTTAAATTCATCTCCTACGGGCGCTCCATAGTCAAGGCCATGGAGGAAGCCGGTCTCCGGATTGATATCCAGGCCCCTTCGCCCGACATCCCTTCCGCCGCCAAGGCCATAGAGACCTATCTCTCAAAGTGAGCGCAGTCCCTTCAGACGCCCGCCCTGCGACCTTTCCCAAAAGCGAAAGGCTTTGCAGCAAGTCCGCCATCGCCTCTCTGATGGATGGCGGCCGCCGCGGCGCCAAAGGGTGCCTACGCTTCTGCTGCCTCAAGCCCGGCACGGGCGACGGCCCCCGGGTGCTGATATCCGTTCCCAAGCGCTATTTCAAGCGCGCGGTGAAGCGCAACCTGCTGAAGCGCCGCATCCGAGAGGCGTGGCGGCTGAATAAGTCCCTGCTTCCCGCCGATTGTCCTCCTTTCGATATCTTGCTGACTTTCGGCATGAACGATGTGAGGGAGTACCGCGAGATAGAGTCAGCGCTGCGTTCCATCCTTGAAGAGGTGGCGTCATGGTAAGGGAGGATGTAAAAAAAGCCGCGAGGAAAGTCCTCACGGCTCCTTTTATTTTGCTGATCAAGTTCTATCAGGTCTGCATTTCGCCCCTGAAGCCGCCGTCGTGCCGTTTTACGCCCACCTGCTCGCAGTACGCTCTTGAGGCGTTTCGCAAGTACGGGCCCATAAAGGGCGGCTGGCTGGCTCTTCGCAGGATCCTTCGCTGCCATCCCTGGGGCGGCTCCGGCTACGATCCTGTGCCGTAATTGTACCCCTCTCACCTCAGGCAGGCAGCTTTCCTTCACTCCCAAAAGAACGGTCGCTCAGGAAACTGCCTGCCTTCGACCTGCCCACCTGCAGTTTACAGGTTTTCGGTCTGGGGGGCGCCGGGACGGTTGGGGACGTAGCCGTCAGGGGCGGGACCGGAGGGACGGCCGGGACGCTCGCCCTTGCCCATGCGGCCGTTATTGCGGCCGAACTGCATGCGCCGGAAGTTTTCTTCGCTTATATAGAGCTTTGCGACCTTGGCGGCGGGAAGGATCTCCTTGTACTTGGGGATATACTTGTCGTCAATGGCTGAGCTGAGTTTGGAGGCGGCGATGTATTCGTCGAGCAGGGCGGATACCTTCGCATCGTCCTCGCCGTTGCTGATGGCCTTGCCAAGGGCCCTGTATGCGGAGCGGACCTGCTTGAGAGCCTCTTCCTTCTCGGCAACGGCCTGGTTGTAAACGGGCCAGAAAGCCTGGGCCTCGGCCTCGGTGAGCTCCATTTCGGTGGTCAGGTAAGCCACCTTGGCAGCCTTCATCTTCCGGAAGAATTCGCTGCGCTGTTTGTCTTTTTCGTTATGCTCTACGGCGCACTTGTCGCCGCGGCGGCTCTGGCGGGTTATCTGCTTATCCTGGGCGGAAAGACCTGCGCTTGCGAGGAGCAGGAGTGAAGCTAAAACTAATGCAATCTTTTTCATGGCTTTGTAATTTTAATAGTCCATATCGTCGTCGGTCATGTACAGATACGGGTCGGTCCTGGGAATGAGGTCGGCCAGGGCGTAGCTCTCGTAGAGCTGGATGCCGTCCGCAGGGTTGAGCTCCTCGCCCGCAGGTGAGGGCCTCATCAGGACAAACAGCAGGGCGATTGCGGCCGCTGCGGCCGACAGTGCCGCCACCCACGCGCCCCGGCGCCGGGGTGCAGGGACTATGCGCTCTGCGTGCAGTCCGTTTTCTGCAGGGGAATCCGCCATGGCGGGAATCAGGGAAAGACGGGACTTAAGGTCGTCGAAATACCCTGAAGGCACTTCCCAGTCCTTCCTTTCCTTTGGAATGTATGCGTTTCTGCTTTTCATAACCGCTTTCTTTGATGAAAAGGAAAACCAAAAGTTTAATCCGAATGTGAAATAATGAATCTTTTTACCTTTTCCTCCGCGAAATGGTAGGAGGCCTTGAGGGCGCCGACCGAGGCGCCCAGCACCGCCGCCATGCACTCATAGGTCATTTCGTCGAAGTGCCTGAGGGAGAAAACCGCCCTCTGGCGGGAAGGAAGCGTCCCTATCGCCCTCTCGAGAAGGGTCACGGCCTTTTTGCCGTCCACACCATCGCTGCCGGCAAGGGTATAGACGCCGCCTTCGCCGTCGAGGCTGACGTTTTCCTTCTTTCGGCGAAGGAAGCTCAGGGCCTCGTTCGTAGCGATGCGGTAGAGCCAGGTGTAGATTCCGGAATCGGCGCGGAAGGTCGGAAGCGCTTTCCAGGCCTTCAGGAAGGTCTCCTGGACAACGTCGTCCGCGTCGTCGTGGTCGAGGACTATGCTGCGCACGTGCCAGTACAGTTTCTCCGAGAAGGCCTCCACCATCTTGGAAAAAGCCTCCTCGTACTGCCCTTCTTGCAGGAGCGATAATACTAAGGAATCTTCGTTCATGCCGGAGACGGATATACCAAGATTCGGGCCAAAGGGGCCCTAGTCGAGCTTCAGGACCGCCATGAAGGCGCTCTGGGGCACCTGCACCGTGCCTATCTGCCTCATGCGCTTCTTTCCTTCCTTCTGCTTTTCGAGGAGCTTGCGCTTGCGGGTGATGTCGCCGCCGTAGCACTTGGCCGTCACGTCCTTGCGCACCTGCTTCACCGTTTCGCGGGCGATGATTTTGGCGCCTATTGCAGCCTGGATGGGGATGTCGAACTGCTGCCTCGGGATGAGGTCCTTGAGCTTGACGCACATCTTGCGGCCGAACTCGTAGGCGTTGTCTTCGTGAATAAGGGACGACAGGGCGTCGGCAGGTTCGCCGTTCAGCAGGATGTCGAGCCTGACGAGGCGCGCAGGGCGGTAGCCGGTGATATGGTAGTCGAAGGAAGCGTAGCCGCGGCTGACAGTCTTCAGGTTGTCATAGAAGCCGAAAACTATCTCGGAAAGGGGCATGTCGTAGTTGAGCTCCACCCTGTCGGCGGTGATGAAATGCTGGCCGACAAGGGTGCCTCGGCGGTCGAGGCAGAGCTTCATGATGGCGCCGAAATAATCGGCCTTGGAGATGATCTGGGCGCGGATATAGGGCTCTTCGATATGGTCGATCAGAGTGGGCGCGGGCATGCCGGAAGGGTTGTGCACGTCCATCACCTCGCCCTGGGTCGTATATACTTTGTAGGAGACGTTGGGCACGGTGGTGATGACGTCCATATTGAACTCGCGGAAGAGCCTTTCCTGCACGATCTCGAGGTGCAGCAGGCCCAGGAAGCCGCAGCGGAAGCCGGAGCCCAGGGCGAGCGAGCTCTCGGGCTCATAGACGAAGGAGGCGTCGTTGAGCTGGAATTTCTCGAGCACGGTGCGCAGCTCCTCGAACTTCGACGCGTCCACGGGGTACATGCCGGCGAACACCATGGGCTTGACCTCCTCGAAACCGGCGATGGCCTCGCTGCATGGGGTCTCGGACAGGGTGATGGTGTCGCCCACCTTGACCTCGGTCGCGCTCTTGATGCCGCAGATGGCGTATCCCACATCGCCGCAGCCTACGCCCTCTGTTGGCTTGAGCTTCATTTTCAGCACGCCCACCTCGTCGGCCTCGTAGTCCTGGCCGGTGTTGAAGAAGCGGACACGGTCGCCCTTGCGAATCTGACCGTCGAACACTTTGAAATAGGCGATTACGCCGCGGAAGGGGTTGAAGACAGAGTCGAAAATCAGTGCCCTCAAGGGAGCGTCAGGCTTGCCCGAAGGGGCGGGAATCTTGTCCACGATGGCGTCCAGGATGGGCGCGACGCCCTCGCCGGTGCGGGCGGAGACCTTGAACACTTCCTCGGGGCCGCAGCCTATGAGGTCGCATATCTGGTCGGTCACGACCTCAATCTGGGCGGCCTCCATGTCTATTTTGTTGAGGACGGGGATTATCTCGAGATTGTGGTCTATGGCGAGATAGAGGTTCGAAATGGTCTGGGCCTGTATGCCCTGGGTGGCGTCAACGACGAGGAGCGCGCCTTCGCAGGAGGCTATGGAGCGGGAGACTTCGTAGGAGAAGTCCACGTGCCCGGGAGTGTCGATGAGGTTCAGCAGGAAAGTCTCGCCGCCGTGCCTGTACTCCATCTGGATGGCGTGGCTCTTGATGGTGATGCCCTTTTCGCGCTCGAGATCCATGTCGTCCAGGACCTGGGCCTCCATCTCGCGGGCCTCGAGGGTGCTGGTGAGCTCGAGGAGCCTGTCGGCCAGGGTGCTCTTGCCGTGGTCGATATGGGCGATAATGCAGAAATTCCTTAAATGTTTCATCGATACTGTCTTTCTGATCCGCAAATATAATCGTTTTTTTTCGTAGCTTTGTGTGTTTTAGAAAACAACTATAACCAAGATAAAAATGGCAGACATCGACAAACTTCGCGCTATCGCCTCGCAGGTGCGCAGGGACATCGTAAGGATGGTCGGCCTCGCCGGCTCCGGGCACCCCGGAGGCTCCGTGGGCAGCACCGACATCCTCACCGCCCTCTTCTTCGAGGTCATGAAGCAGGATCCCAAGACTTGGACGCGCAGCGCCAAAGGCCAGGACGCTTTCATCCTTTCCGCAGGGCATCTCGCCCCCGTCTATTATTCCATACTCAGCCGCGCCGGCTACTTCCCCAAGGAAGAGCTCGCCACGCTGCGTAAGTTCGGCTCCCGCCTCCAGGGCCACCCGTCCACCGAGGCCGGTCTCCCCGGCGTCTTCCAGCCCTCCGGCTCCCTCGGCCAGGGTCTCTCTGCCGCTGCGGGCATAGCCCTCGGCAAGAAGATGGACGGCGAGCTCACCAGGGCCTTCGTCCTCTGCGGCGACGGCGAGAGCGAGGAAGGCCAGATTTGGGAAGCGGCCATGTTCGCCGTCCACCACAAGCTGGGCAACCTCATCGCCATGACTGACTGGAACGGCCAGCAGATAGACGGCCCCACCACGAGCATCACCGCCGTCGAGAAGCTTGACGAGAAGTGGCGCGCCTTCGGCTGGAACGTCATCATAGCTAACGGCCACGACTTCAATGAAATCCTTGGCGCCTTCGCAAAGGCTGCCGAGAGCAAGGAAGTCCCCACCATGATCCTTTTCAAGACCGACATGGGCCACGGCATCGACTTCATGGAAGGCACGCACAAGTGGCACGGCAAGGCCCCGAAGCCCGAAGAGGTCGAGGCCGCCCTCGCCCAGCTCGATGAAACCCTCGGAGACTTTTAAAACGACCGCAGTATGAAAAAATATATCGACTCAGGAAAAATCGACACCCGCAGCGGTTTCGGCGCAGGCCTTCTCGAGGCCGGCAAGCGCAATCCCAACGTCGTCGCCCTCACGGCCGACCTCAAGGGTTCCCTCAAGATGGACGCATTCGCCAAGGAGTTCCCCGAGCGCTTCGTCCAGTGCGGCATAGCCGAGGCCAATATGGTCGGCGTAGCAGCCGGCATGTCCCTCACGGGCAAAATCCCCTTCTGCGGCTCCTTCGCCGAGTTCATCTCCGGCCGCGTCTATGACCAGATCCGCCAGGAAGTCGGCTATGGCCACACCAATGTGAAGCTCGCCTCCTCCCACGCCGGCATCACCCTCGGCGAAGACGGCGCGACGCACCAGACTATGGAAGACATAGCCCTTATGCGCGCCATCCCCGGCATGGTGGTCCTCAACGGCTGCGACTACAACCAGGTCAAGAACGCGACAATCGCCGCCGCCGAATACCAGGGCCCCGTGTACATCCGCTTCGGACGCCCTTCCAGGCCCAATTTCACCCCCGCCGACGAGCCTTTCGTGATTGGCAAGGTATATAATATGAATGAAGGCAAGGACGTGACTCTCGTCGCCACCGGCCACATGGTCTGGGAGGCCCTCCTGGCTGCCGAGGCTCTCGAAGCCGAAGGCATCAGCGCCGAGGTGCTCAATATCGCGACCATCAAGCCCCTTGACGAAAAGGCCATTTGCGAGTCTGCCGCCAAGACCGGCTGCGTCGTCGTCGCCGAAGAGCACAACAGCGCCGGCGGCATCGGCGAGCTCGTTGCAGGCGTCCTCGCCGCCAGCACTCCCGTCCCCATGGAGTTCATCAACGGCGCCGACCGCTGGGGCCAGTCCGGCACTCCCGGCGAGCTCCTCGCGGCCTACGGCCTCGATGCCGCCCACATCGCCGCCGCCGCCCGCAAAGTCCTCTCCCGCAAATAACCCTCGCGCTTGACGACACAAAAAAAAGCCCGGACAAGCCGGGCTTTTTCTATTGTCTCCGCTCAGGGCGGTCAGGCCCTTGGACTATAATCAGTCGGTTTCTTGCTGGATTTGGCCGACGACCTTGGCGCCGGCCGTCTTGCCCCAAATGCGAATATCAGAAATATAGTAGTCAACGATGTAGCCCATAGGATGCACGCGGTACGTGACCTTAAGGTCGCCCGTGATACCAAGGGGCCTCAAGACTGCGTGGATGCGACGGACCTTCTTCCAAAAAGTATCATTCTCAAAAACCGCCTCATGCGAAAGGAGGTTCTTAATGGACTTATTGAGCACCAAGCCCTTGGCCTCCACATACGACTTGCCGTCCGTCTGGTAGTCCTGACACACGAAGCACTCGGGACCGGCCTTCAAGGCGGCGCGGAACGCCACGCGCTCGCTTTCGTTCTTAAGAGTATCGAGATAATGCAGCTGCGGCGCAGCCAACGAAACGCTTGCGCTCCCGAGAAGGAGCGCAAACATGAAGGGAAGTATTTTCTTGAACAACTTTGTCATGCTTATGCCTCATTGCCCACTTTGCGGGCCCTTGCAGGCTTATCAAGATTTATGCCATCGGCGGAAGCAATCTCCACGAGAATGTTCCAGCCCGCGCAGAGATTGACGTAGGCCTGGAGATCGCCGGCATCGGGGACGACGATGGTCTGGGGGAACGGGGTGGGCTTGGTATCGATGGCAACGGCGTGGACGCCGGCGCCCTCAAACACCGTCTTATACTTGGCATACTCGCTCTCCACGGGAGCGACGACAAACACAACGTCGCCGTCCTCCATCACCTCCTCAGGGCCGTGGAGGGCGTAGGTGCCCTCGAGAAAATCGCTCTTGCGGCGGGTGATCTCGTTGGTCTTGAGGGTGAGCTCCTCGGCCACGCCGTCGTTCATACCGGCGAAATAGATGGTCTTTGCCTTGCGGGCCCATTCAACCACCTCAGCAGGGATTTCAAGGGTCAGAGCTTTCTCGACCAGCTCGGGGAGGGTCTTCAGGGCGGCGGCGATGTCTTTACCGGCCAGCTTCCAAACGACGGACTCGAAGAGTATGGCCTGCTCGGCTACGCTCTTGGTGGCGGCGACGGCCTCTTCCCATCCGCAACCGAGGACGTTGGTCTTGATGCAGACTTCCTCGAGGGGGGTGTCGGGATTGGCGGTGACGCCGAAGAAATCCTTATGGCCGGCGGCCTTGAGCTGCTTGGCGAGAGTCAGGGTCTCCTTGGTGCGGCCGGAATTGGAATCGAGAAGGACGGTATAGTGGCTCAGGTCGTACTCGCAGGCCTGATGGGAACCTTCAGTGTGCATGATGAAAGGCAGTCCCCAGCGCATGGCTTTGCGTATGGCGTTCTTGGAGGGGAGGATGCGGCTCGAGCCTTCGCCGGAGAAGAGAAGGCGTCCGGTGCGGCGCACGGATTCGACTATGAAATCGGCATCGGCGGGGTCGAACAGGCGGAGGGTCTCGACGGTGTCCATCATTTCGCGGCAAAGGTGGAACTGCGCGTACTTTTGATCTTTGAGGTTCATGCTATTGTAATTATTTGATTTCGATTAATTTACTGCCCCCCCCCATTTTCAGAATCGAGGGCTTCGTAGACGGAATTGTTGCTCACGAACTCGGGGACGATCTGCTTCATCTTGCGCACCGTCGCCATGTCGTCGAACTGCTTGGAGATTTCGACGAGCTCGTCGATTTCCTTGCTGACGGAGTCGAAGTCGTACTCACGGACGGTCGCTATGCGTATCTTTTCGTGGAAGGTGGGTTTGGTGCCCTCCTTGTCGCCGAGAACTTCCTCGTAGAGCTTTTCGCCGTCGCGAAGGCCTGTGTACTTGATTTCGATGTTCTTGGCGCCGGAAAGGGCTATCATGCGCTTCGCCAGGTCGGCGATGTGCACGGGCTTACCCATGTCGAAGACGAAGATTTCGCCGCCGTTGCCCTTGGTGCCGGCCTCGAGGACGAGTTTGCAGGCCTCGGGGATGAGCATGAAGTAGCGGACTATGCGCTCGTCGGTCACGGTGACGGGGCCGCCGCGCTTGATCTGCTCGCGGAAGAGGGGGATGACGCTGCCGTTGCTGCCGAGGACGTTGCCGAAGCGGGTGGTAACGAACTGGGTGTAGGGAACGTTGCCCTTTTCCTTGAACTGCTGCATAGCCTCCATCTTGAGCTTGCGGTCGAGGCTCTGGACGTAGATTTCGCATATGCGCTTCGAGGCGCCCATGACGTTGGTCGGGTTCACGGCCTTGTCGGTGGAAATCATGACGAACTTGCGGGCGCCGTACTTGACGCTCAAGTCGGCGATTATCTTGGTGCCATAGACATTGTTCAGGATGGCTTCGCTGGGGTTGTCCTCCATCATGGGGACGTGCTTGTAGGCGGCGGCGTGGAAGACGTACTCGGGCTTGAAAGTGCTGAAGACTTCCTCCATGCGGGTGCGGCGGCTGATGCTGGTCACGACGGTGTGGGCCTTGACATCGGGGAACTCGGAGGCCATCATGAGGCGTAAGTCGTGCTGGGGAGTCTCGGCCTGGTCTATGAGCATCATCTCGGCGGGACCAAAGGCGGCGACCTGGCGCACGATCTCGGCGCCTATGCTGCCGGCGGAACCGGTGATGAGGACCCTGCGGCCGCGGAGCTGATCACCTACGCTCTTCATATCCACGCGTATCTGTTCCCTGGGGAGGAGGTCCTCCACGCTGACTTCCTTGAGCCGGATCTTGTCCTCGCCTTTCTGCTCGCCTACAATCTCGCCTTCGCGTATGCCTTCTTCGTTGGCGGGCTTGGCCATGAAAATCTTGCAGCCGGCGCTGATGAGGATGTCCTGGATCTTCTGGTTGTTACGGAACTCTTCGGCGCGAAGGCTCGTTACGACCACGCCCTGGATGCGCTCACGGCGCAGGATGGAGGCCATGTTCTCGTCGTCGGCCATGTAGACAGGGAGGTCGAGAAGGCGCATGTTCTTGATGCGCTGCTCGTGGGAGATGAAGCCCATCAGCTCGAAATGGGTATCATTCTGGCTGCGTATGTACTTGGCGAGGGCCACGCCGCCGGAAAGAGCACCGTAGATAAGCACGCGTATTGCCTGAGTGTCACGGTTGACTACGTCGAAAAGGAGCTTCACGACTATCCTCATGGTCCACTGGAAGAGGACGGCGACGGCCATGGCGACGACGAGCTCGACCAGGCTGAGGGCGGAGAAGGCCTCAATTCCGAGGGCTTTGAAGCTGAAGGAGATGATTGCGCAGAGGACGAGAGTGACAGCGTTTGCATAGGCTACCTTCAGAAGGTCGACGAAGCTCGAGTAGCGTACGATGCCGGAATAGGTCTTAAAAATCCGGGATCCGATCAGGCTGACGAGGGCGTACAGGGCGGCGGTATAGACCAGGGGCCAGCGATGCTGGAATGTGGCATCGGTGCGCTGGCTGAGCCAGAAAGTGAATATGCAGGAGAGGAAAACTATCGTGGCATCGAGCAGGATTATGCACCAATAAGGCAGCACACGCTTGCTGAAGTACCAACCTGTCAGCCTTTTAATCAGGCTGCTATCTTTATTTGCACCCATTTGGTCGATTCAAGGGGATTTGGGATACAAATTTAGCCATTATTTCCGAGAAATCAAATCGCGCGCGTGTACGACTTTCCGTTCTTCCCCGGTCGCGACCGCGTCATTCGCCGGCTTGACCCTAGATTAGGAGGTCCTCCAGCTGGAGCTTCGGGACGAAATGGACGCCATCCTTCCTGTAGTAGTTGAGGGAGTCGCCTTCGTGGACGGGGAGGAGGAATATCGTTTCTTTCGGTTTGCCTATAGCGATTATGGCAAGCGGGTCAATGGGAAGATTGAGGGCCGCACGGACTTTCGCCGGGTCGAAATTGAGGATAAAAATGCCTCCGAGGCCCATCTGAGTGGCCTTAAGAAGTATGCTCTGGGCGGCGATACCGAGGTCTATATCCACTGCCCGGCCTTTCGCTGAGGAGCAGCAGACTATATAGGCAGAGGGTTCTTCGCCTTCATGGGGAAGATGCTCGTCGGGAAGCTGGGCCCCGAGCTTTACGAGAGGGTGGATGATATCGGCCTGGGCACCCGTTAGCAGCCTGAATCTCAGCGGCTGCGCGTTCATTCCGGAAGAGCACCAGGTCACGGTGCGGACCATTTCACCGAGCTCTTCGACGGTCACTTCCCGCGCCCTGTCATAGCCCCGATAACTGCGGTTGCGCTTCAGAAGCGTCTCCAGTGACGGATTGTTGCGAACGACCTTTCCTGCCGGCCTGCGCTCACGCAGCTCCTGCTCCCGTTTTTCCAAATAATTGTCTGCCATATCCGCAAAAATAGCCCTTTCCCCCGACAATACAAAGTTTGGGAAGAAGCGAGTGCACATAGCCTTCTTTTGGGAGCGAGACTATGTTCAATTTAGGCCATTTTTGCACCTAGTCTCTTTTTCTCGGTGAGACTATGCTCAGCTTAGGATTTGATGAACTATTCCAATGCGGCGACCAGATCGCTCAGGAGAGCGTTGAAGATGGGGAAGCGCTCGCCGCCCATGTGGGTGAAGCCGAGGATTACGACCACCATGTTTTTGGAAGGGATGATCAGGATTTCCTGACCGTCGTGGCCCTGGCAGGAGAAAGTGTCGGCGGGGACGTCGGGGAGCCTGAGGCTGCTGTTGATCCAGAAACCGGAGCCGTAGCGGCCCTCGCTGCCCTCGGTGGGCGTTGTGGTGTATTCCACCCAGCCTTTGGGAAGGACGCGCAGCAGGCCGTTTTCGATGGGGACGCAACCGTCCTGCAGGTACATCTGGCCGAAACGGGCGTAGTCGCGGGCGGTCAGGTAGAGGTAGGAGCTGCCGACGGGCATGCCGCTCAGATCGGGTTCGAAGTAGTATTCGCTGATGCCGAGAGGGGTGAATAGGCGGTCGCGCATGTACTGCTGGAACTCTTCGTCAGTAGGGAACTGTGCGCGGAGGTAACGCATAACGATGTTGATGCTGCCGCTTGAATACAGCCACTTGGTGCCGGGCTCGTCGGAGAGGGGCTTGAGTGTGGCGTATAGGCCCATGTCCTTTTCGCGGTGGAGCATGAGGTTCACGTCGGAACGGTTGCCATAATTTTCATTCCACTCCAAACCAGCCTGCATGCGGAGCAAGTTGTTGAGCGTGATGGCCTTGCGGCCGTCGTTCATCCACTGGGGCAGATTCATGGGAGCATTGATGTTCACGATGCGGTCGCCGGCCATGATGCCGGTGAGGGCCTGGGTGAAACTTTTACTCATGCTCCAGCTGAGGAACTTGGTGTCGGGACCCAGGCCTTCGCGGTAGCGCTCGGCAGCGATTTTACCGTCGTGGAGCACTACGAGGGCGAAAGGTACGCCGCCGTAGGACTGGTCGTCCACATAGGCTTTTGCGATGGGCTCGAGGCGCTCGATTATGGCGGGGTCGGCCTTTTCAAGGCGCTCGGGGATGGCCTCGGCGGGAGCGAGGGGGAATTTTTCCGCTTTCAGTTCGTCGACCTTTTTGCCACGGAGGAGCGTGACGCCGTAGCCTTCGCGGAAAACGGCGGTGGATTTGGCCCAAAGGAAGCGGCTGGTGACGGTCTTGGCCTCGTAGTCGACGGTGTTCTTGTTGTATTTGATGAACGAGAAATTGAGGTCAAGGGCCTCGACGTCAGCGGGTTCCCTGCCGGAGATGAAGACGGCGGAGGCGAGATTCTTGGCGGCGTAGCCCGTGATGATGGGCATGAGGGTGTTGAGGTAGATGCAGCCTCCTATGATGGCCGCGACGATAATTGCTAAAAGCACGAGAAGTATCTTTTTCATGTTGCGAAGATAGTGAAAAATAGTGGACTCTATCGCTTGGATGTGATATAAGACTGGCGTTCTTCTTCGGGGAATTTCTCTATGGCATAGCGGAGCATTGTCCTGGGCATAATGAGGTAGCGGGGGCTGACACGTTCCGCCGGATGATCTGCTGCCATGCCATTCAGATAGCCTTCCAGGGCGGCTTTGTCGCGCTTTCCGGCTTCGCGAAGGAGCCAGCCTACGGCCTTGTGGATGAGGTCGTGGGGGTGATGAAGGAGGATGTCTGCGATGGCGAATGTGTCTTCGATTTGGCCCTTGCGGATGAAGACCATGGTGCTGACTATGCCTATGCGCTGCTCCCAGATGGACTTTTCGCTGCGTGCAAGATCGTAGAGGAGACTGCGGTCTTTATCCATAAGCCATTGACCGAGAATCTGATAGCAGGAAAGATCCACAAGGTCCCAGTTGTTGATGCGGTCTGTGTGGGCGAGGTAAAAGCTGACGCAGTCCGACTTCTTCGAAACGTCTTTTTCGTGGTTGAAAATCTCAACCAGAGCCAGAAGGGCGGACAGACGCACTTCGTGGAACTCACTTTGCATGCACTCATCCAAGTCGCCGAGGGTCAGGTTCCTCCAATGGCCCTTGACGACGGACCTGGTCACAGGGACTTTGATACCCAGAAACCTATCACCTTCCCCGTACTCGCCGGGGCCGGTCTTGAAAAAGCGGGAGAGGCCCGGCACCTGCGCGGGGTCGGCCTTCTGAGTCATTGCAGCAATCAGTTCATTCATGCCGCAATTTACGAAAATCTTTTATGTCACACTCCATCCAGAATCTTTGCGATTTCTTCATAACTCACGCTGCAGACACGGGCGATTTGGTTGGGGGATGCGCTGAAGCGGTAGCGTATCTGTCTGGCGCATTCTGTCTTTTCTTCTTCCGAAAGCTCTGCAAAAAATCTTTTCTGAAAGAGTGTCATACAAAGGTCTGGAAGAGCGGAGAGGATGACCTGGTCCTTGAAGGATGGCAATTGTTTTTCGCTTATTTCCAGTCTTTTGCGTGCTTTGGAAGAGGTGTTTAGGAAATAATTCATGCGACTGGGTTTGCGAAAAAGATGCTCTACTGTTTCTACGTCCACATAATTCTGAGGCAGGATATAATCTTCTTCGCCTATGATCCAATGGCCCGGGATACCTTTGACTCCGCTATGAATGATGTGCTTAATCTTTCGTGCAGACAGGGAGGACACCTTGCGTCCCGAAGTAGTGCTCTCGTTGAAAAAACAAGAACCGGAACCCCATGGGTACTGAGTGGGATTTGCGCATATATTCGCGGCAACACAGTTCATCTGGACATACGCGATTGTCCTTTCCGGAGCTTCGTCGCACCATTGAAACTCCTTGATATCCAAGTCGTTCTTCCTCAGAAAGCCTGTCGCTCCGTACTTCCTGCTATAGTACATTGAATAGCGCTGCTTCAGACCGGAAATAAAATCCAACACATCCTCGTGCTCTCCTTTGAGCGCGAAGTGAACATGGTTTGACATAAGGATAAAAGCGAGCACCACGACATTCCCTTCCGCAACCTGCACCGCTACATGGTTCATTCCGACCACAAAATCTTCCCTTTCCCGGAACCATAGACCATCCTCTAGATGGCCTGTTGAAACAAAATAGTTTTTAATCATTTCGTTCGCCTCGAGCTTTCTTCTTCCGCCACGAGCCTCCTTTGCAAATGTAGTCAGAATCTTCAAAGGAAACAATAACTCTTCGCCAAATTATTTGGGCGTTCATAGCCTCGCTAAATATTTAAGACTAAGTGCAAAAATGGCCTATTTTGCACCTAGTCTTATCTTTTTGAAGAGGCTATGTTCACCCCCACGGCGCCGAGGCAGCCGGAACGGGGCGTTACATGCCGGGGCGGCGGATGGTGAGGCGGATGGCTTCGGGGTGGGCGGCGGCGAAGGCGCCGGCGTCACAGACCACGAGCGCCAGGTGGCCGCCGCCGCCCGCGCCGGGCATCTTCCACGCCAGAACGCCGCCCTCGGCCGACCAGCGGTCGATATGGGGCTGGATGGAATTCTCGGGACGGGGAGCGTCCTCGCCGTCAATCACGGGATTGACCATGGCGGGGAACATTGCGACCTGGGCCTCGAACGAGTCGCGGTAGGCGTCCGCGAAAGCTTTCAAATTGCAGGAAAGAATCGCAGTCCAGCATCGGTCTGCTGCCGAAACGAGCGCCTTGACCTTGGGCTCAGTAACATCCTTCCCGAAGACAACGTTGCAACCCGGCATGCGGGGCTCGAGCGGCACCATCACCAGATGCTCCTCGAGGAAACGGAGCACATTCTCGTCGGTGCAGGTCTCAATCTTCTCGGGCCAGAAGCGGGCATTGTAATAATGGCGCACGAGGCCGGGCATGCAAATGCCTATGGCGTCCTGGGCGCCCGAAATGTGGCCGCCGTCCTTTTCAGGCTCATTCTCAAAGCAGAACACGAGCCTCGCGAGCATCTCGGGGTCCATGTTGGGAAGCTGGTAAGGCCATATTTTCCTTATCTGCTTGCGGGTGCTCGTGGACAGGCCGCAGCGGTCGCGAATCTCGAACGTGGGCTCCAGCGAAATGGTTATGGCCCAGCCGGGCGCGAAGGAGGACACGAAAGGCTGGTCAATCCATGTGCCGGCAAGGTCGAGGCGGGTGGGGAGGAGACTTTCCGTTTTCTTGAGGTCGGTGCTGCTGCGGGCGGGAAGGGCGCCTGAGCCCTTGAGCTCATGCGGCACCCTCTCGAGCACGACATACTCGATGCCGCGCTCCTCGCAGACCTTGCGCTTGGAATCATTGCTGCCGTCTGAATTGACAACAAGGATGTCGGGGCGCACTATATCGAGGGTGGGAAGGAAGTCCAGGATGCCACTGCCGGCGTTGATGTAGGCGTCGGTCACGTAGCGTATGCTCTTCACCATGAAAAGACGCTCCTGCTCGCTGTAAACGGTCTTGTGGTGCTTGAGGCCCATGATTGTCTCGTCACTGCCTATGCCCACATAGAGTTCGCCGTACTGCGAGGCCTGGCGGAAGAACTCCACGTGGCCGCTGTGCAGCAGGTCATAACAACCGGAAACGAAAACTTTTTTTGCCATATATCAATTATTGCTATTTACAATTTGTCTCTCGCGGCGCTGACGCTGCCACCATCGCCGCCTCCGCCGCCAATCAGGCGTCGGCGAACACTTTGCCGTCCGCGAGCGTGACCTGCAGTTTGGTGTACTCGCAGTGGAAATCGTGCCTCAGGCGCTCGAGGTAGCGCGCAGCCTCCCACTTGCACATGGGGAGGTCGTGCAAAAGGTAGTTGCCGCAGGCCTCGGGGCAGGTGGCGGGAACTTCGGTCCGGGTCAGTATCCACTCGAGGCACTCGATGGTGAGCTGCCGCATGTCCTCTACGCCGTAGTTGCCGAGCATGATAATGTACATGCCGGTGAGGCAGCCCATGGGGCCGACGTATACCACGTCGTCCTTCGCGCGCGAATTGCGGAACCACGTGGCCATCAGGTGCTCCAGGCTGTGCATGGCGGCGGGGGCGAGGGCAGGCTCCTTATTGGGCTCGGTTATGCGCAGGTCGAAGGTGGTGAAGCCTTTGTCCTCGCGGGAAACGTAGATGCCCGGCTTGAGGCGGGTGTGGTCTATAGTAAAACTTTGAATTACTTCCATTTATTCGCAGGTGTTACGCTTTTGTGCGGGCGTTGTAGGCCTCGAGGGCCTTTTCGAGGATGAATAGGGCGCGGCGTATGTCGTCCTTCTTCAGGACATACGCAAGGCGCACCTGGTTCGTACCCATCCCGGGGGTCGAGTAGAACCCGGCGGCGGGAGCCATCATGACGGTCTCGCCAGTGACGCCCTCGGGGGTCTTTTCGTCCTTCCAGCTGAACTCATTGAGGCACCAGGCGCAGAACTTTTCAGTATCGTCCACGGGGAGCTGCGCGACGGTGTAGAATGCGCCCATGGGCATGGGGGTGTAGCAGCCGGGGATGCGGTTCACCCCGTCAATCAGGCAGTTACGGCGCTCGATGTACTCCTCGTACATCTCGCGGGAGTACTCCTCCGTGCCTTCGATTGAGGCCTCGGCGACCAGCTGGCCGAGAAGCGGCGGAGAGAGGCGCGCCTGGCAGAATTTCATGACGGTCTTGCGCAGCTGCGCGTTGCGGGTGATCAGCATGCCGACCCTTATGCCGCATTCGGAATAGCGCTTGGACACGGAGTCGATCAGCACCACGTTCTGCTCTATGCCATCCAGGAGCATGGCGGAGAGGTAGGGCGAGCCGGTGTAGACGAACTCGCGGTACACTTCGTCCGAGAAGAGGTAGAGCTTGTACTTTTTGACCAGATCGCGGATGCGGATCATCTCCTCGGCGGAATAGAGGTAGCCGGTGGGGTTGTTGGGGTTGCAGATCAGTATGGCCTTGGTCCGCTCGCTAATGAGCTCCTCGAACTTTTCGACGTCGGGGAGGCAGAAGCCGTCCTCGATCTTCGTCGGCACCGTCCTTACCACGGCGCCCGCGATTTTCGCGAAGGTCATGTAGTTTGCGTACACAGGCTCGGTGACGATGATTTCGTCGCCCGGGTCAAGGCAGCTCAGGAAGGCGAAAAGCAGGGCCTCGCTGCCGCCGGCGGTGATGATTATCTCGTCGGGGTCGAGCTTGATCCCGAAGCGCTCATAGTAGAGCGTCAGGGTCTTGCGAAGGGAGAGGTAGCCCTGCGAAGGGCTGTATTCCAGCGTTTTGCGGTCAATGAGCTTAAGGGCGTCGAGCGCCTTCTGCGGCGAAGGGAGGTCGGGCTGGCCGATGTTCAGCCTGTAAATCTTCACTCCCCTGCCCTCAGCGGCAAACGCGAGAGGCGCAAGCTTGCGTATCGGCGACTCGTGCATCTCCATTCCCCGCCGGGAAACCTGTAATTCTTTGTTAGCCATATCCCTGCAAATTTAGCATTTTCTGCGTCATTCCAAACAGCCCCGTCGCCAATAATCACCTTCCGCGGCGCCCCTACCCATTTCCCGCCCTCTAATGCCCGGCGTCACAGCCACACGACCATCAGCGGATCCAGAGGGATGCGGCGGGGGTGGCCGTTGTTGCCCTGAATCTTGTAATTGACGGCGCTAACTCCAAACAAGTCATCAAGCCGTGCATTGAGGACGGATGCCTTCTCGCTGAAGGAGTTATCCGCAAGATCCATCATCCGCCGTATGCGTTTGTCGCGGCACTCGGGATCGGCATCGGGGAGAATGGCCGCATAAATATCAGACAGCTCAGGCTCAAACTGCGCCCTGTTTTTCAGGCGAATACCCTCAGGATGCTTCAAGAACAGGATAAAAAGCGCCTTCACCAAAGGACGCAACGAAAGCTCGGCACCATCCTCAGAATCCCGCCTGATGCTATAGTTCTTATCAATAAAAAGGCGGGACGGGGACGGGCTTGCTTGCGGGATGCCAGTCTCCCGATCAGCGTTCAACTCCCGCAACCGCTCCTGAATCAATCCCATCAACGCGAGCAGGTCTGCCGCCTCCATCCCCTCCAGGACACCGGCATAATCCACATCAGGTTCCCTTAGGACACCCTGCCCGGAGCCCTCAAAAAACAGTTTCCACGCCAAACGCGCCTGTATGCCGACCGTCGTTTCCATCACTCACACCAAGATACGGCATCCTGTCAATTTGTGCAAGAGCTTTAGAAAAATAATCAGCATCTGCAAACAATTACAAGCTTGTAATCGCTTTTTTTCGCTCGGCATGCTGCTGACCTTTGCAGAAAAACGACGCTATATGGGCACAAGCAAACATATCCGGCAAGTCACACAAGGGAAACTCCGGGGTAGATTCATTGTTGTGGAGAATGGCAAAGCAATACAGCTAAACCCGACTGAGAGCACGATCTTCCGCTTCTTTCTCGCCCACCCTGAAGGCGTTGCTTCCAAAGATATCCCGATGTACCGGGAAGAACTGTCTAAACTATATGCGCACGAGTCCATCTTTGACGAAAGTGAGCGCCGTAATGACGCCCTGGAGAGTCTCTGCTCCGAGTCAAAGACAGTCTTTTACTCCAACATCTCGCGTATCAAGCGCAAATTCGTCGCCGCCTTGGGCGCCCGTCAAGCATCCGGCTACTACATCAAGCGCCATTCCGACGGCCTGTACCGCACCCGCGCCCTCATGATAAAAAGCAATTGACACACTTATTGCGCAGCGCCAACAACATACCCGTCACGAATCTTACGTGGATTGCGGTTTGTGATTCCATGTCAGCATTGGATAATGACTCATCACCACTCTGAATTCTTCTTTCAAGAAAGATGCGACAGTCGGCTTGAACGTCATTTCCTTAATCTGGTACACTTGTCTACTGTTCTTTGCCAAATGTCCAGTAGCCACTCATCGTGCGCCACGACATCCACCGTGTCCGAAAAGGGCCGCTTGGGTGAATGCTTCAATATATTGGGGTGGCCGAAGTGAAGGTCGGCCGTGAAATAGATTCGATTCATTTCCATTATACCAGCATCCCCCTATACAGCGAGGGTGATTCCCTGCGCTTAAGCAGAATACACAGTCGGTCTGAATCCCCATAATATGGATGGAGGACAAAGAAGCCTTCGGAATCCGGTTCTCGGACAATCGTTCCTTGAGATGTAGACGTGTCTCTCCAGAGCACCGAGGTTGATGAAGTCATCTTAATCGTTGTTGCATACCCAAACTCCTTACTCAAGATGTCTTCTGCATCCTTTTCCCCATCAGCAGACCGCCATTTACCCAGCCATTCATTTATAGACACATATTCGCCCTCCTTCATCTTCGACTTTATGAATTCCAACACCTCCGCCTTGGCATCATAGCTCTCGACATAGTAGAACTCCAATATGTCGTATATAAACTTAGCCGTAGGGATATTGAGACAAGGGCCCTCAGGGAACTGGCCGTGGATGTTCACCTCGTCTACCAGCGCCTTTAGGATGTCGATGGTCGATATCTCCAGCATATCTATCTGCTCAAGTATTTTTTCCCGCTGGCTGGCATATTCTGGCAGCAGGTTGTCATCCAGATAAGCTTCAATCGCCTGCGGCAGCAGATTCGAAAACTCGAATCGGTAGCGAATGCGACCCGGCCGGCCCAAAAGATTCTCATTCAGTGTTAATCGATTGGTTGTAAGAATATACAACCGTCGCTTGGCGTTGTACACGCCATCAATCAGCCTGAGCAGGATATCGTCATCCTCCCCTTTCTTGAATGTTTTTTCTGCCTCATCGATAAACACCACACACTCGAAATTGAGCGACTGAAGAAACGGCAACAACCCCTTTATATTGTTTTGAACGATGACCACCGGAAGACCTATGGCGTTACAAAGGAGTTTGGCCGACAACGTCTTCCCCGTTCCCTTGATACCATTGAATATTACACCCAGGTTCTTACCTCCCTCAATGAATGGTGCCGACTCCCAGGTCTCTTTGATGAGGCGGATCATCGGTTCTGTCCCTAGTTCATAAATCTTAAAATCGAACTCGAACCGGTCTGCAATCCTGCGCAATCCAATCCTTGTCATCATCTGGTTGGACGATTCTGCAACCACAAATACACCATCCCCGGGGCACTGTAGCAAACGCGTGTCTCCGCTTACAGGATAAAATGTTCCTTCTTCATTAATCCATTGTTGACTTTTGCTCATACGACTAAATTTTCTGCTTTCTCGTGTAAAACATGGACAATCCGGTTTTATTATTCTTGAATCCAGTCAAGGAGTTTCGGGTATTCTGCGAGTATAGCTTCTATCTTTTCCTTATCTGTCGCCAACTTCTTATCAGATACTAGGCTGGATAGCGAAAGCGATGCGGAAAGCATCTCATCTTGATCCTGTTGAGTAACCACTTTGATGCTGCGCTCCTTTCTTTCACTAATAATTCTTTCTTCCTCTTCAAGGATGGCCATCACCGTCATATGCGAGGTGTCGATTGGTAAATACACAAAACTCGGCTTAGTCCCGACGATACTGCCAAATAAAGATTCCTTCATGTCATATGTCAGGGGCAGAAAATTCCTTTTTGTAGGAAGGACCTGGTCCTTAAGTAGCTGAACGACATATACTTTCCTTTCAACTAATGCTTGGGGCAATATTTGTTTCATTTGTTTTCGTTTTTCTGGTCAGGAAATAAAAATGAGTATATTGACTTAAAATAATCGAGACGTTCTTCATCGGAAGCCCCTTCCAGCGAGGTTTCTTCCTTGATAACATCATCAATAAACCGCCTTGCTTTGAGCATCTCACCCATTTCTGTTTTAGACACAATAAGTATTTCAGTTCCCTTGTAATGCGCACCGGGATTCATTTGATACATTCGTTCCGCCGGCATTCCCATTTTATTAAAATACGCTTCATACATTTCCTCCGTGAATTCAGTAAAGCACTCAGGATTTGGGAGGAATCGATACTCATCAATCACGGAAAAGGCTTCTCCTAAAGGCCCGACTAATAATGACATAATAGAATTCATATCCAATCTTTATTAATTAATCAATCTGTTGTTTGGTTGCGGGGGCGGGACTCAAACCCGCAACTAGGAGCTTATGAAATTCCCACGCTAACCACTGCGTCACCCCGCAATATATGACGCAAAGGTACCGCCGTTTTTAGCCCTCGCCAAATCTTTGCAAGGTTTGCAATTATTTGGAAATCAAAAGAATAATTCTATTATCAAATACTTGCAGACTTGCAAATCTTTGCAAGGTTTGCAAAGTGGAAAAATAAAAAAGGCCGATGCCTACCGGCACCGGCCCATTCATCTATCAAAAGCCGTTCATCTACCCTTCCAGTCTGCCGAAGTCGGTTCAGCGCAGGCCGGACACGAAGCACGTCACTACCCTTCCAACCGGCCGAAGTCGCTCCAGCCGCGCTGCAGCTTGCCGGCGTGGCAGTCGCGAACGAACCGGGTCAGCGTGCGAAGCGCGTAGTCCGGGCGCCCGGTATGCTGGTAGTGCTGAATGCGGTCCACCTTGATGCGGCGGTAGTTCTCAGGGCAGGACTGGAAAAACTCCCACGCCGGCCCGTCGGCCTTCAGGGCCTCCAGCACCCAGTTCTCAAAGACGAAGAGCGAAGGGTCGAGCGAAGGCGCTGCCGCGAGCCCCGCGGGCGTCATTTCGCCCGTGAGCACCAGCCGCCTGCAGCGCGCGAGGTTCTGCTCGCACCAGTTGCTCCCCCGCCGCCGCGGCGTAAAATGCTGCACCGGCTTACCGTCATCGATGCGCTTCATCGTGCTGTCGATCCAGCCGAAACAGAGCGCCACCTCCACAGCGTCCACATAGCGAATGACGCCGGGGCAGTCCGCCGCAGCCCGGTTCACCCGCAGCCAAAAATCCGGCACCGTCGCGTGATGCTCCAAGTACCACGAATACAGCTCCTCGCGGCTGTGAATATCCAACAAATTTGTAACTTCCATAATTACAGATGCCTGGGAAAATCCATTTGCTCATGTAAGACACGGATAATACGAACCTTGGTAAGGGACAGCACGCGGTAGAATATCACATGCTTGCCGCAGGGATA
Organism: uncultured Bacteroidales bacterium; assembly: GCA_947302175.1. GTDB lineage: Bacteria > Bacteroidota > Bacteroidia > Bacteroidales > UBA932 > Cryptobacteroides. The sequence goes on along the minus strand of CAMYVB010000001.1, from coordinate 12,826 downwards.
CCCGCGGAGACCGGGTCTGCACTCATCGTATGAACGACCTACCAAGGGTTTATTCGCAAGCTCCCGACACTCAGAGAAGATCATACGCACATACTTCTCCGCCTGCTCCTCAGACCACTTCTCTTCTGTATAATCAGCGATATCCAGAATATCCTTCCTGGCTCGCTCTGACAACACATATTCAGCCATTCTTTGCCCCCCAGCCCTCTTTCAGCCCGGCGATAAACGCCTCCTCATCGAAATCCACCACATCCGGGCTGGCATCCCCCTCATCAATGGCGGCACAAAACGCCGCCAACCTTGCCTCGTCTTCCTCCAAATGACGAAGGGCGGCACGAATCATCTCACTGACATTGTTATACCGGCCGGACTCTATACCAGCCTGGATGTACTCTTCGTAGTGAGGCCCCAAAGAGACCGTTACTGTTCTAGCCATATTCATCATACTTTGTCCTCCACAAATGTAAGAATATTTCTTACACTATCAAATATTATCTATTTTTACTTTCATCTTTCCCTTGGCCTGCATTCGCCTTTTTCTTTTCCTCAACATACCGTCCCAGCAGGTAATACATTGCCTCATTGACAGTATCGAACTCCCTCTTATTCTCCTCAATCCGTATCTTATCCGGCGAGTGTTCAACGATGTAGCAGTGTTGATGATCAGAATAGTCGGAGATCCCCAACACCATATCATACTTATCTTCAAGCCTCTCAAGGATTCCGCATAAAGTCAAAGGCTCTGTGATCTCCTCCCGGATCAAATCATAAACGGCATCTTCCAACGGTACCGTAGTATCCAGTGCCAATTGATCCTCCTCGTCCCATTCGGCCAGCGAGACAATCTCGTCATACTGTGCCCGCGTCAGCTCACCATCCCTGTCCAAATAGCATTCGTAGGGCAGGTCGAAGACGCTTCCTTCGTCGTGGTGATTCAAATAATCGTGGAACGTATGTGGCGTAAGCTTTACATAGTCCTTCCCCTCAAGGATATCCAGCATTTTCTGGGCGTCATGCACTAGCAGCGGAGCTCCGGCTTCATACAGCGCAAGTGCGATCTCACAGCCCGCATCAACCCAAGCAGAATAGCTCACACCAAACGTGATCAGCCAGCCACTGGGCGTATAGTAGTCAGTCGCATGCACGTCATTGCGCGACAGGCCCAGCTCCCCGTAGTGGTCAAAGGCCATATCCTTGAAGGCCTGCTCACTATCAAAGTCCGTCTCGTCCGTTATTTCCCCGTGTCGGCCAAGCTGGAAACGCCGGTAGAAATCAATGTCCGTAAGGCCTGCCGTCTCCTCCTGCCATTCCGCATACTCCTCCCGTTCCCGCCGGCTTCTTCTGCACAGATGGCGGAAATGCTCCTCATACGCGCAATAGGCAGCACGGAAATATTTAGCATATATCCGTATGCCCATATGGGGAAGCGGCTCCCGGTAGAAAGGCGGCAGCTGTTCCACCTTCTCCCCTGCTTTCAGCCGCTTGTAGATTTCCTCGTTAGCAATACATTCCTTCAGCATCTTGATAACCTTCCGGATGTTCCGAGGCCTTCGGCGTTGCCAGGGGACGATTCGATTCAAATCCTTACGCGAAATCCTGCCCGTCCGCTGCCGCTTGGGCAGATGTTCATCCACGTACCGGTTATAAGCCTCTACATCCTTCGCAATGGCCGGTACCTTCTTCCGGAGGAAGTCGGCAAGAGGCTCCAGGTACCAAGACCAATCCTCAGTATGGGCCGATTTCTCCTCGTCGTCATGCAGCAAGCACCACCAATGGTCATTCTGCACGATATGCAGGTAAGTCTTTCCCTTGTACCGGGAAGTTGACAAATGATACCACTGAGATTCCTGCGGATTCCACACCTCCCATTCTTTCAGATAGTCTTCCCGCGTCTTGATATTTTCATTATAATAACACTTGGCATCGCGAAACGAGCACCAATCCTCCGGCTTCCCGCGAGGCACCTCTATCCACAGCCCGTGCCGATGGTCGTCACCGATGGGCGCAAAAACATCCAGCAGTGACTTGATCTCCAGCAGCAACTCCCTGGACCTTCCAGTCATGCAAGTCCCATTCAGATTCCGATTTCCGTGCTCTCCCTTTTCCATCAGCGGCACCGTCAACTTTTTCGTTTTCATACGTCCTCCTTTTTCTGCAAAGCTACGGCCGAATTTGGCATCCTACAATTCTTTGCAAGGTTTGCAAAGATTTGACTGACTCCAACAAGCTCCCGAACTTTGCAGAAAAGATAAGAGTATGTCCTCCCAGGTCCCCACCTTTGCCCCGGACCAAGTATGGTTCACGTCCGACACCCACTTTGGGCACGAGAACATCATCCGCTTCTGCAACCGTCCGTTTCGGAATGCCGAAGAGATGAACGCAGAGCTTATCCGCCGCTGGCGGGAAACGGTGCCGGAGGACGGCATCGTATCCCACCTGGGGGACTTCGCTCACGGCAGCTCCCGGCTCTGGAACGATATTCTCTGCGCCCTCCCCGGCCGCAAATACCTCATTCTGGGCAACCACGACATGAAGTGCATCCGGCAGGGCTTCATGAGTCACTTCGAACTCGTCACCCAGCAGATGACCATCCGCGTGGGCGGACAGGCTATCGTCCTGAACCACAATCCCTTCCTCTGCTATGGCGGCTCTTATCGAGACGTCTGGCAACTCTTCGGTCACGTCCACAGCGGCACTGCCTCACACACCGGCTTGGATCACCCACGTCTCAATATGCTATTCCCGCTGCAGTACGATGTGGGCGTAGATAACAATGTTTTTCGTCCCGCTTCTTTTGACGAAGTCAAGGCCAAGGTCGAGGCGCAGGTGGCAGCTGCAAAGAAGGCTGCCGGGATCAAAGACGATGACAAGGCTCCCGACGTGCAGAAGAATGTCTTTATGGATAGCGGGCAGGCAATTGGTCCCCAGGAGCTGACTCGTCTCAAGGCAGTATCCACCGACATCATCGAACTGGACACTGCAACACCCGTCAAAGAGACCAAAAAAATACAAATTATTTTTCATATATCATCATTTTTGCCACACCGAGCTACAGACAGTTACGCCTGGAAAAACAAAAAAGGCCGATGCATCTCTGCACCGTCCTTCGCCAAATCAGTATAGCCACGCGCCCGCGAACGGCGGGAAGCAGCACAAAAGCATGCTCCCGCGAACGCGCGCAAGCCTCATCGCAAAACTAGTAATTCTCCGCCAAGACCTGGAAATAGCTCTGCGGGTGGTCGCAAACAGGGCAGACCTCGGGCGCGGAGGGGCCGACGACGATATGGCCGCAATTGCTGCACTGCCAAATGGCATCGCCGTCCTTGGAGAAAACCTTCTTGTCGTTGATGTTGGAGAGCAACTTGCGGTAGCGCTCCTCGTGGTGCTTCTCAATTGCGCCAACCATCTCGAACTTGTCCGCAATCTCGTCAAAGCCCTCCTCGCGGGCCTCGCGCGCCATGCGCTCATACATATCCGTCCACTCAGCGTGCTCCCCCGCCGCCGCATCCGTCAGGTTCTCAACGGTGCTGGGAACTGCGCCGCCGTGCAGGTACTTGAACCAAATCTTGGCGTGCTCCTTCTCATTGGCGGCCGTCTCCTCGAAAAGAGCGGCAATCTGCACAAAGCCGTCCTTCTTGGCCTTGGAAGCATAATAAGTGTACTTGTTGCGGGCCTGGGATTCGCCTGCGAAGGCCTCCATCAGGTTCTTTTCAGTTTTAGTGCCTTTAAGCTCCATATCACAGTGATTTAATTATTTGCACCCCAATATAACAATTAATTTCCAAACAATTCCTAATCATTTGTAATACTCCTTATACCACTGCGCGAACTTGCGAAGGCCTTCACGCAAAGTAATCTTCGGCGTAAAGCCGTAATCGCGCTGCAGCGCCGCGGAATCGGCATACGTCGTGGGCACATCGCCCGGCTGCATGGGAACCAGCTGCTTATGCGCCTCAAAGTCGTAGTCTTTCGGTAGTACCCCAGCCCTTACCAGTTCCTCTTGCAGGATCTTCACAAAGTCCAGAAGGTTCTCAGGCTGACCGCCGCCAATGTTATAAACGGCATACGGCGGCACGGGCAGTCCATCCTCCCCCACCTTGCGCTCAGGAGCGCCCTGCATCACGCGCACAATCCCCTCAACGATATCATCAACGTAGGTAAAATCGCGCCTGCAATTACCATAATTGTAAATCTGGATAGTCTCGCCCTTCAGCAGCTTATTCGTAAACCCGAAATACGCCATATCAGGGCGGCCGGCCGGACCGTAAACGGTGAAGAACCGCAGGCCCGTCGAGGGAATGTCATAAAGCTTGCTGTAGCAATGCGCCATAAGCTCATTGCTCTTCTTCGTGGCGGCATAGAGCGAAACAGGATTATCAACCCTGTCGTCAGTGCTGAACGGCACCTTCTTGTTGCCGCCATAAACGCTGGACGACGAGGCATAAACCAAATGCTCAACAGGATTGCGCCTGCAAGCCTCCAAAATATTATAAAAACCAATAATGTTGCTCTCAATATAAACATCAGGATTCTCAATCGAGTACCGCACCCCCGCCTGCGCCGCAAGATTGACGACAACATCAAACTTATACTCAGCAAACAGGCTATCAATCAGCACCTTATCGGCAATGCTGCCCTCAACGGACTTATAATTCACGCCCGCAGGCTTCAGCCTCTCCAGCTCATCAAGGCGGTAGACCTTGAGCCGCGGATCGTAATAATCATTGAGGTTGTCAATGCCTACGACCGTCCCACACGTCATCTCCTTAAACAGCCTGCGCACAAGGTTGCTACCAATAAATCCCGCGTGCCCCGTCACCAGCACCGTCTTACCATTAATCTCAATCCTTTCCATACCAATAATTAATTATTACTTTAATCGTTTTATTCTCTGCGCCCCGAAGGATACTCCGAATCTACCGACGTGCACATCATAATGCTTAATTATTAATGACTGTGTCGTTCACTATTCTCCTGGCAACTAAAATGTCATAATTTGACGGCTAATAACACGCCGCATAAGACTGGCGTTCTGGATGGCGAAATCGTTTTGTCTTGCCCTCTCAAGTTCCTCCGGAGTAAAGTCTACCAAAGGCGCATCCTGAACCTTGAGGGCATAATCGTCAATCATGTGCCAAAATGCCTCGTCTGACAATTCACTGAAATATCGCCGATGGGCCAGTTCGTAGGCGGCACGAGAAAAAGTGGTGGCTTCTTCTGCGATTCTTTTGGCTTTCAGCTCAACAACCTCTTCCGGCTGGATTTTCATGGACCGGTCAAAGAGCCAGTAGATGATACTGGAGCAAGCGCTGTCGAATCGGAAATGGATAGCGTGAGCCTTATCGTTGAAGTTCTGGTCTTGCTCCATTTTCAGGACATAGCCCGCCTGGTGGACAGGGCGGGAGAAAGGTTGCAGACCGACAGGGTGCAACTCTCCGGAATACTTTTTCCCCTCAAGGTCTTGATATATGTAGATTACGCCATTGTCATCACTAGTGTGCCTGACATAACCATCACGTTCACCTGAGGGCGTGTGATGGTAGTCCGTACAGGCGAAGAAAGACGCGACCCATTTGTCAGATGTCAGATCCAAGTACTCAGTTAAGATGCCATAGTGCTGCGCCAGGGCTTCCTCATCAATGAACATCTCGTGGCTCTCCATGTGGCCATCATTCAGCGTATCTCCATATCCTTCAACAAACAGTTTTGAGGACGGATGCTTCTGCAGCAGGATGGAAAACTCACAAAGTTTGAGTCTCTCGATAAATAGTTCTTTATCAGACTTATTGTCCCTATATAGAGAGGGCTTGCATTTATTTACATATTTGGTTTGTCCACGATAATACAAACCATTAATGAGACCTTTGGGGAGAAACAAATATCGGCCATCCCCTCCCACTACCCGGTTCAGGTCGCCATCAGTATCATGAGGATCTCCAAGTAAAACACTGGTCAACCGGTTATTCATGCAACGCAGGGCATACTTCTCTTCCTCATAACAAAGGATGTCCAGCACCTCCAGGATATTAGGTAGATTCTCTTTAGACGAAGCTGTCTCCCGTTCGAACCTTGCCATCATCGATCCCTCATAATCGAACGTAGGCCAGTGACCTGAAAGTAACTTTTCATCTTCCAGCGTCTCCAGACGGGGATTCATAGGGCCGTATATTTCCTTTCTCTGTTCTAGAGTAAAGCCTTTGTGCCCTCCGAAAGGATTCTTGGGCCACTCCAGCTTCCTTGGAGCTTCCGGATCTGGGACAAGCAATTCAATACCTTTCAAAGATTCTGCATACTCCCCGAACAAGGCTGCGCCCTCCGGGTCTCCTGCTTTAAACACTTCAGCCAAGAGTGAGCACTGCATCCCTATCAGTCCATGAATGAAACGGGCGACATCTGCATGTCCCAGCTTTGTAAAGATGGTCTTGGCCTTCCAAAGGAATGACAGTGAAATAGACAAAAAGGAGTACTGCCCTATCACAGCCATCATTAGATAATCGCAGGCCAATTCAAACGGGCTCGAAAAGATGTCGTGCTGCCCTCGGCTTTGTGCCAGGCTATCCAGCATAAAGTAGATATCCTGATCCAACCCGCTTTTATGCATGATTCGCGCAGAATCATTCATACAAAACGCCGCCTCCTCAACACGCCTTTGCTGTAACTTTAAGATGGCGCGGTTGGACATATACCAAACTAATATGCGAGGATTCACCATCCGGGCCTTTTTCAAATCTATATGCCCGTCAGCTCCTGCCATCGCCATCAAATCCGCATCCAAATCCTCTGCCTGCTCTATATTACCTGACCTGACAGCTTCAGCAAACTCCTCATGTTTTCTGAAGAACGTTTCTGCTTCGGTCAGCATCTCTCCGTCATTCGTAACAAACCAAGGTAGCGGCTTAAAGGGCCTGGTGGCTTTTTTCACCTTCTTCCGAAGTGACTCTCTTCTGTTCACGGCATCTGCTGAACACACCTCCGGCGCCTTAAGAACGCCATCAAATGCCGTAACTTTTCCTTCCCGATCGGGAATAGTTTGCGGCCGGTTCATATCAAAGCCCCAGCCAATCATAGGAGGATTGTCCTCCAACTTGAAGCGGATGCCTGAATCATACCCATCTATGCATGGATCTCCGCCCTGTATGGTTTGGAGCATAAGCTGCTGCCCAACAAAAGACAACGAAGTGACTGGACTCATAGCTCCACCCGCCTGAGACGGTCTCTGTTCTATCTGAGCATTAATCGCATTCTTCTGCCCTGCTCCAAACTGTTTAGCAAGCTCCGACCTCTCATCATTAGAAAGCGCCCACGGAACCATACTTGAGAAATGAACTCCCAGCGCATTCATCCGCCTTTGCATTTGAGCCACAGAACTCTTCCCTCCAAATCGCTTAGTTGCCAGAACAAGAGCATCAATGGACAAAACGTCTGTATCTCGTATGAGCTTGGTCTTCTCTACTATAAAGTCCTTATCCCATATGCGGCGCTTATTAATCATCTCTTCATAATACACCTCAGAATCTTGTTTGGTATATGAGAAGGAATATAGATATGCCTTGAACGGTTTCGTCTCATCCACATGCAATGAGAACCCTCGTTGCGAGCCCGGGCGCGAGAACGGCTGCAGGCCGATTACCCGGAGATCATGCATAAGGAAATTGCCATCCATAATTCCCCGGCAGTTCATAATCTCGCCGATGACAGGATAAGCATACACATAGCCCACATACTCCTTATCCTCAAACTTGGGATGATAGCAATCCGCCACCCGCTCATAATCACACATGGCGAAGAACAACGCCGCACGGATGTCGCTAGTCAAATCCAGCACGTCCGTATTCAGCCCATAATGCTGCGCCAGCCCCACATAATCCACCTCAAAACGTTCCTGCTCGAAGTATTGAACCGACGGGTACTGTTTGAGCATCAGTTCAAACTCCACAACGCGCATACGCTCCAAGAACAACGAGTCCGGATCCCGCTTTGTGCGGAATAGAGTGGGTACGCACGGATTGTAAAAAACGCCCTGCCCACGATACAGGAAAGCATAGTCCCTTGCTATCGGCATCAAGACGAACCCGCCATCCCCTTTTGACAACTTCTCAAATTTATTCTCCGGCGCATTGAAACGCTCATCACCATCCGCAAAAGAACGCGTCTGCTGATAATGCCCGACCGCATCAAGCAACTCTCCAGGCGAACCGAAATGCTGCTCCGCCGGCATGAAGTTGTATGGGATCTCCGTCGTCATCCTCAGAACTATTCACTCGTTGCTTGGGCTTCTTTCCCAACATACGGCCCCAACAACGCTATTTGTATCGGATAAACAAAAACCACATCAGGATGCTTTTCACCCAAATCGTTCATAGTCGTCAACACACCAATAAACCCATCATTATAAGTTTTTCGCCACATACCAGCGACACAATCAGCGAATAACGCATTTCAGCCTCCACCTTACGCATTGATGTTCTCTTATACCACTCCGCATGAGCTATGCCTTGCAAGGAGGAGGAAAACCGAAGGTTAACACAGGGTCTCAAGAAGGGTAACGTTATCGTTATTACCCAAACAACTCCTCCAGTGTCACCACCCGCTGCACACGACTGCTGTACATATTCTTCTTCAGCCCGAATGTTGTCACCAGCGTCACCTGCACATTCCGCTTGCCACCAGTCTCCTGCTGAAGCCTTACAATCTTCCTGCGCAGCCGCTCGTCATAATTCTTCGAAATCACAAAGTCATCCTGCGAGAACTTCATCTCGCACAGGTTCAACACCCTGTCAGCCCTGTCAATCAGCATGTCTATCTGCGCCCCTGCCACATTCCCTTCTGCCGTCGCATGCCACGGGTACACCTCAGCCTGCACACCACTGACGCCCAGCGCCCTCTTCACCTCCATCTGATGCACAAAACATACATCCTCAAACGCCCTTCCACGCCACGAATTGAGCTTCGGGCTGTTCTGGTTGTCGTACCAATACGTCCTGTTGCTCGATGGGTTCTTCTGCACAAAGCCCAGATAGAACAGGCAGAACATATCCGTCAGCTTATAGTATTGCGTCCGCTTCGACTCCCCGAAGTTCCAGTACACACTCACCAGGTCGCTCTTCACCAATGCCTTCAGCATGTCGCTCAGCGTCCCACCTGTCTTCATTCCCACTTTCTCTGCCAGCGCATCGCGCGTCAGCCCGTAGCGGTTAACGCTAAGCACCTCCACAATCCGCCTGTAGCCCTCATTGCCTGCAAACAACGATGTGAACAGCCGGTCATACTCCGTCTGCAAGAATCCGTTCTCCGCAAAGAAAACCGCATCGATATTCTCCGCCAGCGACAGCCCCGGCTGGAAATACGACAGATAATAAGCCACCCCGCCCGTCAGCATATATGTCTGCACCACGTCATAGCGGTCCAGCGTCACTTCACGCTTGTGCAAATACGTCTCCGTCTCTGCCAGCGTAAACGGATGCAGGTGCATCTCGCAGTTCGTCCTGCCATATAGCCCGCCCTTGTTGTTGATCAGGTTGTCCAGCATCCAGCTCGTAGCACTTCCGCACACAATCAGCAGCAAGTTGTGCTTTCCCGAACCCCAGTCGTTCCAGAAGTGTTCAAATGCCGACAGGAAATTGACCCTCGGGGTGTCCAGCCATGGCAGTTCGTCTATGAACACCACCATCTTACCCTTGCCACGCTTCTTCTCCAGCAGTGCCTCCAACCGATGGAAAGCCTCAAACCAATCCTTGATGGGGCTCTCGTCCTTGCTGCCATATTTACGCAACGATGCCGCGAACTCATTCAGCTGCACACGATAGAGCAGCTCTCCCTCATTGTCTCGATCCTTCAGCTCCATGGGCGACACGGCAGTGTGCTTAAACGCGAAACGGTCGTCAAAATATTCCCTCACCAGGAATGTTTTTCCCGTTCTTCTGCGACCATACACCACCAGCATCTGAGCTGTCGGTTCATTCAGAATCCGCTCAAATACAGCCTGTTCCTTCTCTCTTGCAATGATAAGATTCTTCATATTCTCTAAAATTATTCAGCCGCAAAATTACAACTTTTTATTTTCATGGCTGAATAATTTTCAAACTTTTTGTCTTTTCCAATCAAATTTTACCTCAAATCACCTTCTATTCACCTACTAAACTGCAAATCCGCTTTAGTCTTTATCTCGTCCATATTTTTTCTTAAATTCTTAAAACCCTTAAACTGTCTCTCCGCTCGGCTCTGCCGCTTGGCTCATCCAAGAACTCTTAACTCTCAACTAGCGTACATAGTACGCAGCGTACCACTCCGCGAGCCCGTTCTCATTAAGGTCAACAACCACCACCGACGCCGGCTCGAAACGCAGCACCGCCTTGATAAAGCTGGAACCAATGGAACCGGCCCCACCAATCACACACACCCTCTTCCCCTTTATCTCACGAGTCAGCGTCTCCGCATTAGCCTTAATATCCGGCTCAAACATACTGACCGGCCGAAACGTCACCGAATCAGCGATAAACTTATCTAAAGTGAACATATTCTATATCTTTTTATTTTCACTTCTCTTTATTCAATCCTGGAAGCAGTTCAAACCCTTTAGGAGTTAGATAATACGCCTGGTCACGACGTTTTTCGGATTCTGGATAGAGTTTTGCTACATACCCTTGCTCCATGGCAGGATAAAGATAGGAAGCCCTGAAATTACCGCTTCCCTTCAAATCCAAACGCAACATTATCTCATCGCGAGTAAGCGTATCATTCCCTATAGCAAGAATTAATCGCTTCACATTGCCCGCTACATTGCCTGATACTTGACCTGTCTCATTGCCCGTCTTCCGGCAACGCCTGCACGTCCCCAGCTGGAAGCAGGTAGTCCGCAGCCTTAGTGGGCGAAATCACCGAATGACCGAGCTGAGACTCCAACTTATCGCGTGCTGCCTTGGCCACACTACCACCTTTCTTCGCTATCTTCGCACTCTGACTATAGCCCTGGGGGTTCTTCTCCTTCGACAAGTCGGTAGCGGCACTCTCAGCCAGCATGTTCAAGATAAGTTCGGTATTCGTCATGTTGTCGCGCAAGCTCTCTTTCTTCAAGCCCTTGAACTGTTTGTACTGACGGGTTGTCTTGCCGCTCCACTCGCGCGTGATGATGTCGGTAAGCGATGCATATTCTTGTCCTTGCTGGACGCCAGCACGTTCCCACTCGTCGGTCAGACCCTTGCGTACCTCAATGCTCTTGACACGGTTATTGATCCAACTCTCTGAATAGCCCTTTCTCTGCCAGTCACGTATAGCCTGATTGATTGACAACTCCGGGTCTGACATCTGGTCCAATCGCTCTTTGGCCACTAAAGCCATCCATTGCTTTAAGGGCTCTGCCTTTTTCGAGGGAATGCTCTGGATAATACGGAACATTTGTGCGGTATCAGCAGCATCTGTAGAACGCATCTTGCCGTCAGCAGCCCGCATCTTCAACTGCTTACATTTTGTAAGCAGTTCACCAGCTCCTTCTTCTAACATCCTGCTTTTCAGCACAGCCCAGTAGGTACTGGCCCCGCGTGAGGTATTCTGTTCCGTCAAAACACCGCACACATCAACAATAGAGAAGTACCATTCCTCCAGTTCATCGTCCCAAACGGTACGAATCTTCTGGTCTTCGAATAACTGTATTTTATGTTTCTGAGTCATAAATCAAATCATTTTTTCACAACAATATCGTACTTTCTTCATTCTTTACCGCCTCCCGCCGAAAAACTCCCCTCTTCACTCACTGATACTGATTCACCCTCCTATATTTCTCCCCCACCTCCACCAACTTCCTAAACATCTCCACCCGCTCCTCCTTCAGCGTCCCTGCATTCAACAACTTCTGCTGATGCTTCCACCAATTCCGCATGCCCCGCTCCTCATCCACGAATTTCGAAGGACGCCGATGATTCTCCGCCATGAAGTCCATGACCTCCTGCCATCGAGCCATCCACCTCTCATCCTGCGTCATAACACCAGTATATCCTCCTCCAGCGGCTCATTCGCCCGCTCAAACAGCTCCCTCGCCCTCAAATCCCTCTCATAAAGGTCCTTGCCCATTCCAACGAACTGGGCCCCCTGACCCGGAAACACATATGCCTTTGCCATATCAACAAATAATTAAAAGGAATGATTATACCGCCGTTCGATTACATCCCAATTGACGATACTCCATAGCGCATTTAAGTGGTCCGGCCGACGGTTCTGAAAGTCTAAATAATACGCGTGCTCCCATACATCAAAGGTAAGGAGGGGTTTAAGGCCCTTGGTGACAGGATTGCCGGCTCCGGGCTCCTGAAGGATGACGAGAGACCCGCCAGGCACTTCTGCCAGCCAAACCCAGCCGCTGCCGAAAAGGCTAGTGCCCTTGGATGTGAACTCAGTCCGGAAAGCCTCGAAGGAGCCCCACTGCCGGGTAATCTGCTCGGCTAATGCACCTGTTGGGACATTGCCCTCTTTAGAGGCCGCGAACTGTGTAAAATAAAGATCGTGGTTCAGTATCTGGCCCGCATTGTTGAAGACTGCAGAATTGGGAGCCTCGCCCCCATCAGGATCCGCGAGCCACACAATCTCCTCCAAGTCCAAACCTTCGAACCGGCTCCCAGGTAACAGTGCATTAAGGTTATTCACGTACCCCTGGAGATGTTTGCCGTGATGGAATCCCAGAGTTTGCGCGCTAATCACCGGCTCCAGAGCGTCCGGCGCGTAAGGTAAATTGATAAGCGTAAACATGTGTAGTTCAATTTTTGTATGGCAACTAAAATGAGTATATGATCATCTAATTTATTATTGTCACCATTAATCCCGCCATAACCGCGAT